>QEVG01000054.1 GCA_003576905.1 Planctomycetota bacterium | reverse complement strand
CGTCGCGGACGCCGCCGACGACAGACCAGACGCGCAGGGAGTAGGGCATCTGCAGGACGGCCTGTCGGACGAGGGCGAGGGCTTCGCCTTCTTCGCAGGTGGGGATGAAGATGCAGGGGTAACGGGCGGCAAGGAGCTGCTTGAGCCGGGCGAGATCGGCGTCGCGATGACCCATGGCAACAGGGTAAACGTAGAAACGTCAAAACGTCAAAGCGTCGAAACGGTGGGTTGAACAGAAAAGGCCCGCGGAGGGTGGTCCGCGGGCCTGGGGTGTCATGCAGGTTGCGATGAGTTCCGCCGCGGCGCGGCGACGTCGCGAATTATTTCGCGGGGGTCATGGTGCCTGTGGAAGCGGCGGGAGCGGCCAAGCCGCCGCCGACCTTCTTGCTCGAGCCTTTGATCTCCATGACCTTCTTGCCCGAGCCCTTGTCCCACTCGGTGTAAGTCCATTCGATGTTCATGTTGTCGGAGGAGACCTTCATGGTGCCCTTTCCTTCCTGGGGTCGGCCGGTCATCGGGTTGTTGCCCTCGGACTCCATGACCCAGTGTCCCATCGCCTGGTCGTACTTCATCTCGCCTTCGCCGACCGTGCCGAAGCTGTCGAAGTACCAGGAGACGTATTCCTTTTCCTTCGGGCACCAGGTCATCATGGAGACGCCGGTCATGCTGCCCATTTCGCCCATTCCGTAGTTGAATTCGGACTTGAGGAATCGGTTGTCGCATGCCCACGACACTGTTTCGGAGCCGGTCGTGGTCTGCTGCTGGGTCTTGCCGTCGGGCATGTACATGGTCATGTTGCCGGTGGCGGTCCAGCTGCCGACCATGAAGTTCAGCTTGTCGAGTTCGGCGTGGCGCGGGGGCGGGCCTTCGGGCATCTGCATGTTGTGGGCGGGTTGTTCACAGCCGGCGGCGAAGAGCGCCGCACAGCACAGCGAGAGCAAGCCGATCGAACTGCGAGGATTCATGGGGTGCTCCTTGTGATGCATTCAAACCGTGCCGTCCGCCCTGCGCGGCCGGCAAGGGGGGACATTCTACCTCGTGAATCGTTCACGCAAAGTGCCGCTCGGAAGTCGAATCTGCGACCCCGTTACGGCGCCCTTTTGGCCCCCGCGGCCTGGTCAAGGATTCTGGCCGCGACCGAGGGGTCGGTGGGTAGCAGCCCGGCGGCGACGAGCCGGGGGATGAGTTCGGCCCACACGGGCTCCCTGGTGAAGACATCCTTGAAGAGGGGCAGGGCGTCGTCGAGGCGTCCGGCTCCGGCGAGGCTGACGGCATGCCAGAAGGGGATTTCGATGATGTGGGGCGCGCACGCGCGGGCGCTTTCGTATTCGCGCTGGGCGGCGGCGAAGTCTTTCTTCTCCATCGCGAGGTCGCCGGCGTTCATGTGGAGGTAGGCGCGCTGAAGCTGGACGAGGCGTTTGAGTTCTGCGACGGGGTGGGGGTGATCCTCGACACGGAGGTCGAAGCGGCGGTCGATCCAGGTTTTTCCGGTGGGATGGGCGGCGACAACGACAAGGGCGGCAGACTGTCGGCCGCGGATGTCGCCTCCTTCGGCCTCGGCGGCTTCGAGGGCGGCGATCATTCGGTCGGCAAGGTCTCCCCTGGCGGATTTGAAAGCGGCGGCCATGGCGGGCCAGACGCGGTCGTTGGCCATCAGGTTGGCCTGGACGGAGAACTGGAGGCCGGTGTCAACGGAATGGCCCGCCGGGCGGATGCACTTTTCGCCGGTGTGGGCGGCGACGCGACCGGCCGCGTCGATCATGGCGACCTGGCGGAGGGCGCGGCCGGAATCCCCGGCGAGGATGGATGCGAGGGCATCCGGAGCGGACCGGCCCAGGCGCATCATCTCAAGGCCGAGCGGTCCATAGGCGGGATCGACCATGGACTGGGTGGCGACCGCGCCGACGCCGGCCTCGGCCCACGGGACGACGGAGCCGACGCTGAACCAGTGGGACTGGACGGCGACTCCGATTTCGCCGGTGGCCGGATCGCGGGCGACGATTGAGTACGTGGAAACAGGGCGCTGGAAGGCGGGCCAGTCGGGCGCGGGTGTCCGGGTATGGAGCAGTGCGGCGAAGATGGCAATGAAGGAGCAGGTATTCATGACTGGCTGCCTCCGGGCGAGTTTATATCGCGCCGCGCCGCAGCCTGCGCGGCCGCCGATGGGGATGATGAAAAGGCCCCGGCGGTGTCGCGGAATCGAGACGGCGGCTGCCCAGGTTCGTAAGGGCCCGCGCAGCCCTGGATCGCAAATGGGAATATTGGCTGGTCGCTTGCCGGAAAAAGGGGGTGAGAGTGCCAACCTGCCCCTTGCGGACAGGGTCTGAATGCGGGGAGGGATGTCGGAAAACGCGTAAATCCGGCTGGCGAATTGACTTTTGGCGGGCAGGATTCGATAATATAGGGTAGAGAGCGTAGCGGTCTGCCCTCCCATGCGCCGAGGCTCCAGCGACCTTCGGCGTCTCCCCTGGTGATGGCCCGCCATGCCGTAAGTTGAGCGCCAGCCGAAATCAAGGGCTGCCACGGCGCTCCGGCAGACCGCGTGGAACGCAGGCTCGCGCAACGAGAGAGACGAGAGCCCGACCGCTCCGAGATTCCTGGGAGGTTCGACGTGAAGTCCTTCCGCCTTGCCGAAATCAAGCAGCTCGCCCACGAGCTGACGATGTCGCCTGCCCGGCATCGACTGCGGCAGGTATCGGGCATCCTGCGCGTGATCGAGCTGGCGGAATGCGACCGCGAGTACCCGTACTCATTCGTATGTTTCCATGTCACCGGCTACCGGCCGCGCAAGGGCGCGGATTCGCTGCTTTCGGGCAAGGACCTGAAGGCGGACCTGGTGGAGCTTCTCGATGGTCTGACGGCGACCCAGCCGCTGCCGGCGGAGGCGTCGCAGGGCCGGTTGTACGATGCCGAGTCGCTTTCGCGGCGATTCAAGGTGTCGACAAAGACGATATCGCGGTGGCGGCAGCGCGGCCTGGCGGGCGCGTGGTATGCATTGCCCGACGGCAAACCGCAGCTTGGCTTCTGCGAGCGGGCGGTGCAGCAGTTCGTCGCGGGGAATCTCGACCTGGTTCGGCGCGGCAGCGCGTTCTGCGTGATGAGCGACGCCGAGCGGGCGGATATCGTCGAGCGGGCGCGGGTGCTGGTGGCCCAGACGCATTGCAGCCTGCATGCGGCGACGCTGAAGATCGCCGAGGAGACGGGGCGGGCGGTTGAAACAATTCGATACACCTTGCGGCGGTTTGACCGGGATCACCCGGAACAGGCGCTGTTTGACCGTGCCGAGCAGGGTCGCGCGCTGGACGAGGCGACGCTGGTGCTGGAGGCCTATCGGGCGGGCGACGGGCTTCTGGAGCTGGCCCGTCGGTTCGGCCGGCGCGAGGCGGAAATCCGCCGGCTGCTGACGCGCGGGCGGGCGATGGAGCTGGCCGCCAAGCCGATTGAGTACATTTCCAACGCGGCGTTCGAGGCGTCCGGCGCGGCCGACGGTTTCGGCGCGGGGGCCGGGTGCGCGGGTGTGCGGCATGCGGCCGGAGTTCGCAAGGCGAGCGAGTCGGACGTGGTGATGGCCCGGACGCCGAACGAGCTTCCGCCGTATTTGCAGGCGTTGTACCGGACGCCGCTGCTCTCGCGCGAGGAGGAGGCGAGCCTTTTCGCGGCGATGAACTTCGCGCTGCACCAGGCCGAGGGTCTTCGCGGGAAAATCGCGGCGGACATCGCGGGCACGACGGACGAACAGATCGCGGCGGTGGAGGAGCGGCTGGAGGCGGCCGGGCGCATCCGCAACCGGATCATCCAGGCCAACCTTCGGCTGGTGGTGTCGATCGCCAAGCGGCATCTCTTCGGGCATCCGACGCTGAACCTGTTCGAGCTGGTGAGTGACGGCAATCTGTCACTCATGCGTGCGGTGGACAAGTTCGACTTCGCGCGGGGCTTCCGCTTCAGCACGTATGCGACGTGGGCGATTACGCGGGGCTTTGCCCGGTCGGTCCCGGAGGAGCTGGCCCAGGCGGACCGGTTCCAGACGGGCAGCGACGAGATGCTCACCGCGGCGGGAGGCACGGAGGCGGATGCCGGAGAAACCGAGGAGACGGCGCGGGCGGCGAAGGACGCGGTCCGGCGGACGCTTCGGCTGCTGGACGAGCGCGAGCGGGTCATCGTCGAGCGGCACTTCGGACTTTGCGGGGAGGGGGGCGGCGAGACGCTGGACGCGATCGGCCGCGACCTGGGCATTTCGAAAGAGCGCGTGCGCCAGATCGAGATGAAGGCGCTGGCGAAGCTGCGCAGCGGGCTGGGCGAGCGCGGCGCGGAGCTTCTGGCGGGCTGATGCGATCGCGGGCACCGACGATCCCGTTTCACTCCGGTGTTTCACGTTTGAAGTTGACTACGGGCCATCGCCGCATCCGGGTTGCGACAGGATGCGCGATGAGGATCGCGAGCGCCCGTTCGAGATCGGCTCCATGCTTGTTCTTAAAAAAGGGGGCGCGTGCGGCCCAGAGGTTGTTTCCGAGCTTGAGGCGCTACGGGCGCGATATCCACGCATACCCCTGATATGGAATCACCTGGGCGCGGCGCTCGGCGCGGCCGGGGATCAGGCGTCCGCGGAGCGACTCGTTGAGGAGGTTCACCGCGAATTTCCGGATCACCTGTTCGGCTTCGTGTCTTATGTGAGGTTGTGCATCCTCCGCGGCGAGATGGACGTGGCCGAGGAGTTGATCGGCCGCAAGCTGTTCATCGGGGCGATGTATCCCGATCGCGAGCGGTTTCATGTGTCTGAAGTGCTGTCGTACACCTCCGTGGTCATAGTGTATCTTTTCATGATCGGAGAGGCCGACCGGGCACGTTCCGCATTCAAGATCATGGAAGACCTTGCTCCGGAGCACCTTGAGACGACGCGCATCCGATATTTGTTGCAACAGCCAGAGCTTTCCATGCTTGCGGGGGCGATTTTCGAAATGGGAAGGCGATCGAAGCGAGGCAGGACAGTCTCCTCTCGGCTCAGCCAAGACGAACAGCGGCGAGGGTGATGTCGTCGGTCTGGGGGTGGTTTCTGGCGAACTGCTTGATCGAGCGTCGCAGGCGTGTCACCAATTCCTCGGGCTGCTCGCCCGCGCCGGCGGCGATGCACTCGGCGAAGCGGGCCTCGCCGAATTGCTGGCCCTGGGGGTTTTCGGCGTCGGGCACGCCGTCGGTGTAGAGCAGCAGGGTTGTCGGGCCGGTTCCGAATTCAATTCGCTGAAGGGTGTAGGGCTCGTTTTCCTCGATGCCGAGAGGCAGGGTCGCGTCGGGCTGAATCTTTTCGACGCGATCGTCGCCGCGGCTTTCGTGGATGAGGTAGGGGCCGAGGTGCCCTGCGTTGACATAGGTAAAGACGCGCTTCGCGGGATCGAGCAGGCCGAAGATGCCGGTGATGAACTTGGAGTCGCGGACGTTGCGGCAGATGAGCCGGTTAAGCACGCCGACGACCTTGATCAAGTCGGCCTCGTGGGCGAGTGTCACATGGACGGCAGCCTGTAGGTTGGCCATGAGCATGGCGGCGGGAGCGCCCTTTCCGGCGACGTCGGCGATGATGACGGCGATGAGGCCGTCGGGGCGGACGAAGTAGTCGTAGTAGTCGCCGGAGACCTTCTGGCCGGGGTCGTTGAGGGCGGCGATGCGGAGGCCCTGTTCGGCGAGGGGCTCGGCGGGGAAGAGCTGGGCCTGAATCTCGCGGGCGAGCTGGAGTTGCATCTCCGCGCGCTGGCGCTGCTGCATTTCCTCGACGAGCTGGACATTGGCGAGGCCCATCGCGCCGAGGCGGCCGAGGGCGGCGAAGTAGTCGATGTCTTCGCGGGTGTATCCCCCGGCGGAGCTGACGCGGTCTCCGTAGATGACGCCGCGGACGCGGTCGTGGTATTCCATGGGAACGCACATGGCGGAGCGGATGTTGCTCGCGATCATGCTGGCGGTGGGGTCGAAGTCCTTGCCGGAGGTGTCGGTGATGAGGATGCGCTCGCCGTGGTGAAGGGCGCGGTCGACAATGGATCGCGACAGGTGAATCTCGGCCTCGGCGCCGTCGCGGAGGTTGCGGATGAGCACCCATTGCGGGGGCGCGGCGGGCTCGCCGGACCAGACGGCGACCCCGGCGCGTTCAAAGCGAAGATGATCGATGCAGATGTCGAGAAGCTCGGAGAGCAGGTCGTCGCGGTCGAAACGCCCGGTCAGGCGTTCGTTCAGCTCGTAGAGGCTTTCGAGCCTGCGCTGGGCGAGGGCGACGCGCTGGTCGCGGCCCCAGGCGTTGGTGGTGGCGTGGGTCATCGAGCCGGCGGTGTCGCGGAGGACGATGGAGGGTTTTTCCGGGATGATCACGCGCATGACGCAACCGCCGACGGCGAGTCGGTCGCGCGGCGTGATTTCAGCGCTGGAGACGCCGCGTTCATTGAGGAAGGTGCCGTTCTTGCTTTGGAGGTCCTGGATCCAGATGCGGCCCTGCGGGTCGCGGTACAGCCGGGCATGTCGGCGGCTGGTGGCGGCGTCATCGAGGGGGACTTCGCAGGACTCGTCGCGGCCGATGAGCCATTCGTCCCCCTTGAGCTCCAGGGCGTCGCGGCGGCCGTCGGGGTATTGAATCTGTAACTGAAGCATGGGGTCCCACTTGTGCCCGGTCAGGCGGGCGGTCGAGCATATCTTAATCCACTCCGTGGAGGAAAGGTCGCTGTCCCGACACGACGGCGGCGCCAAGTGAACAGGGCGAATCGTGCAGGGCGGTCGTTGCGCGGGGCCGAGGTATTAGTACTGGCAACGCGATTTCGCGCCGAGCCGCGGTTGACAGGCAGCGCAGGCTGGGGTCGAGCCGGCAGGAGTCCGCAACAGTAATGAAGCTGCGCGGGGGTTCCAAGGTATTCATCGATAAGAATTTGGAGCGGCTACAGTTATGGGACGACTCGGGTCGATGAAAGACAAGGGATGCGCGTTGCTTTGCGCGATCCCCCTTGCGCCGGGTGAGGCCGAGCGGTGGAACCGCGCAGGCCGGCATGTGCCCGGCGGGTGGCGAATCGAGAGACGGAGTCTTATCACGCGCCCATGAATCCGCTCCAGTGTGAACGCTGCGGACGCGATCTGGAATCCGACGACGCGATTTCGATCATCGAGGGAGTGTGTTGCGCGTGCCGCCGCACGGCGGCGCAGCAGCAGCTTCGGACGGGGGCACGTCTTGTGCCGCCGGCTCCCCCGACAGCCGCGCCTCCGCAGCCGCGCCTTGTTCCGCGGCAGGTGGATCTGCCTTCTCCCGTGATTCAAGCGCCGCGACCACCGGTGACGCCGGCCGCGCCCACGGTGCGTCCGAAGCCGGCGGCGCAGGTGCTTGCCGAGGAGCCTCTGTATGGGCAGGCGCCGCGATCACGGCGGCGTCGGCGCGACCTGGCGATCGGCGTGACGCTGGGATTGATCGTGGTCGGCGCGATGACGGGCTACATGGTTACGCAAAGGCTGGAGCCGATTCAACTGGCGCTGCCGGGTCAGAAGGCAGAGGCGATGCCGGTGCGGCTCATCGTCAAGCCGGCCTGGGCGACGGTGACGCTGGACGACGCGCCGATCGCGGCATCGTCGGAGGAAGGCATCCTGACGTTTGCGCTTCCGCCCGACCAGGGCGAGATGCACTGGCTGGCGGTGGACGCGGAGGGATATCACTCGGTTCGCCGGCCGATCACGCGGCAGGCTGGCGTGAGCGACATGACGATCGAGCTGGTTCAGAAGCCGATCGATCTCGTGGTTCACTCGGAGCCTCCGGAGGCGGAGGTCTGGATCGACAACCAGTACAAGGGCAACACGCCGCTCACGCTGACGATGCTTCCGTGGGAGCAGTCGACGCTTTCACTGAAGCGCGAGGGATATGAGCCGGTCTCGAAGAAGATCACGCCGCCGGAGCGCGGACGCATCCTGAAGCTGGACATTGAGATGGAGCCGGCGGGGGTCCTTGTTCGCGTGGAGACGGACCCGCCGGGCGCGCTGGTGACGGTCGATGGACAGGTTCGCGGGCCGACGCCGGTCGATGTCGCAATGCCGCCTGAGTATCTGGGCAGGGACGTGGAGATCACGGCGACTATGCCGGGCTACGAGCAGGCGACGCTTCGGACGTCATTGCCGGAGAGAATCGGCGCTGCGCCGGTGGTGGCGCGGATGGCGCTGGCGCGGCCGCGCTCGGAGCTGGTGATCCGAACCGATCCGCCGGGGGCGGAAGTGCTTGTCGAAGGGGCGTCGATCGGGGCAAGCCCCGCGACGGCGCGGTTTGGGCCGGAACAGATCGGCCGGCGCGTGACGGTCGAGGGCCGCATCGCCGGCACACACGGCGGTCGGCTTGAGGTGCTTGCGCCGCCGGCGGGCGAGAAGAGCGAAGTGACGATCCCGTTGGAGGCGGTAGGCCAGGTGGCGGTGTTCGTGGTGCTCAGCCCGACGGGGACGGGCCCGGATCACGTGCTCTTGACGGACCGAGTGATCGAGCAGATTCACGGACTGGACGGGCGGCAGCGGTTCTGCCTGGTGTCGTGCACGGTGGACGGGATCGAGGC
This sequence comes from Planctomycetota bacterium, assembly GCA_003576905.1. GTDB lineage: Bacteria > Planctomycetota > Phycisphaerae > UBA1845 > UTPLA1 > UTPLA1. The sequence goes on along the minus strand of QEVG01000054.1, from coordinate 11,021 downwards.
CTGGCCGGGCCGGGGGGAGGCGGCGGAGGCGACGAGCGGCAACAAGATCCGGGCGTATGACCTTGTGCGGAGCATACGGCCGTCGGCGCGGGGGCCGGCGGCGAAGGCGCTGTCCGAGGCGCTGGCCCTGAAACCGGGGGTGGTGTGGTTGTTCACGGGCGGGAAGCTGCGCGAGGGGGAGCTTTCGGCGCTGGGGGCCGGGGGCGGGCCGGTGGTGAACGTCTGCCAGGTGGGTCCGCGAGCGGCGGAGCCGTGGCTTGAGCGGTGGGTGGCGGCGCGGAGCGGGGTATTGGCGGTGATCGAGGGTGGGCCGCGGCGGGTGATTGCGCGGGAGGATGAAGGCGTGGAGTGAGAAGTGTTACGCCCGCATTCGGTCAGTGGTCCAGGCAACTTCCCCTACAGAATCAGATTGAGACGGGCGGTCGAAATGTGCGGCGCTATCGTTGATGCGCGCCGGCGAGCGTGATTCCGCGCACATGGATGGGTTCGACTCCGGGGGCTGTCGGCACCATCATCACAGTCAGTGACTGTTGTTCCGAGAGGTCGAACCCAAGGGGGGCGGAGCCGGTTGCAAGGGTCTCATCGGTTGCGGTAAGAATTTTTGCGTAGATGGGACCGTCGGCGTTGGCAATAAGAGTCCAGCGGCGCGCGGATAGTGACACAATTAGGACACTTACCGGCTCAGCGCGCGTGGCCGGAACGCAGAAGTCATTCTCCGGGGTGAGATGTACAACAGTCCGAGGGTTTTGATTGAAGAGCCACGCCGGAATTGCGATTGTCTCGGCGCCGTCGGGGGTTGTTTCGCGGCGGATGCCGACGGCGGGGCTGTCGCGGCGAATCCAGATGCGTGATTCGAAGGGCGGGTCGGCGGGGACGGCGAAGGTGGCCAGCGCGTACTGGCGGGCGAAGTCGGGGAGAGCCTGCATCTGGCGGCCGCTGAGGTAGACCGCGTCCCTGCGGCCGCGCGGGTCCTTGAAGAGCACGAGGTCGGGCTTCTGGTCGAGGACGTACCGCCCGTCGCCGAGTTCGTGGCCGAGGAAACCGCGGCCGATCGCGCCGGGCGGGTGAAACGGGATGTATGGATCGCAGAGGCCGAGCATGTCGAGGGCGGGAAGTTTCGACCAGTAGGGCACGGCGCCGGCGGCGTCGACGGCGATGCGGGGGGCGCGGCCCGCGAAGCCGCGGCGGAGCATGAGGCCGACGGCACGGCCGTCCCATTCGGTGCGCTGGGTCAGGGCGCGGCGGACCTGATCATCGCGGCGCTGCCAGAAAAAGGCGGTCGTGATGAGTGTCAGGAGAATGGCAACAATGCTCGCGGCGGGGGCGAAGCTCCGGGAGGCGGCCAGGCCGCGGCGTGTCGCGTCGGCGATGGCGAGGGCCATGATGACGAGCAGGGGGGTCCAGTGTCGCCAGGCGGCGAAGATGTCGCCGCCGATAAGGGTGATGTAGAGTGCCCATGCGACGGCATTGAGCGCGAGGGGGAGCGAGCGGGGATGGCGGTCGCGTCGGAGGACGCCGGCAGCGAGAATGACGGCGGCGGCGAGCGACAGGGGAAGCAGGGCCGTGAAGCCCCCGGCCAGGTAGTTGAGGCCGCGCAGGAAGTGATGCGAGGAAGGCGTGATCTTAACCCATGCGGGATTCGGCAGAAGCGAGCCGTAATAGGCGAGGCGAAAGGCCGCTTGGCCGAGGACGGCGAGGACGGGGAGTGCAGCGATGATGGCAGCGCGGCGGACGCGGGCCGGATCGGGCCGTGCGGCGGCGAGTAGGGCGACGACGGTGGCGGCCACGAAGATCGGGCTGTCCGGCCGGGTCAGGCACAGGAGCGCGAAACAGATGGACGCGGCCCAGGCGGGGCGCGCGGCCGCCGCGGGGGCCGCGGCGCGGGCGGCGAAGACCAGTCCCCAGGCGAGCAGCAGGGCGACGAGCGGCTGTTCGAGGCCGCCGATGGACCAGACGGCGACGGGTGCGGCGGCGGCAAGGATCAGCGCGCCGACGAGGGCAGGCCATATTGCGAAGGGCGGGCGCGGGGCGGGGATGGAGGTGGGGGCACGGAGCCACAGTCCTGACACTGCGGCGAGAGTCCCGAGCATGCAGAGAAAGCCCAGCCCGCGGGCGGAGACGACGAGGTCGGCTCCGAACAGTCCGGGCACGCAGACGAGCAGGATCCAGAGCAGGTTGGAATAGCCCTCGACGCGCGGGCCGTCGGTCCAGGTGAGGCCGTGGCCGGACAGGAGGCGGTCGGCATACCGCAGGGAGATCAGGGCGTCGTCGTCGAAGAACGGGAGGAAGGAGCGGGCGTGGAAGTACAGCGCGCCGCCTCCGATGAGAACGGCGAGAATCCATGAGGCGACGGAGCGCCGGCGCGCGGGCGGAGGCGTGCCGTCCGGCGAGGCGGCGGCCCGGGGGTGGTCGAGTGTCGGCGGCACGGATGGGCGGTCCTCTCGAGGGCACGGACCATCTTACGAGGGCGGCGGGCCGGGACAAAGCGTGGCGGGCGGCGGCGGCGGTCGGGAATCAATCGCCTTTTGGGGGAACGGCGTTAAGATGCGGCGATCATGGCCGCCTTCGAGAAACACGTTTTTGTCTGCACGAACGCCAGGGCAGAGGGGCACCCGCGCGGGTGCTGTTCGGCGAAGGATTCGGCGGCGATCCGCGAGAAGTTCAAGGAACTGGTGGAGCATCGGGGTCTCAAGGGGAAGATCCGCGTGAACACGGCCGGCTGCCTGGACCAGTGCGAACACGGTGTCACCATCGTGGTGTACCCGGAGGGGGTGTGGTACGGGTTTGTGAAGTCGGCGGACGTCGAGGAGATTCTGGAGAGTCACCTGGTCGGGGGCGTTCCGGTGGCTCGGCTGCGGCTTGCGGATGCGTGCATCAACACGGAGCGGTGCGCGCACAAGGGCGGGGGCACGGTCCAGCTTGGGCTGGGCCGCTGATCGGGCGTTGGGTTCAATTGCCGAAAGGAAGGCTGACATGCCTGGAAAGCGGTTAACGCGCGAGCGGATCGCGGCGGGGGCGGCGTTGAGTTTTGTCGTCGGCCTGATGGGCGCGTCGGGCTGCGGGACGGCCCCGATCACGCTGAATCTCGATGGGACGTATTCGGTCAACGTGACCGGGGCGGAGGCGGGGTCGTTTCTTCCGGCGGGCACGATGGGCGAGGCGGTGATCTCGAACAGCCTGCTGACCACGTGGCTGGGGACGACGCTGACAAATCCGCAGAGCCCGACGGTGAGTAACGGGGTGATCACGTGGAAGGGGACGCTGGCCGCGCCGAACAATCCGTTGATTTCGTCGGAACTGAACCTGGAAGTGACCGATCAGGGCGGGGGTACGCTGACGGGCCGGGTATTCTTTTCGATCCTGGGCGTGGCGAGCCCGGCCTCGCAGGTGACATTAACGCGGCAGTAGCCGAAACGTGCGGCGTATCCGGCTGCCTGCGCCTTCGGGGCGGTTGGCAAGAATTCGACAACTTCGGAAAAAGAGAACGGGCGCCTCGGCTGTGCCGAAGCGCCCGTTTCTGTTAGAGGCGATCGGCCGGCACGCACTCATGCCGGCGGGATGTACGCGCGAATCCTGATCAGAGCATCAGGATCAGCAGGTCGATGAGTTGTTCGATCTCATCGGCGAGGGCCGCCTGTTCCGGCGAGGGATGCATCCAGTCGGGGATCGGGCCCTGGCCGTTGATCTGAACATAGATGGTTTCGAGCGCCACGATGGCCACGATGTAGTTGCCGTTGGCGATCGCGTTGGCGGCGACGGCCGCGCGAACGGTGAACGAGTTTCGCCGCCCGCGCTTGGCGTTGTTGTTGGGCCCGGTGAACAGGCTCAGGTCGAGCGAGGGGATGGTATCGGTGGCCAGCTCGCGGACCCAGTCTTCGAGGAAGTCCTGGGTGACGCCGGGCTGGGTGGGCAGGGGATCGATGTTGTCGGGCACACCGTCGTTGTCGGTGTCTGTGCTGCACGGATCGGTGTCGCCGGCGGTTTCATCGCCGTCGGTGATGGTATCACCGTCGGAGTCGGCCGTCAGCGGATTCGGGCAACCGCCGCCCATGGCCATGTCGACTTCGGTTCCGTCGAGCAGGCCGTCGTTGTCGGTGTCGCCGTCGAACGGGTTGGTTCCGTAGGTAGCCTCGTCGACGTCGGAGAGGCCGTCGTTGTCGTCGTCGGGGTCGCCGTCGTCGCACAGACCGTCGGCGTCAAAGTCAAGGCCGTCGATGGAGGGATCGGGTGAACCGAGGATGCCGCAGTCGTCGCAGCCGTCGGCGTCGGCGTCGCGGCAGACGAAGGGATCGAACGGGTCGTTGTCCATGTCGTCGGACACGCCGTCCATGTCGTCATCGAGGTCGCCGGCGTCGCAGAAGCCGTCGTTGTCAAAGTCGGGGCCGTCGTTGGTCGTGCTGGGCGGGCCGCCGGTGACGGAGCAGTCGTCGCAGCCGTCGCCATCGGAGTCGCCGCAGACGAAGGCGTTGTAGGGATCGGCATCCGCGCCGTCGAGGACGGTGTCATTGTCGTCGTCGGGGTCGCCGACGTCGCACGTGCCGTCGCCGTCGGTGTCGAGGCCGTCGGAAGCGGCGTTCTCCACACCGGAAGTGCAGTCGTCACAGCCGTCGGCGTCGGAGTCGCGGCAGGCGAATTGGTTGAGCGGGGCCTCGTCCTCGCCGTCGGGCACGCCGTCGTTGTCGTCGTCGGGGTCGCAGGCGTCTCCCTGGCCGTCGCCGTCGGTGTTGGTCTGGTCGGCATTGGCCGCGGCGGGGCAGTTGTCGACATCACCGCAGATGCCGTCGCCGTCGGCGTCGTTGTCGACGTCGTTCGGGCAGGCATCGCAGGCGTCGCCGAGCCCGTCACCGTCGGCGTCTTCCTGACCGGGGTTGGGAACACTCACGCAATTGTCGTTTTCGTCGAGGACGCCGTCGCCGTCGGAGTCGCCCGGCAGGGCGAAGGTGAGGCGGTCGATGCTCCCGCTGGGTGCGGCGATGTTGACGCGGTGAATGGGCGTGGTGGAGGCGATTCCGATGACGCCGTACTCGAGGAAGCCACAGCCGAAGCCGTCGACGAAGGGCGGCGCGAAGGTGGCGGTCTCGATGACGTTGTTGTTTTCATCGAGGGCGGTAAAGGTGGCGAACTGAAACTGGATCGCCACGAAGGAGACGGCGAAAGCGGTCGTGGGCGGGTCGAACTCGATGGAGCTGGTCTGCGAGGCGATCAGGCCGAACGGCAGGGAGCCGTTGAAGGACTGGACGATGCGGAAGCAGGAGTCGTTGTCGCGGGCGAGGCGGACGTCGGGGTTGATGGTGACGCCCTGGGCCGCGTACTCGGTACTCGGGAAGGTGTAGTTATTCGGCGGATTGAGGAGGGTGTTGCCGGTACCGTCCTGCTCGAAGGAGATAACGGTGTTTGGCACGGTGTTGAAGTAAGAGAAGTCGGTGATGGGCGCGGCCAGTGCGGTGGCGGGCGCCAGGCCGGCCGCGAGTGCGGCGGCGAGGGCAAAGATGGTTCTTTTCATGGACGAGGTACTCCGTAACGAAGTCTCAGGACAGTGCCGGGGCGCCCACGCAGCACCCCGTGCAACGAGTCGGATTCAACAATAAAGGGGCAACACACGAAACGTGTGCCGGCCCCCCCCGAAGGGCCGCAGCCAAGAGAATGTTTGAATGAGTCCGGCGTCTCCCAAACGGCGAAGACCAGCCGCAGTGACAGGCCGCAGAGAACCGCGGCCGAGTGACTGATAGTTTGCACCGCCGGGCTGTGAAATGCAAGAAAAACCCTGAGATTCGGTGTCGGATTGCGGCGGGAGCGGTGGGGATTTACGTTAAGGTTAAGACGGGCGCAAAACCTGCGTGGCGTGAAGTGAACATGTCGGACCTGTGCTGTCTGGTTTGGAGCGAAATATCCCGGGGTGTCCCGGAAGTGACACATTCGGTGGGCCGGCACGGCCATGATTTAACGATTTACCGAGGTGACCCATGCTTGACCCACGAATGACGCAGCTGGCGGAGGTACTCGTGAACTACTCCTGCGCGGTGATGCCGGGGGACCGGATCCTGATCGAGGCGATTGACGTTCCGCACGCGTTCACGGCGGAGCTGATTCGCGTCGCGCGGGCGGCGGAAGGTGTGCCGGTGGTGAAGCTGGAGTCGAACCAGATCAAGCGGGCGCTGATGCGCGCCGGTTCTTCGGAGGGCTGGGAGCTGATCGCCGACACGGAGCTGGGGCTGATGAGTCGGGTGCAGTGTTACATCGGGGTACGTGGGAACCCGAACGTGAGCGAGCTGTCGGACGTTCCGGCGGAGCTACAGGCGATCTACGAGAAGACGGTGTGGAAGCGGGTGCACGTTGAGACGCGGGTGAAGAAGACGCGGTGGGTGGTGCTGCGCTGGCCGAGCCCGTCCATGGCGCAGATGGCGGAGATGAGCACGGAGGCGTTCGAGGATTTTTTCTTTGAGGTGTGCACGATGGACTACGGGCGAATGGCGGCGGCGATGCGTCCGCTGGCGGAGCGCATGATGCGGACGGACGCGGTGCGGCTGGTGGGACCGGGCGACACCGATCTGACATTTTCGATCAAGGGGATACCGGCGGTGTGCTGCGACGGGAAGCTGAACATCCCGGATGGGGAGGTCTTTACCGCGCCGGTGCGGACGAGCGCGAACGGGGTGATCCACTTCAACACACCGACGCTGTACCGGGGCGAGACGCACACGGACATCCGGCTGGTGCTGCGCGAGGGGAGGATCGTCGAGGCGACAAGCAGCCACACGGCGAAGCTGAACGAGGTATTGAATGCCGACGAGGGGGCGCGGTACATCGGGGAGTTCGCGATCGGGTTCAATCCATACTGCACGCGGGCGATGAAGGACACGCTGTTCGACGAGAAGATCGCGGGTTCGATTCACTTCACGCCGGGGGGCTGTTACGACGAGGCGAGCAACGGGAACAAGAGCAGCATTCACTGGGACATGATTCTGCGGCAAACACCGGAATGCGGCGGGGGCGCGATTTTCTTTGACGGGGAGCTGGTGCGGAAGGACGGGCGGTTCGTTGTGAAGGAGCTTGAGGGGCTGAATCCGGAAAATCTGCGCGGGCAGGCGTGCGCCGGGCGTGGCCGGACGATGCGATAATCGGCCGAGCGGTATCGCGGCGTACGCGCTTCGCGGAGACGATGCACGGCACGCGGTCGCGCCGCGCCTCTGATCGCTTACATCCCGCTAACAAATGCCTGAACGTCGAGGGCGTCGATGGACATGTCGAGGTTGACGTCGGCGGCGCAGGGGCGCGTCGCGGATATGTCGATCAGGTGATCGACGAAATCGGGCACGTCGAGATCGGTGAGCAGACCGTCGCCGGTGAAATCTCCGGGGGCGACGGTGAGCTGCCATGTCGCGGTGTCGGTACCCTGCGCATTCGTCGCGGTGATGGTGATGTCGTAAGGCGTCGCGGAGGGCACGGGATCGGTCCAGGAGACGACGCCCGAGCCGGGGTCGATGGTTGCCAGCGGCGGGCCGGCGTCGAGGCTCCAGGTGATGACGGGTGTTCCCTGGCTGAGGGAGGGGGCGGGCGAGACGTACGGCGCGCCGCAGGCGGTCGTGTCGTTTGCGGGGGGCGCGAGGACGGGCGCGACTCCTGCGGAGACGTTGCTGACGAGGAGCGAGTAGTTCTGGTTGAAGCCTGCGCCGGTGTGGGTGACGCGCACGGTGTACGTGCCGGCGGCGGGAGCGCTGATGACAACCTGCTCGACATTGTCGACTTCGTTTCGCGCCGACCGGACGGCGGGGGCGTTGGGATTGTTCGGGTCCAGCGTCCAGGGCCAGTACGTGGTGTCGGACGGGGGGCCGATGATGACCAGGTCGAGATCGTTGACGAGAACCTTCTGCGGATTGTCGAGGGTCCCGGCAGGTGTCGCCGCGGGCTGGGGGTCGGTCCAGACGAGGGTGGCCTTTATCGCGCCGGGCCCGGCGTAGGAGAAGACGTAGTCCTGCGTCGAGCCGGAGTATGCGGCCTCGAACAGGTGATTCAGCTCGGGAGTTTCGCTCTCGGAGTCGGAGAGGAATGTCGCGGCCTTTGCGGCGTCGGGCAGGCCCCAGCCAAACTTGTAGTCGGGCCCGGCGTTTCCGCCGTCGAAGGCGGTATGGATAAGAAGGGCCTTGATGGTGGCACTCCTGGGGAGCGCGGCGGCGTTGAGGTTCTTGTAGTGTTCGATGAGGAGGGCCGCGGTCCCGCAGACGTTGGGCGAAGACATCGACGTGCCGCTCAAGGAAGCGTAGCTGGCGTTGCCGGCTGCGGAGCAGGAGGTCACACCGGCGCCGTTTCCGACAAGGTCGGGCTTGACGCGGCCGTCGTCGACCGGCCCCCAGGAGGAGCCGGCGGCGGCGGTGATGGCTCCGTAGGGGTCGACGGTGACGTCGTTGATGGAGCCGACGGTGATGCAGTTCTTGGCGACCTGGGTGCCGGAGATGCAGTCGAAACCGGTGCCGGCGTTGCCGTCGGCCGGCGGGGCGGACGTGTCGCCGGTGTTGTCGACGAGGTAGTAGCCGCTGCCGACGGAGGTTCCGCCGATGGGGGGCGTTGAGAAGAAGGCGACGTACTTGTTGTCACCGCGGACGTTCAAGAACTGTTCGCCGCGCTCGTTGCCGGAGGACCAGCAGCTTACGAGGTGGGGGAAGCTGTTGAGGCGGATGTCGAGGGTGCGGGCGTTGAAGGTGTAGCGGCCGAAGTTGGGGCTTTCGGTGTCATAGAGGGCGCGGTCGGCGAACCAGGTGTCAACCTGGCCGATGCCCCAGTCGAGTTCGAGGGTCCATCCGTCGATGGGGCCGTAGGAGTGGTTGGAGAGGTTGATCAGATTTCCGTCGGTGTTCATTTCGCTGAGGTCGTTGGCAAACGTGCGGCTGCGAATGCTGATGCCCCCGGCCATTCCGCGGGCCGCGGCATTGACGCCGGCGGCGCCGATGGTGCCGGCGACGTGGGTGGCATGGGTGCTGAGGCTGGGGGCGTCGACGATGGTGACGCGGCCGGCGAGTTCCTGGTGGGTGTCGCGGACGGTGCCGCTGTCCCAGACGCCGGCGACGAGGCCCGCGCCGCTGAGATTCAGGCCGAGCGCGCCGCCGACCCAGATCTGATCGACATTGGTCGTGTCGGCGGCGTTTCGGTTGTGGGGGATGAGAGCGACGATCTCCTCAGGGCTGGGACCGGAGCCGAGGAAGGTGATGCCGGGGGCGACATCGAGCGGTTGGGGCAGAAGGCGGATGCCGAGATCAACAGCGCGGACGGTTCGCTCGGCGGACTTCGGAGCGCCGGCCGGCCGGTCCGGCCCGGCTGACGCAATTGTGGCACTAAGGCATAGGGCGGCGGCCGTGCAGATCGCCGCGCGCGGGGATGCGCTGGCGGAATGAGTGGTGTCCAGCCGAAATAGCACAGCACGCATGTCGGATTCCATCGGCCACCGGGCGACCGGGCTAAGTCAGAATGCCGCCGGATACTGGAGAGTTTCGCTTTCGCGGGCGGCGACTGCCCCCGTTGGTCGGAGACAATCATTTTACCACTCTGGCTATCGGGACTCAATCGGAACGCGGATCGGGTTCGATATTTTTCGGACGCGGGGCGGCATCGGCGCGGCCGGCAAGAAAGATTCCGCCGAGGATGAGGGCCGCGCCGGCGGCCTGCCACCGGTCGGCGGATTCACCGAGGATGAGGTATGCAAGGAGGCTTGCTCCGACAGGCTCGGCGAGGATGCAGATGGCGACGAGGGTGGCGGAGAGGTGTCGCAGGGCGTAGTTGAGAGAGCCGTGGCCGATGAGCTGCGGAGCGACGGCGAGGAGAAGGAAGTAGAGATAGGTGATCGGGCGATAGGCGGTAAAGGAAGCCCCCTGTGCCACGGCGGCGGCGCACAGAATGAGGGCGGCGACGCCATAGACGCCGAGCATGTAGGAGAGGTTGTCCACATCGGCGCGGACCCTTCGGCCAATAAGCAGATAGCCTGAGGCGGTCAGCGCGCCGAGGAGGGACAGGAGGTTGCCATAAACGGTGGAGCCTGATGCGCGTGCGGGGTCCGGCGCGGGGCCGCCGGCGAGGGTGATGAGCGCGCCCCCGGCGGCGGCGAGGGCGATTCCGAGGACGAGATTGCGGCGGGCGCGCTCGCCAAAAAAGACAAGCGAGCCGATGCCGACGAAGATCGGATTGGTGGTGACGATGACGACGGAACTGAGGACCGATGTGTGCCGCAGGGATGTCATCCAGAAGAAGAAGTGCGCGGCGAGCATCGCGCCGCCGAGGAGGATGTGCGGCCAGAGCCGGCGGGGGATGCGCCGAAGGCTCGGACCGCGCGCGAGTGTCAGGCCGGGCACGAGGATGAGCGTGGCGATGCCGAGCCGGGCGGCGGCGATGACGACGGGCGGGGCGTCGTCGCAGAGCCGGACGAAGATGGCGGACGAGGAGATGGAGAGCATCCCCAGGGCGAGAAAGACGGGAAGAATCCAGCGGGGGTGATCCAAGGACGAGTCTCTCCGGGGCATGCGGCGGGGCGGTGGCCCGCAACATGCAGGAGAATGGAGCGAATCGCCCGCGACTCGGCAAGCGGCACGCGCGAGGGGAAGGGCCGCCGGGGATGCGTTCAATTTACCTTTCTCGCTGCGCCAATTGGGAACAATTACCCATTATTACCAGACGGGGGCACAGATGGGCGAATTGACTCGCTCCGATTGATTATTTAACCATATATATGACAGTTGGTTAAGGAATTACGGTTCCAGCAGTCCGGATATAGAGGGTGTGTGGCATGATTGGTGGAATCGGGAGAATCGAGGTGTCCGCGATTGCGGTCCGCCCTGGCGCGCGCCGCGTGTCTACAGGTGGAGGCGAGCGGATACCGGGGGATCGACCGCCCGACGCCCGCCTTGGCATGACACCTCACAAAGGAGACCCATGGAGGTCTCAACGTATACGATGTCGCATAAGCCGCACGTGGAAGTTGAGTCAGCGATTCAGGAGACGAACTACCTCCTTCAGCGGTGGGAGTTCTCGATTTCCAG
>QEVG01000022.1 GCA_003576905.1 Planctomycetota bacterium | reverse complement strand
GATCACCTCCAGCCCGAAGTACACGTGCCGAATCCTTCGCGGCGGCGGATTGCCATTCTGGCCATCCATGACCTGCCCGGTCGCGGCATCGACGTATTCCATCGTCTCGACGCGGCGGCCCAACGCGTCGTACACGAACTCCAGGAGGATGTTTGGCTCCGGAACCTTGCCGCCAGGCTCGCCGGGGAAATCCGGCTGGTTATCGCTATCCCTTCGGATGCGCACCAGCCGGTTCTCGATGTCGTACTCGTACTCCTGGCCGAGGTTGCAGCCCTGTCCTTCGGGATCGCATGCCCCCCCCACTGTTGCACTCGGACTCGTGTGGACTTCGCGCGCACGGGACGCCCATGTTCCGGGCCATGCGACAGTGGCGGGCGGGAAAGAACGCGGCAGAATTTTTTCCGGGTCGGCGCGGCAGTGACACGGGGGCCGCCGCGGGCGCGAGCGCAGAAAAATAAAAGCCAAATCTGCCTGAATCCGCCTGAATTTTCCTGACATGCCACTGAGCGGTCGAGCCGGAGCAAGCCGCGGGGTCGTCGCGGACTCCGATCAGACATGCTTGCTCCGCGCTCGCGCGAAAAGGCAAGGACGCCCCGCGAAAAAAGTTGGGCAGTGGCGGCCCTGGGGAATGGCGAATAGCACATAGCGAATCGCGGAATGGAGAGCGGCGAAGGGCGAAACGGGGGCATCGCCGTCTCCCCGGGCGGGGTCGGGTGACGCGTCTGCTTGCAGGTCAGCATCGCCACGGCCTCAGGATGCCGCTCCTGGGCATGCGCGCCATGGTTGGAGGAGGGTGTGTGGAAGATGCCCGTCGAGGCTCCCGCCTGGTCGCCTCGACCCCCGTGGATGAACTCGCGGATGAGGGGAAGTCCATCGGCCGGGTTGCCGGCGCCACAGGGCCAGCCCGGCCCAGCGAACGCCGTCGCGCGGCACAACGCCGCGCAATTGCGCGGTTCGGGCCGCGCTGCCGACAACCGGCAGGAATCGTGAACTGATTGAGAAGGCTCGGCTTTACGAAACTTGGAGACGAAGGGGTTCGAACCCTCGACCTTCGCATTGCGAACGCGACGCTCTCCCAACTGAGCTACGTCCCCGGTGTTCATCTGTATCTTAGCATTCAGCAGGCGGAATGCAATCTCCGGCGACCGCCTGCGGCCCACAACGTCGACGGCCCGCCGATTCCGGTGTCGGGCCGCCAAGCGGGCCAAATCCCGGGAGCCGTCGCGGAGTTGCATGCAGCGACCACCCTATTTCGGCAGCGAGCGCCGCACCATCTCACGCACGTGGCGGCCCGCGGCCTCGCAGGGGTGCCGGGCCTCGGCCTCCTTCAGTCTCTGGAATTCCGTCTTGCCGGTTGCGCACTCCCGCGCCCACGATTCGGCGAAGCGGCCGTCCTGAATCTCGGCAAGCACGGCCCGCATTTCGGCGCGGGTCGCCTCGCCGATCAGCCGCGGTCCCACGGTCAGCCCGCCGTAGGCGGCCGTCCCCGAAATGCGGGCGCGCATTCCGGCGATCCCCTCGGCGTACTGGAGGTCCACGATCTGCTTGACCTCGTGAACGCACTCAAAATACGCCAGTTCTTCGGGGTAGCCGGCCGAGACGAGCACCTCGAACGCCGCCTTCATCAGCTCGATCACGCCGCCGCACAGGACGGTCTGCTCCCCGAACAGGTCCGTTTCGCACTCCGATGCGAACGTGGTCTCGATCAGGCCGCCGCGCCCGCCGCCGATTCCCGCTCCCCACGATAATGCCAGCTCCTTGGCACGACCCGTGGCGTCCTGATGAACCGCGAAGAGGCACGCGAGTCCGCCTCCCTTCTCAAATGCGGATCGCACGAGCGATCCAGGCCCCTTGGGCGCCACCAGGATGACATCCACGTCTTTCGGCGGCACGATCCGGGCGAAGCGGATAGCAAATCCGTGAATAAAGCCCAGGGCCTGTCCCCGACGAAGGGTGCTCGCCACCTCCTCCCGATACACGCCGCCCGCCGCCTCATCGGGCAGGGCGAAGACCAGCAATTCCCCCTGTTTCACCGCTTCCGATACCGACAACGGAGAGAACCCGTCGGCGATGGCCCTGGCATGATTCGGCCCGCCCGGCCGCTGAGCCACGATCACGCGGCAACCGCTGTCGCGGAGATTCAGGGCATGAGCCCGCCCCTGGTTGCCGTACCCGAGCACTGCCACCGGAACGCCCCGGATGACATCCCGATCGACATCGCCCTCGAAATACACCGCAAGCGCCATGACGCGACCGCCTCCTCCCGTACAAGACCGGGATTCCTCCCGGCAGGCACGAAGCCCCATGCGGGCTTATCTTAAGGGCTTGGGGCCTGGGCCGCGGCTCGATTGACCGACGCGGGGAACCCTGGGACCGCCGCCGGCCGGATCAGCGGCTGGATTGCAGAACTGGCGACCGGCGCGTATAAGTGCCGATAATAAATAGGTTTCTGAGACTTCGTAGCATGATCGCCCGACTGAATTTTCGGCGATTCTCGCGCGAGGGCTTCGAACTGTTTGGGCAATCGTGCCTGTGAAAAGCAGTGGCAGCGCCGACGGATCGCTGCTGCCCCGCGCATACCATTTTGAGGTCGCAGGCACGACGGAGAGTTTGGCGCGTCCGGAGGTGCATGATGTCTTCCCTTCGCCGTATCAGTGTTCTGTTTGCTCTCGCGGCATGCCCGATTACCGAAGTTCGGGCGGGCGGCGGGAATTCCGCCGACCAAGGCATGTGGCTCGTAAATCTTGCCCGGCATCAGGGCCACCTGATCGGCCGGGGCGATCCGCGCAGCGCCTCGCTGCACGTCATGGCCCTTCTCGAAGGGGCGACGCTCGTTTCGCCGGATTGCGCCGAGGCCTACTACTGGCTCTACGACCTGAACCAGCGCATGGGACGCAGTCAGCCGGCTCGCGCCGCGCTCTCCCGATATGTCCGCCTCATGCCCGGCGACGACGGGGCGCGGCTCAAGCGGCTTGAGATCGAACTCGCCGAGCGCCACACATCCGAGGCTCGCGCGCAGTTTGTCCAGGAGGAGTTGCAACAGAAGCCGATGAGCCGGCTTTATGAAAGTGCGCTGCGATCGTGGCTGGCGATGTACCATCAGGAGCGCGACGAGAAGGAGGCAGCCGGCAAGGAAGTAGAGACCGCCCTTCGACTGAACCCCATGAACATCCAGGCCCGCGAAGTGGCCTACGAGCTGTACGGTGACACGCAGCCCGAGCTTCAGCGCGTGGAGATGGCCCTCCAGATGATCGCGGTGAACCCCAGCCAGGTGAATCTCGTCTGGGACCTCGCCGAGTTTCTCGATCGCGTCACGCTGCATAAGCAGGCCCAGGAATGGTACAACCGCGCCATCGAGCTGCATCGCCGGGCCGAGGCCGGTCCCATTCCCGCCGACCTCTGGCAGAAGCTCGCCCTGTCCTATCTCTGCGCGGAGGATCATGCCCGGGCGAAGGATGCCGCAGACGAGGCACTCAAGGCGGATTCTTCGTTTCACTCGGCCCGGCTGCTCCGGGCGAATCTTCTCAGAAAGCTCGGCGACGAGAAGGCCGCCCAGGCCGACGAGGACTTTGTCCGCCAGGCTTACCGGGCACGGGCCGACGAGGTTTTCTCGAAGAATCTCACTGAGGAGGCCTCGCAGGTGGCGTGGTACTTCTGTTACCACAATCCCGACAAGGACCAGGCGATGAAGCTGGCCGAGGTCGCCATGAAGGACCGAAGCCCCAGTCCGCTGGCCAAGCTCGCCTATGGATACGCGTTGAGCGCCAACGGTCGAACGGACGATGCCATCAAGATTCTTGAGCCGCTTGCATCGGCCGATCAACTCGCCGGGCTGGAACTTGCCCGATGCATGATCCAGCGCGGCCGCCAGCAGGAGGCGATCAAGGTGCTGAAGAGCGCGGCCGCAATCCAGCCCTCCGGCATCGCTTTCGTACTCATCCGCGATCTGCTCGATAAGTATGGTGAAAAGCTCACTCCGCGCGAGCAGCCCGAAAAGGTCATCGCCGCGTTGGACAGGTTTCAGCGCGACGTGTTCGACTATTATCGCCGCACCGCCGACTTCCTGAAGTTCACAATCCGTTTTGACACGGCGGATCTTCCTCCGACCGGTCCCGTTAACGTCGTCCTCCGGCTGGAAAACAAGGCGCCCTTCATTATTACGTTCGGCGAGGGCTTCATGGCACGGCCGCTTGTCGCCATCAGCGCCCGGCTCGGCGGCGAATCGGGCACGGAATTCCGGGACTACCTTCAGGTGCTTTTGAGCGAGCGGCCCGCGCTGGTCCCGGGCGATGCCGTGGAGAAGACGGTCGCCATCGACGTCGGGCCGATGCGCGAAAGGCTCCTGACGACTCTGACGAAGGACACTCCCATCGAAGTCACGGCCCTGTTCGACCCGGTTTACCAGCAGGGCAAGCTCGCACCGGGACTCGGCTCCGTGAGCGCGGGCCCCATCTCGATCACGCGAAAGGCCGCCGATATGTCCAGTGCCGCCATGACGGCGCTGTCCGATCAAGCCTCGACCGGCGACGTCACCGCGCGCGTCCATGCCGCCGACATGGCCGGCGCGCTATTGGCCTCCGCCGGCGCATCCGAAACGCCGGCGACGCCCCAGCTCCGAAGCATTCTCGCAAAGCTCGTAGCCGACCGAGAAGAGATGGTACGTGCCCACGCCCTTGTGGCCGCGGGGTGGTCGCCGCTGGCGGATGATTTTACCCGCGCGGCCGCCGGCGCGGTCCGCGATGAGGGTCCCGTGGTTCGCATGCTTGCCGTCCGGCTTTTCGCCATGCAGCAGGGCGAGGCCTTCAAGAGCGTCCTCCAGCATCTGTCACAAAGCGACCCCGAAACCGCCGTCCGGACCATGGCCGCCTGCTTCCTGCCCGATGGCGCCGGAATGCGAAGCGCCGACGACGACCTGACGACCCCCGCTGAGCGAAAATGAGACAGATGCGCAGGCCCGATCAGCCGTTCCAAGGGCCGGGGCCATTGCGCCCGAAGCCGTTGGTCCGCCGCCGGCGCGGCGGTTAATATATTGCCGTGTCGGTTGCCCTTCCCATCGCAAACCAGGTCGAGATACGTCCGGACGGCGTGACCGGACCGCGTGATATCCGCGCGGTGAAGACCCTGCGGATCAGCGCAACGGACCGATGCAACTTTCGCTGCGTCTATTGCATGCCGGAGGACAAGCTCGACTGGGTTCCCCGTGACGAGCTCCTTGCCTTTGAAGAAATCCGCGAGATCGCCCGCGCAGCCGTGAGCCATGGCATTACCGCAATGAAAATCACGGGCGGGGAGCCGCTTGTGCGCCACGATCTGCCGCGACTCGTGCACATGCTTCGCAACCTCCCGGGCGTCAGCGAACTGTCCATGACCACGAACGGAGCGCTGCTGGATGCCTATGCAGGCGAATTAAAACGGTCCGGGCTCGATCGGATCACGGTCAGCATGGACACGCTGGATCGCGAAAAATTCCGCCGGATTACCCGGGGCGCCGATCTCGACCAGGTCTGGCGCGGCATCCGTGCGGCGGTCGAAGCGGGATTCCGACATCCCAAGATCAACGTTGTCGCGATGCGCGGGATCAATGACAAAGAGTTCGCCGACTTTGCCGCGCTGACCGTCAATACCGACCTGACCGTTCGGTTCATCGAATACATGCCGCTGGGTCGCACGGCCCTCGGGGGAGAGTATGAAGAGCGGTTTATCGGCGAGGATGACATTCGCGCTCGCATCGCCGCGCGGCTGGGCGCCCTCGAAGCCGCGCCTCGCGACACGGGGTCCGGACCGGCCGTCATCTGGCGACTGGCCGGCGCGGCAGGCCGGGTCGGCTTTATCAGCGCGATGTCCAAGCCGTTCTGTGCAACGTGCAACCGGCTCCGGCTGACCGCCGAGGGACAGCTCCGAAGCTGCCTGTTCGACGGCGGGGAAGTAGAGCTTCGCCCGATCCTACGGAACCGTTCCTTTGCTTCAACCCCGCAGGGCGCGCGGGAGGAACTCCGCGCTGCATTCGTGCGCTGCGTGGCGTTCAAGCCGGAGGTGCATTCCTATTTCGGAAATCGCCAGATGTCGCAGATCGGGGGTTGATCGCGCAAGTGCCCTCTCGCTCGCAAACTTGCACGGGGTCCCTCTGCTGTGCCGCCGGCACATGAGATCGGCGCGCCCCCGATTCTTCGGGCCGAACGTCGCGGCGAGAGTCAGAACTTGAACATGTACTGGAAGTAGATGAAATCCGGATCCTGGTCGGGCCCCGTCTCCTGAATGAAGTTGCCACACCAGAAGTGCGAATAGCCGAACAGCAACGACGTGTGCCGATCGAGCGCCACGTTAATCGTCAGGTCGAGCTCGTTTCCGAGATCGTGCCCCGCAAAGCCATTAACATCTCGCCGGCCCGGCACTCCAGCGACATTGTAGATTGCGTCGCGCACTTCATCATTCCAGAAAGTATACCATGCGAGCCGCGTCGTGACCTTTTCATGCGGCTTGAAGGTCAGATTCAGATTCGTCGCCAGGATATTCTGCCGCCCGAACAGATCGAGGTATCCCAGGTAGGCATGTCCCAACGGAAAGAGCTGGTTCGATGTCTGCACGACGTTGTCGAACGGGTCTTCATCGCCCGTGCCGAAGTCGAATCCGCCGCCGAAGCGCGGCGACCAGGGAACCTTGGCCGTCCAGCCGCCGTCCACGCCGCCCATCCATGCCTGAATCGTATCGCCCGCCCATTGGCCCCACTGCCCGGCAAGTTCGCCGTCGTAATCGAATTGGTTCCACTTCCCGCCTGCGCGTCCGCCGATCGTGTAATACGTCAGGTCCCCCGCCTTCCTGTTGGGACTGACGATGTCGCCCGTATCGCGGTACGCCAGGAAATAGTTTTCAAGATAATGATCTCGGAACGGCCGCCACTTCGAATAGGCCCCGTAGAAATGCCCCTCTTCGCGGTATTGATTGGGCTTTCGGTTAAGCCCCTCGTTCAGATCAATCGGGACCGGGCGCACGTAGAAAAAGTCCAGGTCAAAAGGCTCGCTCGTGTACATGACCTTGACGCCGTCAAATGTCCGGCGGACGTTGGCCCAGTCGAGCGGGCTGATGACGCGCTCGCGGCCATAGGAAAGCTCCTGACGCCCGAATCGAACCGTCAGGGGAATGTCCTCGCCAAGGAATCGCAGGTCGCCGAAGAGCTGATGTACGTCCCAGCGGTCCTCGTCCACGGCACGCGGCGGAAGGTCTCGGTCCTCGATGAACGCGGCGATTCCCTGGACAAACACGCGCGCGAGCTTTCGGTACTTCAGGTCGGCGTGCAGCAGGTACCGGTGCAGAAAGACCGTGTCCTGGGCCGGCTCGCGACTGCCATAGGTCGTGTTTGTCTCCGCCTCAAGCCGCCCGCGAACCTCTCCGCCGATCGAAAGCGTCGTATCTTCGTTGAGATGAATCCACTTGATCGGATCGAACAGGTCCGGCTGGTAACTGCCCGGCGGTCCGTCGAGATAGCTGTAATCCTCGTCGTATCGGAGGTCGAGGTACTTTGGAGGAGGGGGCGGAGGCGTTTCGCCGGGCCCGGGCGCGGATTGGGTTGTTGGCTCCGCCTCGGGCTGAGTCGTGGGCTGGGTTGCCGCGGCCGCGCGGGACTCTGTCTCCGTCAGCGTCTGCGCCGATCCGCGCGTCACCACCGCAAGGAGAAAAAGAACGGGAACGGACCATGCCGCACGTCGCGTCTGCCAGGCCCATCGCATGTCATCAACCTCCGCGCACTTCCGGCGCATTGAGGCGACTGATTTCGAAGAATTGTCTACACGCCTCCTGAGCCCAGTGCGGCGAAGATCTCCTCAAAGAACGGCACGACGAACGCGTCGAAGAACGACGCGATGATCGCCTCCAGAAAAACGCCAAGGCTGTCGACGAGCACACTGATAATCTGATCACCCGGTGACATGGCTCACTCTTCTCCGTTCTTCGAGGGTACGAACATGGACAACGCTGCATCCGTGCGTACAAACTCGGTCACTTCCTCGACCGGTACGTGGCACTGCCGGCACCGGATCCGCTCCGGGTGCGTGCAGCGAATTTCCTCTCGCGCCGCCGGCCCGGTATGACACGCGGCGCAGTTCTCCCGCATGAAGACAGGATGCGGCAGCACGGGCGGGGAGTAGTCCGTGGCGCGCCGGCCCTTTCGCAGGTCTTGGCGAAGGCCCGCGAAATCGTTCTCGGCGAATACCGACGCGTCATCGACATACACATGACACTGCTCGCAGCGGGCGAACATGCCGGGATTCTGGCTCACGGTGTGCGGCATCGGCGGAGCGAAACCCATCTCGCCGAACTGAATGCCGGTCTGGGAGTGGCACGAGGTGCAGTTCGCGCCCATCGGCATGTGAGGTATGACCGGCGGCGCGCCGTCATAGGCGCGGCGCCGGGCCCGCGCCTCGGACCAGCCGGCCGCCTTTCCCTCGCGGAGGCTTCGTGATCGCGCCGGGGCATCGGCCGGCGGCGGTTCCGAGCCGCAGCCGCACAGGGCCGCCGCGACCGCGACAGCGCACATCCGACGCAATCGCCGTCGGCAGGGCGCGTTCATACTCTCTCGATGCGCACGGCGCATTTCTTGTAATCCGGTTGCTTGCTGATGTTGCACATCGTGTCGAGCGTCAGAAGATTGATCAGCTTGGTCTCGTCGAAGAACGGCACGAACACGCTTCCGCGCGGCGGTTTGCCCCGACCGTCGATCACCACGCGAAGCGTCAATTCTCCGCGCCGGCTGACCACCTTTACCCAGTCCTTCGTCTTCACCCCGAGTTCCATCGCGTCGGCGCGGTTGATCTCGACGTAGGCGCTGGGCATCGCCTGATGAAGCTGCCTGATCCGCCGCGTCATCGAGCCTGTGTGCCACTGCTCCAGCACCCGGCCCGTGCACAGCCAGTACGGAAAAGCCTCGTCCGGCGCCTCGGGCGGCGGATGGTAAGGCCGAATCCAGAACGCGGCCTTCTCGCCGTAGTCCTTCGCCTTGTAGAAATGAACGCCTTTTGCCTTCTTCACATAGGGGTCGTGCCCCGCCGCGTAGCGATAGTCGGTCTCCTTGCCATTCACCACCGGCCACCGAAGGCCGCGCGTGGCGCGCAGCTGTTCGTACGTGCCGAGATCCTTGCCCGTCCCAAGCCCGAAGCTCCGGTATTCCTCGAACATCGGCTTGTGCCAGTCGGTCTCGGGCCAGGGGAACAGGTGGCCCATCCCCATCCGCTTCGCGACCTGAACAATCTGCCAGGCGTCTTCCTTCGCCTCGCCGGGCGGATCGATCAGCTTGTCCCAGTGCTGCGTGCGCCGCTCGGTGTTCCCGTAGGCCCCTTCCCGCTCAACCCACGCCGCCGCGGGCAGGACCAGGTCCGCCACGTCGGTCGTCGGTGTCGGATAAATGTCGCTCACGACAAGGAACCGGCCGTCGCCCGGGGAGCGCTTGAAGCGATTCAGGTTCGGCAGGGTCACCCAGGGATTCGTCGTCTGGATCCACAGCGTCTTCACATCGCCGCGCGTAAACGCCCGGAAAAGGTCGACCGCGTGATAGCCGGGCTTCGGATTGATCGTGCCCGGCGGCAGGCCCCAGATTTTCTCCGTCTTCTCACGGTGCTCGGCGCTGGTCACGACCATGTCCGCCGGCAAACGGTTGCACAGCGTGCCGACCTCTCGCACGGTGCCGCAGGCGGCCGGCTGGCCGGTGATCGAAAACGGATTCCGCCCGGGCTTGCTGATCTTGCCTGTGACCAGGTGCAGATCGGTGATGAGATTGTTCATCCACGTTCCGCGGTAGTGCTGGTTGACACCCATACACCACAGGCTGACCGTGCCGCGGCGCGGGTCGCCATAAATCTCGGCCAGCGCCTCGATCTGTGCCACAGGTACGCCGCTGATCTTGCTCACTCTATCGGGCGCGTAGTCCTCAAGAAACGAAGCCAGCTCCTCAAGCGAGGAATCCCGCGGCTCGTCCTCGAACGTATAGCGTTCGGCTTGGTCGTCGAAACACCCGTAGCCGATCTTCGCCACGTCCTCGATGCCGCGTTTGAACACGACGTTTTCGTCGATGAAGGCCTTGTCGATCCTGTTCTTTTTTAGGAGCAGGTGCAGGATTCCATTTGCGAGCGCCAGGTCGCTGCCGGGGGCGAACTCCACGTACATGTCCGCATAGTCGCTGGTCGGCGTGCGCCGCGTGGCCAGATCGATGATGCGCGCGTCGGGCTTAAGACGCTTGCGTTCGAGCATCCGCGAGAACAGCACCGGGTGCATCTCGGCGGCGTTGTGACCCCACAGGACGAAATCGTCTCCGTAGTCGAAATCGTCGTAGCAGCCCATCGGCTCATCGCTTTGAAACTGCGTCACGAACCCCGAGACGGCGCTGGCCATGCACAACCGGGCGTTCGGCTCGAGGTTGTTGCTCCGCATCCCGCCCTTTACCCACTTGAGCGCCGCGTACCCGTCGAAGATGGTCCACTGTCCGGAGCCATAGAAGCCGATCGCCTCGGGGCCGTGCTGCGCAAGGGTCTCCTTGAACTTCGCCGCGACCAGATCGAGCGCCTCGTCCCAGGTTATTCGGCTGAGCTTCCCGTCCGCGCCGCGGCGCATCGGGTACAGCAGTCGGTCCCTGCCGTAAAGCAGTCCCGGCAGGTGATAGCCCTTCACGCAAAGCAGGCCCTTGTTCACGGGGCTGGCGACGTCTCCGCGCACGGCGAGCACCTTGCCGTCCTTGACGCCGACTTCGACGCCGCAGCCCGTGCCACAAAACCTGCACGGCGCCTTGCCCCAGGAAAGGTCCGAGGGAGAGAGCGAATCCGGCTGACTCGCGGCGATCCGCGCGGCTTCGCGCTTATCGTCGCACGAGAACGCCGTCAGTCCGTACGCCCCCGCCGCGGTCGAGCCGAGGATGGTCAGGAAGTTTCTGCGATCCAGGTCCTTCATGTTCCGTCACCCACTTGCGGAAGATTCAGCCGACGCGCTTCGCGCCGCGTCGTGGAGACGATTCAATTCGCCGCCGGACGAAACAGCGTCAGAAGCATGACGACCGGCGTCTTTGTCCGTATCGCATGCAGGCAGCCGGACGACATGTGCACCCACGAGCCCGGCCCCGCGTGAACCGTCTCGCCGCCCAGCCGCACTTCGGCCTGTCCCTGAAGGAAGTGCATCACGGCCGGCATCGAGGCCGTGTGCTCCGAAAGCTCCTGTCCCGCGGAAAACGTGAACAGCACGCACTTGGCGTGCGGCGCCTCGAAGACCGTGCGCGTCAGGATGCCCTCATCGGGGATCGGCTGATGCGCCAGCAGATCGGGGATCGTCACGCTCGGTTTGGGCAATGGTTCGTTCATGTGCCGGAACTCTCCGTGGCCCAGCGAAGCGGCCGGTCGGGCTCTTTGTTCTCAAGCCATTTGTGCTCCGGCCGCGCGAGGATTTCGTCGATCAGTTTGTTCACGGCGTCGGCTTCGGCATTCCTGCCCGATTCCGCCGCGTGCGCCGTCAGCTCGCGGGCCTGCGGTATGAACTCCTTGTAAAACCGCTCGGCCACCTCGAACATGCCGTGCCAGTGCGTGTAGTCCGGCGCCATCATCGACGCGCCGTGCCGCGCGCGCCGGCCCTCGTGATGCCAGAGATAGAACCACGTCCACTCGATTTCCTCGTCGAACTGCGCCTTGGTGATCAGCCCATTGGCCTGAAGGGCCCCCATGATCGCCTGGCCGGGCTTGGCGAACTTCTCGTTGTACAGGATGACCAGGTCGTCGTACTGCTTGTAAAACGAAGAAATATAGTCCGGCGTGTGGCAGTGCGAACACACTTCCTGCATCCGCGAGCGCTTCTGCTGCCACGTATCCGCCACGAGCGTCGCCCGCTTGGCGGGATCGGCTTCCGTCACGATCTGCCCGTTCACGTCGGTGTCGAGCAGTAGACTGACCGGCGGACGATTTGTCCACGAAATCCGGATGCCGGGGTCGTGCGTTACCTTGCCTCCGTTGCGCGAATGTCCCGACATGTGGCAGGTGGCACACGTCGGCGCCTGCGAATAATCCTTGCCAAGAACCCACGAAGGCGAGTCGAGGTTCATCTTTTCCCGCAGGTCGCGATAGGCCACGCCGTGTTTCGACTCTTCGTAAATCTCCTTCTGCGGGTGGTCCGGGCCCAGGTGACATTTGCCGCAGTTTTCCGGTTGTCTGGCTCGGCGCGGGGAGAAATCATGCCGGCTGTGGCAGGCCGAGCACGAGCCACGCGATCCATCGAGATTCAGCCGGCCGATGCCCGTGTTGGGCCACGTGGACGCATGAAACTTCGGCTTGCCGTTCTGGTCCTTGAGGATTCTCGACACGGCATCGAGATTGGATGGCCGCCCGTCGGGACCGGGCTTGAGATCGTCGACGGTGATAAGCCCGCCGTCGGTGGAGGCGAGGGCTACCTTGCTTCCGTGGCACTGCATGCAACCCAGAAAGGCGCTGGCCATTCCGTTCACCGTGCTCACCTGCGTCATGCCCGGCGTCGGAGAGTGCGGATTGAAGAACCCGCGGTGACCCTCGACCGTCTCGGCCAGAAAATTATCGAGCGACGCGAGGATGTTCCCCGCCGCGGCATGATGGCTGCCCTCGAATTCCGACGCCTCGTTCGGATGACACCGGGAGCAGTCGCGCGGGGTGACGACCGTCGCGATGTGCTGGCCGTAGTGATCGAAACCATCCGCGTCGCCGGTGTTTGCCTGGTGACACTCCACGCAACCGACGCCTTTCGCGGCATGCGTGCTGCCGCGCCAGTGATCGACCAGTCCCCGCGTGGACTCGGTGTGACACGTGATGCAGTCGCGGCTCGTCTCGGGGACGATCGTCAGCAGCGTCGACATCGGCATCTCTTCCGGCGTCAGGCCCTTGCGCGTCTCCATCTCGGCGACCATGATCAGCGCGACGCACAGGGCGACGCCGAGCACAAAGACGATGATGCGTTTGGTATTCAGCGACATCAGACCATCGCCTCCCACACTGTGAAGACCAGAAACGTCAGAAATGCAACGATGCCCACATAGACCCCCAGGTCCTTCTTCGGGGCGATGCGCTCCAGGATGGCATCGACCCACGGCCAGGCCACCAGCAGAACGACCAGCCCGCCCGTCAGGAACACCGCCGTGTTCAACCCCGTCAGCTTGAGCAGCCGGAACTGGAAGAAAAAGTACCACTCCGGCTTGATGTGCTCCGGTGTAACCAGCGGATTTGCCTTCTCATGAAGCTCGGCAGGAAACACGAGCGAAAGCAGCGTCAGCAGGAATAGCAGCAGCGTGCCGATCATCAGCTCGGTCACGATGTGATCCGGAAAGAAATTGAACGGCTTATCCTCACCCTTGCCCTCGATGAAATGTCCGTGCCGAATGACGCCGTAAACCGCCGTGATGGCCAGCACGACCGCACCGGCAATCCAGAGAGCGGAGTTGGCGGCCTCGCCCGTCGCGAGATCGAACAAGAGCTTGCCCAGCGAGAGAATCCCGACAAATAGCCAGATCATCAGGCCGTACATATGCCCCAGAAACAGAAGCACGGACGCCGTCATCAGTACGCTGGCCCCCACGAGCCAGAAGATTCGGCTGCTCTCGATCGTCAGCGCGTATGCGATCACCTTCACCGGCGCCGGATTCAACACCGCCATGTACAGCGCGCCGGCCGCCGCGATCGCCGCGATCAGGGCAATCAACCGGACCCCGAGCATGGACGACGCAAGCCTTGGCGACTCCCCCGCCTCTCCCTTACGGCGCGGATCGTCTAACGAAAGCTCCGATACACCGTGAATCCGAAGCATGGCCACGTGCAGCCCGATAAGCAGGACCATCGTCACCGGCAGAATTCCGACGTGCAGGTTGTACATCCGCGTCAGCGTGTTGGGGCCGATCTTCTCGCCGCCCTTCATGAACGTCGCCAGGGCGTCGCCGATGAAAGGCGCGGTCGCGGTCAACTCCGTCGCGACCGTGATCCCCCAGTATGAAAGCTGCTCGTAGACCAGCGAGTACCCCGTGAACCCCATTACCAGGGTCGTCATGAGCAGGCAGCAGCCGACCAGCCAGTTGGCCTGACGCGGGTGCCGGAACGCGCAGGAAAAATACACGCGGCACATGTGCAGAATGACCGTGATGATCATCAGGTTCGCCGCCCATTTGTGCACGCTGCGGATAAACCAGCCGAACGACACCCGGCTTGTTATCGCCGCTACGCTCTCGTACGCGTGATCGGGCGATGGAACGTAATAAAACGACAACAGGATGCCCGTCGTAAGCTGAATGAAGAACAGGTACGCCGGCGTGCCGCCCAGCGCGAACCACCACCGCTTGATGTGCCCCGGGACCGGTTCGTTCGTGACTTCCTGAACGCGCCCCCAGTCCACGGGAAGCATCTGCCAGAGCCGGCCGCGCGCCGATCGGGCATGGGATACGTTCGCGACCTGGTTCTCAGGCGACATTGTCATCCCCCGCGGAAACCATGACGTACACCCAGCCGGTGTCCTTGTTCACGCGCACTTCAAACGTCGACAGGTTCTTCTTCTCCTTCGCGGGCGGCCCTGAAATCGCAATGCCGTTCTTGTCAAACACGCCGTTGTGACACGGGCACAGAAACTCCCCCTTGCCCGCGTCCCAGTGCACTTTGCATCCCAGGTGCGGGCACGTGCTCGAAAGGGCCTTGAAACCGTTTGCGGGCTCGGTCTTGTCGTCGTGGACACGGGTAAGGGAGATTTCCTCGCCGCGCGGGTCGCGCAGAGTGACACTCGCGCCGACCTGAAATTCCGCGAGGGTCCCGACGAACATTTCCCGCTTGGGCGTCTTCCTTCGCAGCGGCACGAGGTATTCAAGGAAGTGCAGAAGCCCCAGGCCATACCCGGCTGCCACGCCGATCACCATCAGAACCGTGGAGAGGAACCCCCGCCGTGAATGCGGCTGCTCAATCGGACACGCATGGGGAATCTGGTCAGACATGTGGCACGCCGGTTTTTAATCGCGGCGGAAAGACAAGACAAGCTGGTGCCTTTCAGCCGCCGCAAAAGTGCATAAAAGTATATTCTTATTCTTTTTCGCCGCAACGGCCGGGTCAGGACCGCTGTGACCCTTTCTTCCTGCCCTTCTTTCGCACACTTGTGTGCCTGCGATTCGCCGTCGCCGAGCCGTCAGACAGCTTCGATAGCGTTGTCGATTCCAGCATGCGCCGAAATCCGGACGAAATCGGTCTCCAATAATCGTGCACCGGGCACGGCTGGGCGTCGCTGCAACGCTCCAATCCGAAGGGACATCGCTGCGCCGTCAGCGATTGATCAAAGGGGGCAAGTATCTCGGCGAGCGTCATCCGGTCGGCTGATCGTGCCAACGAAAACCCGCCGCCCCGTCCCCGTGTGGATTTGAGCAATCGCGCCCGAACGGCGGTTCGAAGAATTGCGGACAAATAAGGCCGGGGAACACGCGCCTGACGTGAGATTTCGCTCGCCAGCGCCGAGGCGCCCTCGCCCTTCTCCGCGATCGCTACCATTGCACGCAACGCGTATTGAGCGGTTCGCGTAATCATGGAGCGCCTTCAGGATCGAGGCAGCCCGCGAAACCCTCGTCCAGCTTCGCCCCGCCGTACTCGACATGATTACACGGATTGATTGCGGCTGGCAAGGGGGCGGACATGCATGCGGCCGAAGCGCATTTCCGGCACAACCGTCAAGAAACTTCCGCTTCGCACGGGGGGGCGAGCGAAAAACAGCTCTATGATGTGATTAACGCATGACTGCTTTGAATGAATCCGCGCCACGGGCCGCGATCAGCCGCCCTGTATGAGGGCCTCGGCGAAACCCTGAATGTCATTCGCGTCGGCCTTTGCATCGAGGCTCAGGTCGGCCAGGGCCTTGGCCTGCTCCGGGGCGGCGTCGTTCAGCAACGCGGAAAGAAAGATGTTCAGATCGTCGAAGTCCACGTCGCTGTCACAATCCATGTCACCGCGGACAAACGCCGCGGTCGCCGGCTCAAGATTGACCATCGGGATTGGCGGCCCCTTGCCGGTCTGCATCCACAGATTGTGGAGAATATCGCCCCAATTGTCCGTGTAATTCCCGTCGCGGAGCGCCTCGATGTAGTGCCGCGTCACTGTCTGGTAGTTCACGGTCACTTCCGCCCGCGCGCAGTCCTCCGGGAGCGCGAACCACGCGTCATCCCAGTACTGCCCGTCCGCGTAGGTCGTGGCGACGACGGGCGCGCCGCCGGCCTCAAAGGCCGCGTTGTTGAAACCGCGGGGCGGTATGCGCGTATCTTTGACAATGATGTCGGCAAGGCTCATGTGCGTCGTTTCGCCGGCGGGATACCCCGTGAGCTGCGCGGCCTGTTCGCTCAGCCCGATCTTCATTTCGTAGATCGGCGTGGTCGCCTCGTCCAGATGCGCCTCGGCGGAATCATAATGGCCATACTCCGCCAGCAGCGCGTCGCTCGCGTCAAACATCTTCACATTGAGCCAGACCCGGCGACCCTCAATATGGCCCGTCGGCAGCTTGTGCCCCGACTCGTTGATCACCCGCACGCGCAGCGCCCCGCACTGCTGCTCGACTTCCAGCGATGCCGCCCGCTCGAGCATGTCGACGGCCTTTGCTCGGCCGTCCAGGATGGCGTCCTGATCCACGTTGCCGTCGTTCTGGTAATGCAGCCCGATGATCTCGAGAACCCATGCCGACGCCCCGGCGAAATCGTGCCGGGCGATGTCGGTGCGGGTGGGGCCGAAGTAACAACCCTGGGCGGTAACCTTGGGCATGTGGCAATCCTGGCACGAGTTGACGACCGTAGCGCCCTGCCCGCCGAAACGTCCGCCCATGTCCACGCCGCCGTTCGCAAAGGAGCTGAGCTTCCACTCCGTATAGGTGCGTTCGAGCGGAAACTGGGAATGCGGATCCTCGTTCGGCGTCCGTTCGTTGATCGTGTTGTATTGATAGGTCCCGTCGGGAAGCTTGGTGATCGCCGCGTTGCCCACGTCATGGCACGTCCCGCAGAAGTCGCCGGTCCGATGAAACGGCGACGGAATCGCGACATGCGGCGGAAAGGCGTCGGTGTACGGGCCGCGCCGGCGGCCAAACGGATCGAGCACGAACATGGCATTGCCGTAGTACGCGGGCACGTCCACGAGTGCGTTGAGGATCGTCTGGTCGATCGACGGGCTGACGCCGGGCTTGTAGATCGGGTCTACCATCGAATGACAGAAGTGACAGTTGACGCCGTCCTTGTCCAGGTCGTCAAGCGTGCTGCCGTCCGGCTGATAGGCATGGCCGGTGACGAACGACATCGGGACGTGACAGCGCAGGCAGAAATATCCGACATTGGCCACGTCCTGATTCGCCGTGGCGAGCTGAGCGAGAAAGAGCGGGTCGCGTCCGGCGTTGCCCATGAGACTGCCCTTCCACGTAAACCACGGTTCGTTCGTCTGATCGAAGTAACCGTGACAGGAGGAACAGTCCCACGAATCGAAGAAGTACTGCTGTTTTGCGTCGCCGATCTGCGTGCCGGAAAGATGAAAATCCTCGATCGTCATATCGACGACGGCGCCGGCGACCAGGGCAATCACGCAGATTGCGCCGCAGGCGGACCATCGCTTGATTCTCTTGGACTGTCTTGGGGTCATGGCGTTCTCCCGGGACCGAGGCCATTAATCGATATGTTGATCATGTTATACACAATTGGACGGGCCGATGTCAATCGGGTTCATCCGGCACCGCCCCTTTCCACCGATTCATGCACCCCGCCCGACCGCTACCGTCCGCGGGCGTTCGTGGCGGACCGGGTCACTTCGTTCCGATAGGCTTCGTAAGCGGGATTCAACTCCCCGGCGCGGGCCAGGTGGATCGCGGCCTCGACCTCCTGACCTTTCATCGCCAGCACGCGTCCCAGGTTGAAATGCGGATCCGCCGCGTCGGGGCGCACAATCACCGCCCGCCGAAGCGGCACGAGCGCATCGTCCAGCCTGCCGCACTGCGCCAGGGCCAACCCCAGGTTGTTCAGCGTATCGACGTCCTCCGGCGACAACCGAAGGCTGGCCCGGTACGACTCGATTGCCTCGTCCAACCGGCCGGTGGCCGAGAGCATCACCGCCAGGTTGTAGTGAAACTCAGGCACGTCGGGACGGGCACCCGCCGCCTTGCGAAAGTGGATCGTCGCGCGGTGAAGGTCTCCCTGCTGCGCCGCCGCCTGTCCCAGGGCAAACCGAGCGCTCGCGTAATCATGACGCAGCGACTGATCGTCCGGCGACTCCGCGAAAGCGCGAGCGAGATATTCATCGGCCGCCTCGTGATTCTTCAATTCGAGGTGAAGCGAGCCCATGCGGTGCAGCAGTTCCGGCGGGCGATACAGTCCCCATCGCTCGCAGATTGAAAAATGCGTGAGGGCCTGGTTCACCGACGCCGTCAGCGATCCCAGGTCATTGGCCGCGCGGGCCCGGGCGGCCTCGCGCATCGCCCGCCCGCCGCGAAACTGCTCGAATCGGATGAACCCGCTGTGCAGGGTCAGCAGGAGGAGCCCGGCGCACAGCGCTGCGAAGACGCGCCCCCAGCCGGTCAGGCGGCCGCCTGTTTTCAAGTGGAGATTCGCCAGTCGCACGTGGGGAGCACGAACCAGTCGGACGCACAGCACGGCCAAAGCCCCGAGAATCGCCGACAGGCCGAGTGTCATCAGAAACGGCACACGCTCGTAGAGTCCGCGGAAAACAAAAAAGGTCGCGAGAAACACGGCGCCGAGCGCAACATCTTCGGCAAGCGTGAAGTCGTAGGCCTTGGGCGAAAGCCGCGGACGTCGCAGAAAGTCAAACGCCGGCGGCCGTGCCAGGCCGTAGGCCAGTGCCTTGTCCGGGCATACCGCGACGCAGTCCAGATCCTTCAAACACGCCGGGTTGACGACGCGCCCATAGAGCGACGCCTCCTCATGCACGCGGACACGCGACTGGCACACCGCCGTGCAGAGCCCGCACCTGGAGCAATCTCCGCGGGCGACGATGCGGCCCGGCGCCAGCCGGTCCGCAAGCCCGAACGCCGCGCCGTAGGGGCAGATATAAGCGCAGAAGGACCGCGCGCCGAGCACGTAGACGATGGCAAACCCGCAGATGAGGAATGTCAACATGGCGACACCCGGGCCCGGCAGGTTTCGCCAGAAGTTGCCGGTAACAAACGACGCCCAGCCCTCGCCGTCGCCGCGCAGATGGAGGATCGGCATCGGCCGGCCGTCGAGCAACCGCGTGATCTGCGGCCACACGAACATGTACAGCATCGCGATCGGCGCCACGAACACGAGCGTTCTCGATCGAATCGGCCGGGGCCGGATGCGCAGCTTCGCGAGCAGCCAGGCGCAGAGATCCTGCAGCGCGAGAATGTGACAGCCCCAGGAGCAGAAAAACCTGCCGAAGATCAGCGTAGCCAGGCAGGCGACGGCCATGAAGACAAAGCCCGCCGTGACGATCCCGATCTCCAGCGTATACATCACCTCGTTGAGCTCAAGCGGCGCGAGCGTCCGCCCGGCAAGCCGCCAGTGCACGATGTGAATGACGAAAAGGACGTGCACGAGAATCAGGCACAGCGCGCGCCGCCAGCCGTACGAGCGCCCGGGGTCGGCCGCTCCCTGGGCGGCGGCGCGGGACGCACGGCGGTCGGGTGCGGCCCCGGATTGCTGGTTCCGGCGGGCGCGGAGGCTGGGCTTTTTCGGCATGGCGGCGCCTCTAGTATTGATATCTTTATCATGTTATCATATTTAAGTCTTCAGTCCAGATTGCGGCGCCGCTTTTTTACAAACCAACCCCCCGGTGGCGGGAACGCCCCCGGACCGCCCCTTTTTTCAGACGCCCTCGAATTCCAGACACCGGCAGAGGCGGACCTCCGAAGGAAAATCCAGTGACCAGCCGGTGGCGCGCCCTGCGGCGCCCGTACGAAATTACACTGGACGGCCGCGCCGGGGGATGATAATCTATATTTTGACGTGGAGGTCCATAATTGCCGTGCTCTCGATGACCGCACAATACGCCCTTCGCGCCCTGGTTTACGTGGCCGGTAAATCCGACGAGCACCCGGTCCTGGCGCGGGAAATCGCCGCCAAGACCGGGGTTCCGGCACAATACCTCTCTCACATCCTCCGCGACGCCGTGCGCGAGGGCCTGCTCGAATCCGCCCGCGGCGTCGGGGGCGGCTTTCGTCTCGCCAAACCCGCCCACAAGATCAAGCTGATTCAGGTGTTGGCCCCCTTTGACGATGTCCTGGACCGGTCGCGCTGCCCCTTCGGCCAGCCGCGGTGCCACGACGACCACCCCTGCGGCTTTCACGAGTTCTGGAAACCCATTTCCCGGGCCTACCGGGAAATGCTCGAGAAGGTGACCCTGGGAGACGTCGGGATGGAGGGTCTGGGCGGCCGCGGAAGATAGGAAAGCGGAACCGTTTTTTTTGACTCAATTGTTGATATGTAGATCAAGAAATATATAATAACCGGCGATGGCTCAAAGCGAGGATGCCATGAACCGACTCCGCTTCAAGACACACGTACTTCCCATACTCTGGATCTTCCTGATGACTTCCGTCGTCGTCGCGGGGTATTTCGACCTCCGCTCCCCCCAGGGCGCGCCCGTCGCAGTCTCCAGAAACGACGCCGCCCCGCGCGACATGCAACCCGTTTCAAACCCGCGGGGCGCCGGCGAGGCTCCCCCCTCGCCGAGCGCCGCCCCGCCGAGCCTGACCCCCGAACTCCAGCGCGGCCAGGTGCTGTTCGCTCGGCAGTGCGCCCTGTGCCACGGCGACGCCGGCGACGGGGCAGGCCGCTTCGCCTACCTGATGAACCCCCGCCCGCGCAACTTCCAGAAGGGCAAGTTCAAGCTCGTCACGACCGACAACCGCGTTCCGAACGACGAGGATATCCTCCGCGTCATCACGCGGGGCATGCCGGGCTCCGCAATGCCACCGTGGGGACACCTGCCCGAGGCTGATCTGAAGGCGCTGGTCGCATGGGTAAAGTACATTCGCGACGCCGCCGTCACGATTGAACTCGCCGCCGGCCTTGAGGACGGAACCTATCAGGAGGCCGAAGCGTCAACCGTCTTCGCCGAGCGAACCACGCCCGGCACGCCGATCGTGATTCCCTCAGAAGCCCCCTTTGACGACCTGCGCTGGTTCAACGGCCGCCGCATATACCTCGAGGCCTGCGCCTCCTGTCACGGCATCGACGGTCACCCCGTGGCAGAGGCCGTCAAGTTCGACGACGAAGGATTCCCCACGCCCCCGCGGTCCTTCGTCAACGGCATCTTCAAAGGCGGGATGGACGGCCCATCCCTGTATGCCCGAATCGTCCTTGGCATACCCGGCACACCCATGCCTGCCTACGAGGACACCTACACCCCCGCCGACATGTGGGACCTGATTCACTATGTCCAGTCCCTGGCCCGCGCCGGTTCGCAGGATCGCGCCCAGCTTCGCCAGGGTTCGTTCACGGCCTCCCGCGTCGAGTCGCTTCCCGCCGGACCGACGGACGAAGCCTGGAACCGGGCGAAGCCCTTGTATGTCGCCATGATGCCTCTGTGGTGGCTCGACGAGCGGGTTGAAGGCGTAGTCGTACAGTCGCTTCACGATGGAAACGAGATTGCGTTCCGGCTGTCCTGGCTCGACCAGACTCGAGACGAGCGCGCCGTGCGCGTCGATGAGTTTCGAGACGCCGTTGCGATTCAGTTCGCCCTCGCGCCCGATCCGCCTTTCTACATGGGTGACCGCAACAACCACGGCGGCGTCAACATCTGGATGTGGAAGGCGGACCGCCAGAAGAACATCGCGTCCGGCTACCAGGACGTCGACGCCGCGTTCCCCGACGGCGTGGCCGATATGTACGCCGAGTGCCCGGTTCGATCTCCGGACATGTCCGTCGTTGACTGGCCGCACGGCAATGTCGCCGAGCACAACCCGACTTACATCACCGCGTGGGGCGCCGACAATCTGGTCGCCGATCCCACCCTCAAGACGCCGGTCGAGTGCCTGACCGCCCGCGGACCCGGCACGCTCGCCGGTAAGCCACCCATGATGCAGCTCGTCCAGGGAAGCGCGGCCTACGCGCGCGGAGTCTGGTCGGTCCAGCTCCAGCGGACCCTCGCGCTTCCCTGCGATCATGGCTCGGTACAGAACGGCGACGCCGAGCGTGCCTTCAAGTCCGGCGATTATCTGCCCGTCTCCTTCGCCATCTGGGACGGCAGCGCCGGAGATCGCGACGGAAAAAAGAGCATCAGCATCTGGCAGAAAATGGTTATCGAATGACCGCGGCGCCCGACGCGCCCTTGGCGGAGACGAAAAATGTCTGACCCGCACCGAAACGAACCCACTCGGCGGCAATTCATCCAGACCAGTTGCGTCCTGGCGGCGGGCGGAAGCGGCGTCCTGAGCTGGTCACTCAGTGCTCTGGCCGCGCGGCCCGATGTCGTCAACCCGCTGGCCGGATACCCGGCCCGCGACTGGGAGAAGATCTACCGCGACCAGTACAGTTACGACGGCTCGTTCAGCTGGGTCTGCTCACCCAATGACACCCATGCCTGTCGCGTGAAGGCCTACACGCGCAACGGCGTCATCGTTCGCATGGGCGCGCAGTACGACTACGAGACCTACAGCGATATCTACGGCCACCACGCGACGCCGAATTGGAATCCGCGGCAGTGCGCCAAAGGGTACACCTATCACCGCCTCATCTACGGTCCGTATCGCCTCAAGCACCCCATCATCCGCAAGGGCTGGAAGCAGTGGGCCGACGACGGCTTCCCCGACCTGACGCCGGAGAACAAGTCCAAGTACAAGTTCGACAGCCGCGGCACGGACGTCCACGTCCGCATCGACTGGGACAGCGCCCTGAAGTACATCGCCAGGGGTTACATCGCCATCGCCAAGCGCTACAGCGGAGAGGCGGGCGCGAAAATTCTGCGCGACCAGGGCTATCCCGAAGAAATGATCGAAGCCATGGGCGGCGCGGGCACGCGCACCTTCAAGATGCGCGGCGGCATGGGCCTGCTCGGCGTCATAGGCAAGTACGGCATGTATCGGCTGAACAACTCGATGGCCCTGCTCGACTCGATCATCCGAAAGGTCGGGCCCGATCAGGCCAAGGGCGGTCGGAACTGGAGCAATTACACCTGGCACGGGGATCAGACGCCCGGCCAGCCCTGGGTCCACGGCCTCCAGAACTCCGACTGCGACTTCAACGACCTTCGCTTCAGCAAGCTGATCATCATGGACGGCAAGAACCTCGTGGAGAACAAGCTCCCCGATTCCCACTGGTTCATCGAGTGCATGGAGCGCGGGGGGCGGATTGTCGTCATCGCTCCGGAATACGGCGCACCCAGCACTAAGGCCGACTACTGGATGCCCATCCGTCCGGCGACGGACGCCGCCCTCTGGCTTGGCGTCACGCGGCTGATGATGGACAACAAGTGGTACGACCCGGGATTCGTGAGGCAGTTCACGGATTTCCCGCTGCTGGTCCGCTGCGACAACCTCAAGCGGCTCCGCGCCGACGAAGTGTTCCCCGGATACAAGAACGCCCTCACGAAGGACGGCGTCAGCTTCAAAGTTCAGGGCCTGACGGATGAGCAGTATGCCCAGATCGGCGATCGGGTCGTCTGGGATCAGGCGACGAACAAACCAGCCGCCATCACGCGCGACGATGTCGGAAAGAAGCTCGACGCAAGGAAGATTGATCCGGCCATCGAGGGCAAGTGGAAAATCAAGCTCGTCGACGGCAGCGAAGTGGAAGTCATGACGCTCTGGTCGATGTACCAGATTCACCTCCAGGACTACGACCTCGAAAGCGTCGCGGACATCACGCACTGCCCAAAGGAAATGATTCAGCGCCTTGCGGCTGACATCTGGGAAGTGACCCGCACTGGCGGTCCGGTGGCCATTCATCAGGGCGAAGGCATCAATCACTGGTTCCACGCCACCGAGGCCAACCGTGCCGCCCTCCTGCCCATGCTTCTCACCGGGAACATCGGCAAGCCCGGCGCCGGCGTGCACGGCTGGGCGGGCAACTACAAGGCCGCGCTCTTCCAGGGCAGCAAGGAGACCGGGCCGGGCTTTAAGGGCTGGATCGGCGAGGATCCCTTCGAGCCCAATCTCAACGACGGCGCTCATGGCAAGGAAGTCCACGCCCACCTCTATACCAAGGACGAGGAGCCGGCCTACTGGAACCACGGTGACCGGCCGCTTATTGTCAACACGCCGAAGGGACGCAAGGTCTTTACCGGCAAATCGCACATGCCGACGCCGACCAAGGCGCTGCAGTTCACCAACGTGAACCTCTTCAACAACGCCAAGCACGCCTACGACATGTTCAAGAACGTCAACCCGAACATCGAGATGATCATCTCACAGGACATCGTGATGACATCCTCGGTCCAGTACGCCGATTTCGGCCTCCCGGCCAACAGTTGGGTCGAGTTCGAAGACCTCGAAATCACGGCGTCGTGTTCCAACCCCTTCCTGCAAATCTGGAAAGGCGGCATCAAGCCCATCTTCGACACGCGCGACGATCTCTGGATCCTCGCCAACATCTGCCGGGCCGTCGGCGACGAACTGGGCGACAAGCGCTTCTACGACTACTTCAAGTTTGAGCATGAAAAAAAGCGCGGCGTCTATATCCAGCGCCTCCTCGACACCTGCACGACGACCGCCGGCTACCAGCTCTCCGACATCATGGCCGGCAAATACGGCCCCCCGGGCGCGGCCCTGATGCTCTTCCGAACCTATCCTCGCATTCCCTTCTGGGAGCAAATCCACGACAGCCAGCCTTTCCACACGGACACCGGGCGGCTGCATGCCTACTCCGACGTGCCGGAGGCCATCGAGTACGGGGAAAACTTCATCGTCCATCGCGAAGGCACCGAAGCGACGCCCTACCTGCCCAACGTGATTGTCTCCAGCAACCCGTACGTGCGCCCCGACGACTACGGCATCGCTCCGGAGGCCGAGCACTGGGACGAGCGGACCGTTCGCAACATCAAGCTTCCATGGAAGCAGGTCAAGCAGACGAAGAACTTTCTCTGGGAGAAGGGGTATCGCTTCTTCGCGGTGACGCCCAAGACCCGCCACCGCGTGCATTCGAGCTGGAGCAACGTCGACTGGCACATGATCTACGACAGCAACTTCGGCGATCCGCACCGAATGGACCGCCGCGCTCCCTACGTCGGAGAGCACCAGCTTCACATTAACCCGCAGGCCGCCCGGGACCTGGGCATCAACAACGGTGACTACGTCTATGTCGACGCGAACCCGGCCGATCGGCCCTATGTCGGCGCTCGCCCGGACGACCCGTTCTACAAGGTCGCGCGGCTCATGCTCCGGGCCACCTACAACCCGGCCTATCCCTACAGCGTCATCATGATCAAGCACGCGCCGTACATCGCCACCGAAAAAAGCGTCAAGGCGCACGAGACGCGCCCTGACGGCCGCGCGCTCTCCGACGACGGCTATCAGGCGAACCTGCGCTACGGCTCGCAGCAGAGCATCACGCGCAACTGGCACATGCCCATGCACCAGACCGACTCGCTCTTCCACAAGGCCAAGGTCTTCATGGGCTTCATCTTCGGCGGCGAGGCCGACAACCATGCCATTAACACCGTGCCGAAGGAAACACTTGTCCGCGTTGTCAAGGCGGAGGACGGCGGGCTCGGCGGAAAAGGAATCTGGCTGCCCGCGACGACCGGAATGTCGCCCGGCAGTGAAAGCGATGTGATGAAGAAATACCTCGCCGGCGAGTTCGTCGGAGAGCCCGCCGCGGGCGACCAGCCCGTATTCGAGGACTTCTGATTCGGTGGAGATGCGCTCATGCCCTTTAACGACCCCGACGCAACCGATCCCATGACGCTTCACGGCGTCGAGATCGAGACCGACGACGCCAACGCCTCTCGCGAGATGGCGATCTGCTTCATCGAGGAGTATGCGCGCTTGGGCTTCAGCCCGAAGGGAATCATGGAGCTTTTCCTGCGGCCTGACTTTGCGGGTCCGCGCATGGCGGTCACGCAGCTTGGCCGCGACGCGATCGCCGCGCTGATCGACGGCTGTTTCCTGAGTCGCGGCCCCCGGTCAACGCGGGTATCCGTCGACAACATCCCCGAAACGGGCATCCGCCTGCCGGTTCTCGAAAGCAAGGAGTAAGACATGAGTACCTGCCAGTGCCATTGCAACGAACATTCCACAGAAGGACAGGTCCGAGCCGTGCTGATGAGCGAACACCGGGTCATCGAGCGTGTCCTCGATGCCGTCGAGCGCATGCTTCAGTCCGGCGCGTTCGACAAGGCATTCCTGCTCAAGGCGATCGATTTCCTCCGCAACTTCGCCGACGGCTGCCATCATGCCAAGGAAGAAGAATGCCTCTTTCCGGAGCTCGAACGCACGGGCATGCCGCGCGCGGGCGGCCCCATCGGCTGCATGCTTCACGAGCACGACGCAGGCCGAACCTGCATCGGAAACATGCTCGCCGGCATCGACGCCGCGGCGAACGGCGACGCGGCCGCGCTGGCCGGCGTCCGCAGTGCCGCGCGAGATTACATCTGCCTGCTTCGCCAGCACATTCAGAAGGAGGACAACATCCTCTTCGTGGTGGCGGAAAACGTCCTGAGCGCTCGGCAGAAGTCGCAACTGCTCGACGCATTTGAGCGCCTGGAACATGGAGCGAATCACGGCGACCGCCACGGAAAGTACGTCGCAATCGCCGAGGAACTGGCCCGCTGGAATTTCTCATCGAGCGTCGCAGCCGTCTGAGGTCACGCGTCACGCCAAGGAGTACGCCATGCCGTCCGTTTACAACTGGCAACTCGGCCGCCCGATGAACTACCCGTATCCCCAGGCGGCGCCGAAGGAGCAGTTCGCCTTCGTCATAAACATCAACCGCTGCATCGGCTGCCAGACTTGCACGATGGCCTGCAAGAGCACCTGGACCTTCTCCAAGGGACAGGAGCACATGTGGTGGACCAACGTCGAAACCAAGCCCTACGGCGGGTATCCGCAGCACTGGGACGTCAAGATCCTCGATCTTCTCTCCCAGGCCAATCCGAACGGCATGTCCTGGCAGGGCGCGCCGGATGCTTCACCGCGAAAACCCTACGGCGAACTCAAAGGGAACAACATCTTCGAGTCCCCCCAGGTCGTCGCCCGCGGCAGCCAGCCCAACCTCGTTCTCGGGTATCTGCCCACGGAGGAGGAATGGACCGCGCCCAACATTCATGAAGACGTCCCCCCCTCCGGACCTTCCCGGCCGATGGATTTCGGCGCCGGCGAAACCCTTACGGGCGATCAGAAGCACAAGACGTGGTTCTATTACCTCGCGCGACTCTGCAACCATTGCAGCTATCCGGCGTGCCTCGCCGCCTGCCCGCGCAACGCGATCTACAAACGCCCCGAGGATGGAATTGTCCTGATCGACCAGCAGGAGTGCCGCGGCTATCGAAAGTGCGTGGAAGCCTGCCCCTACAAGAAGTCCATGTACCGCGGCACGACGCGCACCAGTGAAAAGTGCATTGCCTGCTACCCGCGCGTCGAAGGAACGGACCCCGAGTCCGACGGCGTGCCGATGGAAACGCGCTGTATGGCCGCCTGCATCGGCCAGGTGCGCATGCAGGGCCTCGTCAAGGTCGACGAGAACAACGTCTGGGTCGAGGATCGCCACAACCCGCTCTACTACCTCGTTCACGTGGCGCGGGTGGCGCTGCCCCTCTACCCGCAGTTCGGCACGGAGCCAAACGGCTATTACATCCCGCCGCGATGGGTGCCGACGCGATACCTCGAGCAAATGTTCGGTCCGGGCGTAAAAGACGCCGTGGCCCGCTATCGCAGGCCTGACCGTGAATTGCTCGCTGTCCTCCAGTTGTTCCGCCGCTCCAATCGAATCATTCATCGCTACGAACTGAAGGAAGGCCCGAAGGTCTACGAGACGGCCGTCGATGGCGAAAAGTTCGAGACATACAACGACACCGTTATTGCCTACGACCGCAAGGGCCGCGAAATGTTCAGAACGCAGGTGGAGGAACCCGTCCATGTCCGATCCGACAAGCATGCCAACTCCATCTGAGTCGAACGGCCGAGACACGCATTCGGACGAAGGGGAGGCCGCGCGGGCCAGGGCCGTTCTGTCCCGGTTCATCGCCGCGTGCTTCTCCGGAGCTGACGCGCTCCGCGCGCAGATGACCGGGCCGGCCCTGCGGAGCGAGGTGCAGCAGGCCTGCCTGCGCGCCCGCATCGCCGTCGATACGCCCGACGCGCTCTTCGGCACGCTCGCCGACATCGACGCGCTGCGCGACGCGCGCGACCGCCTCCTGGGACACTCGGTTCGCTCCGACTGTCCTCCCTACGAACTCGAGTACTGTCAGGCCGAGGTCTTTCAGCAAAGTCAGACCCTGGCCGACATCGCCGGCTTCTACAATGCTTTCGGTTTACAGCTCGACGGCCCGCTCGCCGAGCGACACGACCATCTTGTCGCCGAGTGGGAGTTTCTCTGCATCCTCGCCTTTCGGGAGTTTCAGGCCTCCCGAAGCTCCGACGCTCCCTCGTCGGAAATCTGTCGCGACGCACAGCGGGCATTCCTCCGAGACCATGCTGCGCGATGGATGCCGGCGTTTTTCACCCGGGTTCGCAGTGCCGAGCCCGGCGGTCCACTGGCCCCGCTCTGTGATCTTGCGGACGCCCTCCTCCGGGCGTGGTGCGACACGCTCGGTGTCACCCTCGGGGCCCAGTGGATCGAATTACGCGACATTTGCGAAGATGACGTCGCCATCCGTTGCGGCGCGCCGGACGCCGGGCAGGTCGAGCTCGGCCCCACGCTGGCCGCCGCCGCCGAGAGCCGAGGCTGGAAATGATCATCGTCATCCAACCCGAACTGATGGAACGCGGCGTCTTTGAAGCGGCGCGACGCGATCCCGACCTCCACTCCGAGTACCAGCTCCGGTTCGCACGGTGTTATGACGCGCCGTCGCCGAACGCACGCGACGAGGCCTTCCGGCGGCTGCACCAGGAATGGTTCGAAGGATTGGGTCTTCGGGCACGAATCGCGGATTGCGCCGGCGCCTTCGAACACATCCGCGCCACCGTCAGCCGCATCGTCGTGGCCCAGACGCTTCCGAAGGGCCAGGCCGCCGAACTGTACGGCGCACCCGGGAATTTCACGATCGCTCTCGCCCTCTCGCTCACGCGACTTCTCGAGGAGCATGCCTTCCGTTACTGGGCGATGCACGAATTCCTGCACATCGACGACATGCTGGACCCGGCATTCGCCTACGACCGAACCGCCGCCAAGGCACAGTTCTCCAACACGTTCCACGACCTGGCCCGGGATCGTTTCGCCGTGCTATGGGCGATCAGCGTAGACGCCCGGCTTGAACACGGCACCGGTCTCCGGGCCGGAATCAAACTCCCCGCCGACGCACGGCCGCGCCGCCGTTCCGAGCTGTTCCGTGTCTTTCCCGGCACGGGCGATCGCGATGCGGATGGGCTTTTTGATCGCGTCTGGGAGCTCCTCGCCCGGCAGCGCCCCACCTACGCCGATTTCCTGGCCTGGGGCCGCCACGGTGTTCCGAAGCTCCTCGACCAATTGGCGGACGAAGAGTTCGACCCGCGCCCCCAACCCGGCGCGCGGTGCCCGTCGTGCGGATTCCCGACCTACGACTGGGCCGAATCGACCGCACTGAGCGCGCTTCCCGGATCGCACGGGGAAGGCAATGCGCCTCTGCGACGTATTTGCGGCCGCTGCGCGGAAATCCGGATCGCGGAAGCCTCAGCTGCGGGGCGACGGCATGCCTCATCGGGAGCCATTGCATGACCCGGCTTATCGATGGCTGCGGACGGCGCATCGACCATCTGCGACTGTCGGTCACGTCGGCGTGCAACCTGCGCTGCCTTTACTGCCGGCCGTCCGGCGAGGACGGTCGCGTCGTCGGCCCCGCACCGCTTACCGATGGCCAGCGTGTCGAGTGTGTTCGCTTCCTTCATGGTGCCTTCGGCCTGCGGCAGGTTCGACTCACCGGCGGCGAGCCGCTCCTGCACCGGACGCTCGTTCCGCTCGTCGCGGCGATTCGGAACGCGGCGCCGTCCCTCGACATCGCCCTGACGACGAATGCCGTCCGCCTCGCACCCACGGCTGCCCGCCTGCGCGCGGCCGGCCTCGATCGCCTCAACATCTCCCTCGACTCGCTCGATCCCAACCGGTATCACCGACTGACCGGGGGGTCGCTTTCGTCCGTTCTCAAGGGAATCGACGGCGCGCTGGAGGCCGGCTTCCCGCCGCCCAAGGTCAACATGGTCGTCCTCCGCGGACTCAACGACGACGAGGTTGTGCCCATGGCGGAGTGGGGAATTCGCCGCGAAATCGAAATCCGCTACCTGGAGGCCATGCCCATCGGCCCCGCGGCGACCGTCAACCGGCAGCGATTCGTGGCCGCCGACGAGGTACGCAAGGCCCTTGCCGCGCGCTTTGAAATGACGCCCCTCCTTCGCGGCTGGGGCTCAACCGCCATGCGCTTTCGAATACAAGGCGACGCCGGCGACGGATGCATCGGATTCATTGCGCCGATCAGCCGGCCCTTCTGCGCGCAGTGCCGACGGATTCGCGTCACGGCCGACGGCAGGCTTTACCCCTGTCTCCTCGATCCACGCAGCGCAGATCTCGCCCCCATCTGGCAACACGGCCGCTTCTGTGCCCGCACAGCGCATCAGATCGTGACAGAAGCCGTCGCCGAAAAGTCACCGAGCGGCGGGGGCACCCAATCGACGGTCATGGTTCGCCTTGGCGGATAGAGCTCCGGATCGCCCGCGTCGGAACGAGTGCGAGCGTGGACGAATCTGGACAGCGCGTTTTCGCTCCTCACCCTTTCATCCCATGCGACGTCTGCACCCCGACGCAGCGCATTCAGAGCGTTCGTGCAAGGTACTTCCCCGTATGGCTGCGCGGATCGGCCGTAATCTCCTCGGGCGTACCCTCGGAAACGATTCTTCCTCCGGCGTCGCCGCCTTCCGGACCAAGGTCGATGATCCAGTCGGCCTGCTTGATCACGTCGAGATTGTGCTCGATGACGATCAGGCTGTGCCCGAGATTCACGAGGCGATTCAGGCAATCAACCAGCTTGTGAATGTCTGCGAAGTGCAGCCCAGTCGTCGGTTCGTCGAGCACATACAGCGTGTGTCCGGTGGCCGAGCGCCCCAGCTCTGCGGCAAGCTTGACGCGCTGCGCCTCGCCCCCGGACATTGTCGTCGACGACTGGCCGAGCTGGATGTATCCCAACCCCACGTCGCGCAGGGCCGCGAGCAACTGCTTGATCGCGCTGAAGCTGTCGAAGAAATCAAGCGCCTCTTCGACGCGAAGCGCCAGGACGTCGGCGATGGTCTTTCCCCGAAACCGGATATCCAGTGTCTCGCGGCTGTACCGCGTGCCCCGGCATTCGGCGCACTCCACGAAGATATCGGGCAGAAAATGCATCTCGATCCGCTTCGTGCCCTGCCCCTGGCACGCCTCACACCGGCCGCCCTTCACGTTGAAGCTGAACCGCGCTGCGTTGTAACCGCGCATCTTCGCCTCGCGCGTCTTGGCGTACAGTTCGCGCACCTGGTCGAATACGCCGGTGTACGTCGCCGGGTTGCTCCGCGGGCTCTTCCCGATCGGCGACTGGTCGATCTCGATCACCTTGTCGATCTGCCCCATGCCCAGAAGCTTGTCATGCGCGCCGGGCCGCTCGTGCGAACCGGCCAGCTTCCGCCGCAGTCCCGGCAGCAGGATCTGGTTCACCAGCGTTGACTTGCCCGACCCCGAAACCCCCGTCACGCAGCAGAACACGCCCAGCGGAAACCGCACGTCAATTTTCTTGAGGTTGTTCTCCGCCGCCCCCTTGATCTCCAGGCATCGGCGCGATGACGCCTCGCGCCGCCGGGCGGGCCGTTCGATCCGCAGTTCGCCGCGCAGGTACTTCGCGGTGATCGATTCCGGGGACGCGAGCAGTGCGTCGCGCGGGCCGCTGACCAGCACGCGCCCGCCATGCGCCCCCGCTTCCGGACCGATGTCCACGATCCAGTCGGCGGAGTGGATGGCGTCGGTGTCATGCTCCACCACGAGCACGGTGTTTCCCAGGTCGGTGAGCTGACGCAGTGTCTGGATCAACCGCGCGTTGTCCCGCTGATGCAGTCCGATCGTCGGCTCATCCAGCACATAGCAGACGCCAACCAGCCCGCTGCCCACCTGCGTCGCCAGCCGTATGCGCTGCGATTCGCCCCCCGAAAGTGTCGCGCTGGACCGCGACAGCGTGAGATACCCGATACCGACGTTGATCATGAACTGGAGCTTCTGGCGGATCTCGCGCACGATCGGTGCGGCGATCCGGCCCGCCTCATCCGCGAACGCCAGCGCCGAAAAGAACCCCGCCGCGGCATCGATGCTCAGGCTCACGATCTCGTCAATGTTCCGCCCGCCGACCCTGACAGCCAGGGCTTCGGGACGCAGCCGCGCCCCGCGGCAGCTCCGGCACGACCGCTCGGACATGAACGCGTGCAATCGCGCCTTGGCCGCCTCGCTCTCCGCCTCCCGCCACCGGCGGTGTAAATTGGGCAGCACTCCCTCGAAAGACGCACCCTGCGCCTTCTCATCCGCCTCGCTCGTCCCATGAAGCAGAATGTGGCGCGAATGCTCAGGCAGCGCCTTGATTGGCGTCGCCGGAGACACCTTGAACAACTCGCAGAACTGCCGAAGCAGCTTCGCATACACCGCACCCGGCCCGCCGCGCCACGGCGCGATTGCACCGCGCTCAAGGGCCATTCCCGTGTCCGGTATCACCAGGTCCGGATCAAACTCATGCACGTTGCCCAACCCGTCGCACTCCGGGCATGCGCCATGCGGCGAATTGAAGGAGAAGAGGCGCGGCTCCAGCGCGGGCAGGCGCACATCGCACCGCGTGCACGCGTATCGCTCGCTGAAGATCTCGTCGCGCCAGTCCTCGCGCCCCGGCGGCTGGCACGCCGCGACCACAACCCCTTCGCCCGTCTTCAGCGCCGTCTCGATCGACTCCGTAAGCCGCGCGCGGATGTCCGGGTTCAGAATCAGCCGGTCGACCACCGCCTCGACATCGTGCTTCCGCGCCTTGTCGATCTTCGGCGGCGACTTGACTTCGTAGACGTCGCCATCGACCCGAACACGGACGAATCCCTCGCGAAGGACTCTGGCGAACATCTCCCTGTGTTCGCCTTTCTGCCCGCGCACCAGCGGCGCGAGAATCATCAGCTTTGTGCCGGCCGGCAGCGCCAACAGCCGATCGACCATCTGTGGCACGGTCTGGGCCGCCACGGCCCGGCCGCAGGAAGGGCAGCTTGGCGTGCCCACGCGCGCGAAGAGAAGTCGCAGGTAATCGTAGATTTCCGTGGCGGTCGCCACCGTGCTGCGCGGATTCGCGCGGACGCTCTGCTGGGCGATGGCGATGGTCGGCGGCAACCCGGCGATGTGATCGACGTCCGGCTTGACCATCTGCCCGAGGAACTGCCGGGCATAGACGGAAAGCGAC
This sequence comes from Planctomycetota bacterium, assembly GCA_003576905.1. GTDB lineage: Bacteria > Planctomycetota > Phycisphaerae > UBA1845 > UTPLA1 > UTPLA1. The sequence continues at coordinate 48,221 of QEVG01000022.1, read as the reverse complement.
TCGACGTATTTTCTCTGCCCCTCGGCATAGATCGTGTCAAACGCAAGGCTGCTCTTGCCGGAACCGGAAAGCCCCGTGACGACGACCAGCCGGTCGCGCGGAATATCCAGGTCAATATTGCGGAGGTTATGCGTCCGCGCTCCGCGGATGGTAATGCACTTGGCTTCGGCGTCGGCCATATCGCTCGCACGGGCCGGAATCGTGAGATTCACGCGTTCCGTAACCGCGCGATGATACCGCACCGATTAGTGCCGGTCGATGCCGGTCTTTTCGCTCGGCGGACTGAAGATATCGAGTATCAGGCAGTCCTCGATCGCGAACGCCGAGTGGGGCAGAAGCGCGGGCAGGTGGAGCACCTCTCCCGCGTGGAGCACGACCTCGCGGTGCTCCGGCGTCCCTGGCGCGCCCAGACCGAATCGCATGCGTCCGCTCATCAGGCAGGCAAACTGCTCGTTTTCGTGCGCATGACTGGGAATGTCGCAGCCCTTCTTAAGGCGCACCTGCGAGATCATGGCCTTTTCCCCGATGACCCGGCGGCGCTCGAGCAGGGCCATAGGTTTGTCACCAGGCAGTTCGTCCCAGCGAAAAATCGCGGCGTCCATGGGAGGGCCTCCATTTCCAGCTCGCGCCGGGCTCAAAGGATACACAAGTATCGTCCGCTCGCCATGGCGGCTGCCTGCGTGTGCCCCGGTTGTTCGCTTCCTTCACCCCTCCGGCCAGTATCCAAGCAGATAGCGCTTCAGCCGCATGTCCCGCACCGAAAGGATGACCGCCGCATCCCGCCGAGGCGCCGTGAACAGTTCGCTCACTCCCATCCCCTCGCGATTGCCCGACCGGAGCTGGCAGCCGCGTCGAATGCGTCGAACCTTTCTGGCGGACATGGCTCGTGCCTCCCGATTGTCCCCTGTCTCTTACACGTCTCAGCGTTGCAGCCGGACCGGAATCGTGTTCCGGCATCCACCAATCAGTACCCGGATGCGCGGCGAATCTGCCCCCCGACGTGCGGCCCGGAAGCCGATCCGGTGCCCGTCGTCTGCGAGAACCACATAACGCCCTGCAAATAAATCACTTAGACCAGCGGCCAATGCTTGTTCAGCCGAGGCGTTCTTCCGCCGGCGTGCGCTCGTTTGACCCGCTGTACGACGGTAATCCTCCGATGCACACTACCGGCCCGAACCTGGCTGGGTATTTCTTTCCGCCGCCCTGGGAAGCATTTATGATCACCGTCCTGCTGCTCCTCGCGTCGAACCTGTTCATGACCATCGCCTGGTACGGGCACCTTCGGTTCAAACACGTGGACCTCTGGAAGGTCGTGCTGATCAGTTGGATGATCGCGTTTCTCGAATACTGCCTCATGGTTCCCGCCAATCGGTGGGGACACCGGCAGTTCTCCGCGGCGCAGCTCAAGACGATTCAGGAAATCATCACCCTGGTCGTCTTCTGCGGATTCTCGGTGGTCTATCTCAAGGAGCCGCTGAAATGGAACTACCTGGTCGGATTTGCCTGCATCGGCGCGGCGGGTTATTTCGTGTTCAAGAAGTGGTGACGCGCCGCGCCGACCGTCGCTAAAGTGCCCGATAAGCGAACCCTTGTGGATTCAACGGACCCGAATCGCTTCATCCTGCTGCTCGGCTGCACGGCCGTCGGAAAGACGGCGGCCGCGCTGGCGCTCGCGGAACGGCTTGATGCCGAAATCCTGAGCATCGATTCCATGCAGGTGTACCGCCGCATGGACATCGGAACGGCCAAGCCGACCGCCGGCGAGCGCGTCCGCGTCCCGCACCACATGATCGACATCGTCGAACCCCACGAATCCATGAGCGTGGCCCGTTTTGTCGATGCGGCCGACGCCGCCGTCGCCGACATCCTGCGCCGCGGACGCCGCGTCCTCGCGACGGCGGGAACGCCGCTCTATCTCATGGGCCTGATGTACGGAATGTTCGAAGGCCCCTCGGCGGACGATGCCTTTCGGGCGACACTCCGCGATCGGGCACAGCGCGAGGGAACGCCCGCGCTTCACGCCGAGCTTGCCCGCGTCGATCCCGAAGCCGCCGCACGGATCCACGCCAACGACCTCAAGCGCATCGAACGGGCCCTTGAAGTCTGGCACCTGACGGGAACCCCGCTTTCCAGGCAACAACAACAGTGGACAAGCGGCCGGCTGCGCTATTCCGCCGCTGTCGTCGGCCTCCGCCGGGAAAAGGAGGACAACGCCCGCCGCATCAATCAGCGCGTGCGGCAGATGATCGATCAGGGTCTCGTCGACGAAGTCCGGGCCCTTCTTTCCGAACCGCTGGGACTGAGTCATCAGGCGCGCCAGGCCGTCGGCTACGCTGAAATCATCGAACACCTGGAGAGCCGGTGCTCCCTTGACGAAGCGGTCGAGCAGGTCAAGATCCACACGCGCCGCCTTGCAAAGCACCAGCGCACGTGGTTTCGGAAGTTCCCGACCGCCCGATGGGTGGACGCCGCTCCCCCCGAACCCCTGGAATCGATCACCCACAGGCTCCTCGACGCCATTAAGACGCCCTGACTGACGGCCGACTGCGCGGCGGCAGATTCCGCTCCGTCGGCCCGTCTGCGTTGCAAGGTTGCAGAATCCGCGCCGTCTGGCCGATGCCTCTTAAGTATGCCCCGAAACACTCCCGCTCCCGTTCTCCGCCCCGCCCGGCAGGGCGGCGCGGCCGGGCTGATCCTCATCTCTTTCATCGCGCTTCGCTATCTCTTCGTTCATGCCCCCGCCCCGGTGCTGCATCCCGATTCCTACGTTTACCTCTCCGAGTCCGCGCAGCCGGTCGGCGATCTCGTCTGGGGCTTTTTCGGCGCGGCGACGTGGCGCCCCGTCGGATATCCGCTCTTTCTCCATCTCTGCGGCGCAGCGTCCGAGGACGCCGCCACGCTCGTCCCAGTCGTTCATGGCCAGATGCTGCTTTCCGGCCTCGCCTTCGGTCTCGCGGCACTGACAGCCGCTCGGCACTTGTGCCGCACCCGCTGGGGACGCATCGCCGTAATCATCGTCTTCGCCCTCACCAGCCTCACATGGTTCTCGGGGCCCTGGGACGCCGCCCTGCTCAGCGAGTCCGTGTCGCTGTCGTGCTTTCTCATGATCTGCGTGTTGCTCACCATTGCTTTCTCCCGGAAAACGCCCCCGCCACACCAGAAAAGCGACGTGGACGCCCCCGAGTTTATTGACGAGCAGCCGGCCGGCGGTCGCCCTGTGCGTTTCGCTGTCACGCTGTGCGTCCTGCTCCCGCTCTGCGCGATCTTCCTCCAGCTTCGAGATGCCCACATACCTCTCGTGCTCGGCCTCCTGGGCGTCATGCTCATTCATGTTCTCCGCCGATGGCGCGCATGGTCCGGCCCCTCGCGCCTGGCCGCCGCCCTCTGGATCGCCGCCCTGGCCGGACTTGCGCTGTTGCAGTCGCGCGCCGCCGTCGCGTCGGGCCGGGCGGACTGGCCGCTGACCAACGTGCTGTCGATCCGTGTTCTGCCCGATCCGGAGCGATTCGACGCCTTTGTAAACGACTTCGGCCTTCCGCGCGAGCTGGCGCCGCTGGTGGGTCGCTTCGTTTGGGACGGGTGGCGCGACCAGCCCGTTTACGCCGCGTGGCTTGTGGATCGAGGCCGCACGTCGTATTCCCAATTCCTTTTCTCCAATCCCGGCTACGCCGCCCGCCAGATCCTGGGCGCATTCCGCTTCGCGGCGGAGGACGTGACATCGCAGAATCTGGCCGGTTACTTCGCCACCGCCGACGGCTCCTCGCCGCTGCGCCTCAGACTCTGCGCCGCGGTGACGGATCTGATGACACTTCCCCAGCGGCTGATCGTCGCGGCGGGAGGCTCCCAGGTCTTCTGGCCGCTTCTTACCGCGCTGGCCTGCATGGCCGCCGTCATCCTCTGGCGCGAAAAACAGACCGGCGCGCTTTACGCTTCCGCGTTCGCCGTGGTCGTACTCGTCCTTCAGGTGGCCGCCACGACCCTGTTGGACGCGTGTGAGGACAGCCGCCATAACCTACTGGCCTACGCGCTATTGGTGCTCGTCTTCTGGCTCCCGCTGATCGTGATCTGCGACGACGTCTCCGCCCGGCGCGACGCCGCAAATGAATCCGCGTCGCCCTGAAATGCAACGCGGCACTTCGACCCGGCAGGTGACCGAAGTGCCGCGATCAGATTTACAAATCAGCCGATTCCGCAACCGCTAACGGCCGAGTGTCTCCGGCCAATACACAATATCGCGCGGCGAGGCTCTTCCTCCCGGCATGACCTCGACGGGTTCAGCAGAGCCTCCGTCGTCCGTCAGGTTGCGGCCGACGCTGTACAGGATCGGCATGCCGGCGGAGTTCATCCGGAATCGGAGGTACATTCCGCTGTATGCGTCCACCGGCTCGCGCGTCAGTCCGCCGCCCGACAGGTCGCGCAGCTGCGCGGGGTAAACGCCGTTCTCAAGCCTGTACGCGAGCACGGCGACAAGGGCGTGCAGCGCCGACAGCTCCATGTCCGCCTCGCGCATCGACTGGTCCGCGTTGGACAGGCTCGGTAGCAGCAGGCCGACCAGCGCGTACTTTCGCCCGCCGAGCTCCCCCTGTACCGCCTGATCGACAAGGCTGGGAAGTTCCGCGCGCCGCGAATCGTAAAGCGGAAGCGCCAGAAGCTCCTTCATCCGCGTCCACAGCTCGAAGTATTTCGCGAGCGTGTCGCGCCGGTCGGCATGCACCGCGGCGATGCTCATCGTCCGCGCCTCGCGCGCCAGTTTTTCGGCCGATTGTTCGACCGGAACCTCGGCGCCCAGCCATGAAACCTTGTCAAACTGACTGGGAATCAGACGGCCGTTGCCATTGCCGTCGTCCGTAAAGACGTACTGAACCACGTCCTGAAAGAAAAGCTGCTCCCCGTCCAGGTCTGCGCGAAGCACGCGCTTCGGCTCGCGGAGTGCCCGGCTTGCCGTCACCGCCGCAAGCTGATCCGCCGTAATGGTGTCGCGGACGTCAAACAGCATGCGCCGCATGTCCTGACCGGCCAGTGCGAGCATCGCACGGCCGACGAGCTGTTCGATAAGCGTCTGTCCGCCGACGAGCTGCATCCCGAGCCGGTACACAGTGTCGAGAGACTGCCAGGCTCCGACGAAATCGCCGTGATAGAACCGGTCGCGGGCGTCAAGCACCAGGAGCCGCCCCATGTCGCGCACATCGGACAAGTGCGGAAGCAGAATCATGACTGTCGGCGGCGCCAGGGGGTCCTCGACCACGCCCGCGGCCTCGAGGCGCTGGGCCTCGTCATGAAGCCCGCGCGCGCGTGCCCGCGCGATCATGAATTCGTGCGTCTTCACGTCGTTATAGACGAAGCCGAACACCGGCTTGTCGGAAGCCTCGGCAATCAGCGGCAGGAGGCCTCGGTTCTCCGACAGCCATGCCATCGCCTCGGGCCAGGTCGCCTCCCCCGGCAGCGGCAGCGAATTGCGCGCCTCGTGAGCAGCCGCCGTCTCCTTCATCTGGAGAATCACGTCCCGGAGAATCGGCCAGGCGCGGTCGTCCTCGGCCGTCCGCGCGACAGGCTCATTGATCTTCGCCACGTAGTCCACCGTCGGACTGGGCTTTCCGAAATACGCGACAGCCACATAGCCGGCCCCCGCGCCCACGCCGGTCAGCCCGGCGACGGCGGTTCCTATCATGAACTTCCAGAACATCGGTCTACCTCTTTTCTTACCGCGGCGAATCAGCTTCGCCGCGAGTTCAGGGTTTCCAAATCCGTCGCGCAGTGCCTCGACGGACTCATCCAGGGACAATCCTTCCTGGGTCAGCTCGATCAGGCCTTCGCGAAAGTGGCTTTCGAGCTCCGCCTGGACGTCTCGCCGCTCGCTGGGCCAGAGGCGCGTCGTCCGGACGACGCGTCCCACCAGCTCCATCAGCGGCGCAGGCAGTGCCTCAAAAGTGTCACTTTGCATTGAAGGCGCTGTATCGCTCATAACCGAACCCAGGCTTGCTGAGCTTCCTGCCCGCCGAGCACCAGCCGACCCATGCCGTGAACCAGCGCCTCCCACTGGGTCAGGTCGCGCTCCAGCCGCTGCATGCCTTTCTCGGTGAGCTTGTAGTACTTCCGGTCGCGGCCTCCTTCCGACTCCTGCCATTCGCTCTCCACGAGGCCCTGCGCCTCCAGGTTGTAGAGCAGCGGATACAGCGTGCTTTGGCCCAGCTTGAGCACGCCGTCGGACCGCTGGGCGACTTCGGTCACCAGCTCGTAGCCGTACATGGCCCGGCGCTTCAGGAGCTTCATGACTGCAAGCGGAAGGACGCCTTTGAGGAGTTCTCGTTCGATCTGCATACTTTGTTCTCCATACTATGCACGTCATAGTATGCTTAGCAAATGATGTGTTGTCAAGTACTCGGACCCAGCTTTTTGCCAAGAACCCGCACAGCGACAGATATAAACAATTATCAAACATACACTTATAACCATTAATCGACTTAGTGTTTCCGCCGCGATTCCTACAATAGCAGCAAGCGCACCCACCCGAAAAGAACCCCCTGAGCTTCAGCACGCGCCCCGTTCCAGGCCGGCAGCCAACGACGCGCGATTAATTGCGCCTGCCCGAATCATTCATCACATCCCAATCAGCGGTACACTTCTCCACGGAGGCACGATGTCCACCTCTCAAGGGCAGAGCGATTCTCCCCAACACGACCTGGTCCGCCGCGCCGTTCAGGGGGACATCGACGCCCTGACGGAACTCCTCGCCACGCACGGACCGCAGGTCGAAGCAAAGCTCAAGATCGGCCGCCAATGGCGAAACGTCCTCGAACCAGGCGACGTGATGCAGGTGACCTATCTGGAAGCCTTCATGCAGATCGGGAGTTTCCGTCCCGATCGGGCCGACGCATTCACCGCCTGGCTGCGACGCATCGCGGAAAACAACCTCCGAGACGCGATACGGGGCCTTGAACGCCAGAAGCAGCCCCAGCCCTGCCGCCGCGTGGAGGCCGGCGTCACGGCCGATTCTTTCGTCTGCCTGTACGAACACCTCGCCGCCACCAGCGCGACCCCGAGCCGAATCGTCGCGAAGGAAGATACGAAGCGCCTACTCGAAGCCGCCATTGCCGGGCTTCCCGACGACTATGCCGCCACGGTACGGATGTATGACCTCGAAGGCCGCCCCATCGCCGAAGTCTGCAAAACAATGAATCGGTCCGCCGGCGCCGTCCACATGCTCCGCGCCAGGGCGCACGACCGGCTCTGCGAACTTCTTGGTTCCGCTTCCAACTGGTTTGGCTCCCGCGCGTGAAGGTCTGGCGGATATTGTCGCATAGGTCTGGGGCGTCCCCTGGCTCGCCCCGGAATTACGCCCACTTCGGAGGGTAATCGGCTCGCGTGTTTCCCGATTCCGGCTCATCCAAAAACCACGCGGACCTCATCGCCGCCGCCAGGCAGCAGTTCGAGTCCGCCCGCCGCGCCGACCGGCGGCCGGCCGGTTTCGAAGGCGGAACCTCCGACCGGCTGAATCGGGGCGAACACCCGGTCGACGCGATCCGTGGCTACGAGATTCTCCGCGAGATTCACCGCGGGGGGCAGGGCGTCGTCTATCAGGCCATACAGACTTCCACGCGGCGAACGGTCGCAATCAAGGTCCTCCGCGAAGGGCCCTTTGCCGGCGAGCAGGACCGAAACCGATTCGAGCGCGAGACGGCGATCCTCGCCCAGCTCAGCCACCCCCACATCGTGGGGATCATCGACCGCGGCGTGGAGTCCGGCTGTTACTACTTCATCATGGACTTCGTGGACGGCGCCTCCCTGGAGCGTTACGCCGACGCGGAGAACCTCGACATCAGGAGTCGCCTCCGCCTCTTCACCGAAGTGTGCGAGGCCGTCAATTTCGCGCACCTCCGCGGCATCATCCACCGCGACCTGAAGCCGGGAAACATTCTAATCGACACGAACGGCCGGCCGCGCATCCTCGACTTCGGCCTCGCCAAGTCCACCGACGGCGAGGCGGCCTCGTTCGGCAGCCAGACGCTCACCGGTCAGTTCGTCGGCTCTCTGCCCTGGGCGTCGCCCGAACAGGTGCAGGGCGATGCCGCCCAGATTGACACCCGCACGGATGTTTATTCCCTCGGGATCATGCTTTACCACCTGTTGACCGGGACCTTTCCATACCGCGTCGCCGGGAGCATGCGCGACGTGCTCGACAACATCGTCCGCGCCGAGCCGCCCGCGCCGTCCTCCGTCGTCGGACGCGGCGCCATCACATCCGGGTCCGGACGCCCCGAGCGGCTTGACCGAGACCTCGATGCCATTGTCCTCAAATGCCTCGGCAAGGACCGCGAAGGCCGCTATCAGACCGCGGGCGAACTCGCCCGCGACATCCGCCGCTACCTCGCCGGAGAACCCGTCGAAGCCCGACGCCAGGGTACGTGGTATGTCGTCGGCAAATCATTGAAACGGCATCGCGTCGCCGCCGCCGTGTCCGCCGGTTTCCTCGTCCTCGTCCTGGCCGCGAGCGTCGTTTCGCTCGCGCTCTGGCGCATGGCTGTTCGCGAGCGCGACGAGGCCGTCGCCGCGCAGCGCCGTGCGGATCTTGAAGCCGCGAAGTCAATACAGATCGCCCGGTTCGCACAGGACATGCTCAGCGGAATCGACCCCGCCACCGCCGGCGATCTTGACAAGCGCCTGATGCGGCTCGTGCTCGATGACGCCGCCGCCCGCGTCGAACGCGAACTCGCCGGGCAGCCCGCCGTTGAGGCGAGCATTCGCCGAACGATCGGGCTGAGTTACCAGGCGATCGGCGAATGGCCCTCGGCCGCCCGGCAACTCGAAAAGTCCCTCGAACTGTTCCGCGCCGCCGCCAGCGAAATGGACCCTGAAACGCTTGGGGTACTCAACGATCTCGGAATGCTTTACAAGGAGCAGGGGCGCCTGCCTGACGCCCAGGCCGCGTGCGAAAAGGCCATCGAAGGGCGAACCCTCTTGCTCGGTCCGGAACACCGCGACACGCTGATATCCCGGAGCAATCTCGCGGAAGTCCTGAAAGAGCAGGGCAATCCACTCGAAGCGGAAGCCCTGAACCGGATCGTGCTGGAAGCTCGAACGCGCACGCTCGGACCCGAACACCCTGACACGCTCACGTCCTTGAACAACCTGGCGATCGATCTCCAAATGCTCCAGAGAACCGATGAAGCCGAGGCGATTCTCCGCAAGGTCATCGAGGTGGAATCGCGCGTGAAGGGCCCGACCCACCCGGAGAGCATGCGAACGGTCAACAACCTCGCCATCATTCTCCAGTACACGGGCCGCCTTGAAGAAGCCGAAAATATCCTCCGCGAGGGGGTCGCCCTGCGCGAGCGCGTGCTCGGCAAGGACCATCCCGACACGCTGAGATCTTTGGGGACGCTTGCCGAAACAATTCGCCGCAAGGGCGACCTGCCCGAAGCGGAAAAAATGTTCCGACACGTGATTGATGAATACCGCCGCGTGCTCGGAAGCGCGCATCCCACCGTCGCTCTGCACATCTACACACTGGCCAATATCGTGGCAACGCGCGGCGATCTGCCCGGTGCGGAGCCGCTCTTTCGCGAGGCCCTCGAGATCTGCCGAACCTCGCTGCCGCCAAGCCACCTCCAGACCGGCCATTCCAAGCTGGGCCTGGCCGCGTGCATGCTCAAGTTGAAAAAGTTCAGCGAGGCCGAGGAACTGCTTCTTGAAGTACAGAAACTGTTTGAGGGCAATCCGGAGGTGGATCGCTACTGGCATCAGTCGCTGGCGGTCTGCTTCATGAACCTCTACGGCGACAGGTACAAGGAGTCGCCGAACAACGCCGACGCCGAAAAAACCGCTTACTGGCGCGAGCGCGCCATCCAACTCACGCCGCCGACATCTCAGCCGGCATCCGCGCCGGCAAGCGACGCCGGCGCGCCCTGCTCTTCCGCGCCCGCGCAACAAAAAAGCACGGCCTGACCATGACAGACCGTGCTCCCCCTCGCGGGGTTCACAGTGGCTATTTCTTTTTTCGCCGGACCGAGGATCCGACGTGGCGGTTCTTCATGGCTTCCATTCGGTTCCGCAGTATCGCCGCGTCCTCGTAGCGCTCCTCGTCGACCGCCTTTTGCAACTCGCTCTCGAGCTTCCGCAGCGGGTCGGCCGGCAGCCGCGCCTCGATCTCGTTCCGCAGCGCCGTCAGAATGGATACTTCCGTCAACTCGTCATACAGCTCATCCTGCCCGGCGGCCATCAGGATCTCGCGAATCTGCGTCAGCCCCGCGCACACGCGGGCCATCGCCGTCTTGAACGCGCCGCGCCGCAGGGCAATGTGCACCTGCGCCCGCGTGTGCATCATGATCAGGTAGGGCCGGTACTGCTCCAGCACCGCGCGATCCCCTTCTTCGCGGGCGTACTTCCGGCACAGGTCGAGCACGCGGAGGTTCCGGGCGGTATCGCGCTCGACGCCCTCGAAATCCTCGAGGACGAACTCGGCAAGATACCGGTGGTAATACTGAAGCGACTCCTCGCGCAGCGACTGGCAGTCCCCCGGCGTCAGTTCGTAGCCGAGATCGGTGCCGTTCTTCTCGATGTGCTCTTCCAGGCGGGTCTCGTGGAAGACCAGCAGCGACTCGGCCCCCTGCGGCCGCTGTCCATCCGGCCGGCCGGTAACTTCCATCTGGAGGAGTCCCAGGTCCAGGCGCATCTGGATCTTCACGACCCCGTCGTCGCCCGTGATCTTCCGGACGGTGATCTGGTTGGGCTCGTAGGTCCAACCCGCCAGGATTCTTCGGAGGTCCAATGACGCCATAACGGTCTCCTCTTTGACCGAGCGTGGGGCGAACGGAGTCGGGAGTCACCTAATTATACAACCCATCCATCGGATCGCGCGCCGGTTTTCAGTACTGACAAGCGGAAAAAATCGGCGTTGGCGCAGGTGCCGATAAAAGTGGAAACAAAGCGCCTACGGCGCCTAACATCCAGATGATCCTCGCATAATTATTCTCAGCGTAATTTCGCCGCTGCGCGGCTGCCCCGTGCGGGACTATCGGTCGTTTCGCGCCTCCACGTGACAATTCTGCGCGATCGGCACTTCATGCCGGGTCGCGCCCGCCCAGCAGGTACGCCGAGATGCGCCGGGCCGCGATCTCGTGCGCCGCTTCGTTCGGGTGGTGATCCGTCGGATGCACCCACAGTGACTCTGGAGCCTTGCCGCGATAGTCCTCAAGCAGATCGATGTGCGCGCATCCTGCCTGACGGCACGCGTCCGCGATCTTTGCATGCAGATTCTCAAACGGGTACTCGCCATTCAGCCCCCACAAGATCGGGAACACGATCACGACAAACCTGATGTTGCGCTGTTTCGACTCCGCCGCCATGTTCGCAAGAGACTTTCGGCACGCGTCCCATTGCAGCGAATCGAACGACCTGCGCGTCGTCGCGAAATACTCCCTCTGCAACCGTGCGGCGTGCCGGCTCCGCTCGATGATCTCCCAGACGCGCGATGCCCGCGCGGGCAGGGACAACTCCAGCGCGCGCGTTCGATCGTCATTCTGGCGGATCGTCTCGCCAAAGTCCGTCGCGTCATTCAAAAAGAACTGAAGCACAACCGCATTCGGGGCCAGGGGTACACAGAGCCTGTCGAACATCAGTTCCTCTTCGCGCGTCCCGTAGCCCTGCACCCCGGCGTTGATCACTTCGACCGCCCGGCCCGGCATCGCCGCCGAGAGTTCCCCCTGCAAGCGCGCCACAAAAGTATCCTCCTCGCGCACCCCCTCCCCGAACGTTATGGAGTCCCCCAGACAGATGACCCGATATCCGCCCGCCTCCTTTTCGATTGCGATCGGTCCTCCCCGCAGACCAAGGGCGTTAATGCGATAGACCACCCGCCCCTCCGGTCCGAAATACCGCCGCGAATCCCCTGCCGGGTCGTAAACCGACGAAAACGTGGAATGCGCGCGATAAACGAGCAGCGACCGCCCCCCGGCGTCGATCGTCGCAAACGGCACCGCCCCTCCCGGCTCGAAGCGACGCGGCCCATAGACCGCCGGGCCAAGGTCGAGCATCCGCACCCAAAGCTCGACCGCGCCGCAGGCACAGACCAGACTTGCGCCCGCCAGCAGCCACTTCATGTGCGGCCGGTAACGCCTGCGCGGCGTGCGATCTGTCTCCATCGCGGGCTGAAGGGACATGTCAATACATCGGTTCCGCGGGTCCGGGCATCCCGACCCTCGTTTTGGACTCAATTCCACCGTGTCTACGCCCAAGCGCCCTCTCTAACCGCCAGGCCGCCCGCGTGTCCATATATAATGCAACGGCTGCGAAGGGCGGATTACGCCCCGGCCGGGAAAGGGATGGGCGTCATGTTTCATAGGACTCTTCGATTCCGCTGGTTCGTTGCGGCACTTGCCGCGATCTCTGTTTCGCCTCTGGCGGGGAACGCAGACGACCACAAGTGGTCTCGGCACAGCGAAGCTGAAGCTGACATCGAGGAACTCGAAGCCCGCATCCGCTTCGACGCCGGGCAGTGGCCCCTGCACATCAAGTATGAGGTTGAAATCGAGGATGCCTGCGCCGACGAGCGATTCGATCTTGTACTGCAACTGATGGAGTGCGACCGATTGGTCGTGGATCCGCAGGGGCAGCAGGTCGTAATCACAATCCCGCTCGATCGGCCCATCGAGGTAGATGACGACGGCGAAGAGGCCCGGTTCCGAGATCTCATCTCGGTGAACATCCCGGACGGTTCATTCGCCCATCCGCGCGATCTGCGCGTGGAAGCCCGAGTCGTTCCAGCCGGCGGCGGTTGTGCGCTCGACGACGATGACACCAATGTCTGCTGCGAGCGCGTCGCCATCATCGTGCCTTCCCCGCCGCCACCGGTCATCGTGGCTCCAGCCCCGCCCCCGGTGATCGTCGCTCCGCCTCCTCCGCCGCCCGTGATCGTCGCGCCCCCGGCTCCGCCGCCGCCCGTCATCCGGGACGATGGCCGCTTCATGCGTGACATGGGCGCTTATCGCCAGGGCGGTTTCTATCGGCAGGTCGGCGTTTATCGCGAAGGGGGACTGGTGGCCGTAAACGCCTACGGGACTCGGGTTCGCGTCCGCTGGTAGACCCACCGGCACGCGAATACGCGCTAGAATCTCGTTCGCTTCCATGGTGGCGGCCCGCGTGCGGATGATTCCCGCGCGGGCCGCTTCGATTGGTTCATTCCCTACAAACCAACCCGCGACCCTCACAGGACTTGCGCGCGCTTTCCCGCGTCCGCCCGTTTTATTCCCCGCCGGGTTTTGATACGATGAGATCGTAAGCGTGGGTCTCTTGTCCATCCGGCCGTGGCTACCTTCGTCCCACGTATCCGCGACGAAGGCGACCCGCTGAACAGAAAACCGAACCATCGGACAGGAACCCGTCATGCGACATCTGCTCGCCGCCGCCCTCGTTATCATCATCGCCGAAGCATCCGCCCTTGGTCAGCAGACCCTGGATCACCCCCTCGGCGAATACGAGGCCTACCAACACGACAGTGGACTCCTCGCCAACCGGGCACCGTTGGCCCGGTCGCTGCAATCGCATCTCGTGTTCCGGCCCGGCGCGGCTTGGCTCCGCCTGCATTTTCGGGATGTGCAGCTCGAAAAGGGCAGCCGCCTGCGGCTTACCTCCCGTCTGGACGGCGAATCCCAGATACTCGACGCCGCCAACATGGCGCTCTGGGGCGGAACTTCCGCGTATTTCAACGGCGACGCGGTAATCGTCGAGTTCATTGCCGACGCAGAAACTGAGGCCAATCGCTTTTCCATATTTCAATTAGAACGCCAGATCGCCGATCCGACCCCCCGCGGCAGCCAGGGGCAATGTGGAATCTGCGGCGAAACAGACGACCGCGTTCCCTCCAGCGAGACCTGGGCCGGACGCCTTCTGCCGGCCGGATGCACCGCATCGGTCTGGAACGAAGACAGTTGTCTCGTCTCCGCCGGGCACTGCATCTTCGGCAGCATGGTGATTCAGTTCAACGTTCCGCCATCGCAGCCGAATTGCGGCCTGTCGCATCCGCCGATCGCCGAGCAGTTCCCGGTGACGGCGTTTCAATCCTCAAACTCCGGCGTCGGTCAGGACTGGGCGGTGATGACCACCGGCACGAACAACCTGGGTCAGCTTCCCTTCGAACGGTACGGCACGCTCCGGCCCATCGCCACGGTCCCGCCCGACGTCGCCTTCCCGGCCGAAATGTACGGCTACGGTGTCGACGACACCTGCACGCGCAGCCAGACGCAGCAGTTTGCGTCCGGTCCCATCAGCAACGTGTTCAGCAACAGCTTTCGCCCCTCGATCGACCTGCGCGGGGGCAATTCCGGATCATCGCTCATTCAGAACGGTTCCATCATCGGCATCGCCACGCACTGCCCCTGCCCGAACTATGCGACACGGTGGGATGTGCCCGCGTTCGTCAACGCGCGCGACTCTCTGTGCGGCGGCTTCGTGCAGCCGGTCAACGACACCTGCGCGGCGGCCATCCCGTTCAACGGCGGAATGGGTGATGGCGTTATCCCATTCTCGACCATGGCCGCCACGACCGACGGCCCCATCAATCCGGTCGGCATGTGCAACGACGGCGGAGCGCGGCTGACCGGCCGCGACATCTGGTTCACTTACGTCGCGACCTGCACGGGGACGCTCACCACAAGCACCTGCGGCGATGTTCACGGCATGAGCAACCCGAACTACGACTCCGACCTCGCGATCTATGGTCCCTTTGACGGCACAGAAGACATCGTCTGCAACAATCAGTCGCTGTTCGCGCTTCGGCTTGGCTGCAACGACGACGACGCGGAACATCCCTGCGGCGCGTCCGCCGGCGCGAGCACGGTCACGATTTCCGCGATTCTCGGAAAGACATACCTGATCCGTCTGGGCGGGCGCGACCAGTTCGATTCCGGCGACGGGTTCCTGAGCGTTGCGTGCCAGCTTCCGCAGGGCGCCTGCTGCCTCGGCGACGGATCGTGCCAGGCCGTTTCCGAGAAACTGTGCGGCGGAACGTACCAGGGCAACGGCGTTCCCTGTGACATCGGGCTCTGCCCTCAGCCGTGTCTTTTGCTCGGAGATATGAACCAGGACGCCGTCCTCGACGCCACCGATGTCGCCGGCTTCGTTCGAGCCAAGCTCGGCATGCTGCCTGAACCGGGCGAATTGCCGGCATGTGCTGACTATGCGACCGGGACTCCGGAAGCCGACGCCGCCGCGTTTGTCGAAGACCTGATTGGCTTATGACCTTCCGGGTGTCTTCGTAAGATTTCGCGTAAAGAATTCGGCAACGCGCTCGGCAAACGTAATGCGGTTGGGTTCCTTTGCAAACCCGTGACCCTCGTCTGGAAAGACGAGCATCTCCACCGGCTTGCCCAGTTCCTTCATTTTTGCGTGAAGCTGTTCGGCTTCGTGCAGCGGTACGCGCGGGTCATTGGCCCCGTGCGCGATCAGGAGCGGACAGGCGATTCGATCCACCTTGTAGATCGGAGAGATGGACTTGAGGAACTCGGCGTCCGAAAGGGGACCGTACTCCACTTCGCGCAGCTTGCGGCGATAGTCCTTCGTGCGTTCGAGAAAAGTCTCCATGTTGCAGATGCCGACGATGTTGCACGCCGCGCCGAATGCGTCCGGCGCCTCGGTGATCGTCGCCATGACCATGAACCCGCCGTAACTTCCCCCGTAGGCGGCAATCTGCCGCGGCGTGCTGTAGCCTTCCCTGACCAGCCAGCGCGCCGCCTCGATGCCGTCCTTCACGCTCGCCATGCGATTCTTGTAATTGTCCATCTCGAGATACTTCTTGCCGTATCCCGATGACCCTCGCACATTTGGTGCAAGAATACCGAAGCCGCGCGACAGGAAGAACGCGTTCAGGTAGTTGAAGCTCGGCCGGTACTGCCCCTCCGGACCGCCGTGGTACGTAACAATGAACGGTATCTTCGACCCCTTGCTGTAGCCCGGCGGGAGATAAAGAAACGCCGGCACTTCCAGTCCGTCGAACGACTTGTACCGGATCAGCTCGGGCAGCGGGTAACGCGCCAGGTCGATGCCCTGCGTCTCGGCTTCCGTCAGAGCCACCGGCGAGGCATCCGCCGACGTCGTTGCCCATTTGTAGATGACGCCCGGCGTGTTCGCGTTGTCCACAGCGTAGAGCATGTGCCCACCCTGGAAAGACACGCTCCCGATGACGCCGCGAGGAAGCGAAGGCAGCTTGAGCGCCTTCCGATCCGGAAGCGTCAGCACGTTCAGCTTTCCATAGCCGTCGTCGTTCAGGCACACGGCCAGCATGTCGCGCTTTTCGCTCAACACGCCGTAGTCCGTGTCGTACCCGGCCCAGTCCGGGAACAGCCGCTCGATCTTCCCCGACGCGCACTCGATCGCCACCGTGTTGTTCTTGTCGCCGCGGTAGTCGCTGTTGGCCAGGAAGGTCTTGTCATCGGCCAGGTAGCCGACCGGCTCGAACGCCCATGCCTCGCCCTGCGGCGTTACCTGCCGCGTTGTGCCCGATGCCAGGTCCACCTCGAACAGCTCCGTGTGCGTCGCCGAGATCATGCGAACGCACATCAGCCGTTTGCCGTCCGACGTAAAGTCCGCCGGCGAGGTATCACCCGGTTGGGCCAGCACGCGCTGCGTCGAGTTGCGATCCAGGTCGAATGTATAGACGTAAAAATCGGAACGCGACTGATCATTCGCCTTGAAAGCGAATCCGCGCGAATCACGACGCCACGCGACCGACCCATACACGACGTCCGGGTGCGCAAACAGCGCCCGCGTCCGCCCGGTCGACGTGTCCATCAGGTAAATATCAGTCTGTTCGTTTCCGCCGATCGCCGCGGTCAGCGCGATCCACTTGCCGTCCAGGGAAAGGGAATAGGACGAGATACCGTCGGGGAAGTCCGTGAGCTTCCGGGCGTCTGTGCCCCCCGACGGCCGCGCATAGAGCTGGTTCAGGCCGTCGGGATTGTGAATGTAATAAAACGTGCCGTCGGGCGCGAGCCGTCCGGCCCGCGGCCACTTGATCTCTACAAACTGCTGGATCGACGGCTCTTCGGCGACGGCAACCGTGCCGGCCGCTGCAACTGACACGATCGCGAGAACGAGTATGCGGGCGCGCACTCGCGCGAGGGCCCCGCAGGTCATGGGCGACTGCTTCATGATGCACCTCCAGATCAGAACAATTTGTAGCGTGCGACCGGTCGGTCACTATACGGGCATGCCCGCGCGCAGGGAATTACCCTGCGGAAAACGAAGGCCCTTCGAGGTGCTTTCAGATGTGGTTGGATATTCGCCGCATTTGAGAAAAAGTGCAGCGCCCGGCCGTGAGACGGCGGGAATGATCAGTCAGCGGCCCCGACCGGCGAACAGCGATCGATGTAATTCTGGATCTGGCGAACCTGGGCCTCTGCCTTCGCCAGTTCGCGCAGCAGAGCGTTTTCGAGGTCCACCAGTGCGGCGTTGTCCGAGTGCGGGCGGACGGCCGCAAGGTCGCTCAGTTCGCGGCGCAGTTCGTCCATCCGCTGGTTCAAAGACGTAAGCTTGTCGTTCATGCTCATAGAAACACCATACGATACGAACATGCGGAATCCATCGGCGTCGCCCAAAGGGCCGCAATCCCCGATTCTCGCCAGGTGAAACGTTGTACCATTATGCCGGCCCGTTTCCGGCTAGACCCATAATCCTATGCTCGACCGTACGACTTGTCACGGCGAGACAAGCACATCACCAGTTTCCCGTTCCCGAACCCGGCCAGACAACTGTAGTTTTCGGACGTTTTCGCCCCCGGAGGTGAGGATTCAGGCCACCCCACGCACGTACTTCTGATCTTCGGGCGTGTGGTGATCAGGGCGTAACCTGCTAAAAGACATAAGGTTAAATCGACTTGCTACGCGTTGTCAGCTCTTCTTAAGCCACTCCTTTAGCCGGGCAAGCCCCTCCTCAATCGTCACCCTCGGCACATACCCGAACGCCCGCCGAGCCGCCGAGATATTGAACCAGTGCGCTGTGGTCAGCTCATGCACCAGGAAGCGCGTCAACTTCGGCTCGCGCCGAATCCGCAGCAGCCGCCATCCCGCCTCCATCGTCGCCGCCGCCGTTAGTGCCACTGAATATGGCACCGACCGGGTGACCGGGGGCAATCCGCCCGCCGCCAGAATTCCGCTAACCAGGTCCCAGATTGGTCGGGGCTCGCCATTGCTGATGAAGTACGCCCGCCCGGCATGCGGCGCCCCCGGCCTCAATGAATCCCCTGCCAGCACGTGCGCTTCCGCCGCATTATCGATGTAGGTCGAATCGACGAGCTTGTTGAGTCCGCCGATGCGCCGCAGCGTGTGAGCCCGCGCGAAAATGCGCGGCACCAGATGATTGTCCCTCGGCCCCCAGATCAGGTGCGGCCGCAGAGACACCGTCGCGAGCATCGGCCCGTTCGCCTCCAGTACCTCCCGCTCGGCGATCGCCTTCGTCCGTGGATAATGCGCCTCGTAGCGGTCCGGGTACGGCGCGGATTCATCGACCCCTTCCATGTCGCGCCCGTCGAACACGACGCTCGGCGAACTGGTATACACCAGCGCCCGCGCACCTGCCGCCCGGCACGCTTCGAGTACGTTTCGTGTCCCGACCACGTTGGGCCGGTGATACTCCTGGTAATCGCCCCAGATGCCCGGCAGCGCGGCGGCGTGATAGACGACCTCGTACCCCTCGCACGCCCGGCGAACATCTCTGGCCGACTCCAGCTCCCCGCGCCGCACGTCCACGCCCAGCGCCCGCAGCTCGGGATATTCACCGCGCGAAAAGCTCCGCACCGCGTCGCCGCGCTCCACGAGCATCTCCACGATGCGGCGGCCAAGAAACCCGCCGCCGCCGGTCACCAGCACCCGCCTTCCGCTCATCGAAGACGCTCCTCGGCCCAGGGCGCGAGCTTTTCCCGGAAAATTTTTGAGTTGTGCCGGATGTCCACCGGAAACCCGGGGTGTATGAGCACTTTCCGGATCGTCCGCGTGTGCGGATGCGCCGCCGCAACGGCGAGCAGCGCGTGGGTCAACTGCTCGACACCTGCCCCACTGTCTCCAGGCTGAAGCTCAATGCAGATTACGGGCTGTTGATCCGGCGGACGCCCGACGCCGACCAGCGCAGATCGAAACACGCGCGGGTGCCTGTTGAAGATGGCCTCCACCGGCTCGGTGAACATCACCCCCTCGGCGGTGATGACCCGATGCGCCTTTCGCCCGCAGAACCACAGCCGACCCTGTTCATCGAAGTAGCCGACATCGCCCATTCGGTGCCACACGTCCGCCCCGTCGCGGATCTTTGCCAGCCGGTTGGCCGTCTCGTCTGTGCAGTACCGCCGCGTCGCCATTGGCCCCCTCACGACGATCTCACCCACCTCCCCGCGCGGGTTCATCAACCCGTCCGACCACGTTTCGATCGGTTCGTCGCTGATCCCGATGATTTGCACCGTCGCACCGGACACCGGTCTCCCGACGCACGTGCCCGCCCCCTGTCCTGTCTTCGCGGCCGTCTCGCCGAGTATCTCGCGATGGTCGATCGACGCCACGGGCAGCGCCTCCGTCGCCCCGTAGGGCGTGTGAATCCGCGCCTCATCGGGAAGCATTCTCGCGAATCGCTCCAAAGTGACCGGCGGCACGGGTGCGCCTGCGGAGATCACCCGGCGAAGCGTAGGCAGCAGGACACCATGCGCCTCTCCGTATCGCCCGACTCGATCGAGCAGCGCCGGCGAGCCAAACATGTGCGTCACGCCGCGGTCGCGAATGGCCCCGATGATTTTCGTCGGATCGACCTGTGCCGGTCGCGTCGGGTCCATCTCCGGCAGCACCGCCGTCATCCCGAGCGCCGGATCAAACAGGGCAAACAGCGGAAACGTGGGCAGGTCGATCTCACCGGGTCGAATCCCAAAATGCTCGCGGAGAATCCGCACCTGCGCGTCGAACACGCCGTGCTGAAACAACACTCCCTTGGGCGGGCCGGTGCTGCCGGTTGTGAAGATGATCGCCGCCGGGTCCTCCGGCCGCGTCGGCGCGATATCGAACGGCGACCGCACGCCCGCGCGCAGTTCATCGAGCGTTGCGCCGCTCCAGCCCCACCTGCCCCCGACCGTGACGCGAATGTGACACGTCATAAACGCCCGCCGATGCGCCACGCGAAGCAGGTGCGCGAGCGGAATGCCCACAAACGCCTGCGCGTCTACCTCGCGCAGACACGCGACCATCCGGCGCTTGCCCATTCCCGGGTCGATCAGGACCGGCACCGCTCCGATCTTGTACAGCGCGAACGTAATCACGAAAAACTCGAGACTCGGTCGCACCATGACGATGACCCGCATGCCGGGCGTCACGCCGATGCCCGACAGCCCGTGTGCCACTGCGTCCGTCTCGCGATCAAGCTCTCCAAACGTTACCTGCGCGTAATCGGCCCGTCCCGTGGCGTCGCGACGGCGCGCCCACACGATCGCGGGCGTATCGGGCTGCCGCGCCGCCGTGTCGCGCAGGTGCGCCGCGACGTTGAGCACGACTCCGCCGGATGTAGACTCGTTCGAGATGCTCCCCGCGCCCGTCTGGCCGCATGGGTCACGGCCCGCCACTCGTCCGATGGGGTGCCTCCGCAAAAAATCCTCGACCAGGGGAACCACGCGATCTGCGGCGTCCTCCAGGACATAGTGCCCCGCATCGGAAAACGTATGCACCTCGGCCAGCGGAAACCTCCGGCGAAACTCCGCGAGGAAGTGGCGATCAAACACAAAATCGCCATCGCCCCAGCAGATCAGCGCCGGCAGCGCCGCCAGCCGGTGCAGATTCTCATCGGTCCATTTTGCCGTCGCATAGGCCGGGTGCTTCGGGCCAAGCGGGATATCCTGAACAAACCGCAGCGTCGCGCGACGATTCTCCCAGTTGTCATACGGTGCCAGCAGCCCGGCCTTCACGTCCGACGAAAGTCCCTTGCGCGTCGCCATCCATGTCGCCGCCCCGGCAAAGGCGTTCAGCCCGCATACCGCCAGCGTCGCAAGCGGATTCGGCGTGCGGAGCAGCCCGAGCCGCAGGGGCAGCCGCTTGCCTGCGGGAAGCAGAAACGCCCCCGTGTTCAGGATCACCAGCCGCCGCACCGCCTCCGGCCGGCGCAGGGCCGCCGCCAGTCCGATCATCCCGCCCCAGTCATGCACGACGAGCGTCAGGTCCCCGGTGATATCCAGATGCGTAAGCAGCGCGTCAAGATCGTGGACCCGGTTGGCGAGCGTGTATCGGTACTTCGTGTCGTCCGGCTTGTCGGAAAGGCCGCAGCCGATATGGTCGGGCACGATGCACCGATGCGTGCCGCGCAGCGCTTTCACGAGCGCCCGATAGTAAAACGACCACGTCGGGTTGCCGTGAACCATCAGCACCGGCGGACCCGACCCCTCGTCGAGATAGTGATAGCGCAGGCCGTTGCGGTCGAGGAATCGGCTCTCGAACGGGTAGAGATGCGTAAAGGCGCTTTTGTCCCGCATGGGGGAGCGAAAGGTAACTGGAGCCGCCGGGGAAGTCGAGCGATCGACGGCGAGAGGTCCACCGGCGCGGTTATCCCTCGGCCAGGGCCGCCACGATTCGCGTGCGGCTCGCTCGTCCGGCAGGGGCCAAGGCCGCCATGACACAGAGCAGCGTCGCCAGGCCCGCCCCCGCCGCGACAAATGTCCAGTGGATCGCAAAGACCGGCTCAAATCCCGATAGCGCCGTCGTCATCACGTTGCTCGCCCGCGCCAGGAGCATCCCGAGAGCCACGCCAATGACACTACCGATCAACCCCAGCACGACCGCCTCGCCGATGACGATCCGCGCCATCTGCCTCCGCGTCACGCCGATGGCGCGAAGGACCGCGATCTGCCGCGTACGGCTGGCGACGTTGGCCGCCATCAGGTTCGCGACCCCCAGCGCCGCAATCAGCAGTCCGACCGCCGGTATCGCCGAGAGCAGCAGCGTCACGCGATTGATGTTCTCGTCGATCTGCGTCTTCAGCTCCCGCGCCGTGACGAACGCCTTCGGCGGAAAACCCAGTCGCTTGAGCATCCGGTTCACAATGGCCTCCTGCGGACCCGTCTCGGGAATCGGTCCCGGCCCGAGGGAAAAGGTCTGCCGCTCGCCCGGTTGCGCGGGCGTCAGCCGCGCGGCGGATCCCGCCGAGCCATCCGTCGATCCGAGGACCGCTCCGTCCTTGTCGGCGCCGGGCGTGGCCGCCTTCGGGAAGTTAAAGAGCATCAGCTTTCCATACCGCCGGCCAAAGAGCCTCTCGGCGTCGTCCAGCGTGCCGAAGATCGCTCCCACCGCGTAAAACTGGAAATACTCGGTCGCGTTGAAAAAACTCACGGCGATGTCCAGGCCTGGAGACCCGACGACCCCGGCAATCGTGAATGTCGCCTGCTTGTCACCCACCCAAATCTCAAGCGTGTCGCCGAGATGCTTGTCCCGGGCCTGGGAAAACTCGCGCGTGATGAGCACATGGCCCCCCGCCTTCAGCTTTTCCGTCGCGTCCCGCTCGTCGCCTTCCAGGAAAGCCAGCTTTACCGCTCGCAGCCCCTCCTCGGGTTCGATCGCCAGAAACCGCGACGACTGTTCCAACATCGACAGCGACCGGAAGATGGACAGCTTGCTCGGCTTGCTCAGCGAAAAACCGAAGTCGTCACATACCGTGAAGTCCGTAATGCCCGGCGTATCCCGCAGGGCGCGGACCTCCTCGAGCGGAATCGGCGCGTAGCTGTAAAGCATCGCATCCGGAAACTCCCGCGGAAACTGCCAGCCCTCTTTCACCGACTGGCCCCAGACGATCAGCCCCACGATAAGCGACAGCCCGACCGCCAGACCGCAGCAGATCGCGGCCGATCGGTACGGCGCTTTATCAATCTCATCGCCGAGCAGCTGAGGCCGCAGCCGCAGAACCCCCCCCGCGACGCGCACCGCCGGCCGCCCCAGCAACACGACGACCGCCGGCGCGATCAGCGCGCAGCCGCCGTAAAGCAGCAGCAGGCTTCCAACGGCCACGGTCCCGAAGGACCCCTCGACCGAACGGCTGATTGCGCGTTGAACGTACTCGTGCCCGCCCAGCAGAATCGCGCCGACGAGCGCCAGAAGCCAGACACCCGGCAGAAAGCGATGTCCCCCCGACGCCCGCGCCGCCTCCACGGGTGAAATAGCCATGGCACTCGCGGCCGGCACCGCCGCTCCGAGCAACGTCGTACCCAGCCCGCCCGCCACCGCCAGCGCGACGCCCCACCGGTTGATGACCAGGTCGCCGAGGTAGTCGCGCGCGCTCTCGATGGTGATCCACTGGAGCAGGACACCGAGCGGCACGCCGACAATCGTTCCCGCCAACCCCAGCGGCAGCGTGCTGAGGAACACCAGCCCCGCCACCTGCCCCCGCGTCACGCCCACGCAGCGAAGCAGTCCCAATTCGGCGATCCGCTCCGTCACGCCCATGCTCATCGAGGCGAGGATGATAAAAAACGCCGTCAACAGCACGACGCACGACAGGAGCAGCATGATGAACTGCAACAGGCCCTGGGCCGCACCGAGTTTCTTGTGCTGGGTCTCCGTCGTCTTGACATTCAACGACTCCGATTCGTGATCGTCCTTCCGCGGACGCGCGTTGTGCCGGTCGATCAGCGCGCGGATGCGTTCTGCCGCGGCGCGAATCGACGGCACGCCCGCGTCGGCGAGCATCACGTCGATTCCCTTGATCCGGCCCGGAAGTCCCGAGAGCGCCTGAACGTCCTCCAGCCGGGCCCAGGTCATCGGCGCCTGGTTCACACTCGCCCGCCGGCGGTCAACGATTCCCACGATCGTAAATGTCTTCGTGTGTTCCAGGTCGCGCAGCGAACGCAGCACGATCCTGTCACCGACACCTGCGCCGAACTCCTCGGCCAGCAGCTTCTCAATGAGCAGCGCATCCACGTCGTCCGAATTCAAGAACCGCCCCGCGGCCATTCGGTACGTGCGAAAAACCGTTTCCTTCTCGGGCAGGACTCCCGAGACTTCGATCCGTTCGTACGGCCGCGACCGGCTCGGTTCGCTTCCCAGCGCCGGGGGCGTCTTCGGCGCGGGCCGCGCGTCCACGTACTCCCGCGTGCGGATCGTCGTGTGCGCCACGCCCGGAAGCGCCGCGATCTCCGCTTCGAGTCCCTGCGAAAATACGGCCCAGACGCCCTCGACCGGCTCGACAATGACGTGCGCCGAACCGACCCACTCCAGCACGACCCGCGTCACGCCCTGGCGCACGGATTCGTAGCAGCACGTTACCCAGACGACGACGCCGACGCCGAGCGCGACCGCCGCGCCGGTCAGCGCCGTGCGGCCCGGCTTAGTCCGCCAGTTGCGCGTAGCGAGTTGCCACCAGAGTCGCATCCGCACAGCCTCCCGCCTCGATGGTGCCAGTGAAGCGGCCTTCCTTAAGTACGTGAACAACGTCCGCGTGCGCCGCCGCCGCCGCCTCGTGCGTCACCATCAATACGGTCGTGCCGCCCTCGCTCGCCAGGTGCCGCAGCAGCCTCCAGATCGACGCCGCCGATGTCGGATCGAGATTGCCCGTCGGCTCGTCCGCGAGGATCAACGTCGGCCGGGTCGTCAGCGCTCGGGCGATCGCCACCCGCTGCTGCTCGCCTCCGGACAGCGTCGCGGGGCGGTGTCGCTGGCGGTGCGACAGGTTCACCTGGGCCATCAGTTCATCCGCCCGCTGCCGGGCCTCCGCGTAGGGCCGCCCATCCACGAGCATCGGGAGCATGACGTTTTCAAGGGCGCTCAGCGAGGGCAACAGGTTGAACGCCTGGAAGACGATCCCCAGCCGCCGGCGGCGAAACAGCGTCCGCTCCTCGTCTGACAGGGCGGGTATCTCCAAGCCGTCTACCTTCACCGAGCCTTTGTCGGGAAGATCCAGCCCGCCGATGAGGTGCATGAGCGTGGTCTTGCCCGACCCGCTGGCCCCCATGATGGCCACGAACCTGCCGCGATCGACGCTCAGTCCGACGCCGCGCAGGGCGAACACGGACTCGTCTCCGAGGCGATGGGTCTTATGGAGGTCGGAAATCTCAACGACTACATTCATGGGTTTTCGTCGGCCCCGGAATCCCGCCGCGCCGCGGCATGCCGGGACATGCGGTATCGGCTATTCTGTATACCGGCTTCGGTCCTCCGTCCGCTTTGTGTTTTCGTCTGGACGGCGCCGGCACGGGTTGTCAGCGGTTCTCTCATGCGGATCATCATCACTTCCGACCTCCATTACAACGTGGCGCGAAGCCGGGAGCCAACGGAGAAAATCGCCAAGGAAATCTGTGCGGGCGGCGGTGACTGCCTGCTCTTCGTCGGAGACACCGCCTCGACCGATTTGACGGTCATGGACAGAGTCTTCGGCCTCTTCGAGCCGTTCCGCGGCGTCAAGATGGCCGTCGCCGGCAACCACGAACTCTGGACCGTCGGCGGGGCCGATTCGCTCGCGCGCTACGAGAACGACGTCAGCGCGGCGTGCCGCAGGAACGGCGTTCACTACCTCGATGAAAGCCCCCTTGTCCTCGAAGACACTGCCTTCGTCGGAAACGTCGGCTGGTACGACTTCTCATTCCGCCCGTCCGGCATGAAGATTCCGCTTCGCTTCTATCAGCATAAGGTCGGGCCCGGGGCTGCGGCGTATTTCGACAAGCATCGCCACCTTCTCAGCCACGAGGCCGATCTGCCGCCGGGCGCGCTCGACGTCACCAGCCGCTGGATGGACGGCGAGCGTGTGCGCCTCCCCGAGAGCGACGTCGAGTTCACCCGCCGCATGGCCGACAAGCTTCGGCGGCATCTTTCGGAAGTTCACGATCGGGTATCGCGCGTCATCGCCGCGGTGCACCACCTGCCCTTCGCCGAACTGGTTCCACCCACCATCGTTCCCAACTGGGCCTTTGCCGGCGGATTCCTCGGCAGCGAGCTGCTCGGCGAAACGCTGCTCGATTTTCCAAAAGTCACCCACGCGTTCTGCGGCCACTCGCACCGCGCCCGAACCTGCCGCAAGGGAAGTCTCGTATGCAAAAGCATAGGATCGACGTATCGCGAAAAGCAGTACGAGGTGCTGGACCTATGATCACTCATCCTCGTCGGACCCGTCCGTCGGAGTGGCTCCGACTCCTCCCAAAAATGTGTCGGAGCGCGGGCCGCTCTCGACCACCCCGGCCTCCAACGTGCGCCGCAGGGCGCGCCCTGCGCCCGCGCATGGGCGTCACGGCCGCCGGTATCGTCGGTGCCCTGGTGTGCTCCGCCGCCCGCGCCCAGGATGCCGCCGCGCAGAGGATCACTCCGGCCGTCCGCGTCTTTCGCGAATGCAGCCCGGCGGTCGTCAATCTCTCCACCACCACCATCGTCACCATGCAGCGCCGGTTCGGCGTGGAGAGCATCTTCGAAGACATCTTCGACCTCCCCGCGGCGCGCCCGCGCAGCTTCAAGACCAACAGCGTAGGCTCCGGCTTCGTCATCCACGAGGGCGGATACATCGTCACCAACGCACACGTGATCGACCGCGCGTCCGAAATAAAAGTGACCTTCGCCGACGGCACCGAACTGCCCGCCGAGGAAATCGCCCGCGACCGCCGCCACGATCTCGCCGTCCTCAAGGTCGACGCCGACCGGCCCCTCCCCTTCCTCCGAATGGGCCGCAGCGACGACCTCATGCCCGGCGAGACCGTCATCGCCATCGGAAACCCCTTCGGATATCAGCACACCATCACCACCGGGATCATCAGCGCCCTCGACCGGGAGCTGCGCTTCTCGCGCGACCAGGTCTATTCAGGACTCATCCAGACCGACGCATCCATCAACCCCGGCAACTCCGGCGGTCCGCTTCTCAACGTCCTGGGCGAACTCATCGGCATCAACACCGCGATTCGCGGCGACGCGCAGAACATCGGCTTCGCCATTCCCGTCGATCGCCTCCACGACCTGCTTCCCGCCATGCTGGACATTCAGCGCCTCCGCCGCGTCGAGTTCGGCATCCATTTTGACAGCAAGGAGCCCCGGACGAACCCACCCGGCATCGCTATCCGATCGGTTGATCCCGGATCTCCCGCGCACGAGGCCGGCGTGCGGGCCGGCGACGTCGTCGTTGGCATCAACGACACCGCCACGCCGCGCTTCATGGAGGCGTTCAGCGTCCTCCACCATGCCCGGCCGGGAAACACGCTCCGGCTCGATCTTCTCCGCGGCGGAGAGCGATCGGTTCGACCCGTGAAAATGCTCGCCATCCCCGAACTGGATAGTGCCGCGCTCATGGCGCGGAGATTCGGCATTCACGTCCGCGAACTGAATCCCGCGGACCTCCGCCGCCGGGGACTGCGCAGGGCCATCGGCCTCGAAGTGAAATCCGTCGAGCCCGGCACTCAGGCCGCCGAAGCCGGGCTTTCCGCCGGAGATCTGATCACCCTCTTCGGCGGATGGCCCGTCACATCCCTTGCGGCCCTCGGCCCGCTGATCGAACAGGTGAACTCGGGAGATCTCATTCCCGTGCACGTGCTGCGCATCGACGGCGAACGATTGATCCGGGCCGAACTGGCCCTTCAGGCGAAGTAATGCTGACCGTCGTCATCTGCCCCGACAGCTTCAAAGGTTGCCTCGCCGCGCGCGCCGCCGCCGAGGCCGTCGCGCGCGGCGTGCGCCGTGCCCGCCCGGAGGCACAAATCCACGTTGTCCCGATGGCCGACGGGGGCGAGGGAACGCTCGACGTGCTCCTCGACGCCCTGCACGGCAGCCGCCGGCGCGTCGCCGCCCGCGACCCGCTCATGCGACCCGTCGAGACGACGGTCGGCCTGATTCGAAGAGCTGCCACCGCCATCGTCGAGCTGGCCGGCGTCGCGGGATACGCGCTCCTCGCGCCGGAGGAGCGCGATCCCATCAAGACCACGACCTACGGCCTTGGCGAGGTTCTCCGCGCCGCCATCGAAAGCGGCGTGGACGAGATCATCCTCGCCGTCGGCGGCAGCGCCACGCTCGACGGCGGCGCGGGCATGATGCAGGCCCTCGGTCTTTCGCTCATCGACCGCGCGGGACGCGTCATGACGCCGGGCGCGGGCGGCGGCTCCCTGGCGGAAATCAGTTACTTCGTCTGGGATCGCCCGCCCGAGGGCCTCGATTCGGTACAGGTCACCATCGCGGCCGATGTCCTTAATCCCGCCTGCGGACCCAGCGGCGCAGCCGCCGTCTTCGGCCCGCAGAAGGGTGCCGACCCCGCGGCGGTCCGGCTGCTCGACGCGGGCCTGGCCCACTGGGCCGACCTCCTCGAAGCCGCTTCCGGCAGGCTGCTCCGCGCCGAGCCGGGCACAGGCGCTGCCGGCGGTGTGGCACTTCCGCTCATCGGCCTCTGCAACGCCGTCCTCATGCCGGGCGTCGATCTCGTCAGCGAAGCCGTCGGACTCTCCTCTCTGATCGGCCGCGCCGACCTCGTTATCACCGGAGAAGGCCGCATCGACCGGCAGTCCATGATGGGCAAGGTCGTCGGAGCCGTGGGCCGCATGTGCCGGGCCGCCGAAGTGCCCTGCGTCGCCATCGCCGGCGTTCGCGGCGAAGGCGCCGACGAGTGCCTCAGCGTGCTGGATCGCATCGCCACCCTCGACGCCCCGCTTGACCAGACCGCGGAGCGCCTGACGGCGGTCGCCGAGGCCCTGGCCATCGAGATCGTCTGAAATCTTCCGCAAACCGGAAATGAGAGAGGAGAACCTTCACGCATGCAGAACCAGTTTGCTCCCGCGGACCGCCGGTCGCGCCGGAACACATATGCAAATACACGTAGCTTGCCGCGTCGAAGTGACCCGTTTCATTCCTTTCGGAGCGACATGAGCACCGGAGTGCGAAGTGTCGAACGAATGGCCAGCCCTCCCACCACCGTCCCCGTTGCAAACACGGTCAAGAGTGTCAATGCCAACGGCCCCCAGGGCACGTCGCCGGGACTGCCGATTGCATGGGGCATGACCGCCAGCAGCGCCGCCGCCGTGCCGACCCCCAGCCCGGCCAGCAGCAGCGAGACATGCTCCGCAAGCCCCATCCGGAACAAGACGCCCGCACGCAGCCCCAGCGCCCTCATCAGCGCCGTCTCGCCACGCCGCTCCCACGTGTTCCTCAGCATCACCGCCGCCAGGCCGATCGTACCCAGCAAGAGTCCCAGCCCGCCCAGCGTCTGAAACGTCGAAAGGTACGTATTCTCCACCGCAAGATACTGCCGCAGCCGCTCCCGCGACGCCTCCACGTCCATTCCGTACCGCGTCAGGTCCTTCTCCAGAGCCGCTTCGAGCCGGGCCGCACCCTCCCCGGGCACGTCTATCAGAAACGCACCGTACCCGCCCACCGACGGAAAAAGCCGGAGGAAGTTCTCTTCCGATATGATCAACTCGCCCTGAAGCACGCTTCCCGACAGCATCCCGACGATGTGAAGTCTTGCCGGGCCGCCCCGCTCGTCGGCGATCGGAAGATCATCCCCCAATCCCAGGTGCAGCAGCCAGCGCACCGCGCTCTCATCACCGATTGCCGCAATCGCTCCGTCTGCCGGCCGTCGATTCAGCAACATCCACGGATTTGCGCGCTCTTCCGCGGACGCCGCAAGACTCGTCGAGAAACGGAATCCGCCCCGTTCGATGAACGCCCCTCGCGCCCCAAGGATTCTCGGCTGCCGCGCCCTATACAGGTTCAGACAGCTCGCATCGTCGCCCGGCTTGAGCCGAAACGACATGATCGTGGCGGCTCCGCAGAGCGCCCGCGCTTCATCGCCAAGCCCCAGCGACGCGCGTCCCTCCGCCGTGGCCGGATCGTACGGCAGACCTGCGACACTCTCGGCCATAAGCGAATAGCCGCCGGTGCCCCCGCTGCGGCGCGCGGCGTCCGCATCCGGGCTCTTCCGGCTCGCTCCCACGGCGACCACAACGAACGTCGCGCACGCAACAAGACCCACCGCCAGCAGACTTCGCGCCGGCTGTCGCCGCGCGTTGCGCAACGCCAGCTTTCGCGGAGTCAGTTGGATCGGTCCCGCGCGCCCTCCCCGAGGCTCCCTAAGCAGCCAGAGCCAGATCCCCAGCAGGAGCGCCACGAGCATCGAAAACCCCGCGCTGAAAAACGCCGGCGCCTGCGGGATTCGATCCGACAGAAACGCGCCGACCGAAAGGCTTCCGGACAGAACAAAGAACCCGACCGCCAGCGCCCGCAGCACGAAGCGCCTGCGCGGCGAGACCCACCGGCTGCGAGCCCCGATCGTCCCGGACAACAGCGCCGCCGGCGAGCTCCGCGCCAATCCGCGCACCGCCCAGACAATCGAGATCATGGCGATCGCCATGCTCGCAAAAAAACCAATTGCCGCACTCGCCGGCGACATGGCGAGCGTCAAAAATGGCGCATTCACCGCCGCCGACCACCATGACCGAAGCCCCGCCAGCATCAGCCACGCGTACCCGCCCGCGAGCAGCAGTCCGGCCGCCGATCCGACCACCGTGACCCATGCCCCCTCCCCGGCCAGAATCCGCCCGACCTGTCGAAGCGATATCCCCACCGCCGACAGCAGCCCCACCTCGACCGCGCGGCGCTCTACGTTCAACCGGAACAGTAGCGCCACGAGCATGGCAGCCGCGATAATCAGAAACGAACTGAATCCGATGAAAAGCTGCCCGAAGTCCGTGCTGCCCTCCCCCGCGGCCAGCGCGTCGGCCCGCACGGGCGTGAAGCGCAGCCCCATCTCCGCCGGACGCAGCTCCTTCAGCAGTCCGGCAGCGAACGTTCTCGCGGCATCGCTGATCGAGCCGCCCGCCTGCGGGAGGATGCGGATCGCCGTGTACGAGCCGAACCGCCCGTCCGCGTTCCAGTCGCGCCGCCCCGCCTCGGGAGAAACGAACGCCTTGGGGAGGGCCTTGTGCGCGTCCCAGTAATCCTCGTCCTTCGGGCGGATTCGCTTCATGTCGAAAGGAAACGGCGGATCCCAGTCGCTGATCCGCTTCGCGTCGGTAATGCCCTCAAATGTCGGCGTCAGCCCCGCATCCGCCCCCCAGCCGGACATTCGAACGACGCCGCGCAGCGTAAACGCGCTGCTCCTTTCCTCGAGACCGCCGCCCGGCCTCGAAACGAAATAGGTGAGTGTAATGGTGTCATCCGGCTTGGCATCCAGCTCCGTCGCCGCCCACTCGTTCAACAGAATCTCGCGATCCCCCAATACAGGCGCGGGGCCGCCGTCCGTCAATACAAACGTGCCCTGTGGGGCACGGGCCGCGTCAAACGCCGTCACCGTCGAATAGGGAATGACCCGGTCCGGCCTGCCGCCCGATCCGCTCACCGGCGAACAAGAGATCGAATTCGCCAGGTATGTCAGAATCGGCACGAGCCGAAGCCCCGCCGCCTCCGCCGCCGACTTGGCCGCGTCCTCCACCGGGGACTCAATCAACAGTCGGACGGACTCCAGCGACGCATATCCCTCCCGCTCGTTGACCCTGAGCCGAAGCTCCAGATCCTCAAGCGTCTGTCGCTTTGCCAGCAGTTCCTGCCAATCGACCCCGTTCCCGCCGCCCGACGTATCCGCGCCGCGTCCCATCCCCTCCGATACGAGAAGCGTATTGACCCGCCCCTCCTGTTTGAGCGCCCGTTGGAGCGTGACCATCGGCACATACGCGTTCCGCGCGGCGAGCTGCCCCGGCCGCAGGGCAAAGGCCCCCGGCCCCTCGGTCGGTATCACCATTTCGACGGTCAGCCGCAGTGTCGCGATCGTGTCATCCCGCCGGCCGAGAAGCGTCTCAACCGGCACGTCGCCATGCTTCTCCACGCGCACGAGAACGTCGTCGCCGACTATGGCCCCAAGGGCTTCCGCCAGAGCCGCATTCAGCGCCACACCCCGCCCGCCGCTTCGTCCGAAACTCTCTCCCGACCCGTAAAGCCCCCAGAACCGCTCATCAACACCCAGCACCTGAATCCGGTTGACCCTCGTCGCCGTTCCGGCATGACTGATCGCCGCACTGACCGTGATGACCGGGCACACCGTCGCCGTACGGCCCGACCCATCGGACTCCTTGGCCAGCTCCGCCGCCAGCGCCTCGCGAAAAAACCGCCGCCCCTCCAGCGCGAAATCGACCGGCCCCAGCCGTGCCACGGCCATCGCCCGAAGGCTCGCCCGCATCGAGTCGCCGACGAATAGCGCCCCGGTCAGCGCGGCCGCACCCGCCGCGGCCCCCAGCGTCACCGCCAGCGCGGCGCGCCAGTAATACCGAAGGCTCCGCCGCTGAAGGATCGAAGGGTTCAGAATCATGGCGAAAATGTCATGCCCTCGGCATCAGCCGGCCGTCATGGATCTCAAACCGCCGTTGCATCATCTCCGCGATCTGCGCGCTGTGCGTCACAACGACCAGCGTGGCGCTTTCCTCCCTCGGAAGTTCCAGGAGCAGGGTCGCGACTCCCTCCGCGCTGGCCCGGTCCAGATTTCCCGTCGGCTCGTCCGCAAGGAGCAGCCTCGGGCCGTTGATCAGTGCCCGCGCAATCGCCGCCCGTTGACGCTCGCCGCCGGAGAGTTCCGACGGCAGGTGATCCAGCCGCCCGGAAAGGCCGACGCGCTCCAGCAGCGACCGCGCCCGCTCAGTAAGCTGTTCCGAATTCCCGTTCGGCATTGTCGGCACAAGAACGTTCTCGAGCACCGAGCACTGCGGCAGAAGATGGTGATCCTGAAACACGAACCCGATCTGCCGGTTGCGAAACACCGCGAGCGCCGGCTCGTCCAGCGCGTAGGGATTCTGCCCGTCGATGGACAGGCTGCCTTCCGTCGGCGGCTCCAGCGTCCCGAGAATGTTAAGCAGCGTGCTCTTGCCCGACCCCGACGGCCCCACGATCGCCGCCGCCGCCCCCGGCTCGAGTGCCATCGACACGTCACGAAGCACGACCAGCGGCCCGCCGCGCGTCGGGTACGACTTGCCGATGGATTGTGCGACCAGTCCCGAACCCATCGCCGCATTGTAGGGTAACCCGGCGCGCGGGACAGGAGCCCGACACGGAGCGGCCCGTGCCGCCCGCGCGCTGAACGCCTCACCCGCCACGCGTGCCCGCCCGCGCGGCGATCCGCTCAAATGCGTCCCACGCCGCTTCCGCCATGCGTTCATCCGTAAAGTGTTCGCGCACGGCCCGGAGGCCCTCCGCCCCCAGCCGCCGCCGCTCCGCCTCGTCGCCCATCAGCCGCTCGATCACATCGGCCAGTTCGCCCGCGTCGCACGGCTCAAACAGCACGCCCCCGCCCGTCGCTCCGATCAACTCCGGAAACGACCCGTGCGCCGGCTGTACCACGGGCACGCCGTGCGCCAGCGCCTCCAGCACATAAATACCCTTCGCCTCCCGGTACACGGTCGGCACGCTGAAGACGTCGCAGGAGGCCAGCATCGCCAGCTTCCCCACCCGATCGACTTCGCCAAGCCAGCCAACGAAGCCGTCCAGCCCGCGCTCGCTCAGGCCCGTTCGAATCTCTTCCAGGTACTCCCGGCTGCCCTCCGGGACGTATCCCGCGATCTTCAGCCGCGGCCGCAGTCCCCTGTCGTGCAGCCGAATGAACGCCTCGCACAGCACGTGGAGCCCCTTTTCAGGACACACGCGCGCCAGATATCCGAGCGTAAACGGCTCCGCGCCGCCGCGATTCGCCGGTGCAGGCGGAATGTCATCCACGCGGATGCCCATCGGCACCGCGTAGAGGCGGTCCTGGCTGACTCCGAACCTCCGCCGCGCATATTCCCCGTAGTACCGCGTCACGGAAAAGAAACCGTGCACATCGCCCGCCGCACGGCGAATCAGTCCGTAGGCCTCTTCCCGATGCGGCGACGGCAGCGACTCCAGAAAAATGTCCTCGCCGGTCAGCGAGCAGACCACCGCCGCGCCCAGCGCCTCACGCAATGACCGCGCCAACCCCACGAACATCGCGTTGGGCAGATGCACGACGTCGGGCCTAAGGGGGCCAAGCCCCTCGATCAGTTTCTCAAGTTCCCGGCGCTGCGCCCCCTCCTCGCCCCGGAGGATGGACAGCGTAAGCGGCCCGAGCTCTTCAGTCCGAGCCGAGCCGGCCCTGCGCATGGCCCTTTCCAGCAGCCGCGGTGAATCCAGAAGCCGGTCCAGCAGCCGGGGCGCATGCCGAAACAGGGCCGATTTCTGTTGCAGGAATACGTTGATCCCCCCGTAATAGACCCGCTCCGTGCTGACGTCGGGCTCGTCCACGCGAATCGGCGAATAGACCGGGATCAATGTCACGTCGCGCTTCTTGCGGATCAGGGCCGCCGCGAGCGTGTTATCGCGCATGCAGCTTCCGCAGTACATGCCCCCGGCGCCGGCGGTAAGGTATGCGACCTTCATGGCGAGAAACAGATCATAGACGAGCGGCCAAATGAAACGGCGTGCGAACGACCCAGGTCGAACGCACGCCGGTGGTGATTTCCGCGAAACTCATGAGCCGCCGATCATCGGCGTCGGCGGAGCATCATCGCCCCGAGGCCCAGAAGCGCCAGCGATGCCGGTTCGGGCGTAAACGTCGTGTTCGTCGCGCAGACGTAGTTGAACGACAGCCCGCCGATCGTGTGCGTGCCGGACCAGTTGAGTGCGATGTCGCCGCTGTTCGGACCGTTAAACGTCACAAGCCCGGTCGACGTGCCCGGCAGGAGTACCGGGGAGAAGATTCCGAGGCTCGACAGGTCGCCGGTGAACTCGATCCGATACAGGTCGCTGGTGGTCACCTGTCCGGTCAGCGAATTGTACGTGCCGCCGTACGACTCCTCGATGCTGATCGTCAGCGGGCCCGTGGAAAGGTCGTCACCGCCGAACGGATTCGGCAGTGCCAGGGGATCGGCGCTCTGGCTGTACGAGGCAAACGCCGCCGATAGGCCCGGCGCCGCGTCGGGGTTCAGGTCCAGTTGAAACTCAGTCTGCGAGATCAGGGCCGACCGCGGCCCGCCAAACTCGCCGAAGTCGAGCGTGAAGCTGCTTTCGAGGTCCTGGTTCTGGGTCGCGAACAGCGACACCAGGCCGGCCTGGGCCGTTCCCGCCGCTGAAAACACGACAAGCGCCGCCGCGACACAGATCGTCCGAACGATTGTTGAGAAAGAAGAAATCATGCCAAGGGTCTCCTTAATTTGCTGATGATCCGACCCGCCAGTTGCCGGTATCAAACCAGCTTGGAAGCTTAATCGCGGAAGGTCCCTCTCGCCACCCCCCGGCCCGGCTCCGATCGGTCTCCAATTCGGGCAGCGCCAGGCGATCGGCCGCCTTACCTGGACCAAAAATTCGATCACGCGGGAAACGGAAGGGGGGAACATCCTTCCAGTCCGCCTGTGTGAAACGGACGAGCCGGTCCCCTCTCACGCTGCCGCAGCCCGCAAGAACTCCGGCCGCCCGTCGCCTTACCTGTCCGCCCCGCGCTTTTCCCCGAAACAGTAGATCACGCCGTCGTCGGCTCCGACGACCAGGCAGCCCTCCCCCACTGCCGGAGAGGCGATCAGCCCGGCACCGGTCTCGAAGCGCCAGCGCTCCGTGCCGGTCGCCAGGTCAAGTTCATACAGATTCCCGTCGGAGGAACCTGCAAATACCCGCTCGCCGACAATGACTGCCGACGACTCCACGCGGGCCTGGGTCTGAAAGGACCAGACCTCCCTGCCGGTTTCGCGATCGAGCGCGTGAATCACCTTGTCACGCCCCCCGATGACCACCAGCCGATCCGTCAGCGCCGCGGAGGCCATGTACGGAAACTGCCGGTCGGGGTTTTCATACATCCAGACCCGTTCGCCCTTTTTCCAGTCAATCGCCAGCACCTGGTTTCCGAAGGTGCCCACATACACCCGGTCCCCCGCCATTGCCGCCGAACACCCCGACACGCCGCCCATCAGCACCGCCCGCTCGGGCGTACCGTCTTCCAGTCGAATGACGTGAAGATTTTCATCGCAGCCCGCGACGAGCACCCGGCCGTCGACAATCGCCGACGTGCCGTGGATACGGCTCTCAGTCGAAAACTTCCATAAGAGCTTTCCGTCCGCCAGCGCGAGGCAATAAAGCGATCCATCGTACGAGCCGAAGACGAGCCGGTCCCCCTTGCAATTCACCGACGCGGCAATCTCCGCCTCCGTCTTGAAGCTCCACTTTTCGCTGCCGTCGCGCGCCCGTACGGCGTGCAGGACGCCGTCGTCATCGCCGAAGAGCACCAGGCCCTCGTAAACGGTCGGCGACGACTTGATCGCGCTCTTGGTGTCGAACTTCCAGCGCGCGGAGCCGGTTTTCAGATCCAGCGCGTAGAGCTTCCCGTCGTCGCAGCCGACATAGACCACGCCCTCGACTATGGCCGCCGACGACTGAACCAACTCGCCCGTCTCGAAGCGCCATCGCACCTCCAGCTTTTCTGGCAGGGTCGACGTCGCAACGCCGGTAAGCAGCGAGTTGCCCCGAAACATCGGCCAGTCGGCGGAAGCGCCCGGCCTCGTTGTCGACGGAGCCGACGCCGCCTGCCCGGCGAACAGGGGCGCAGCCGCGGACCATGCCATCACGCAATGAAGAATCCGCCGGGCACGCCGACCCCTCGGCGCCGCGAACCCGCCCGCGCCGGCCGCCGGTACCATCCGGCTACATATGAACCGCCAACTGTTCGCTCGCATGAACACATCCCGCGTCGATACTCCGCCGGCATCAATCGATGAGCGGCGGCGAAGTTTTCGATATGGCTCGTTCTCCGCCTCCTTCCGACGTCCGCCTAAGCCGGCTTGTAGCGCAGCACCAGCGCCGCCCCCACCGCGGCCATCAGGATACCGAGGTAAAACGGCATGGCCGGCGCCCTGTGCGGCCGGTCCCATATCATCGTGACGATCACGTTCATGATCGGCGCGCCTGCAAAAACCAGCGGCGCGACGTAGATCGGCTTTCCCCCCGTGCGCAGCGCGAGGATCACGCCCAGCGCCCCGAGCGCCCCGAGGACCCCCGCCATCGTTGATACCGACATGCCCTTCATCGGAAACACCGCCGGCTCCGCCTTGCCCAGAATCAGCAGACCGGGCACGCACACCGCCACGAGAAAATAGGCCAGCCCCACGAACAGGAACGCCCGAAGCGGTCCCTTCGGCTCGCCGAAACCAAGCTGCCCGTGATGGATCGTCGGCACATAGGCGCCCCACGACATGACGGCCATGAGAATAAACACGTACGGGAGGTATTGTTTCATGAAGCGTCTCCGGTGCTGGGAATCCTGAGCGCCGTGCGGCGCGTTTTTCTTACCCGAACAGACGCAGTATAGACCGTAATCTCGGAACTGCAGAATGCGGACTGGATTGGGGAGAATCGCGTCGCGCCTTCGCGCGGCGACGCCAATTCCGATGCTGTGCGTCTCAATTCCGCTCCGCCCGGTTCCTGAGCATCGCGCCGCAAGCCTCAGGTCGCGCCCTTCCCCTCCAGGCGCGCCCGCACGTCGGCGGGGATCGTGATCGACTCAAACTTCCCGCCATCGAACGTCCGGCAGCAGACCGCCTTGGCCCGCCCCCGGGCCGTCTTCTGACCGTCTTTCCAGAACGTCACCTCGTACGTCAGCGATTTGTCGCCGATGGTCATCACTTCCAGCCGCAGTTCGACGACGTCTTCAAACCGCACCGGCGCAAAGTATTCACAGCTCACCGTTACCCGCGGCCAGCTCACCGTCCCCACCGCGTGCGGCTGAATGACGCTCATCCCCAGTGAACGCATCCACTCGTGCTCGACCTCTTCCATCCAGCGGAAGTAATTCGAAAAATGCATCACGCCGGCCGTGTCGGTCTCGGCGAACTGAACGCGGCGCAGGATCTTGAACTCATTGGGCATGAGCGGGCTTCCCGAAAAAACGTTCGACTGTGCTCGGCCTCGGCGGGCGCGTCACGATGGATACTAGCACCAGCGCGATCGTCGACGCCAGCGTCACCGGCGCGACCGGCAGCATCCCCCAGACGGTGTAGTGCTCGACCGACCCAAACCCCGAAGCGTGAAAGAAGCCGTACCACGTCGCCCCGCCTGCCACGATCGACGCATAGGCCCCCCATTTCGTCGCCCGCCGCCAGTAAAGCGCCGCGATCGTCACCGGAAACAGGCTCGTAAACCCCGTGAAACACCAGATCCCCATTCGAAACACCGCCCGCGGCTCCGCCAGCGACACCACGTACGTCACCGCCACCACGCCGACCACGAACGCCCGGCCAAGGGCCAGGAGCTGCCGCTCCGTGAAGCGCTTTCGCCCAAGGTAGTGCGTCACGATGTCATTCGTGAACATGTTGCCCAGCACCAGGAACTGCGCATCCAGCGAATTCGTCGCCAGGATGCTCGCCGCCATCAGCCCGCCCATCACCGGCCCCGTCAGGTTCTTGATCGCCATCGCCAGGATCTGGTTGGGATTCGTGTCCGGGGGCACCACCGGCCGCCCGTCGACCACCGCCGTCGCCGCCCAGACACCCAGCAGCACGCACGGCATCCACAGAATCAACACGCAGATCGGGTGCCCGATCACAGACATTCGAAACGCCTTCGCGTTCCGCGCCGTCAGGTAGTATTGAAACAGGTGCGGAAACGTCGCCACCGAAAGTGGTATCAGCAGGTAACTCAGAAACTCCAGCTTCCCCAGACCCGGCGCGGCCGGCCTGCGCGGCGGCGGACCTGCCTTCGCCTCCTGCCACTTCTCCAGCGCCGCCTCGTATCGCGCCACGCTCGCCTCGTATGCCGGCCGGTCCTTGGGATCGAGGGTCCGCTTGAGAAGGCTCGGCTTGTTCTCCACCGCCATGCGCGTCGCGTTGTCAAATCCGCCGAGCCGGTCGGCAATGACGAACATCGCCGCGACGCCGAGCGTCAGAAAAAGCGCGTTCTGAAATGTGTTGACCCAAAGCGTGCTGCGAACCCCTCCCACGAACACGTAAATCAGCACGACGCCGACGATGATTCCCTCCGAGAGCCACGGCGGCACCGCCCCGTTCGTCGACGCGAACGCACTTGGAAACGCCCCCTGCGTCACGCCGGTAATGCACGATCCCAGTCCCAGCACGCCGGTAAGCAGATACGGAAAAATCATCGCCACCAGGATCGGAAACAGCACCAGCCCGATCCCCGATGACTCGAACCGATCGCGAAAAAACTCGATCTGCGTCAGATAACCGAAGCGCTTTCCATGCGCCCAGAGCTTCACGCCCACGATGAAAAAGCACATCGCGTGCACAATGCCGCTGGCGCTGGCCATCATCCCGTACACGCCGATGCCTGTCTGCGACGCCTCGGCGCTGCTGCCCACCATTGCGAACGCCGTCATCGTCGTCCCGAAGAGCGACATCAGCAGCATGAACGGCCCGACGCCGCGCGACGCGAGGAAGTAATCTTCCTGCGTCTTCTTCGCGAATCGATTGCTCGCAAAGCCCAGCGCCAGGAGAACAACAAGATAGGCAAGGATGATCCAGAATGCCGTCATAGTTCCGGCCGCTCGGACCGCGCCGCGCCCGGCAAGGGCGCCACCACGACCACGTCGGCCGGCCAACAGTAATGGACGGCAAGAGCCCAGACAATCGCCGCCGCGATCGAGATCCCCACGTGCCAGGTCAGGCCGATCGGCATGAACCCGAACGCCAGCGGTTCGATCCGGTCCCACGCCCAGTAATCCTGGTGCGCGGCCAGAAGCAGCGCGACAAGAACGATGACCACCCGCTTCATCCGGCCGCCGCGCTCCCCGCACCCGCCGCCTCAAGGGCGATCGACTCCGGCAGGGCGATGCGATCCTTCATCACGCCGAACACCTCGGCCACTTCATCATTGAACACGTCGCCGATGAGAATACGCGTGATGTGGTTCTTGTACTGCGGAAACTCCCGCACGAACGCCCCCATGCGGAAGTTCGGATCGTAATAGGCATACACCAGCATGCGGATGCGCTGCATCCCCTCCGCCACCGCCGGGCCGAAGGTCCCCAGCTTCGCGCTACTCGTGTCGCCCGCCGCCAACGCCTCATGGACGGCATCGGCGCCGAGTTCGCCGCTCTTCAGCGCCAGCATGACCCCCGACGAATACAGCGGATCCAGAAACCCGAACGCGTCGCCAATTAATATCCACCCGTCCCCCGAACAGCGCTTCGACCGGTACGAAAAATCCGCCGTCGTGTAGATCTTTGCCACGCGCTCGGCGTTCTCCAGCCGCCGCGCCATGCCCGGGCAGTTTGCGATCTCCTCGTCCAGAATCGCCCCGGGATCATCGCCCCGGCCGTTGTAAAGATAATTCGGCGGCGCCACGACCCCGATGCTCGTGATGCCGTCCGACAGCGGAATGAACCAGAACCACCCCCCCGGCTCCGGCGTCGCGATGACCAGCGTCGCCCCCGCGTTGCGCCCGCTGTCCCGCAGCGCACCCTTGTAGTACGAATAAATCGCCGCGTTCTTGAGCTTTTCATCCCCGTAACGCAGCTTAAGCTGCCGCGAGATGATTCCCGACTGCCCCGACGCGTCCACCACCACCTTCGAGCGAATTTCCCGCGCCGTGCCCCCGATGACCGCTCTCACCCCCACCGCCCGATCGCCCTCAAAAAGCACCTCGCGCACGTTGGCCTGTTCGGTCACCTCGGCCCCGTGCTCCCGGGCATTGTCCAGCATCATATGGTCGAACCGCGCCCGCTCGACCTGCCACGTGTACGTCCACTCCGCAGGGTCCCAGTCCGGAAAGAAAAACGGCGCGGAGTCCTTGCCGCTTGGCGACACGAACTGCACGCTTTCCTTTACCGTGAAGTTCGACGCCTTCATCTTGTCCAGCACGCCCAGCCGCTTGAACGTCCAGTAGGTGTTCGGCATCAGCGACTCGCCGATGTGGTGGCGCGGAAACTTCCCGCGCTCCAGCACGAGCACCTTGTGCCCGTGGTCCGCCAGGATCGTCGCCGCCGTCGCGCCCGACGGCCCGCCTCCGATGATGATTACGTCATAGTGCGTGTTCACGCCTTCTCGCCTCGATCCGTCACGATTTCAAGCAGTTCAATCGCCGGGGCATCGTCGCAGAAAATCGTCCCCAGCCGCCCATACGCCGCGCTTAATTCCGGATCGCGAAAATCCGCCAACAGCGGGCACGCGCCCCCGAACCGGAAATACCACCGCGGCTCAATCCGCCGGAGCACGTTCGCCGAGATCAGCACGTCACCCAGCGGCGTCCGCCGTTCGATGATCTTCTCGCGCACGGCGTCCGAAGTATAGCTCAGGTCGATCCGCGCCAGCCCCACTTCCACAACCCGGCCCGTCGCCGCAAGCTGAAGCAGGATGTGCCGCTGATACACGTCCCCCTCTTCCCGATGGCGCAGAACGCTCAGGTGGATATCCCTGCCCCAGAAACCGCGAAGCTTCTCCGTCATATGCTCGTTGTGTACGAGCAGATTTCGATAAACCGGAGGCATCGCCTCGACCGACACCTGCTCGGCATGATCCGCAACCCCGCCGGACAACTGAAATTCCGCGCAGAAATCCGCCAGGGCCTCTCGCGGGTCGCCGTATGCATGAAGCCGGGTTTGCACGATATCACGTGTAACGAACGTCTCGGTAGGGCTTTTCAAAGAATCGCGGCAGGAGCGTGTCCACCCGCAGCAGCCCCTCCCGGCTCAGACGGACTTCGACATTGGCCGCCTCGAGCATCCCCTCGCTCCGAAGGCCGGCCCACGCCTCCGCGAACCGCGCCGACACATCGACTCCGAACTTCCCCGCGAAGTATCCAGGATCGATCCGCCCCGTCTTGAGCTGGAGAACCAGCTCCCGAATCAACAGCGAGTCCTTCTCAACCGGCAGCGCCCGGGCAATCGGCAGCTCCCCCCGCTGCACGCGCGCGATGTAGTCGTCCCACTGGTCATGATTCTGGTAATGCACGCCGCCGAAGTGCGAGAAGGACGCGACTCCCGTCCCCACCATGTCCGCGCCGTGCCACAGGCTGTCGCGATAAATGAACCCCGCGTGCCGCCCCTTCTTCACAAGCGTGTACGCGCTGGAAATGCCGTACCCCGCCCCCTCGAACTGTCGAAACGCGTAGTCCACCCAGCGGCGCTTCGTCGCCCAGTCGGCCACGGTCGGCGTCGTCCCCCCGACGAGCGACTCCCGCGAGAACACCGCGTTGTACGGCAGTTCAAGCTGATAAATCGTCACGCTGTCCGGGTCCAGGCGCACGGCCTTTTCCACCGTGTCCTTCCACTTGTCCTCGGTCTCCCCCACCATGCCGGCGATCAGGTCGATGTTGATCTGCGGAAACCCCGTGGCCCGGGCCCATTCATACGCCCGGAAGATCTCCGCGGACTTGTGGGCCCGGCCGTTGTATTCCAGCACGTCGTCGTCAAAATGCTCCACGCCGAGAGACAGTCTTGTGACACCGATCTCCCGGATGACCGCCAGCTTGCTCTCCTTCAGCGTGCCCGGCTCGCACTCGAAGGTCACCTCGCGCGCCGCGTCCCAGTTCCAGTGCTCCCGGATGCGGCCGATCAGCCGCTTGAGCTGCTCATTCGACAGGAACGACGGCGTGCCCCCGCCGAAATACACGAACTCAAACTGCCGCCCCGCCAGTCCCTTGCGCCCGGCATAGAGCGAAACTTCGCGCGCCAGCGCATCGGTATAGACATCCACTTCGCCCGCGTTCTTATCCGTGTACACTCGGAAATAACAGAACTTGCACCGCTTCCGGCAGAACGGAATGTGCAGGTAAAGCCCCAGCGGCGTGTCCGTCCGCGCCGGGGCGTCCAGCGCCGCCGCCGCCCGGGGCGCATGCTCGGCCCTCCACGCCGAAAACGGTGGATAATTCGCAATGAAATAGCTTCCCACCTCCGTCGGCTCGCGGGCCGAGGCGGCGTCTGCGCTAACCTGGGGTAGTGGAAACGTCACCGCTTTTCGCACGCTCCGGACATCGTCAACCGGCTCGCCTGGCCATTGGGGAACAGACTCTATTGTAGTAGGAACGCGGAGCCCGGCCAAACTTTCCGGCGCATGGGCCGCGCGCGGGCGGCGTCCAGCCCCGCCCTGTCGCTTCGCCGGCGAAGGCGCGCGGGCCTGTCAGGGCGCGCGTGCGCCCCTCGGATCAAGCAGCTTCGCCTTGAAGCGCAACTCGCCTTCGATCGGCTCCGGCTTCCCGGTCAATCGCGTCGCGCGAAAGCGGTAAAACTCGCCCTGGATTACGCCGTGCACGCTGCCGCCCTCGATCTTCTCGACCTTCAGCTTCGTGAACCGTGGCTGGTACGCGGCGATCGCCGTAAAAACGCCGCTGCCGCGCACGTCGAACAGGGAGCCCCCCAGGATGTCCACGCTCTTGTCCTTCAGCGACTCTGCCGCCACACCCTCCGCGAACGCGCCGAAGATCATGCGCGAGCCGTCCGCCGATTCGCGACTCGTCGTCAGGCTCACCGCCACCATCCCCGGCCGCGAAGGATCCGGCTGGCACACGAACACCGCGTTCGTGAAGTGAATCTCGCGGTCGGCCCTGAACGTGGCCATGTGCGCCGCGTCGATGTCCGGCTCGCGCCGCGCCGCCGGCGTCTCCGGCGGCGGCGGGATCTCATCCTCGCAGCCCGCCGAGAGCGTCCATGCGCACGAGAGGGCCATTAGTATGACACTCAGCATTGACGCGCCGCCGCCCGCCCCCCTTCCTTGAAATCGAATTCGCCGCGCGCGCCGCATGACGCGCGAGTATCCCATTCCCGCCCCCGGCCATCAAGCTCCGATAAGCACGCAACGAGCAATAGGCGCGCCGCCAAAACATTTCGGGACCGCTCAAGCGCACGCGAATCCGTGCCGATATGGATCGTGAGGCTGTGGGTCTTCCGCTGTTAGGCGGGACAGCCTGGCTTGGAGGATCGGAGTAACGGCGAGCTCCGATCCTCTTTTTTTGCGCGCACATTTCGCCGGTTCATGCAACCCCCCTTCGCTTCTCATCCGACGGCGCGGCCCTCGCCGCGCGCAAGCCCGCAATTCCTGCCCGGCCCCGTGCGAACCCTGCGCGGCCGCGCTTCGACCCCCTGCACGGTATCACGCCCGATCGATGGTCATCCCGAAGTCCGGCCCATTGCGCGAAATGCCGTCACTCTTCCCGGTCGATTCTCGCCCCGCCCGCCCGAAGCGACCGAACGAACTCCGCCAGTTCGGATATCCCGGTCCGGCCCGGACGCTCGTGCTCCAGGCCGACGAATTGAAGCCCGATCCCGATCCGATCCGCACCGGTCATCACGCAATGCCGGTACTGCGCCTCGGCCATCAGCGGCTCCCGGCCCGGCATGTGCGTAATCTCGACGCCCACGACGTCGCCGACGCCCAGCCGCGGATTCTGATCCGCGCGGATGTCCATCAGCATACCGCCCAGTGACATGTTCGCCACGCGACCCGAACAGATGGGCCAGCACGGCTCGCCCGGCGACGGCAATCCGCCCTGCCAGAGCCGCGTCGCAATGAATCGCTCCTCCGGAATGATCACGCGCTGATAGACGCGTCGCTGAAGCTCGCGCATCTGCCGGGGCGCGCGCACCACGAGCGTGTCGAGCGCCTGTCCGTCGCCCCCCTTGTCGAGCCGGCGCATCAGCACCTGGCAGACGAACACGCACTTCTTATGTCCGCGGCGCAGCGACAGGCCCAGTTCCTCGCCGGCGGTGATCTCAGGCGGGGCCATCGTGTCCGTTGATATCGGATACACAATCTGGAGCACATGCGCCTGCCCGTCGTAGCGGATCACGTGCGAGCGCAGGTTGCACCATCGACCCTCCGAGATCAGCGACGCCGTCACGGGGGCCTGGCGCTCCGCCGCCCAGGTCAGGATCGATCGGAGACTCGTTTCGTCGAGCGTCGCGGCGCGGCTCATGCGGGTACTTCCGCCTCTCGGTTGACGCCGG
This sequence comes from Planctomycetota bacterium, assembly GCA_003576905.1. Taxonomy (GTDB): domain Bacteria; phylum Planctomycetota; class Phycisphaerae; order UBA1845; family UTPLA1; genus UTPLA1. The sequence continues at coordinate 3,404 of QEVG01000022.1, read as the reverse complement.
TATAGCGACCCAGCGAATCCTTCAGCGCCTCGAGCTGCGGAGCCTGGTCCGGCGTCCGCCGAAACTGAAGCCCCAGGATCGTGTGCCCGCCGCTCGCCGGCGTTCGATTAGATACGTCCGCCGTCAAACGAAAGGTCCGCGCCCCGCCGGGCAGGTCAAAGCGCGCCCGCAGCGCAGCGGCCCCCTCCAGCGCCCCGGCCACCGCGTCCTCGATCCGGCAGGCCAGCCCGTCCGCGCTGATGTTCAACAGCGAGGCCGTATGCCGGTGCGAACTGCCGTTCGTCGTCCATTCGAGAATGACTTTCGACGAGGGCGCCAGCTGCGCGCGCACGAAGCGCCGCCGCTCCAGTACGTTGAGCGTTGCCGGGCGGGTGAGTGCCAGCGAGCGCGTCTCGCCCCAGTGCGGCGCCGCTGTTACTTCCGAGGCGAACTCATAGCGCTGGTCGCTGTAGAGCCGCACATGACAGGTGGCATTGACCAGGTCCGCGGGATTCAGCGCCGGCCGGCCCGTGATCTCGAGCAGAATCGCCTTCTGATCCCCCGAAATCAGAAAACCGTTAACGCTGTGATTGGGATAGGCCGGAAACTCGAGTACCACCTGCGACTGCGTGCGAATCGCCGCTTCCAGCGTGCGCGACGACGCATCCGCATCCAGTGCATGCTTCTGTTTCATGACGCGACCCCCGTTCGCCTGCCGGCAAGGACCGAAAACGCAGGCAATGACCTGATATCCGACCTTCTGATCTCGGCTCGACCGACCCCACACTTTATGAAACGCGTATTTCCGCGCCCGCGCGCAGCGCCGGACCGGAAATCCTACGCCTCACATCGAATGGATAATTCTTGCCCGCCCGCGGACCGCGGAAAGCGACGGCCCGCATCCTATGCCACGACCGTCCCGCCGAGGTTGATCACACGAGAGACTTCCGCGGTGGGCAGCCGGAGATCCAGCCGCATCCGGTCGTCGAAATAGTCGGTCCCGAGAATGTGCCCGTGCTTGCTCACGTACGCAAGCAGCTTGCCGTTGCCCGTGTCGGCTTCGATCGTGATGCGGACATAGCGGTCGCGCATCAACTGAAGCACGCGCTCGCACAGGTCGCCAAGGCCCGCCCCCGTCGCCGCGGATACCTCCACGGCGTTTTCAAGGTTCAGTCGCAGGAGATGCAGCGCCGAGTCCTCGTCCACCGCGTCGATCTTGTTCAGCACGTTGATCCGGGCGATGTCCTCGCACCCCAGCTCCGCCAGCACCGACTCCACCGCGCGAATCTGGCCCGCCGCGTCATGCCCCGACGCGTCGATGACGTGCAGCAGGAGGTCCGAGTGAATCGTCTCTTCCAGCGTCGCCCGGAACGACGCCACCAGCCGGTGCGGCAGGTTGCGAACGAAGCCGACCGTGTCCGACAACAGCGCGGTCTGCCCGCCGCCCAGGTCCCACCGCCGCGTCTTGGTGTCCAGCGTCGCGAAGAGCTTGTCGGCGACCAGTGTGTCCGCGCCCGTCAGCGCGTTCATCAGTGTGCTCTTGCCCGCGTTCGTGTAACCCACAAGGCTGATCGTGAAGAAATCGCTCCGCGCCTTCACTTCGCGGATGCGGCGCTTGTCGATCTGGGCGATCTGCTCTCGTAGAAAGCTCACCCGCTTCTGCACGAGCCGCCGGTCGATTTCAATCTGCCGCTCGCCGGGCCCGCGCGTCCCGATACCGCCGACCGCGCCCACCTTCGTCCCGCCGCCCGCACCGGCAATGCGTTCGAGGTGCGACCACATGCCGCGAAGCCGCGGCGCCGTGTACTCGAGCTGCGCCAGCTCGACCTGAAGCCGCGCCGCGTGCGTCCGCGCCCGGCTGGCAAAGATATCCAGGATCAACTCCGTTCGATCGATCACACGGCGCTTGCAGATTTTCTCGATCTCGCGGATTTGCGACGGCGTCAGTTCGTTGTCAAAGACGATGACGTCGGCTTCCTTGTCCTCGACGTACAGCGCCAGCTCCTGAACCTTGCCGCTGCCGATGTATGTCCCCGCGCAGATCTTCGCCCGCTTTTGAAGCGCCCGGCCCACCACGTGCGCCCCCGCCGCCTCCGACAGCGCCGCCAGTTCCGCCAGCGGGTCGTACCGCGTACCCCCGTTGTCCGCGCCGGGCAGAATGAGACCCACGAGCACGGCCCGCTCCGCCTGAACGCCGGTCTCAATTCGTCGATCCTGTTTCAAAGTGAAGCCTGGTTCCCCACGCGCGCCATTCTCCGCTCTGCCGGAGGCTTATCGTCGTTATCTTACAATGCCGCATTCCGCCGGGTCAAACCTCAAGCCTGCCACGTCTCCTCGCCCCCGCGGGAAGACGGCACATTCGCGGACCGAGTTCCGCATCGCACGAGGCCCCGCAATCCCATCATGCGCGCCGCGCCGCGCGCCGCGCGGACATTACGCCGGCTGGAGGCTTCCCGGCATCGACTTCGGATCGCCCGCCGGCGCCGTCTGAGCCTGCGGACCACACCGACGGAAGATCACCAGCGGGCTTGGGCAGTCCCGCGCAATGCGCTCCGCGCGCCAGCCAAAGAGCTGCGACGTCAGCCCCCATTCCTCCGCCACGCCGATCACCACAAGGTCAAACGGTTTGGCCTGCTCGAGCACCGCCGCGATCGGATCGGCGTGCGGAACGACCTTGAATGTCACCGGCGCCGGCTGGGTCGGATCGGAAAAAACCTTGTCCGCGCTTTCGCGCGCCCCCAGGCGCGTCCGCTCGGCCTCCCGCTCCGGCGAAACCACGTGCAGCACCGTTACCGCCGCCTTGGCGTGCCGCGCCATCCGCGCCGCCATCTCCAGCGCCAGCTTGTCGTGCGGGCTGCCCAGGTACGGCACCAGGATGCTCTTTGGTCGAACGTGCATCCCGCGATCGACGAAGATCGCCACGTCCGTCTCGGCCCCCTGCAACACCCGATGCACCGTCCCGCCCAGGATCGTCTGACCGATCACCGGGTTATGAAATCCCATCAGAACGAGCTTCACCTTCTGTTCGTGCGCGATCCGCACGATGTCCGCCGCCGGATCGCGCGTTACGAACGACATCGGCTCCACCGGAACGCCCTCCTGTGCCGCCTGCGCCACCAGCGCGTCGAGCGTCTCCGAGCGGTCCGCGTTCAGATCATTCACGGCGGCACGAAAGGCCTCGTGCTCCACCGCCGGCCGAAGATGAAGGCCGATGATGCTCCGCGCCGTGTTGTCCGGCCCCGTAATCATGTCCGCCAGCCGCAACAGCGGCGGGGCGCTCCGCGGCAGAGATACCGGCACCAGCACACCGAATCGCCCCTCCGCCTCTCCCGCCATCAGTTCCCGCGCCCCGCGCAGCAACCGGTCCGGGTACACCCAGTTGAGCACCGGTGTTGTCAGGAACGTCGTCACCAGGGCCATGATGA
>QEVG01000021.1 GCA_003576905.1 Planctomycetota bacterium | reverse complement strand
CCGGCAGGCTCGCCCGCACCGTGTTCAGCAGCCCCTCCCTCTCGAGATCGCGCATCTTCGCGACCCCGGATTCGCACTCGCCAGCCGATGGGCTTCGCCCTTCCACGTGCCGCATGACGTAGGCGGTCCATACGACTCCGCCGCTCTCCAGCTCCACGAGGTCGTAAATCCTTGGTCCAACCGACTGGGCGTACATCAGGTTCGCGGCCAGCAGCAAATGACGATCGACGTATTTGCGCATCAGACCGGGCCCGTATGTGCTGACTCCGACGCCTCCGGGCATCTTCACGATCTTGACGCCCGCGTCGGGCGGATACTGGCCGGCGAGCACGTGAAATGCCGACTTGGCCACCGTTTCTGGAGGCAGATACAGCGCGAAAGTTCCTTCACCAAACGCTAGCCCCGCCGTTTTCAAGTCCGCAATCATCGCGTCAATCGAGGAATAATTGACCGACGGAATCTCAATCCGGCGTACCGCCTGGTACGGCAGAATCATGTCCCAGGATCCTTCCTTCCGCGAAAATCCCGGCAAGAGATGTCGGAGGCTCATTCGCCGCAGCAGGTAGTATTCGATCTTCACGCGGTCCTTCGCTCCGCGGGCATAGGACCACAGCTGCGGAAAGTTCGACCTGAGAAAACTCTTCATGGATCCGGTCCTTTATCAGTTCCCGCCGTCGGAGGTCATGGCGTGCATGCGCCCGGGAGGGTCATTTCTTTCATGCGTGCGCAGGGCGCGGCGCACATTCCCCTTAAGCGCCTGAACAAGCGCGCTCGCCGCGATACCACTTCACGAATTGTGCCAGGCCGGTGTCGATGTCCGTCGTGGGCTGATAGCCCAGTTCCGCACGAGCCAGACTGACGTCGGCATAGGTCTGATCGACGTCGCCGGGCTGAAGCGGCTGCCGGTCGATGATCGCCTTCTTGCCCAGCGCCCGTTCGATCGCCGCGATTAGGTCGGAGAGCGAAACGGGCCGCGACTCGCCCAGGTTGTAAATGTGAAAGCCGCCGCACCGCTCGATCGCCGCCATCACGCCCGAGATGATGTCGTCGATGTACGTGTGATCGCGTTTCATGCTTCCATCGCCGAAGACGGGAATGGGCTGGCCGCCGTCGATCAGGCGCGTGAACTTATGAATTGCCAGGTCCGGCCGCTGCCTCGCCCCGTACACGGTGAAGAAGCGCAGGCACGTGATGTCCATCTTGAACAGGCTGTGGTACGTGTGGCACAGCAGTTCGCCGGCCTTTTTGGTGGCCGCATAGGGCGAGATCGGAAAATCGACGTTGTCCTTCTCGCTGAAGGGCACCTTTCGGTTGTTGCCGTACACGCTCGAACTGCTGGCAAACACGAGCCGGTCCGGCTTAAGCCTGCGCATCGTCTCAAGGATGATGTTGGTGCCGCGGATGTTGACATCCTGGTACAGAAGGGGATCCTCGATGGAGGGCCGGACGCCCGCTCGAGCCGCGAGATGCACGACCATGTCGCAACCGCCCATTGCCGACTCAACCGCCGCCGCGTCGCGGATATCCCCTTCCACGAGTCGAAAACTGCCATTCGTAAGGCACTCCGCGAGGTTCCGCCGCTTGATCGCCGGGTCATAAAAAGTGTCGAAACAGTCCAGCCCCACGACCCGGCGCCCGGTCGAAAGCAGCCTCTCGCAGAGATGCGAACCGATAAATCCCGCCGCGCCCGTTACAAGAATCGTTTTCATGGTCATTCCGCCCGCCGGGATAGGCGCCGCCGCGCCGCGTCGCGCGCGGCCCTACGCGATCGTCGGCCGCCCCACGCTATGATACTCAAAGCCCTGGCGCTTCATGAACGCCGGGTCGTACAGGTTTCGGCCGTCGAAGATCACCCGTGTCTTGAGCCGCCGGGCCATCATCTCAAAATCCGGCACGCGGAACTCCTGCCAGTCCGTGAAAACGACAAGCCCGTCCGCCCCGTCAAGCGCGGCGTAACCGTCCTCAAAGTACGATACCTTGTCCGAGTTAATCGCCTGCCGCGCGTTCCGGATCGCCTCCGGATCGTGTGCGCGGATCGTCATCCCGCTGTCCACGAACATCTTGATCGCCGTGATGGCCGGCGCTTCTCGCACGTCATCGGTTCGCCCCTTGAAGGCCAGCCCCCAGACCGCCAGCGTCACGCCCGTCCTCCCCGCAAAGTGATCAATCACCCTCTGGGCGAAATGCCGCCGCTGGAGTTGGTTCGTCTCCTGCGCCGCCTGCGTGATCCTCGGTTCGTACCCCACCTCCCGGCCCATCATCACCAGCGCGCTGACGTCTTTCGGGAAGCACGATCCGCCGTATCCCACCCCCGGAAACAGGAACGGATGTCCGATGCGCGAGTCCGATCCGACGCCGACGCGCACCAGTTCCACGTTCGCCCCGTACCGTTCGCACAGATTCGCAATCTCATTCATGAACGAGACCTTGATCGCCAGCAGTGCGTTGGCTGCGTACTTCGTCATCTCCGCGCTCGCCGGGTCCATGACAAGGATACGCTCCTGCTTCCGCATGAACGGCGCGTAGAGCTGTTTCATGATCTCCACCACCGCCGGATTCGTCGTGCCGATCACCACCCGGTCCGGCTTGGTGAAATCGTCCACCGCCGCGCCTTCCTTCATGAACTCGGGGTTGCTCACCACGTCGAAGGGGTGCTGCGTGTGCGGCCGCACCGCGTTCGCGACGCGCTTGTGCGTCCCCACCGGCACCGTGCTCTTGGTCACGATGATCCGGTAGCCGTCCATTCGCTTCCCGATCTCCTCGGCGACCGAGAGCAGCGAGCGCAAATCGGCATGGCCGTTGTCCGCCTGCGGCGTGCCCACCGCGAGAAAGACGATCAGCGAATTCGCCACCGCGTGCGCCAGGTCCGTGGTGAACTCAAGCCGACCTGCCTTCGCATTGCGATGCACGATCTCCGAAAGCCCCGGCTCGTAGATCGGGATTTCCCCGCGCCGAAGCGCTTCCACCTTAGCGCGATCCACATCGACGCAGATGACGTGATTCCCCACGTCGGAGAAACAAGCCCCCGCCACCAGCCCGACATATCCGGTTCCTACCACACTGACGCGCACGGCAAACCTCCGATCGAACGGGCACGATTACCGGTGGCCGGCTCGCCGCCACCTGCCGGGCAGACTCCGTCTCCGTCAACCGCCGCGCAGCGCTTGACAGAATTACTTGTCATTTCTGGACTTGCGCGCGAAATCCGCGTCCGTCCAAGGGCAATGATGATATCGGTTTTGGCCTGTGAGAACTACAGGCTGAAAGGGCACGGTTCCCCCTCGCAAATACCGAGCATTTGCTACGTCTCGAGGGGTCTTTGTGTTTCTGATTCGTCTGCTTAGGCTGGAACTCGATACCGTGGGACATGGTCTGGATCGCCCACGAGCACGGTTTATCGGACGTCCAACAATTGCCCCCCGGCGTCCGGGAGCTTTTCCAGCGAGTCGTCCGAGACCTCGACGCTTACTGATTGCCCCAGCATCATCACGTTCAATACCAGCCGAGTCTTCGCCAGCCGGCGCAACACCACCCCTTCGACACCCATCAGGGGTCCGGCGACCACGCGCGCCAAATCACCGATCCTGACCTCCGGGTGCCATCGAAAACCCACGCCGGCCGCGAGGGCATGCTGAACGCTGCGAAGCTCGCGGACGAGTTCGTCCTGCCGGGGAACCGAGAGCACGCTGACGATGCGATTCGTCGACAGCGCCCGCAGTCTCTGTTCTTCGGTTCCGTTGAAGAAGAGGTAGCCCGGGAAGACCGGAATGATGCTCCGATACACACGCCGCCGAACGCGCCCGCGCGTCTGCCGCGGATACAGCGGCAGATAATGGAAGATGCCCAGCGAGCGCAGCTCCGCGGCCAGGCGCTTCTCATTGCGCGGCCGTGTGTGCGCAACCCACCATCTTCCGTTCAGGCCATCCGGAATGGCCTGCTCCGCCGTGATCGCCGGGGGCGTTGCGTCCATTATCCGCCAGTGCCATTTGTACGGCAGTACCAGTCCACGGTCCGCCGAAGCCCCTCGTCCAGTCCGACCTGCGCCTCAAAGCCGAAGGCCGCCTTCGCACGGCTCGTATCCAGGCTCCGCCGTGGCTGTCCGTCCGGCTTCGTCGCGTCCCACGCGATCCGCCCGCGGTACCCCACGATTTCCCGGATCTTTTCCGCGAGGTCGCGGATCGTTATCTCACGACCCGTCCCCACGTTCACCGGAGCACCTTCATCATAGTCCCGCGCCGCCATGACAATCGCCCGTGCACAGTCTTCCACATAGAGGAACTCCCGGCTCGCCGTCCCCGTACCCCAGAGTACCACTTCATCCCGTCCCGCGGCCTTGGCCTCGATGAACTTGCGGATCATCGCCGGAATCACGTGGCTCGTCTGGAGATCGAAATCGTCTCCCGGCCCGTACAGATTCACCGGGATCAGGTAAACCCCATTAAGCCCGTACTGCGCCCGATACGCCTGAAGCATCACGAGCAGCGCCTTCTTGGCAATCCCGTACGGTGCGTTCGTCTCTTCCGGGTATCCGTTCCAGAGTTCTTCCTCGCGAAGCGGCACCGGCGCGTACTTCGGATACGAACATACCGTCCCGACCATCACGAATTTTCTGACGCCGGCCTGGCGGGCGCCCTCGACCAGATGAAGTCCCATCGCGAGATTCGCGTGGAAAAATCCAGCGGGATTAACTCGATTGGCCCCGATCCCGCCGACCTCCGCGGCAAGATGTATGACCACGTCCGGCCGCATGTCCGCGTACATTCGCGCAACGGCCTCCGCCTGCGTCAGGTCGTATTCGGCGCGGCGCGGCACGAAAATCCGCCCGGCTCCGACGGAGTTTCGCACCATCTCTGCGCACACGCAGCGGCCGAGGAACCCAGCTCCTCCCGTCACCACGATGCGCTGTTGGCTCAGTTCCATGTCCACGCCAGACCGATTCGATGTGTCCTGTTGCGCCGGTGCGAATGCCGGCGGCGCCGCCGATTCCGGCGCGCGGCCGCGTTCAACCGCCGGCCAGCTTCACGAAAATCTCGGCGATTCGCTCGGCCGCCTTGCCATCCCAAAGGGCAGGCCGCCGAGTCGAGATCGTCCCATTGGTCCGCTGCTCCCGGTACGCCTGAAGAATGCTCGCCGCCTCCGGCTTGCAGAGCCGGTTGGTCCCCTCGCTGATCGTCACCGGCCGCTCGGTGTTTTCGCGAAGTGTCAGACATGGGACACCGAGAATCGTCGTCTCCTCCTGTATGCCGCCGGAATCCGTCAGCACGAGGGCCGAGTCCGCCGTGAGCTTCAGAAAATCCAGGTAACCCAGCGGCTCCGGGGTCTTCAACCCCCGAATCCGCTCCATCCGCTCGCCCAGACCCATGACCTCGACGTTCTTCCGCGTCCGCGGGTGCATCGGAAATACGATCTCCATGTCCCGCGCGATCTGCTCGAACGCGTCAAGGATGGACCCCAGCGCCCGCGGGTGATCCACGTTGCTCGGCCGGTGCAGCGTCACGACCGCGTACTTTTTCGGCGACAGTCCCAGCTCGCCGAGGATACTCGACGCATTCGCCCGCTCGCGGTTCTTCATCAGCGTGTCGATCATCACGTTGCCGACGAAGTGCACCTTGGCCGGATCGACGCCTTCGCGGCGCAGGTTTTCCACACCGCTCGGTTCGCTGACCAGCAACAGGTCGCTGATCGCATCCGTCAGCAGCCGGTTGATCTCCTCCGGCATGCCACGGTCAAAGCTCCGAAGCCCCGCTTCGACGTGGGCCACCTTCACGCCGAGCTTCACAGCGACCAAGGCACAGGCGATCGTGCTGTTCACGTCGCCGACCACCAGCACCCAGTCGGGCCGATGCTCCAGCACGACCGGCTCAAACCGCCGGATGATTTCCGCCGTCTGCGAGGCGTGGCTGCCGCTTCCCACTTCGAGATTGATCTCGGGCTCCGGAATCCCCAGATCGCGAAAAAAGAGCTGGCTCATCCGTTCGTCGTAGTGCTGCCCCGTATGCACCAGCACGGCGTGGACCTTCCCCGTCCGCGCAAAGGCCTCCATGAGCGGCGCAATCTTCATGAAGTTGGGCCGTGCCCCGCAAACGCAAATGACCTTCAGCATATCCATCCTCAAGAAGTCGCAGCTAGCGCCCCGGCCAACATCAAAAGCACGGCAACAAGGAGTGCCCCGAACGTCAGGGAAGGGTCACCCTTCCCGCTTTCCAGCAGCACCCGTATCGGAACCGACTGCGCGCCGACACCCACCCGAACTCAAACAGAGCGAGCAGCACTGGATTGTCGGCATCGCCACCCGGGAATAAGAGTTTAAGCCCGGCCCTGCGGCGAAGATAGCCGCTCCTTCGCCTGGCCCTGTCCGATAAGACGCATCCGACTTGCAGGTCCATCTCGCCACCCTTAAAAGACCGCGATGCATCCGCACACAATGGGTCTGACCCCGAATTGCGCGATCATTCTTGTTCTCGCCACAGGAGCCGCCTGCCGGCCGACCGACCAATGCAATACGACCGCCGGCGACGCGTCACCCTCAGCGCAGCCGGTCGAGTTGAACCTGAAGATGGTGTCGGTGTCGCCCATCCCCACGACATATCCCTACAACCATGCCTCATCGATCATCGAGTCCCCGGACGGCGATCTTCTCTGCGCCTGGGGCGCGGGCACCACCGAACTTGCTCCGGATCAACTCATCGTGCTATCCCGCAGGAAACTCGGCGAATCGGAATGGACGGCCCCCGTCATCGTCGCCGATCGGCCCGATCAGCCGGACGCCAACCCTGTGCTGTTCGCCGACGACGCCGGCACGATCCACCTTTACTACGTCGAGATGTTCGGCCCCAGCTTCTGCCTCGGCCGCGTCATGGAACGCGTCAGCACCGACAATGCCGCGACATGGTCCGCCCCCCGTGACGCCCTTGGCGCGGTCTGCACCATGATCCGCAATCACGTCCTCGTCGCGAAGGACGGGCGCTGGGTACTGCCGGCATATCAGCAGGCGATCTACCAGTCGCAATTCTGGGTCAGCGCCGACCGGGGGCAGACCTGGTCCGCCACCGCCCCCCTTCTTACGCTGACCGCAAACAACCTCCAGCCCGCGGTCGTCGAACTTGCCGACGGCTCGTTTTACGCGCTGATGCGCACCAGCGGCGGAAACAACGAAACCTGGGAAGGCCGCTCCAGCGACTCCGGCAAGTCGTGGCAGGTGAAACAGCGACCGGAGCTGCCCAACCCCAACAGCGGCCTCGATCTCATCCGCCTTGCCACCGGGCACCTGCTCATGGTGCACAACCCGAGCAAGACGGAACGAACCCCGCTTTCAATCACCGTTTCACCCGACGAGGGAGTCAACTGGTCGGCGCCTTTCCACATCGCCGAAGGTCCGCCGCAGCTCAGCTATCCGTCAGCCTGCCAGGCTCGCAACGGCCAGATACATATCACCTACTCCGATCGGCTGGAGCGAATCACGCATGCCGTCCTTACCCCGTAGGTTGTCTCGAAGTTACGACATTGAGCCGCCTCAAACGTTCCGCCACCAGACACTGATGGGCTTGAGTGCCAGTGGCTGGGATTGCCGCAATCCCCCGCCCCTGGCAGAATGCAGGCCTATGACACCAAACCACACGCAATCAGCCCCGCGCCTCCATTACCTCACTTCGGGCAACCCGCGCGGCTCCGCCGTCCTTCTCCTTCATGGTTTGACCGACTCATCGTTTTCCTGGAGCAGGCTCATTCCGTATCAGCCGTCCGAGTGGCGGCTCATCGCCCCCGACCAGCGCGGGCACGGCGACTCCGACCGTCCCGACGGCGGCTATGGCATGGACGACTTCGCAGGGGACGCCGTGCGTATTCTCGACGAACTCGGCATTCGCTCCGCCGCTGTCGTCGGCCACTCGATGGGCACGTTCGTCGCACGCCGACTCGCTCTCCTCGCCCCCGACCGTGTCACGCGCCTGACTCTGATCGCCTCGGGGCCTTCCGCCCGAAACGAGGGCACGCTTGAACTCCAGCGCGCCGTCGCCGCGCTGACCGATCCCGTTGACCCGGCATTCATCCGCGAGTTTCAGGTCGGCACGATCCATCGGCCCGTGCCCGACGGCTTTCTTGAAAGGGTCATTTCCGAGAGCCTCAAAGTGCCGGCGCGGGTCTTTCAGGCTGCGCTCGACGGCATGCTGGAGCCGGAGTCGGGAACGGGGCTTGAGGACATCCGCTGCCCGGTGCTGATCCTCTGGGGCGACCGCGACGCGGTCTTTCCGGGCATGGAGGCCCAGCAGAAACTTGCCCGGCGCATCCCCGATGCGACGCTCAAGGTGTACCCCGAGATCGGCCATTCCCCACACTGGGAAGAACCCGAACGGGTTGCCCGCGATCTCATCGCTTTCCTCGCAGGGTGACACTCGCGATACCGCCCAATGTCGAATCACCCATGCTCGCCGACTCTGAACTCCCTTGCCGGGGCAGTTGGCAGAACCTAGAATCTTCATGTTCGTGCGCCGTTGAGATGAGACAGGTAAGGAGGCTCACATGAGACGGCGAACACTCCCAACTGCCCTCATTTTCTCGCTCAGTATTATCCCGGCCACCGCTCAGATTGCCTGGGCAACCGTCCATTTTCAGGGACTGGGCTTTGCTCCGGGGGCTGAGAATGAGAGCTATTCGTTCGATATTTCGGGCGATGGCTCAACGGTCACCGCGTGGGCGCATGGGGCTGCCGGTGGCCTCGCCACCCGATGGACCGCTTCCACTGGTATGGTCTCATTGAGCTCGCCGGACCATCTCGCCAGGGGATGGGCAACCGGCGCATCATTCGATGGTTCAATCATAACGGGCTTCGACTTAGAGGTGGCCTTTCGATGGACGGCGACCACCGGCGCGACGCCGCTTCACGTTCAATCGCAGGCTATTTCCAGTTCGTATGCATTTGATGTGTCGGCTGATGGCTCCGTCATCGTAGGGTATGCGAACTCCAACTACTGGTTGATGGATGGAACGCCGTTCATCTGGACGGAGACCAACGGAATGTCGCTCCTTGATCCTTCACCAGCTGGCTACAGCGACGGCATTGCCTTTAGTGTCTCTAGCGATGGCACCGTATTGGTGGGCCGGCTCCAGACATTTGATCCTCAATTCCCTGATTTTGCGGAGGGCGAAGCGTTTTATTGGTCACCGGAAGCCGGCTTCGTCACCCTCGGCCAATTGAATCCATCCGACGCGTACCTCGACAGTTTTGCGTACGGCGTCTCGCACGATGGATCCGTCATTGTGGGGTATGCATACTCAACGAATCACAGACGGGAAGCATTCCGCTGGACCGCGGCGGGTGGAATGCAGGGACTCGGATTCCTGCCGGGCGGTGGTGGGACGAGTTATGCCTTTGATTGCTCAGAGGATGGTTCTGTCGTCGTCGGGCGCAGCTCTTCCGCCAGTGGCAATGACGTGTTCGTATGGGACGCGACTTATGGAATGCGAAGCCTGACGGACATTCTAACTTCATCCGGCGTCGACCTGACCGGTTGGCAGCTTAATGCAGCGACCGGCGTCTACGTGTCCGCGGACGGGACTCGTATTACGGCAATGGGCATCAATCCGTCGGGACAGGCTGAAGCGTGGCTTGCGGTCATACCAGAGCCAGCGACACTGAGTCTCCTTATGACTGCCCTTCCCTTTCTCGGGCGACGCCGGGTCGCCTGAGCAATTCACCAGTTGCTTCTTGTGGGAAGTCCATGCGTTCGAGCAGGCCGGTGCGAGGAACGCGCGATCCTTGACCCCTTGGCCTCCGTCCGAATGCCGGCGACCGCGAGCGTCTCTCCACTCATGTATTTCCGAAACCTTGCACTTTTGACATTTCTCCGCTCCCGCGTTTCCCTATCCGCATGAACGCCATCTTCGTCGAATCCGGAAAGGTCGCGCTCCGCGTTGTCGAGAAGCCCGCCCCCGCGGCGGGCGAAGTCATCATCGCCGTCAGGTTCGCGGGCATCTGCTCCACCGACCTGGAGATCATCAAGGGCTACGGAGGCTACAGCGGCATCATCGGCCACGAATTCGTCGGCACGGTCGTCGAAGGCAGCCGCGCTCTCAATGGCAAGCGCGTCGTAGCCGAGATCAACTGCGTCTGCGGCAAATGCGACATGTGCCTCGGCGGGCTCTCCACACATTGCCGCCGCCGCACCGTCCTCGGCATCTCCGGCCGGCCGGGGGCCTTCGCCGAGTTCGTCTGCCTGCCGGAGCGAAACTGCATCGAAGTGCCCGCGTCGGTCTCCGATGAAGAGGCCGTCTTTGCCGAGCCGCTCGCAGCGGCCATTCAGGTCACGCGGCAGGTCAAGCTCGACGCCCGGGCAAGCGTCGCCGTCCTCGGCACGGGGCGCCTGGGCCTTCTCGTCGCGCAGGTACTCGCCAATACTCCCTGCAAGCTCACGGCCATCGGCCGAAACCCCGCGACGCTCGGCCTGCTCGATCGCAAACGCATCCGAAACATGAACATCCGCGAAGTGAACCAGTGGGGAGATTACGACGTCGTCGTCGAATGCACCGGCTCGCCGGAAGGCCTCCCGCTCGCCGCGAAACTCGTGCGACCCAAGGGCGCGATCGTGCTCAAGACCACCTGTGCAGATCGGGGCCCGCTTGACCTGACCGACATCGTGGTGAATGAGGTCACACTCATTGGCAGCCGCTGCGGGCCCATGCACGATGCCCTTGCCATGCTCGCCGCGAAGAAGGTGGATGTCGCGGGCATGGTCCATCGCACTTTCCCGCTCGCCGATGCGGATAAGGCCCTTGCCCTCGCCGCCGAGCCGGGGACGCTGAAGATACTCCTCAAGGTGGATTGACGCCGCCGAGACGGCTTGCACAGCGGTGAGATTTTTGCCATTGAATCAACGATGACTGACACGCTCGTGAACCCGCTCCAACTTGTTCGATTGACCGAGACGCGCCTTGAGGACGGGACGCTGCTTTCCTTTCCCGTGCTGGCGGGTGTCCCCGGCTTCGCGCATGCCGTCACGACGCGGCCGTGGAACATGGCCCCCCATCGCGGCCCGCACGCGGACCTTGCCGTTCTTCGCCGCCGGAAGATCTGCGAACATCTCGGTCTGCCCTTCGACCGCCTCACTGCGCCGGACCAGATCCACAGCCCCCATGTTCTCCGCATCGAGCCCGGTGATGTTGGCGCGGGACGGGACGGCCGGCACACCGCGATCAAGTTCGCGGACGGGCTTATCTGCGATCTGCCGGGCGTGCCGGTAATCCAGTTTTCGGCTGATTGCCCCCTCGTGCTCGTGATCGATCCCGAACGCCGCGTCTTCGGCACGGCGCACTCCAGCTGGCGCGGAACGGTGACGCACATTGTGGTCGAGATGATCGACAGGCTGCGGTCCGAGTTCGGCGTCGAGCCTGCCCGATGCCTTGCCGCCATCTGCCCATGCGCCGGGCCGAACCGCTACGAGGTCGGCGACGACGTCCGTCGAATCGCCCTATCGCGCCTCAAGGACGGCGCGCGGTACTTCCGCCCGCACACGTCCGGCAAATGGTTCTTCGACATGCGCGCCGCCAATGCCGCCCAGCTTGTCGCATGCGGTGTATCTTCGGAGCGCATCCACGTCGCCGACCACTGCACGATGTCCGACGATCGCTTTTATTCGCACCGGCGCGACGGGGCGGATACCGGGCGATTTGCCCTTGTCGCTGGATTTCACGCCTCCTGACCGGCCGCGCAAAAGCCGCCGTCCGTGAATCCGCCCGCTGCCTGGCCGCACGGGCCGCCCGAACGGATAACTGATAATCCCCGCTCCGCCGGCCGATAAGTCCGCCGGGCGCATGTCGCCCGAAGGGACACCGGCCATGACCAAACCCCGCGCCGTGCTTCTGACTTCCGGAGGACTGAACAGTGCAGTACTCACGGCACTGACACGCGAGGATCACGACCTCTGTGCCCTCCACGTTCGTTTCGGCCACCGCGCCGCGGACCGGGAGCACGAGCTCTTCACCCGCCAATCCGAGCGCTTCGGCATCAAGGAACGGCTCACGTTTGATCTGCCTGCCTTCGAGGCCGTCGGCGGCAGCGCCCGCGTCAACCGCAAAAAGCAGATCGAGGACGTGTTGTCCCTCGGCGAGGCCGAGTCCGACTGCCACACGCCGGGGCTGATCGGTTCGCTGGTGTCGGCCGCGCTTCACTGGGCGGCGCACCTGGGCGCGCACAAGATCTTCATCGGCATCTCCGAAAACCTCGGCCCGCCGGGCCCGCGCACCTGCGACGTCTTTCCCGAGTATTCGCGGGACTACCTTCAGCTTCTCGAACAGTCGCTCCAGGTGGCCTATCCGTGGCGGCGGATCAGCCTCGAGGCGCCGCTACTCGACATGCCGCGCGGCGAGATCGTCCGGCTCGGCCAGCGCCTGAAGGCCCCGTTTGAATTGACGTGGTCGTGCCTCTCTAGCGGCACCAAGCCCTGTGGCGGATGCATCGGATGCGCGACCCGCCAGCGAGGATTCCTTGACGCCATCGTGCCCGACCCGCTGGCCGCCGCCGGACCGCACGCGCTGACCCCCGACGCCCAATCCGTCCACGCCTGACTGGCGGGCCGCACATAGTAGCGCGGTCGCAGTATCCTACATCCGCTCAACCGTCGATATGCCCAGGAGGCCCAGCCCCAGCTTGAGGGCCCGCGCCGTCAGGTCGCACAGCCGCAGGCGCGACGCCTGCAGCGCGGGATCTCCGCCCTGAAGGACCGGGCACGACTCGTAAAACGTCATGAACCGCCCGGCCAGGTCATAGAGGTAGTCGCAGAGCAGGCTCGGCAGGAGGTTTTCGGCGACCGCATCGATCGTTTCGGGCAGTTGCAGAACCCGCAGGGCCAAGGCCCGCTCGGCCGGATGGTCGAGTTGGATGGGCGCCTTCTCGATGTCACTCGTCCGGACACCCGACTCCGCGCCCTTCCGGTAGATCGACATGATCCGGGCATATGCGTAGAGCATGTAGGGCGCGGTGTTGCCCTGGAGGGCAAGCATCTTGTCCCAGGAGAACACGTAGTCCGTATTGCGGTTCTGGCAGAGATCGGCGTACTTCACTGCACCGATGCCGACCTTGTGGGCGATATCGCGCATTTCGTCATCGGAGAAGCCGCGCCGCCTGTCCGGTTCCGCCTCGGCCGTGCGGACCTGTTCCTCGGCGCGGGCCACGGCCTCGTCGAGGAGGTCCTTGAGCTTGACGTTTTCGCCGCTCCGCGTGCGAAGCATCTTGCGGTCTTCGCCCAGCACGGAGCCGAACGAAACGTGCTCAAGGCGCACCTCGCGGCGGCCACCACCCAACTGCGTCCAGCCCAGCGCCCGAAGCACGGCGAAGAGCATCTGAAAGTGCAGCCGCTGCGGCGTGCCGACCACGTAGAGAACGCGCGTGGCCCCGAGGCCGCCGCCCAATCCGGCTAACGCCTCATTTAGCGTCCGTGAGGACAGGCGGATCGGGTGGCGCGTCGCATGCGCCATTCGGTAAAGCCCGCCGGCCACGTCGGTCGTCGCATAGAGCGAAGCGCCGTCCGACTTCTGAATCAACATGGGAAGCGATTCGCCCTCCGGCCCCTTGAAGACGGGCGAACCGTCCGCGTTTTCGATAAAAACACACACCGCGCCGCGGTCGATCCGGCACACGGCGCGAATACCGTCCGGTCCCGACTTCGGCGCGCTCAGCGCCGCCTTGAGCTCTTCGATCGTCCCGCCCAGCAGCTTCTCGTAAAAACTTTCGCCCCGGACGTGGGCGTCGCTCAGAAGCACGCCGAGACGCCGGTACACGCGGTTGCACTCGGCCAGGGTAATCCGGATGGCGATTTCGCGCGCGAGGCGCTCCTGTGTGTCCTGCGGCCCGCCGCGCTGCATCATCTGGGCCACGTCCTTCGGGTCTTTCAGGTCGGCGGCGAACTCCGTCCCCTCCGCCTCTTTTGTCAGGGCGTTGATGTAAAGGTAGCCGGCCTCAATGTCGTCGAGTGACAGTAGATAGGCACTCCGGCACTCTTCGAGAAACGGCTCAAAAACCCGCCTGCCGTCGGGATCCGCCTGATATTCCGCCCGCGAACGCTCCGCCACCGCCTTCAAATAAGCCCGCTTCATATCGGGGCCGCCGGCCACCGCGGTCCGCAACTCTCCCAGCGCGCGCTGCAGATACTTTGGCGGCTCGCCGCGCTGCCGGGCCATCGCAGCATGCCACATGCCGAGAATCACCATGCCGAACTGGGTGCCCCAGTCGCCCAGGTGATTCTGACGAACCACCTCATGCCCTTCGAACTCAAGCACCCGGCCGATCGAATCGCCGATGATCGTGCTTCGCAGGTGGCCCACATGCATTTGCTTGGCCACGTTGGGCGACGAATAGTCCAGCACGACCGTGTCCCGCGCGGCATCCTCGACCCGGTCGATGCCGAGCCGGTCGCCGTCGCCGTCGCCGCCGCCCGGCGGAATCGACCCCGCAAGCGACGCAAGGTAATCATCGCTGAGCCGGAGATTGATGAAGCCCGGTCCGGCGATTTCAACAGACGCGCACATCGCCCGGACATCCGCGCTCAGCGCGTCCACGATCTTCTGGGCCACGTCGCGCGGCTTGGCGCCGAGCTGCTTGGCCAGCCCCATGGCGGCGTTGCACTGGTAATCGCCGAACTTCGGGTCCTTGGACGGCGCAAGAAGCGGGTCCGTCCCGGCCACCGCGTCGCCGAACGCGCGCCGCATGGAATCGGAGACGTGCTTCGCGAGTTGATGGTGTAGGGATTTCATTGCCGGATTTGCTTACTCACGGACGCGCCGATTGCGACTTACGAATGCGCCCAGGATTGCGTGTACCAGAGCGTGCACGATGAAACCCGCCCCACGTCCTGACGGCCCCGAAGCGCCGCTTGCGGCACGCTTCGATTACCCACGCGCTCACGCCGCTTGAATCAATGGTGGGCCGTTCCCGCCATCCGTGATCGGCCGTCCACCGCCCGCCGTTTCGACGTTTCGACGTTTCGACGTTTACTTCTTCATCCACTCCACCCGAGCCCCGTCGCCCCACAGCGACTCCAGATCGTAGAACCGACGGCGTTCGTCGTCGAAGAAGTGAACCACCACATCGACGAAATCCACGATGATCCACACGCCTTCTTCCATGCCGCCGACGCCGTAGGGCGGATCATTCTGCGACTTCCCAAGCTGCTCCACGTGCGCCGCCGCGGCGCGCATCTGGCGGTCCGACGTGCCTGTGCCGATGACGAAGAAATCGCACACGGGGCTCAGGCCGCGGAGGTCGAGCACGACGACGTCCTCGCACTTGTCGTCCGCCATGAGCCGGGCCGCCTCGATCGCGAACGCGCGCGCCGCTTCCGCCGAGCGCGTCGCCGTCGGACGCACCGTCAGCGGCGTGGTCGCCGCCTTCTGGCGGGCCAGCGCCTTGACTGCCTTCGCTCTCGCAGCCTTCTCGGGCATGAATCCTTCGCCCAATCAAAACCGGGACCCGCGCGGACACAACGCCCGCGCGGGTCGCCATGATAACCGATCCAAGTCACTTGTCGGCCGTAGAAAACGTCAGCCGCCCAGGCCGAGGATCGCACCGATCCTGGGCCCATAGGCCACCACAAGCCCGGCGAACACGACGCTCACCATGCTCATGAGCTTAATCAGAATGTTGAGCGATGGACCGGACGTATCCTTGAACGGATCGCCGACCGTGTCGCCAACGACGCCCGCCTTGTGATCGAGCGAACCCTTACCATAGACGATCTCGCTATCGGACTCCGCCATCTCCGCGCGGGCGGCAATGGCATCCCGGATCGAGGCGGGCACAAGCTGGCGGACCTCCGCCTTGGCCTTGAACTCGCCGGCCGTGATCCTGCCGAAGGTCTCAATGTACTTCTTGGCATTGTCCCAGGCGCCGCCGGAATTGGCCATGAAGACGGCTACCGCGAATCCGCTTACCAAGCCGCCGGCCAACAGCCCCATGACACCCGCCACGCCGAAGACGAGTCCGACGAGAACAGGGGCGATGATCGCCAGCAGCGACGGGAAGACCATTTCCCTCTGAGCGCCTGCGGTGGAGATCGCCACGCAGTTGGCATAGTCAGGGATCTGTCCGCCATCGTAGGGGACGGGCGTTCGAGGCCAGTTGTCGGGATTGCGGATGTAGGCCTCGTCATGTCCCTGTGCCTTGAGGTAGGCACGCATCTTGGCGAACTGCCGGCGGCACTCGAGCATCATGCGATTGGCGGCGCGGCCGACGGCCTTCATGGTGAGAGCGCAGAAGAGAAATGTCAGGAGCACGCCCGCGAACAGCCCACAGAGCACGCGGGGGTTCATGAGCGTCACGTCGAAAAACGCCATGAACTGGCCCATGGAGGCCCGGCGAACCGGCACGACCTGAAGCGTTTCGTTTCCGACCCTGAGAGCGCCGATGTACTCCTCGTCGCGCGGGCCTTCGACGTAGTCCGTAGCGATGAAACGCTGGCCCGGCTTGATCGTGCCGGCGGCCTCGAGCAGTCTCAATTCGCGCGTGTTCATGCACATCAGGCCGCGATAATTGCTCAGGTTCTTTTCGCTGCCCGGCAGCTTCATCGCGAACTTGCCATAGCCGATGTATATCGGCGCGACAGCGCCCTCCAACTCGGCCTTATCGACTGTCCGGCGCACCACCGTTTCGCACTCGTGCAACATGCCCATGCGGACTTCGTCGATGTAGGCCGCGAGCAGGGCCAGCGCCGTCAGGGCCGCCGATCCGATGGCAAAACCCTTTCCCGTCGCGGCGGTCGTGTTGCCGAGCGAGTCGAGCGCGTCGGTTCGCTGGCGAACCTCCGGCTTCTGGTGCGTCATCTCGGCGTTGCCGCCCGCGTTATCCGCGATGGGTCCGTAGGCGTCGGTGGCGAGCGTGATGCCGAGCGTTGCGAGCATACCCACGGCGGCGATGCCGACGCCGTAGAGACCCAGCATGTAATCGTTCGCGCCGCCCGCGAAGATGAACGAGCAAAGGATCGCCACGATGACCGTGAAGAGGCTGGCCCAGGTGCTCTTCATGCCTTCCGCGACGCCGCCGATGATAACGGTCGCCGGGCCGGTGATGGCCTGGGCGGCCAGTTCGCGCGTCGGCTTGAAGTCGTAGCTTGTGTAGATTTCCGTCGCCTTGCCGATGATAACGCCGGCAATCAGGCCGGCGCAGATACTGCCCCAGATTCCGAGCCAACTGGGCTGCACGAATCCTTCCGGCACCTTGGGGAAGCCCCTGCTCGGGTCGAGCAGGAAGTAGCAAATGCCGGCGGAGGCGATGACGATGAACAGACTGCTGCCCCAGATACCGCGGTTAAGCGCCGCCATAAGCTGGCCAAGATTCGCGCCCTCCTCTGTCTTCACCATGTAGATGCCCGCAATGGAGAGGAGAATGCCGATTCCGGCAATGACCATCGGAGTCGCCAGGAGCCGCATTCCCGCTGCAAACCCTTCGGCGGAAGAGTCGCTGCCGAAGAGCGACGTCGCCGCGGCCACGCCCAGCGCGGCCGTCGCGAGGATCGATCCCGCGTAGGATTCGTACAGGTCGGCGCCCATTCCGGCCACGTCGCCGACGTTGTCGCCGACATTGTCGGCGATGGTCGCCGGGTTTCGGCTGTCGTCTTCGGGAATGCCCGCCTCAACCTTTCCGACGAGGTCCGCGCCGACGTCCGCCGCCTTGGTGTAGATGCCGCCGCCAACGCGGGCAAACAGGGCCTGCGTCGAAGCACCCATGCCGAAGGTCAGCATGACCACGGTGATGGTCGTCAGGGTCATGTCACCGCCATAGAAGTACAGGGCGAGGAACCACAGGCTGATATCGAGCATGGCGAAGCCGACCACGACGAGGCCCATGACCGATCCGGCGCGGAAGGCCACAACCAGCCCCTGGTTTAGGCTTTCGCGCGCGCCCGCCGCAGTTCGGTGTGCGGCATTCGTCGCGGTCTTCATGCCGATGAATCCGCACAGACCGGAGAAGAATCCGCCGGTGAGAAACGCGAACGGCACGATCTTGTGCTGCACGCCGAGGCCGTAGGCCAGATAGGCGAGCACGGCCGACAGCCCGATGAACACAAGAAAGACGATCTTGTACTGCCGCCACAGGTAGGCGTAGGCGCCGTCTCGGACAAAGCCGGCGATGAGCTTCATGTTCTCATCGCCTTCGTTCTTGCTCATGATTTCGTGGTAAAACTTGTAAGCAAAAAACAGGCCGAATCCTGAACCGACAAGGCTGAGCCACCAGATCGGCGGAATGCCGGCCATGTTGTGGGCCACCGCCTCGGCTTCCTGCGCCATGGCCAGCGCCGGCAAGCCGACCATTCCGATCAGGGCCGAGAAAAGGCTCGGCATCACCCTTCGCTGTGCTTCTCGATCGCTCGATGTCACCTTCGTTACTCCTGCTGATTCACCAGTTGACGATGATCCGCGTGCGTACGCTTCGATATTCGAAATCCCTGTCCCGGTCCGCCGGGCAGATAAACAGAATCACTGTGGCGATGACCCGTGGCGAGTCCGCTCCCGCGCCCCGCGTCATTTCGGGGATTGTGAGAAGTTTCACGAGCGACGGGCCGCACCGTGTCGAGCCGGTGCCCATCGCCGTGTTTCTCAGCGCCTGGAACAGTCACATCGGGTAGTCAGACCTACGGCATCCACCGCGCCGCAAACTCAAACCACGGATGCCTTTCACCAAATCCGCTATTTCCGCGCCTGAACTCATTGCGCCTGCGCCTCTTAGGTTCGCTCCCGAACCAACGTCGGCGTAGCGCTGCGCGGCTCGTCACTATAAGGCACGCATCCAAACTCGTTCAAGGGAAGCAGACGCGGTTTATGATGGCGTGAAGAACGGGGCGGCCGGGCGACGTGGTCGCGGGTCGATTCCTCTAACTAATTATCATGTAAATAGTTAGATTCATGCACGACCGTGCGGAGCGGCACGCCGGCCGGATAGAAGAACGACAATCCGATAGACGACCAGCAATCCGAAGACAAAAACCGCAAGCTGGCCCAGACGCCAGACCGCATGGTCGGCCACGCCGCTGGCTGCCGCACGACTCTCGGCGACCAATCCCTCGACACGGGCGGAAAGCTCATCCAGCCGCCGCGTCAAGTCGTTTGATTCGCCGAGCTGGCGGATTTGGACCGTGAGTTTCTGTAGCTCTCTTGCCGCCTCGGTGAGCGCCTCGGCGGTGCGAGCGTAATCGTTGATGTCAAAGGCCGGACCCTTGCGAACGTCCCCGTCGCTGTGCGGATCTGTATCCGTTCCCGCCGCAGCTGTGCCGGCCTTGGCTGACGGAGCGGCCAGGGGCGAATTCGCATTCGTCGGAGCGATGCCCGTCTCGCTTCCGGCGTCAGTCTCCGCGCTCGCGGATGCAGCCCCTACAGGCCGCCGAAAAGAAGCGACCATCTCCTCGATGGCCTGCGCGGTCCCCTTCCAGGCGTCGCCCGCGCGGGCGACACTCGCCCCTGCCGGATCGAGACGATCGACCAGAGCGCGCGCCTCGCTGACTGTCTTGCGAAGTTCGGGCTGGTCGGCCTCCACCTTTTCCAGAAGCGCGGTCAGCTCGCGACGAAGCTCCTGCGGAAGTTTCTCGGCCGTCGCCGAAAGCCGCTCGGAACTGTTCGAGAGCCGCTCCATGCTGGCCAGCGCGCTGCGGGTCGAATCAAGGTCCTCGACTTCAAGCAGGAGCAACTGCGTCTGGAGCCGGGCATCGGCGGCCAGCCCCTGCACAACGTCTGTCAGGCGGGCCGAAACGGCTGTAAAGCCCTTGATGGCCTGGGCCGTCTCATCGACGCCGCCAAGCCATCGGAAAGGTGCAAGTGGAATCGCGAGAACATCCTGAAGGACACGATCGTCACCGCCCGCAATCGCGGTTCGGACGTCGGCACCACTGAATTCGCCGAAAAGCGGATGCTTGGTGGCCACATCGCGAACGCGTGACTGCGTGTCCTGAATCATCTGCGGTGTCAGGACCAACTCGGCGATCCGGCGGATTTCCGCTTCGCATTCGGTGGCCGCGCGAACGGCGATCGGCTGCTGCTCGCCGAACAGGGACTTTCCGTCTCCCTCGGTTAGAAAGGCGCGCATGCGCAGGCAGAGAGTCCAACTGTCGAGAACCGCTCCGAGGGGGTTGTCCTGATCGAGCGTGTTACGCAGCATCGGGACCATGCGCATCTGCCAGATGAGGGTCAGGCGCTTCATGCGCCGCGAGCTGTCGCGTTCGAGAATCTCGTCGCTCGCCTTGCGCACCTGGGCCTCGAAGCTGTCCTCGAACTGGTCGAGCCGGTCGCGCAGTTCCTCCCTGGTCAGCAGCGTCGGTCGCGAACCTCCGCCCACCAGGCCGAATCCGCCCGACGGATTGGCGCAGCCGGTAAGCGCCGCCAAGCCGGCGATCGTCGCCGCGATGAGCCAACGGGGATGCAACTTGACCATTTTCCGGGGCCTCATGCTACAGGGCGCGCGAAATCAAGCACATCGATGTGAATCAGCCACTCGCGGAGAAAGGCGCCCGCCCGATCCGCCACGTCGACAAAACCCATGATATGGCTAACGTCACCGACTGCCATACCCCGGACAGGATAAGCCGATACCGCCAAACGGCGGCCTCTCATCCGCCCGACGGCGGCAAGGCGAGGTCGCGCTGCGGGTCGGCGTAGAGCGTCGGGCCTTCACCGAGGTTTTCCGCGCGAACGGTTTCCAGCGGAATGCCCCCCTCGCCGAATTTTCTCGGGAAGGCGTCGCCCTCGATGGAATCCACATGGCCGTCCGCGAAGGCGACATTGGCCCGGCCCTTGCGCCCCGCGTGCCGATAGCCGATGCGCAGATTCCGGTCGCCGAGGCGCGTGACTTCCTGATTTCCGGAGTAAATCCCGTCGGCGACAGCGATGAGACGCGAGGGCCAGCGAATGCGGGATATCCTGCCGGCCTGCATGACCTTGCCCTCGGGGTCGGGTCCGTAGCCTACGGAACCGGTGAAATGGACCCCCGGTATGAACCTGAGCGGCCGGCCGATTGGGTTGTCGCCGTTGATCCAGTACCCCACACGAATGACCTTTTCCATCCCCCACTGCGGCGCGGGCATGGCATAGACCTGGGAAAGCGAAATGACCGCCGGCCAGTCCATGTATCCGCGCGGCTTCATCGGGTCGGCGCCGGTCTGAGTACCCGCCATACCGGGAGTGTTGAGAGTGTTAGGACAGCAGAAGGGGTTTCCGGAGATGTCCCGCGAGCCGAGGACGAAGTTTCCCTTGTCGAGGATCGGTCCCCAGCCGTCGAGAGGATTGCGGGCACTGAAGCTGACGCCGCTCATGTTGTAGGACGGGATAATGGCGTCATCGGCCCCCCCGGAATAGACGAGCATTCCCTCGATGAGGCCGCGCAAGTTGGCGCGGCAGGCGACACTTCGGGCGTTTTGTCTCGCGCCGGTAAGCGCGGGGGCGAGGATCGCCACAAGAATGGCGATGATGCCGACGACGAGAAGAAGCTCGATAAGCGTAAGGCCGCGGCGCGAGGGCGATTCGCTCCCAGGCGCGTGGCGGACTGGCCGCGCGGCCGATGAATGCAGGCCGCGGATTGAGGCGAATCGATCAATCATCGAGCAGGACCGCATTGAACAAGGCCACGTCGCGGCCGTCGAGGCGGCCGTCGTGATTCAGATCGCCGCCGCCGACGAAGCAGCCGGGATAAAGGGATTGATAGCCATCCCGATCGAGCACGGCCAGCACGAACGCGGAAATGTCGTCGAATTCGAGAGCCTCGTCGCAGTTCATGTCGGCGCAGGCGCGGATCGGCGAGTCAAATCGCAGGACGCGCGAATTGTTGGTATCGGCGACGAGCACGTTGCAATGGGCGTCGACGGCCACGCCGGTCGGACCCCAGAGGCCATCCGCGTCGGTAAACGGCAGCGAGAGGCCGTGATTGGGCGCATCGGATGAAAAGCTGCCAAGTTGACCGAAGACTTCGTCTGCGCTGGTTGCAGCATCCGGCGAGTGAAAGACCAGCACGCGGTGATTGCCGGAGTCGGCTACGAAGAGGCTCCCGACGCCGTCGACAAATAGGTCGATCGGCAGTTCCAGTCCCTGCGCGACGCCGCCGGCGTCGGGCGCGGAGTCGGAAAAATCAGGCTGGCCGATCACGCCGTCGGCAGTCGTATCGGTTGCGAGCGGATCGACGAAGCGCAGGACGCGGTGGTTCATCCAGTCGGCGACGTAGAGCGCGCCGTCGGGAGCAAGGCCGAGGCCGATCGGGTTGAACAGGTTGTCGGCGGTTGCGGCGACGCCGAACTTTTCCGAGCACGTGCCGTCGTTGTTCTTCACGCGGCAGGAGAAATCGCCGAACTGACCCAGGACGCGATCGGCGAGCGGCTTGTTGTCCGTGGGGTTCGTGTAGTGCAGAACGCGGCTATTGCCGGAATCGGCGATCCAGACGTCGGTGCCGCGCACCAGGACACGGCCGGGGAAACAGAGCGAATCAGCCGAGGCCACGTCCACTTCACTGAAGCCCATGCCGAGATTGGGATCGCTGCTCGCAAAATCGGGTTGGCCAATTACGAGGTCGGCGACGTACGGGGTCCCGTCGGACGCGGGGTTGTTGAACCGGAGCACGCGGGAATTGAATGCGTCCGCCACCCACAGATTGCCGCCGTCGTCGATGCAGAGTCCCTGGGGGAGAAAAAACCCGGCCGCGCTGACCGCCCCACCGGCATTCGGCGCGTTGCTGACGAAGTCCGGCTGGCCGAAGACCATGTTGGCCGGTGCGCCGCTGACGAATGCGTGGGAATCGGGCCAACTGATCACCCGATGGTTATCGACGTCTGAGACATACACGCGGCCGTCGGGGGCGACGGCGACGTGCGCGGCGTTTGACAGGGAGAGATTCTCGACGGTGGGAAGCCCGGCCGGCTGGTTGGGATTGTTGTCGTTCAGCGTGGGTTGGCCGAACACGGCATCGGCGGTCGTATCGGCCCCGGCAGCAATCATGGGAACACAAAGCCCGATTACGGTCAGCGTCAGGAGCAATCCGAGCGCATGGAATCGCGGCAGGCCGACGATATGAATCATTTCCGTCCCTCCCATCGGACGCCAGCGCAGGCACGCGGCCTGCGCAGCGCGGTTCGGCCGCGCAATCGGTGTCCGCGGTGGAATGATAACCGAATTTCAGGCGTGCGATTCGTCGTCGCCCTCGGAAGACCCGGGGGCCGGCTCTTCGCCGTCGACGAGGGTGAGCTTCGGCGCCGATGCGTCGGAGGAGCGCGCCTCATCAGCGGGCGCGTCGTCGACGCCGGATTCGATCGCGGCGACGGCCTGCTCGCCGGGCCTGGACTTTGCTCCGCTTGCCAGCGCTTCGACCTGCGGGAGATCTTCCAGCGAGCCGAGTCCGAACACTTCGAGGAAGCGCTTGGTCGTTCCATAAAGAAGCGGGCGGCCCAGATCCTCCGCGCGGCCGACGATTTTCACGAGGTTCACTTCGCGGAGGCGGTTGAGCATCTCGCCGGCGGCGACGCCGCGGATGGCCTCTATCTCGGCGCGGGTGACGGGTTGTTTGTAGGCGACAACGGCGAGGGTTTCCATGGCGGCGGGGCTGAGCCTGGTTTCCTGGCGGACGCGAAGGAGCCGAGAGAGCCAGGTGTTGTAGATCGGGGCGGTGAGCATCTGGTAGCCGCCGGCGATTTCTTCGATGCGGAAGCTCATGCCGCGCTGGTCGTATTCCTCGTTGAGGGCGGCAATGTGCTTGCGCACGTCGCGGGCGTCGCCGACGTCGAGGATGTTCGCGATCTTCGCGGCGGGCAGCGGCGAATCGGTGGCAAAGAGGATGGCCTCGACAACGCGGCGAGGTTCGATGGGGGTCGGCGCGGCGGAATCGGAAAATTCGGCCTCTGCGCGCGGCTCGCCGCGTGCGGCCTCGTCGCCGGCGGTTTCGTCGTCGATCCGTTCGTCCCTTTCGGCCATAGTCGCGGAAGCACCATCCATGGTGACAGAATCTCCTTCACTGGGGCAACCGACGGATTAAACCACGCAAATGCCGGGGGGACAAGCGGAAACGGGAACACCGAAATCGGAAACCGCCGCCGCGGCGCGGGAAGGGTTTTGGAGAATCGCGGGATCGTCGATAACATGAGTGGCGAACCGCGGGGCGCGGGCGCATTGAATGGACTCTGACCGGGGAAGCGTTGACAAGGCGTCCCCGGGCGACAACGGCAGGGATGCGATCATGAGCCAGGGCGACGTTCGCTGCATCGGGGTGTTTGACTCGGGCATCGGCGGCCTCACCGTCGTCCGCGAGCTTCGCCGCAGACTTCCCCACGAGAACATCGTCTATTTCGGCGACACGGCGCGGGTGCCCTACGGCATCAAGAGCGTCCAGACGGTCAGCCGGTTTGCGCGGGAGGACTGCGACTTTCTCCTTCGGTTCGACCCCAAGATGATCGTCGTCGCCTGCAACACGGTCAGCGCGATCGCCCTGACCGAGCTGGAGGACACGCTGCCGGTCACGGTCATCGGGGTGGTTGAGCCGGGGGCGCGGCAGGCGGTGCTTCTGGCGCAGGGCCACACGGTAGCGGTGATCGCGACGGAAGCGACGATCGGCTCGGACGCCTATCGCAAGGCGATGAACAAGTATCAGCCGGGCAGCCGCGTCGTGCAGAAGCCCTGCCCCCTGCTCGTGCCGATGGTGGAGGAGGGGCGGCGGTGCGAAGACGCGATCACGCGGGCGGTGATACAGGACTATCTCGATCCGATTCTCCGGCTGGATCCGAAGGTGCTGATCCTGGGCTGCACGCACTATCCCCTTCTGAAACCGGCGATCGCGGACATCGCCGGGCCGGACATCAAGCTGGTCGACTCGGGCGAACAGACGGCGGCGATGGTGGTCGACAAGCTGCGGCAGCGCGGCGAACTGAACCCCGGTCCCGCGCCGGGGAGCCTGACTTGCTACGTGAGCGATAATCCGCAAAGATTCCGCGAGCTTGGACAGCGGTTCCTCGATCACCCGGTCGTCGATGTGACGTGGGTCTCGCAGGAGCAGTTCATGTCCCATGCGCCGGCGCACGATGCACCCGCCATCCTTTGATAACCGAACCGCCCCGCCCACGTGGTCTGGTGTTGTTGCGCCACGACGGCGCGCGCCCCGTCGTTCCCCCTGGCTTCGCCGGCTGGCTTGCCTTCCCTATTGCCTCCTGCTGTGCGGTGCGATGCCCGGCTGTTCGGGCGGCAAGAACACGTCGTGGATTCAGAAGCCGAAGTCGAGCAAGGACTATCTCGACATGGCACTGGAGGCGGAGAACGCCGACGACCGGCGCAAGGGGGTCATCGGCCTGGCCCGGAGCGGCGACGGGCGGACCGACTGGGCGATGAAGGTGTATGACACGATCGCCCGGACGGACGTGAACGCCGCGACGCGGTGCGCGGCGGTTCACGCGCTGGCTCCGGCGTCGGGCGCAGAGCAGACGCCGACGCTGGTGAAGCTGCTATCGAGCGCAACGCAGAAGTACGATGACGTGCGTCCCGCGCCGGGAGCGGTGCGGTGGGAGGCAGCGAAGGCGCTTCATTCGGTGACGGCTCGCGGGGCCTATTCGCCGGAGCAGCGCGGGGAGATCGTGCAGACGCTGCTGGACGCGGCGAGCGGGGACAAGGACCGCAACGTCCGGCTCTCGGCGATCGACGCGCTCGGGCAGTTTCCGGAGCCGTCGGTGCCGCCGGCGCTCGTCGCGCTGCTGGAAGAGGACGACTACGCCCTGCGGCATGCCGCGGAGGTGTCACTCATTGCGCTGACGGGTCACACGCACGACCACAGCGCGGAGGCCTGGCGGGCGTGGCTGGCGCAGACGCCGGACCCGTTTGCCGAGGCGGGCCGCACGCCGCCGGAGCTTCAGACAACGGACAGCGGGCTGAAGCTGGAGTGGCCGTGGTAGGCGGCGCGCGGGGGAATCTCTCAAAAACCACCACATGACTTCAGCCGCGCGCCCGCGCTTGTTCGAGGTCGGGAACACCCATACCCACGTCCTGTTCGCCGGGATGGGGCGCGTCCGCCTTCCCGGCGTCGGTCGAACGTGGGCGACGGGCCGGTGCATCTGAATCGCCCGCTACGGCCGCGGACACGGCGCGGACGAGGGCTTCGGAGGCGCTGATAAGGACATCGCCATCACCCGACGGGATCCGCTCGAGGTATTTCTTCACGTCGAACCCGACGGCCTCGAAGGGAGCGCGGAGGTAGACGTTTTCGGCTTCGAGCGCGTCCTTCTGGCGGGTGACCTGTTCCAACTCCTCGCGCAGGGCAGCCAGCTCGCGGGTGCGCTGGACGCACTTGTAGCCCGGTTCGGACGGGGCCCCTTCGAGGTCGCGCAGCAGCCGGCGCGAATCCGGGGGGATCGCCTCCGCCAAGGCGGGCCGGGCGTCTAGGGCGGTCTTGTATGCCCGGAGGAGGCGACCGATCTGAAGGGGCGCGTCGTCGTCTCCGTACATGAGACATTCAACAAGATTGGCCCCCAGGAGGCGCGGCAGGAGTTCGCCCAGTTCACGGGGGCTGGGTGCGGCCAGTTCGGCGACGGCGTAGCGCGCGGCGGCGAGCCGGATTTTTCGCGCGTAGTTGTAAAAGGCGGTGAAACTGATGCGTCTCTCACCGAGTGCGAACTTGTCGTACACGGCCCGATAGGTCGGCGGGACGCGGTCGATGATGGCGAGGTTGATCTTCCTTCGCTCTTCGGGAGTGGTGCGCTTGATCACCGAAGAATTTGTGCAGAGATTCTTCAAAGCGACGTCGTGGATTTCCGATCCGGTCACGGGCACGCCCTTTCGCAAAAAAAAATAAATAAAACACAAATCCGCCGGAATCCGACTGAATTCTCCCGAAACGCAGCCTCCCGGCGGCGGAGGACAAGAGAACACGGCCGCCTTCGCGGTTCTCTGACCCCCATCCTTGCTCAGCGCACGCGCGAAAGAGCGATCCCAGCTTGTCAAAAAAGTCCGCGGCGGGGTTGACGCAGGGCTCTGCGCGGAGCGAAGCGCGGCGGCTGAGGCAGGCCCCTGCCCCTGCGGGCGGGCGGCTTTCCCGGTCCGGGGGGTGTCTATAGAATCCCCCCCGGCGCGCGGCGGCGTGGGTGGAGCCGGGGCAGGCGACATGCGTGGGCGCGGGAGACACTGGGAAGCGCGGGGGCGAACGGGACAGAAAGTCGAAGGAGCAGCCATGGTTGTCGGGGAACTGACGCAGGAAGTGGACTTACTGGTGATCGGCGGCGGGCCGGGGGGATACGTGGCGGCGCTGGTGGCGGCGGATCACGGGATCCAGACGGCACTGGTGGAAAAGGCGGAGGTTCCGGGCGGGGTGTGTCTGCGCGAGGGGTGCATTCCGAGCAAGGCGCTGCTGCACGTGGCGAAAATCATCGACGAGGCGGCACACGCGGCGGACTTCGGGGTATCGTTCGGGAAGCCGACGACCGACGTGAACAAGCTGCGCGACTGGAAGAACGGGGTGATTCGGAAACTGTCGGGCGGGGTAAAGCAGCTCCTGGCCGGGCGGAAGGTGGACTACATCACGGGCGAGGCGGAGTTCGAGGACTCGCGGACGGTGCGGATCGAGGGGGCGGATGTAGCGCGGATCAAGTTCAAGCACTGCATCATCGCGAGCGGGTCGCGGGCCAAGATGCTCCCGGAGGCGCTGCTTCCACGGGAGCTGATCTGGGACGCGGCAGACGCGCTAAAGATTCAGGAGATTCCGCGGAAGCTGCTGGTGATCGGCGGCGGGTACATCGGCCTGGAGCTGGGGCAGGTGTACGCGACGCTGGGAAGCGAAGTGACGGTGCTGGAGGCGCTGCCGAACATCCTCGCCGGGGCGGACCCGGACCTGGCGCGGCCGCTGATCGCGAAGCTGAAGAAACAGATGAAGGCGATCATCACCGGGGCGACGCTAAAGGGGGCGAAGAAGAGCGGCTCGGGCGTGGCAATCAGCTACAGCGTGGACGGCAAGGACGAGACGGTCGAGTTCGACCGGGTGCTGGTGTCGGTGGGCCGGAGGCCGAACAGCGACACGATCGGCCTTAATAACACGCAGGTGAAGGTGAACGACCGCGGGTTCATCGAGGTGGACGCGCAGCGGCGGACGACGGACAAGCGGATCTACGCCATCGGGGACGTGGCGGGCGAGCCGATGCTGGCGCACAAGGCGATGCGCGAGGCGAAGGTGGCGGTGGAGGCGATCGCCGGAAAGCCGAGCGTCTTCGATCCGGCGTGCATTCCGGCGGTGGTCTATACCGATCCGGAGGTGGCGTGGTGCGGCGTGACGGAGTCCGAGGCGACGGCCAAGGGACTGGACGTGAAAGTGACCAAGTTTCCCTGGGCGGGCAGCGGCCGTGCGGTGTCAATGAGTCGGACGGACGGACTGACGAAGATGATCTTCGACAAGAAGACGCAGCGGCTGCTCGGCGTGGGGATCGTCGGGGCGCACGCGGGCGACCTGATCGCCGAGGGCGTACTGGCGATGGAGATGGCGGCGGTCGCGGAGGACATCGGCGTGGCGATCCACCCGCACCCGGCCACGAGCGAGACGCTCGCGGAGGCGGCGGAGGCGATGTTTGGTCACGCGGTGCACGCGGGGCATTGAATGAAGGCAAGGGAGCGGGGAACGGGGAACGGGAAACAGGGAATAGAAACGAGTTCGGGCGGTCTGGCGGCCGAATCCACGTAGGCCGTTCCCAATTCGCGAGAGCTTCCTAAGTGTCATCGCGGCGTCACTTCGGGGCGGGTGACGGCGACGCCTGAATCGCGCATCGTCGGCGGGCATGAAGCCGGACTCCGGCGCCGCGCGAGAGTCGGTCCGGGCCGTTTTTCGATCGGTCGTCGTGCTTCCGCGGGAAGGCGGATCGAGTGCGCGAGAGGCCCTCCTTCGCAGGGCAATGGCAGCGCCGCGACCGCGCGGAAACCGCCCTACGGGGTCAGGCGCGTCAGGATCAGGAACTGGTCGAGGGTCACGCCGTCGCGGTCCATCGGGGCGATGATGTCAAGCAGGCCGTCGCCGTTTTCGTCGACGAAGGCGCAGCGGCCGATGGTGGCGATGGGGTTCGTGCTGGTGATGGAGATCGGCTGCCAGTAATCCTGCACATTGGTGCGCGGCTCGAAGGCGACCATGTTGCCGCTCGCAGTGACGAAGGCATCCAACCGGCCGTCGAGGTCGAGGTCCACCAGCTGCAACTGGTTCATGGTGACGCCCTCGTTGAGCTGGCCGATGTTGTAGACCTTCCACGGGAATCCCTGGAGGGCGACGAGGGCCGGGCCGGGGTTCTCAAACCACTGGAAGAGGCGCAGCTGCTCGAAGCCGCTGGCGACGTCGATGTCGCCGTCGCCGTCGATGTCGCCGACGGCGATGAAGTCGGCCCCCGGCACCTGCTCGTCGCCGGGCTGGGTAAGCTGGCGTTGTTCGCCGATGATGTTGTCGACCCAGTTTCCGGCTGCCACGGCACCGGCACCGGAGGGGACGAGGGGGTTGACCATCCAGCGGATGTTGCTGGAGAGGGCCGTGGGGAAAGTCCCGACCACGTCGAGGTCACCGTCGCCGTCGAGGTCGGCAAGCTCAAGCTGCTTGAAGGGCGGGGCCTCGGAGATGATCGGGAACGTGGCGGCGAAATCGGGGCCCACCCAGGCCGCGCCGTTACGGGCATTGGCCGGGCCGGGATTCTGAAACAGGTAGATGCGCTTAGTGGCTGTGTTGCCGCCGGCGGCGACCTCGTTGGAGCCGAGGACGACGTCGGGGCCGTTGGCGCCGTCAATATCGCCCACGGCGAAGTCGGTCATGCCGGTATCGTCGTTGGGCAGGACGAAGGTGGCGTTGATCAGCACCTGGGTCCAGGAGACGGCGTCGGCGGGGTCGGGCGGGGCGAAGAGGAGAACAACCGCGCCGCGCTTGTTCGCGCCGGCGACGGGAATGATGCCCGTATTGTTCACGAGGACGGCCACGTCGAGCCGGCCGTCCTGGTCGAAGTCGGCAACCTGCACGTCGTACATGATGGAGATGGGCACCTCGCCGGCAATGGAAAAGGTGTTGTAGTCCTGGGTTCCCGGGATGCGGAGGTGAATCTGGACCGGCTGACTCTCGGCGGAGCCGGAGACGAAATCGGTGAGTCCGTCGAAGTTGAAATCGGCCGCGACGATGACGCGGGCGCCGGCGGTGGATTCGAGAATCGGATCGATCTGCCGGACGGAAAAGAGCGGGCCGGCGATTGAGGCGGGCTGGGTCGTCGTGCCGGAAGACGTGAGCGAGCCGGTGGCGCCGCCGCCGCCGGGGCCCCAGATTCCGCCGGGGCCGAAGAGGACGTAGAACTCGGTGCAGCCGGTGGACAGCAGGACCGAGAGGCACAGGAGAACGAACAGCGGACTGGCGAAAAGTCTGCGCATGGCTTCATCCCTCACGGCGAGGATTCAGTTCGGGGTCTCGCGCGATGGGTCGTCGCGCGTCGGACCGGCGTCCGCTGCCTCTGGCCCGTGCCAAACCCCCCATGCAGACAGACGCTATCCGATGACAGGCAATGACGTACCGCTCGATGCGCCGCTTGCGCCGGTCGGGGCAGGCGGCTGGGCCGGGCCTTCCGGCGGTTCATCGAGGTGTACGTCTTCAAGATCCGTCATATCCACCTCGCGGCGAAGCAGGAGGTAGATGATTGTGTTGGCGGCGAAGTAGTAGTTAATGGCGATGGCGGCGACGACGGCCCACATGCCATACACCCAGCACCGGATGAGGAACCGGGCGACGGCGCTGACGTGGGACAGTTCGGTGTCGTCAAAGACGCCGTAGAACGGGGTGTCCGCAGAGAGCGAGGGCGGCTGCCAGATGGATTCGAACATCCCGGGACGCTCGCCCGTCGGGACGTAGGCCCTGGCCCAATTGAGCGTGACTCCGCCGAAGACGCCGACGGCCCAGAACACGATGCGGGCGAAAATCTTTACGAAAGTGATGCAGATCGCGCCGTGGACGATCGCGCCGGCGTAATAGAGCAGGGATTTCCAGGGTCGGCCAAAGAGATAGGTGGCTGTGCGGCTAAGGGCGTCGAAAGCGTCGGAGCCCTCGACGGCGATGGTGGGGAAGCACATCCCGACCCCGGCCGTGAAGACGACCACGAAGAAGGCGATCGCCAGGCCGATGCCGATGGCGATGAAGAAGAGCAGGCCGACGAGAATATCGCCGAGCAGGGGGACCTTTCCGACCAGGCCGCATGCTGTGAGGACGATACCGGCGACGAGGATCAGGGCCAGGGGCAAAAGCGGCGCGCAGAAGAAGGACCAGAGCCTGGCACGGGCGAAGGACGTCGCCTCGCCGAGCGTGATGCGCTCGTCGCGGGCGGCGAGCATGGCCGTCGCCCGGCACACAGCCCCGCCGAGGTAGGACCAGATGGCGAGGCAGCATGCGCCGAAGAGGATCGCATAGAGCGGGTGCATGACGACGAGCCAGACGAGGCCCATGACGGCATGCACGATGGCGGCGAAAACGGCCGTGGGACTCGCACCGAGGACGGCGGAGATCACCTGGTTGGCCGAGACCATGAGGTGATTCATGAGGAGCGCGAAGACGCCGGCGTGATCGAGCCGGGCGGGATCGCCGAGGGCCTTGGCCCATTCGAGCGTGGCGGCGGCGTTGCCCCCGTTGGTGATAAAGACAGAAAGCTCGTTCATCCCCCCACCGATCGCCGGAAGGCTGGCGTCGGGCCAAAAGAAGTCGAGGATGCGGCCGACGATGTAGGTCTTGATGACGGCCAGGACGGTGAGCATCAAGGCGACGGGCTGGAGGGCATAGCGGAAGCTGCGAAAGACACGCACGAACCGGAAGCACTCGGACCAGTTGATCCGGGTCAGTTCCTGCGGGCTATCTGCCATGATCGTCCTTCCCGTTGATTACCAGCCGGCATGCGCGGGCGGGTCGTCATTCCATTGACACGCGCGACCCGAAGAGGCGGTCGTGGACCCCGTCCACCCGGCGGGCGAGCCGCATTATAGAAACAGGCGGAATACCGGCAAGTCCTGCGCGAAGGCGTTTGAACAGTGTCGGCAGCGGGGCAAACTGAAAAAACCGGTCGAGAATATGGTGCGGGGTAAAATCTGGGCGGCGCGGAGAAGGATCAGTCGTGCAGGAGGTCCGGCGCGGTGACGAGGAGGTCTCCGATCGAGTCGCGGCGGATGTGAATTCTCGAGATGCCGGCATTCACCTGTACCGACAGGGCAAGGGTCTCGGGCTGGTCCGACTGCGGGGATGAAGCGAAGACCGCGGAACTGCCGCAGGCCACGCACTCGCCCGCGTCGTTGAAGGCCTCGACGAGGAAAGGGCTGGAGGACTGCACGCCTGCAATGGTGGACCAGACGGGCAACTGCCCGGCCACGGTCTCGTCAAAAATGACGGAAATGCCGGCGCTTCCGCAGACGGTGCGGACGGCGAGATAGGGACTCTGGCCGGACTGGCCGTCGGTTGAGGGGCCGGCATCGGGATCCGGACAGGCGGCGTCGGAACCGATCCGGGCCCTGACGCCGGGCCCGATCGTGACGCCGTTGGGGAAGTCGTCGAGCGGAATGACGGGGCCGACATCGACACGGGTCAGGGGGACGGTGATCTTGATTGAACCGTGGTCGCCGATGCGCGGAAATCCCTGCTCCGGCTCGCAGTCGTCGGGGATAAGGTTTTCGTTTTCGTCGTCGCTGTAGCCGGAGTCGATGTCGCAGGAATCCATGACGCCGTTTTCGTTGCAGTCGCCGCAGCCGGGCCGGCCCTCGCACAGTGCCATGTCGCAGTCATCGGGACGGCCGTTGCCGTCGCAGTCGGTCTCGCACTCATCGGGAATCTGATTGCCGTTGCAGTCCTCGCTGAAGCAGGTGACGAGGATCTGGAAGGACGAGACGGACTCGGCGGGCGTGATGAAGTCGTCGCGGGCGGTCATCACGAACTGAAAGAGCCCCTGATCGTTGCAATCGGGCGTCCAGAGGAACCGGACGGTCGCGGTGTTGCCAGGGGTGTTTTCAAAGGTCAGGCCGTGCACACCCGCCCCGCCGACGTCCTGGACGGTCAGGGTGGTGGTCTGGCCCGCTTCAGGACTCAGGAACTGAATGAGGAGATCGACGGATTCGCCGTTGCGGGGATTGACGCGGAGAACACCGTCGGGCGGAAGGCCGGTCGCGATGGGGGCGACGTTGGTGGTGCCGCCGGCGGTGCTGAAGCGAATGACCTGATCGTCGAGGAAGTCGATTCCATCGGCCGCTCCGAGCGGCCCGTCATACGCGTCTCCGGGCTGGCTGAAGCGGCCGATCTGAAAAAAATTCTGATTGTCTCCCGCGTTCGCGCCGACAGTCGCCGGCACACCTCCGAAGCCGCCGGCGCCGCCTGAGGCGTCGCCGGTGGTCCATTGCATGTTTGCGTAGCTGAAGGCGACGTTATTTCCCATGCCGATGACGGGATCGTCGCCGTCGGAGATGGCGACCTGAAAGGTGTTGCGCTTGTCGCCTTTCTGGTTGAAATAACCGACCGATTCCCAGGTCACGATGAGGGCGTGCTCGGTGAGCTTGTAGACGACGCGGCCCAGCTCGCCGCGGGTGTCCACGTCTGCCCAGAAGGGAGCGACCATGGGGAAGTTCTGAACCGGAAAACCGGTCGACGTGAACTGGGGGAAGGCCGCCCCGAAGGAGATGTTGCCGTTGTTGTTGATGTACACGGAGTGATGGGTCACGCCGTACAGCTGGAAGCCGAAGCCGAGGTCGATCTGGGCGGAGGAGCCGTCATCGGTAGGCAGCATGGCGAGCTGATGGGTCTCGTCGACGGGAAAAAGCAACGCGCCTTCGGTTCCGCGCGGCAGGACGTCGGCGTCGTGCTCGACGTCGCATTCATCGGGAATGCCGTTTGAGTTGCAGTCGTCGCTTTCGCCATAGGCGATGTCGCACTCGTCGGGAATGCCGTTGGACTGGCAGTCCTCGCTGAACCCGGAGGCGATGTCGCATTCGTCCGGCTTTCCATTGTCGTTGCAGTCGTAGCTGCCTTCGGACCAGAGATCGCACTCGTCGGGAACGCCGTTGGCGTTGCAGTCCAGGCTGGTCCCGTTTCGAATGTCGCAGGCGTCGAAGACGCCGTTTTCGTTGCAGTCAAAAAGGGACTCGTTTCCGGGTTCGCAGGCGTCGAGCGTGCCGTTCTCGTCGCAGTCGAGGTCGGGCTGCCCGGCGATATCGCATTCGTCGGGAATGCCGTTGGTGTTGCAGTCGGCGCTGGTCTCGGACTGGATGTCGAGCAGGTCCGAGACGCCGTTGGAGTTGCAGTCGATTATCTGTCCGCCGCTGTCGTCGGGCGCCGGGATGACAAAGAGCAGGGTGTCGCCGTCCTTGAAATCGACATTCCACTCGAAGGAGGCCTGGGCCAGCACGTCGCCGGGCTTCAGGAGGGCCGAGGGCGGAATAGCGGAGTCGTCGGCCACGTAGGCCACGACACTGAGAAAATGGGTGCGCGTCGGCAGAAGCATGGCCTCGGATTCAAGACCGATGGCGTCGAGCATACGCAGGGTCTTGCGGACCTCGAGGTTTTCGAGAACGAATTCAGACTCGACCCGCGCGCGGAAGCCGGATTCGTTCTGAATCCGAAGCGTCACGACGCCGGTGCCAGGGGTCGGGATTACTTGGGGGGCCACGCCCGGACATTCGAGCCCCACGCCCACCAGGAGCGTGGAGACCCATGCGAAGAGCAGCCCTGACCGTGCCGTCGTGGACATGCTTGAACCCGGTCGCCGGACAATCCGGCGCGAAATCGGTTGCAGTTCGTCACTTACGCTCGACCGCCCGACCGGTCGAGACTCCCCTATCTTACGCGCGAACGCATATTAGAACAAAGGTCCTTTATTAAGAAACCGCGATACTGTCGCTCCGGAATCCGCCCCAAAAAAGGGGCGATTGAATATCCGGTCGCAACCGGGGGAGAGTCCCGAAAAGCGGGGTGCGGCATACCCCGCGGCGGGTTTTCCCCCATACCCGGAATCCGCCGTCCGGTACGGTGTGCCGCGGCGCGCAGGCGTCGGTAGATCGCGCTCGCGAAACGTCGCCTGATCATGCGCCGTTTTGCGACCGAAGACATCAGGGGGGCGGCGCCTGCGGCCGCCATAACGCAGCTCCAGCTTACGCGGCGGGCCGGGAGAAGTGAACGGCTGCCTCGCTCGCGGCGCACCCACGGGCCGCAAGGGAGAGGAAGTCAGCAGAGGCGGGAAGCCCCGGGCGTCACGAGGCCATGGGCCAGACGACGTACTCTTCGATGGGGCAGACGGACTCGAGCTGCCGGAGATAATCGGCCAGTTCGATCTCCGAGAAGCTCTGAAGGAAATCGCGTTTCGCCGAACGATTCAACTCAACGATGCGCTCGATGAGATCGCGCTTGGACATGCTCAATGACTCCGGACCGGCGAGAGACAGATTCACGGTGCAACTCCCACGTTGCCGTTCGGCGGGCGGCAATCTATCGGCGAATGTGCCAGAGAAAAGGGCATTCCGGGAAACGCGCCTGCGTACACGTCTGCCGGGCGCCTTCAGGCGATTAGACGTATCGACCGTCGACCGGGGCGCGCTTGAGCGCGTGGCGGGATGTTGGGGCCCTTGAATCTGGCGCGCAGCGGAGGGCGTCGGCGGCGCGGGTGGCGCGGTTCCTGCGCCCGTCGGGCAAGGTCCGCGGACCGCTGTCGAATGGGCGTGAAAACGGGAGATTCCGGCGCGACCCGCGGCGCGCGGGCCGGTGAGATCTGCCGGGGAGCGGCAACGCAACGACGAAGCTCGCGCCGCGCAAGGCGGCGGAATCGCGGATCAATTTTGCGGCTGAAAGAGGGTCGCGGTGTCATCGCGGTGGACCACGCGCCATGCGCGATTCGCACGCAGGTGTTCGGCGAGCCGGGAGCGGGAGGATACGATGGCAAAGTCGAAGTTCCAGCGGGACGCCTCGGCGTCAAACCCCGCCGGATGGCGCATCAGGGCGTCGTACGCCTTCAGGAATCCGTCGCCGTACAACTCGCAGCGGTCGTCAATGTAGACTTGGGCGCGGGGAAGGGCGTAGATGAGGTAGCCGCCGTAGGACATCTGGTTGAATACGCGGGGGCGGGCCGTTCTGGGGGCGGCTTCCGCAAGCTGCTGTACCGCCTCGACGGGCCAGTAGTCGGGGCTGAGGCGCGCCCAGCCCGCTCCGATCAGGGGGAGACGCCACCCCAGGGTCTGGACGGCAAGAACGAGAAGAACGAGCGCCGGGGCGGCCCACCGCCCGGCCCGCGGGGGCGATGATCCGACGCCGGATGCGGCGAAAAGGCTTCGGCGATCTCGCAGCACTGTGAGCAGCGCGGAACAGGGGAGCATCTCGGCGACGGCGACAGCGGCGAGGACGGCGAAGATGGGCGCGTGCCGTATTCGTGACACTGCGAGCACGAGCCAGACGAGCGGCAGCAACCAGGTGACGCGCAGCATGACGCGGCGGCTGTCAAACAGGACGCCAACGTAGAGGGCGGCGAGGGCGAAGATCATCCACGCCTCGGGGCTGCCGGGTTCGAGCGGGCCGTGTTCCTGCATGATCGCGGGAAGCACCCGGGAGTTCATCAGGGCCAGCCAGACGCGGGGCAGTTCAAGGCCGAAGGGGTTTACCAGCACGGCGGCGACGACGGCCGCGCCGACCGCGACGAGAACGGGGAAGCCGCGCGCGGAGCGCGGGGAGGTGAGCCGCATCACGGCGATCCAGCCCGCGAGGGCCAGGAGAATGGTAAGGACACCGCCGAGGGCGCCGCCGTGGAGATTGGTCCAGAGCGCCAATACGAGCGGCAGGAGCCAGAGGCGGCGCGAGGCGGCGCGGCCGGATTCCACATCGCAAAGCGCACCGAACGTCCATGCCGCGAAGGCGATGGTGAAGACATGCGGACGGGCATGGAAATGAAACGAGGACGCGCCGACCACGAGGGCGACGACGATTGCCGCGCCGGCGGGTCCGGCCCCGCGGGCCATGAGCCGCGCGGCGATCGAGGCGTAAGCGGCCGCAAGGAGGGCCGCCGCGCCGAGCAGAAGGCCGTCCAGAGACGCGGCGCGATGAAGTAGTGCCATCAGACACTCGGCGAGCCACTGCTGCGCGATCCACGGGCGACCTTCACATGTGAAGCTGAAGGGATCGGTGCGGATCACCTGCCGGGTGTCGAGCATGCGCTCGCCGACGACGGTGTGCCAGAGCGTGCCAGGGTCGCGGAACATACGCTCCCGCCCGACGAGCAGGAGGGCGAGAAATATGGCTGCGAACCAGACGGCGAACGGACTTAGCCTGCGGTCGGGAGATGGCGTCGTCCGGTTCATGGCAAGAATCGTATCGGCTTGGGGGCGGTGGAAGACGCAGAAATGCGGAGCGAAAGCACCCGGCGGATCATGACCCCAGGCCGCAGAGGCGTTCGGAACGCTGCATGTCGTCAGAAGTCATCTTCGTGCTTTTCGGCAAGCCGCTTCGGGGCGGTGTTGCGCCAGGCGGTGGCAAGGGCATGCTTGACCACGGCCTTTTTTGCAGGGTGGAGGCGGACCTGCGTCGCTCCCCTCTTGCCCCAGCCGCCCTTGATCGGCGCGAAAATTTCCGGCTCGGCCTGAACAAACATGCGCTGCTGTTCGGGAGTGAGCTTGACCATGCCCCAGTTCTCGTCGGGCCAAAGGGTGGCGAAGATCTTGCCGCCGACGCGAAAGTCGGGGTGATTCATGTGCGCGCCCTCGGTTGCCTCCGGGAAGCTGAGTGCAAGTCGGCGAAAGGCGTCCGGGGTCATGACGTCGAACCTCGTGTAAAGCACGTTCGATCTGATCGGGCAGCGAACAGCAACTCCGCCTACTCCGCGACCTGCGCGTCGGCCGGCTCCGTGACACCCGATATCCGCTCGCCGAGGAGGGTAATGCCGCCGATGATGACCACGAGAACAAGCGCCGCGATGACCACCCACTCGGTGGCGGTGGTGCGCTCGCCCACCTTCGGCGTGCCGGGCTGCGAATCGGATGACGCCATGGGGTGACTCCTGAACCGGGCAAACCTCAATCGGCATGCAACGCCGCGCGGCCGGCCCCGCCCGCGGGGCACACGGGCTCTCGCCGGGCTTGGCGTTTGAATCGCCCGGCATGCTATCATAATGCCCGGTCTCGTCGAGGAGCTTCGGGTCTGGCACGCATGAAAAACTTCAAGGCTGTCGGAATCGCGCTGGTCGCGGCAGTCGCTGCACTGCTTAGCTCCGGCGCGGATGCGCCGACGCGGTCGCGGAATACCGCGGTGCCGGGGTCGCCGGGCGGCGTCCGCGATTCGGGCGGGATTATCTGCCTGATGTACCACCGATTTGTCACGTCGGCGGATTACGCGGGGCTGGCGGGCGATGAACGGGTTTATTCGATACCGGTCGAGCGTTTCGAGGAGCAGCTCGCGGAACTGCGACGCTGGGGGTATCGCGCGATCGGCGCGGATGAGGCGGTGGCGTTTGCCCGGGGCGAGGGGCGGCCGCCCCATCCGGCGGTGCTGATCACGATTGACGACGGGAATCGAAGCGCGCTGACCATGGCGGAGCCGCTGCTGCGAAAGTATGGCATGCGGGCCACGCTTTTTGTGACGACCGATCCATGTGCATTTGTCTTCGACGCGGAGCGGCCGGATCGGGCGCGGCTGACGGACGATGAGATACGCTCGCTCGACCCGCGTGTGCTGGATGTGCAGGCGCACGGGGCGACGCACCGGCCCCTGCGCGATCTCAGCGATCGTGAACTGGCCGCCGAGTTGCGGGAATCGCGCGAGGTACTTTCAAACCTGACCGGCCGCCGGGTTGCATACATGGCGGTGCCGGGGAACTGGTATGACGAACGCGTTCTGACTTTCGCGCGGCGCGAGGGGTATGACGCGGTGTTTGTCTCCGACAGGGGAAGGATCGTGCCGGGGACGAATCCGTATCGCATGCCGCGCTACACGGTGCAGGGGTACAAGAGCCTGGGGGGCTTTCGAAAGCTGATCGCACCCGGCGCGGCGGGCGTGGAACCGACACGATGAAGCTGCCCGTCCTTTTCACGGAACTGAAGCCTCAGCACTGGGATTGTCACGGCTGCACGAACTGCTGCCGGGAGCTGGTCGTTCATCTGACGCGTCGGGACATCGCGCTTATCGACGGGCAGAACTGGACGGGACAGATCGCGGGTCCGCCGTATGTGAAGCTGGGCCGGGAGACGGTGCTGAACCACGGCGCGGACGGGGCGTGCGTTTTTCTGAGCGCGGCGGGCCGATGCCGCATACACGAGGAACATGGAGAAGATGCCAAGCCATTGGCATGCCGCCTTTATCCGTTTTCGCTGAACCGCGAGGGGGACGCGCTGCGGACGACGATCCGGTTCGACTGTCCGAGCGCGGCGGCGAGCCGGGGATCGGGGCTGTCGGCACATCGCGGAGAGGTGATACGGCTGTCCGGGGCGCTGGACGAGGCGGAGCGGCTCTGGTTCGCGGAGCGCGGGGGTCCCCTGCTGCTGCGCGAGGGCCGGGAGATGTCGGTGGCGGAGCACAAGGCGCTGGTGGATCGGCTGGATCGGTGGCTGCGTGACATGAACCGGTCACTTGGCGAGCGGCTGACGGGCGTGGCGATTCTTGTGGAGACGCTGAG
The DNA here is from genome assembly GCA_003576905.1 of Planctomycetota bacterium. Classification (GTDB taxonomy): domain Bacteria; phylum Planctomycetota; class Phycisphaerae; order UBA1845; family UTPLA1; genus UTPLA1. The sequence goes on along the minus strand of QEVG01000021.1, from coordinate 44,085 downwards.
CGGGGCGAAGCTGGAGAAGCTCCGCGCGGAGCGGTTCATCGAGCTACTGGACCTGCTCCTGTCGGACCTGCCGGAGGCACTGCGCGAGGCAGCGTCGCCGCCCTGCCCTACGGGCCGGCAGATGAAACTCTTGCGGATGAGCGTGTTTTCGCACTGCGCGTACATCTCATTTGAACAGGCGCGGATGTCGTATTTTTCCGGGCTGCGGTATCGGTGGGGACAGCTCCAGCGTTCGCGGCGGCTGGCCGTGGGCGAAGGCCGCTCGCCGGAGATCATTCCGGGGGCAGGCGCGCCGATGCTCGAGGCCGTGCCGGAGGTGGCACTGGATGAAGAAGCGCGAGAGGCGGCTGAGGAACTCGTGACGCGGTATGTACGGATGCGGATTCTCAGCGGCACGGCGTTTGGGGCAGGTTACTACGGCTGGGCGGTTCTGAACGGCGTGACGGCGCTGCTCGCGGCGGTCTGCACGGCGGACTGGATCGCGCGCTACCTGGCGGCGGGCGCGGGGCGGGGGCACTGCGGGATTGATGAGTATCGGCGGGCCGTCGGAATCGTGGACCGGACGGCGGGCCGGGCGCGGGAGCTGGGCACCGGAACGGCGGCACTGCGCATGCGCTACCTGGGGCAGAGCGGCGGCATTCGATCGCTGCTGGGGGCTTCGGCGCTGTGCGGACCAACGGCGAAGTAAGCGGGGCGATTACTTCGCGGGGGCGGAAGCGGGTGCCGGGGCCGCGGCGTCCTCGGGGAGAGGCTCGGGGCGGTATTCCGATCGGAGAGCCTGGGTGATGATGATCTCGACGCGGCGGTTCGCGGCGCGCCGGGCGTCGATGAAGGTCTTGTCGGCCACGGGTTCGTAACAGCCGGCGGAGGCGACGCGAATCGTGCGCGAGTCGATGCCCAGCTCGACGAGCCGGTCGCGCACGGCGCGGGCGCGGGCATAGCCGAGATCGATGGCGTCCTTGTAAGGGGAGTCGAGCGGAAGCGGCTCGTTGGTGGCGTGGCCGCGGATGTCGATCTTGTTGTTCTTTCCGATCAGCTCGGGGGCGAGGCGCGCCAGGACGCGGTCCATGTCCGGCTCAATGCGGGCGCTGAACCGATCGAAGGCGATAGGCCCGCCGACAATGACCTCGAGACCCTCGCGGACGCTTTTCACGCGGTAGAACCTGCCGTCCGTGCCGGGCTGATCGCTGTAGCCCTGGTCCTTCGGGCGGTCGGGCGGGATCAGGCTTTCGAGAAGGATCATCAGGGATTTGAAGTCGATCTCATCGGCTTGAAGCCAGCCGTGCTGCCCCGGCGAACCGAGGGCCTCGCGGATGGACTCGATGGCGGTCATGAACATCTTGTCCTGCTTGTCGAAGTTGGCGAAGGCGGCGAGGAGAATGAAGAAGCAGAGCAGGAGCGACATCATGTCGCCGTAGGTGACGATCCACTCCGGAGCGCCGGCGGGTGCTTCCTGCTTCTTGAGGGCCATAGGTGCCTGCCGCTATTTCTTGTCGCCCAGCGCGGCCCGCTTCTTGGGGTCGAGGAAGGCGGCGAGTTTCATTTCGAGGACGCGCGGATTGTCGCCGGCCTGGATACCGAGGATGCCGGCCTGGGCAATGGTGAGGGCGAGCATTTCCTGGCCGTGCCGGATGTTGAGCTTGTCGGCAATGGGGAGGCAGATCATATTGGCAATGATCGCGCCGTAGAGCGTTGTGAGAATGGCGACGGCCATGCCAGGCCCGATCTTCTTGGGATCGTCCATGTTCTGAAGCATGATGACGAGGCCGACGAGGGTGCCGATCATGCCGTAGGCCGGGCCATACTTGCCGAGGAGGTCGATGACCTGCTTGCCCTCGGCATGGCGCATGTCGATCGAGTCCATTTCGTACTGGGTGAGGGTCTTGACGGTCTCGGCGTCGGTGCCGTCGACGATCATCTGGAGGCCGTTGGCGATGAAGGGATTTTCGACTTTCTCGACCTGGCTTTGAAGGGCGAGAATGCCCTCGCGGCGTGCAACTTCGGAGAAGCCGACGAGCGTTCGGATCATGGCTTCGGGGGACTGAAGCCGAGAAAAGAAGGCGTTTTTCATCACCTTCGCCAGGGACAGGAATCTTTCGAGGCGGACGGAGAGCAGCGTGGTGCTGATGCCGCCGCCGATCACGATGATGATCGAGGGGGTATCCCAGAAGCCGCCGACGTTTCCGCCGGAGCCGCTGACGATGGCCCACGCAAAGAGGCCGACACTGGCCACGAAGCCGATCAGTGTTGCAAGATCCACTCCGAACGCTCTCCCGAAAATGCCCGGCCGCGGGCCGGGGATCGGCCGAAACAGGCTGTCGTCACGCCGCCTTGTGCGGGCCTTTTACGGGCATGCCGCGCTGGATTCATCGGTGCGCGAGGGACGGTCCATTAGGCTCGATATTAGCGCCGATGGCGACTTCTTCTCGCGCGATCGGGCCGATAAACTGCGGCGCAATGCCGCCACAGACCCCTTCTGAAGGCCCTTCCTCACCGAGAATGAGTCGGCCGGTCTTTTCGGGCGGCGCGGCCGCCGCGATCTTCGCGTGGCCGCTGGTGATCGTCGTCGCCGGACTGGCGGCGCGACTGCCGCTGATGGGCTCGCCGGGGTTTCTTCACGATCAGGAGCAGTTCATCGTCTGGGGGATGGTGGCGCGGGACCGGGGGCTGGCGCACGTCTATGACGTGATCGAGACGCCCGCCGGGCCGAAGCGGCTGTCGAACTACCCGCCGGTGCAGAACCTGATCTGCCGGTGGCTGGCCGGGGCGTACGGCGTCGTGACCGGGCGTCCGCTGGACGAAGAAGTGCTTGGTGAGGTGGCGCGGCGGGAAGAGAGCCGCGCGGCGCGGGCGGCGTACACGCTGTTCAAGTGGCCGGCGATGGCGGCGGACCTGGCGGCGGGGCTGGCGCTGTACTACTTCGCACGGCGGCGCGCGCCGCTACACTTCGCGGGAGCCGTCGGCCTCGTTTATGTGCTGCTGCCAAACGTGTGGCATAACTCGGCCGCATGGGGAGCGGTCGACGCGCTGCCGGCGCTGGCGGTCCTCTTTTCGCTCGAGGCGGCGTTGGGTCGGCGCATGACGCCGATGTGGGGATTCGCGGCGCTGGCGGTGCTGATCAAGCCGCAGGCGTGTATCTTCGCGCCGCTGTGGGTCCTTGCGACGTTGCGGCCGCGCGCGGCGGGCGGGCGGCAGATGCTCGGCGCAGGGGCGGTCGCGGCGGTCATCGCGCTTGCGGTGATCGCTCCTTTTCGGGGGGCCCTGGGCGGGGTGCGAGAGGCGTACACCGGCGCGCCGGCTTATTATCCGCTGACGCACCTGAACGGGTTTTCGGCGTGGTTTCTCGGCCGGCCGCTGCTGGAGTCTCACCTGGAGGGCGATCTGCTGGCGCATTATGCCCGCGACGATCGGCCGGTTGCGCTGGGACTGACAGCGCGGCAGATCGGCGTGGCTGCGTTTCTCGGCGTGACGGGCTTCGTGTGCGTCTCGGTGTGGCGGCGGAAGGCGGACGACGCATCGCTGCGGTGGGCGGCGTGCGTGATTCCGCTGGCGTTTTTCGTGCTATCGACGCAGATGCACGAGCGGTACCTGTATCCCGCGGTGGCGTCCTGGGCGTGGGCGATGAGTCCGGCGCGGCGGGCATGGATCGGATTGGGCGTGCTGGCGGCGTGCGCGGGGATCAACGTGTTCTGGGTGTGGCCGGCGCCGTGGGAGGAGTCGCTGAGGGCGGCGCTGCATCGGACGTGGCTGGGGATTCCGCCGGGGGTGTGGTGCGCGGCGGGTGTCGCGGGTGTCCTGGTGTGGACACTATCGGCGTCTCCGAAAGCGTGGGGCGCGTGCACGCAGGAAGTTCAACCTTCGCAGACCGACGCCACGGTCTGCTAACCCAGTGCGCGAGCACCTATCTGAAAAACCAGAAAGGCGCCAACGTACGCCAGCACCGACATGTAGGCGAACATCAGGGCGGGCCAGCGCCAGGAGCCGGTCTCCTTGCGGACGACGGCGAGGGTGCTGATGCACTGACAGGCGAGGACGTAGAACACCATCAGGCCGACTCCGGTGACGGGCGTCAGGACGGGTCGGCCGTCGGGCCAGACGGCGGTGGCAAGTTTTTCGCGCAGGGCGACGGACTCCTCATCGGCCTCGCCGACGGCGAAGGTGATTCCGATCGTGCCGACGAACACTTCGCGGGCCAGAAACGACGAGAGGATGCCGACCCCGATGCGCCAGTCGAAACCGAGCGGTTCGATGGCGGGTTCGAGAAAGCGGCCGAGCCGGCCGAGGCAGCTCAGTCGGAGGCGCTCGGCGGCGATGAGATTCGCGCGGGATTCGGAGGATTGTGATAACAATGAGGGGTCGGCGGTCCGCGCGGCGTGAGATGCGCCGTCACCCACACGGGGTGATGCAGCGGACGGCGCGGGGCCGGCGGCGTCGAGCGCGGCGAGACGGGCGCGGACTTCGGGGGAAAAGTCCTGTTCGTCGGTGCGGGGAAAGTAAGACAAGGCCCATATCACGACGCAGACGGCGAAGATCGTCGTGCCGGCGTTGGTGAGAAAGAGCTTGCTGCGGTCCCAGGTCGTCCGGAGCAATGCCGAGAGCCTCGGCAGGTGATACGGCGGCAGCTCCATGATGAACGGCGGTCGCGGCCCTGCAAAAAGGGTCTTCTTGAACAGAAGGGCCATCGCCAGTGCCGTCAGGGTGCCCAGGGCGTACATGGAGAACATGACGCCGGCGGCGAGCCAGGGGCGATCTCCGAAGACCGCGCCGATGACGATGATGTACACCGGGAGGCGGGCCGAGCAACTCATGAGCGGGGCGACCATGATGGTCGTGAAGCGATCGCGGCGGTCCTCGATGGTCCGCGTGGCGAGAATTCCCGGTATGGCGCAGGCGTAACTGGAAAGCAGGGGGATGAAGCTCTTGCCGTGCAGGCCGACCCGGCTCATGACCCGGTCCATGATGAAGGCGGCGCGGGCCATGTAGCCGGAGTCTTCAAGAACGCCGAGGCAGAGAAACAGGATGCAAATCTGCGGGAAGAAGGCGACCACCGCGCCCACGCCGGCGATGACGCCGTCGGTCATGAGGGAGCGCAGCGGCCCTTCGGACATGCGGTCGCCGACGAGCCCGGCGACGGCATTCTGCGCGAACTCGATCAGCGCCATGAGCGGCTGGGCCCAGGCGAAGATGGACAGGAAGAGGACGAACATGACGGCGGCGAAGAAAACCGGTCCGATGACGCGATGGGTGAGATAGCGGTCGATGCGGTCGGTGGCGCCTTCGCCGGGCCGCGCGGCGGTCGGGGGCGCTGAGACGACCTGGGCGGCGATGCCGGCGATCCACTCGTAGCGGGCTTCGATCGCGGTGGCGGCGGCGTCGGGGAGTTCGGCGGCGAGGGCCTCGGCGGCGGCACGCAGCGCGGCGGCGTCCGACGAACTGAGGCGGCCAAGGAAGCGCTCGGCGGAGCGGCGGCTGGGAGCGTCGCCGGAAAGGTAGTCCATAAGCCAGAGGAGCGCCCCGGCGGAGACGGCGCGCGGCGGCACGGCGGCGGACCGCCGCATGACGGCGGCGACGGCCTCGACGGCGGCCTCGAAGGCGGGCGGCAGGCTCCAGGGCCGGCGCGCGGGCGGGCGCTCGGCGCAGCTCGTAAGTGCCTTTCTTATGGCATCAAGCCCTTCGCCCTCGCTGGCGACGGTGGGAATGACGGGCACGCCGAGAAGGCGGGCCAGGGCGGCGTGATCGATGACCACGCCGCGGCGGCGGGCGACGTCGATCATGTTGAGGGCGATGACGACGGGCGCGCCGAAGTCGAGAATCTGGGTCGCAAGGTAGAGGTTGCGTTCGAGGTTGGCGGCATCAAGGACGAGCAGGACGACGTCGGGCCGGCGCACGCCCGGGATGCGTCCCTGGAGGACGTCGCGTGCGATCTCTTCGTCGGGCGACCGCGCGGAGAGGCTGTAAACGCCGGGCAGGTCCAGCAGAACGGCGTTTGTGCCGGTGAGCGGACCTTCGCGTTTTTCGACGGTTACGCCGGGGTAGTTCCCGACCTTCATGCGCAGGCCGGTGAGGGCGTTAAAGAGAGTGGTCTTGCCGGAGTTTGGGTTGCCCGCGACGGCGATCTGGAGCGAGGTTGTTGGAGATTGAGTCACGCAGCGCCGGATTCGTCCGTCAAGCCGACTCGATGGAGACGTTGGCGGCTTCGGCCCTTCGCACGCTGAGGCGGTAACCGCGAAGTTCAAGCTCGATGGGATCGCCCAACGGGGCGACACGGATCAACTCGATGACAGTGCCACGCGTGAGACCCATTTCCAGGAGGCGGTTGCGACTGGCGGCCGGCCCGGACACGGCGGCGACGCGGGCCCGCTGGCCGGGGATCAGATCGGCGAGCGATCGAACGGCGGCGGCGAACTTGGATATAGCTGCCACGGTTTTAAGTCCTTTATGGGCACACCGTTGTGCACACGCGGGCCCCGCCGTCCGAGGCGGCTAATTGAGACCCGTTCTCAATTAAAGAATAGCATGTCTTTTTTGGCTGTCAATCACTTCCGCGGAATATCGCGGCCATGATCGCACAGGATCAAACCGCCCCACCGATGCGTGAATGGGTCCGAAGCAGCCGCGGCGTGACGGGTTCCGCCAAATGTGCGTAGCTGCAACCCCTGCGAATGTTCGACGCGTATCCCGTGTTTCAGGCAGTAGTTAGGCCGGAACTCAGGTGCTTGAAGGAATGTGCGTGCCCGGCTTGGTCGACTTGGGTGGCGGGTCCGAATCAATGCCGAGCTTTAACTTCATGATCCGGCCCACCTTGAACTTCACAGTGCGCTTCTCTGGAACTTCGACGCGCTCGAGCGTTTTCGGATTCTGCGCGACGCGTGCGGCGCGAACGCGGCTTTCAAAGACGCCGAAATCACGGAACTCCAGACGGTTGCCCTTGCCGAGCTCTTCGACAATGTCGTCGAGGAAGCTCTGAATGATGCGCTTCACGACCACACGCTTGTTCCCGGTCCGGTCGGCGATTCGGTCAATCAGGTCCTTCTTGGTGACGGTGGTCATGACTTGCACCCTACTTCAACAAGGCCAACGCTTTGCGAAAGACAAGGATCACAGGTGCGGGTATCGCCGAGGCATGTGATTCTCGGGGGCCGCGTGAGATTCTCCTTTGCCAGCCCGGCGCCTCGCCGATCCGTGGGATTAACGTAACTGATACTACCGCAACCAGTTCCCGCACTGCAAGCCCTTTCCGCAGGTGGAGAAATGGAAACGGCTTACTCCAACTTCTGCAAGGACAGCAAGATACAAGATAACCGGAGAGGCTGAGAGATTCGAACTCCGTGGCCCGATGGAAATGTAACTCGTTAATTAGCCGTATTTTACGTCAGAATCCCGCCTATTCCGGCCGACGGAGGAAACACGTCTCCCGTTTGCCAACCTGCCGCACAGGCTAACGGGGGAAAAATCGTGCGCGCTCGATGTATCCGCCCGGCGCCGGTTCGTGGAGGCCGGCTTCGATGGCGCGGCCTTTTGACACGGCGATGACCAGGTGCATGAGCGTCGGGTAGACGTGGACTCCGTCGATGAGTGCCGCCGCGATGTCCGCCTGACTCAGCGCCGAACCTGAATCCGGATGGGCGTGATAGACGACGCGCACCGGATCGGGCGTGTCGAGGGACTCGACCAGGCAGCGAAGATCATCGAAATCGAATGCGTAGCCATTGCGCGACGAGCGCGGAAACGATTCGGGATCGGCCGCGTGAAGGCGGTCGATGGCATTGTCGCAGATTCGCAGGATGCCGGAGCGGTGGATCATCCCGCAGCATTCGCGCGGGTACTGGCGCTCGGCGTGCGCGAAGATGCGCGGGAGCAGGGCGCCCTCCCTCAGCGCGGCCATGAGCTTCTCGTCATCGGGTGTCACGCCGGAAATCATACCGGAAATGCCTCGTGCACAAACGGTCGCGGCGCGGGGGTCGTACGGCACAGGGCCTCAATATGAAGTGACGCCGATCAGGCGGAAGACGAACAGGCTTCAAAGTGCTTGCGGATGAGGTCGGCGCGGGCGGCGCTGCGCTGCTCGCCGGAGAGCTTCGCGCCGTAGAGGCGCTGGAGATGTCCGGGCTGGGAAAGGAGGAAGAGGTCATTCACCGTCTTCATGTCGACGAGCTTGATGCGGCCGAGGTGGATGCCCATGCGAAGGTGCGACAGGTGGAGCATCGTTTCCTCGCTGCTGATGGTCCGGGCATGGCGCAGGGCGCCATAGGAGCGCCAGATTCGGTCGTCGAGGGCGTTGGCGCGTTCCTGGACGAGGGCCTTCCGGGCGCGGTTTTCAAAGTCGATGATGCGGGGGATCACCTGGTGCTTGAAGTCGTTGATGATTTCAGCCTCGGTTCGGCCGAGGGTGACCTGGTTGCTGATCTGGAAGAAGTCGCCGGTGGCCTCGGTGCCTTCGCCGAACAGGCCGCGGACGGCAAGGCGCATGTCCTTGGCGGCGCGGAAGACTTTTTCAATTTCGCCGGTGAGCTTGAGGGCCGGCAGGTGCAGCATGACCGACACTCGGATGCCGGTGCCGACGTTGGTCGGGCAGGCGGTGAGATATCCGTAGCGCGGATGAAAGGCGTAGTCGAGGCGTTCTTCGAGTCGGTCGTCGATGCGGTTGATGTCATCCCAGATTTCGTCGAGTTGAAGGCCGCTGCGCAGGACCTGAATGCGGAGATGGTCTTCCTCGTTGACCATGATGGAGACGGATTCGTCGCGGCTGATCGAGACGCCGCGGCTGCCGCGGGCGTCGGCATGCTGGCGGCTGATGAGGTGCCGCTCGACCAGCACCTGCTGATCGATTTCCTCGACACGGGCCATTTCCAGGTAGGCCCAGTCGCCCGCCGTGGCTTCGGCGTCGATGTGGCGGCGGATGGTCGCGGCCAGCTCGGCCTTCTGGGCGTCGCTGGCCCGGGTAAGGAAGGGGAAGCCGAGGACGTTTCGCGCGAGGCGGATGCGCGAGCTGATGACGATGTCGCACAGCGGCCCGTTGCCGCGAAGCCACTCGCCCGGATGTCCGGCAATGTCGTCGATGATCATCGTTCTTCGAGTATCCTGATCTGATCGCGGATGCGTGCCGCCTTTTCGTATTGTTCGTCGGTGACCGCCTGATTCAGTTCCGTCCGCAGGCGGACCAGATCGGTCTCGACGGGGCGCGGTGTGGCGATTCGGCGCGGGACCTTCCCCATGTGGTGGCTGGCGCCCTCGTGAGCCCGCTCAATGAGCGGAAGGAGGGCCTTTTCGAAGGCGTCGTAATCGCAGGGGCATCCGAGGAGTCCGGCATTGCGAAACTCGACAAAGGTAAGCTTGCACTTGGGGCAGGCGAGGTCGGCGAGCTGCTGGATGGCGGCCTTCTGGATGACAAGGCCGCTGAGAATCTCGTTGACGGGCATGGTGGACGGGGCCTTGGTGGCGTAGCCCTCATCAACGGCGCATTTTTCGCAGTAGTGGCGTTCGGACTTCTCGCCGTCCGGCGAGATTTCGGTCAGATGCACCGTGGCCGGCTGCTTCTTGCATGACTGGCAGGGCATGTGCATCGAAGGGCAACCCCTCATCCGGACTGGTTGGTCCGAGAAATCTTAGAACACACCTATTTTATCGTCAAACTTATGAGGCGGCATCAGATTCAATATGGGTCCGCCCGGCGGACCGGCAGTAACGGCACGCGCGCAAGGGCCTGCACCGCCGTGGGATCATAGCGCGTCGGCGTTCAAAGCGAGTCCGGAAGAAATGCCGCCGCGCAGGTGCTCGTCTCCCAGACGCGAACAAGGGATATACGCACCGACGGGGGCAAGTGCGCCGCCAGGCTGTCGTGAATGTGGCGGGCGACGTTTTCGGTGGATGGATTGCGGCCGGCGAAGGGCGGCAAATCGTTCAGATACGTATCGTGCATCGCGTCGGTGACGGCGCGCAGGCGGGGTTGAAGCTGGGTGAAGTCGGCGAGGAGTCCGGCGGAGTCCAACCGGGGGCCGCGGAGGTAGACCTCGACGCGCCAGTTGTGGCCGTGAAGCGGTTCGAGCGCGCCGTCGTGCATGCGGAGGCGGTGTGCGGCGGAAAACTCAGCGAGGAGAAGGATTTCGTAGGTGCCTGCATCGCTCATGGGACCCTCGCCGGGGTCGAATTGGTCGGCGACGTCGCCAGCAGCGGCGCGACCGACCGGGCCAGGAGAAGAATGATCGCGGGGGCCACCTGGAGGAGCAAGCGCGAAGGGGTCTGGTTGTTGAGGGCGAAGCGGACCTGGGGAGTCACGAGGAAGACGGCGGCGACGAATCCGAGCAGGCCGAGGGACAGAAGGAGGGTTACGCGCCTTTCCTGCGCGCCGCGGTGAACAGCGATGCATGCAAGCAGCACGCCGCACAGCCAGAAGAGGACATTGAAGGAGGACCACGCGAAGGCATGGCGGACGAGGGGCAGGAATGCGGCCGGATACCAGCCGATCCCGGCAAGCGCGTCGCGCTGTTCGGAGAAGTCGAGGACAGCGAAACACCACACGACGGCCGCGAGCAGCGCCCCCGCGCCCAGGATGCGCGATCGGACGCGCATGGCACGAATGGGCTGAATGCCGGCGGCCACGAGCGCCGCGGCGACGATCAGGGCGAGGAATGGCCCTTCGCGCTTCAGGCAGGCGGCGGCGGTCAGGAAGATCAGAAAAGTCAGCAGATCCGCGAGCCGCGCGGACGCGCGCCACTGCAGCCCGCAGAGCACGGCGGCGGTCAGGAAGACTGCGAGGGGCAGGTCGGCGTAGCCGGGCCGGCAGACGTGAACGCAAAGGAGAGGCAGCGACGCCACGATCCAGGCGGCGAGCGTCGCTTCGAAGGCCGGGAGCCACTTGCGCAGGCCGAGTCCGACGGTTAGAACGAGAATGAAGTACCAGAGCGGCCACCAGAGGACGGCGAGAGGTTCGCTCCATCCGCCGACGACGAGCGGAATCCATGCGGCGATGAGGGAGAGGAACACGGGATATCCGGGAATGGAGCCGCCGAGGTAATGCGCGCTCGCGCGATCGAAGCTCAGTTGATCGGTCGCGGCAATGCACCTGGCACGGTAGAGCCAGATGGAGATGGCGTCGTCGCCGCGAATGGGAACATTCGCGACGTCGGCGAGCATGAAAAGAAACCGCGTGCCAAGACTGACGGCGATGAGGATCAGCAGTGCCCGAACAAGCGGCGCGGCGCGCGGGGCTTGCCGGGGCAAGGCATAGGGGAACTCGCCGCGGCGCGCGCCGGCGCGGAGGGTGAAGTAGCTGACCCAGAGTGTCGTGGCGGTGATGGCAAGGGCGACGGTGATCGTGCGGGCCTGGCTTGCGCCGGTGAAGCGAAAGGAGAGATAGAGGAGACACATCGTCAGCGACTGGCCGACGAGGAGGCCAAGCGTCAGGTCCATGAAAGGGCGCACGGGGCGGTTGCGGATCATGGGAAGAAGGATCGTGCCGACGCACCACGGGGAGAAGATGGCAAGCACAATCCAAAGGAGGCGGGACTTGCCGCCTGCCGGCTCGCGGCGCGGCGGGGCAGCGCGCTCGCGCTCAACATCATCGTCTTCGAGCGGCGATCCGATGGGGCCGGCGGCACGCTTGAAGAGAAAGACGGAATCGTCGCGCGCGGCGACGACCGACCCGGGCCATTCGACGGCGCCGCCTGAATGCAGGGGTACGACCAGGGAGCTTCTTTCGGCGTCAATCCGTACCGAGGCGCTGCGAATGACGACGATGACGGGTGGCGCGTCGGAGGCGGCGCACTGGACGCGGTTCGGAGCGAGGTAATAGTCGAGTCGATGGCCGGGCGTGAAGGGGTCGTCGCTGATGACCGCATACGACTCCCCTTCCGGGCAGTGTTCGACGAGCTGCTGCCAAGCCCAGGCGATTTCCGGGCCCTCGGCCAGTTCGATTTTTTCCAGCGCGGAGCGGCCGTAGAAGCGCTTGGTTTCGAGGATGAGGTTGCGGTCGAGATTGGCGGCGGCCTGGCCGTCTCCGAGGAGCCAGACCAGGAGCCCGACAGCGGCCATCGAGCGGAAGGTGACAGGCCGTCCGGAGCGGATGCGCGCGAGCGCGACCGCACCGCCGACGGTAAGGCCCAGCGCGACAAGCCAGAGGTTCAGCGTACGGCCGAGCATGTTCGGGCCGCGAAGGAAATTGAGCGCGTGATTCAGGAGCGGCTCTCGCTCGGAAAGCTGGCGGGCGAAGAGCCGTGCCCGTTCAGGAATACTGAGGACGGGAATTGTCAGCGAGCGAATGTCGATCGGCCCCTGGGCGTCGGGAAACTGGACACCGAGCCGGTGCAGGCGGTCCGGGGATTCGGGGATACTGAACTCGATTGCCACGGGGCCGCCGCTCAGCCTGACCCTCGACTCCTGAAACTCGTATGCCTCACCGGGTTCGGTCTGCCAGAGCAGGCGGACGCGCGACGGCCCCACGACTTCGGTCGTCACCTGCAAGCAGGAGACGTCAATGCGAAGCGTTCGCTCCACGTTGCGGGACAGTTGAAGCGGCGGCGTAATGAGGCTGATGGCGCGGCCGGGCTGGGGCGTAAGCCGAGCGCCCAATGCGCCCACCGAGACAAGTACGGCATTGACATCGGCGCCTTCGAGATCCGCGGCGGAGCGAATCTGCCAGGACCAGGACTGACCACCGGGGATGAACGGAATGATGAGCGCGATTCCGCCTGAGACAAGGGCGGCGAGCGACAGAATCCATTTCCGCAGCGGCGCGGCAGGCGCGGGCGATCGGGGATGTGTTGCTCCAAGTGACACGCGGGGGCTATTCTAGGAGCGGCGGAGGGAAACGTCGAAACGACGAATAGGTGAAACGGCAGGGCGGGAATGGGGCAAGATAGTGAGAGGGGCGGACAGGGGCGTGCGTGATCTATCGTGTGCGGCGCGCCGGATGCCCGAGCGACGAGGAATTCATTGGCGACGTATCACCCGACACTCGAAGCGATGAAGCGGCTGGCCGGCCGCGCGAGGACGGCGCCGATCGTGCGACGACTGCTCGCGGACCAGACGACGCCGGTAGGCGTTTTTGCGCGGCTTTCTGCGGGCGAGGATCATGCGTTTCTGCTTGAGAGCGTGGTGGGCGGCGAGCGGATCGCGCGGTACAGCTTCGTCGGAGCCCGGCCGAGCGCGGTATTTCGTGCCCGGCGCGGGGTGGCGACGATCGAGCGCGCAGGCGGAACGATGGAAGTCATCTCGGATTGCCGGGACCCCCTCGCCACGCTCGATGGTCTGGTTCGTCAATGGCAGACGCCGCCGCACGGAGCGGCTCTGCCGTTTTCGATACCGCTCCCCCGGTTCACGGGCGGGGCCGTCGGATTCGCGGGATACGACACGATTCGCTACTACGAACAACTCGCAGGTCGAAACGCCGAAGCGTCGAAATGGCGAAATGGCGAGACGGGGGATGGTTCGGGCGGCGCGATGGCGGAGTGCGAAGACGGGTGTCCGGGGCCGGTTGATGACCGGGGGCTGGATGATCTGCTCTTCGGCATCTACGACGAAATGGTCATCTTCGACCACGCGAACAAGACGCTGCTCGTCGTGGCGCATGCGCGGCTGGATTCGGGGGACCTTGCGGTGGCGCATGCCGACGCGTGCCGGCGGATTGACCTTGTGGTCGAGAAGCTCTCCACGGGCGAAGCGGGGCTGGGACGGCAGTTCGACCTGGAGACGCGCAGGGCGATTGACTTTGAGAGCACGTTTACGCGGCCGTCATTCGAGGCGGCGGTGCTTGCGGCGAAGGAATACATCCTTGCCGGGGACATTTTCCAGGTCGTGCTGAGCCAGCGGCTGCGCGTGCGGGCGGCGGCGGACCCTTTCGACGTGTACCGGGCCCTTCGCGTCGTGAATCCGTCGCCGTTCATGTTCTACGTCAAAAGCCCGACGTGCGTGCTGGTTGGCGCAAGCCCGGAGATCTTGTGCCGGGTGGAAGACGGCGTGGTGACGAACCGTCCGCTGGCGGGGACTCGGCGGCGCGGCGCAACGGCGGAGGAGGACGCGGCGCTGGAGCGGGAGCTGCTTGCCGACCCGAAGGACCGGGCGGAGCACATCATGCTCGTGGACCTGGGGCGAAACGACGTGGGCCGGGTCGCCGCGCCGGGCAGCGTGGAGCTTTCCGACGTGATGAGCGTGGAGCGCTACAGCCATGTCATGCACATATCAAGCAACGTGACGGGGCGGCTTGCGCCGGGGCGGACGGCCGTCGATGCCCTCCGTGCGGCACTGCCGGTCGGGACGGTGAGCGGCGCGCCGAAGATCCGGGCGATGCAGATCATCGACGAACTGGAGCCGGTGCGCCGCGGGCCTTACGGCGGCGCGGTGGGGTACCTGGACTTTTCGGGAAACATGGATACGTGCATCGCGCTGCGGACGATGGTGATCACGCCGCCCGATCCGAGCCACGATGCTGATCAACGCCCCGTCCATCAGGGAGGGGTTTGCTCCGATTCGCAAGTGGGCCGATCGGACTGGACCTATGACATTCAGGCCGGCGCGGGCATCGTAATGGACAGCGACCCGGCGGCGGAGTTTGAGGAGACGATGAACAAGGCGAAGGCGATGCTGGCGGCGGTCGGGATGGTTTCCAATCCGTAGAACACCTGGTCCAACACAACGATCCAATGAGCAGTGCGCAATGCCTTCCCCGACGGTTCGACGGGCAAGTTCTCTTACCAACTGCCGCCAATTCAACCGTCGCAGCATCGATTCGGATGGATGGGCCCGATATCGCGGTTGTTTGGAGCGGGCGAAGGGGATATGATGTATGGGTCCCTCTTCGGCCCATTTTTCCAACAATCGAGCGAGCCTGACGGATGGAGTCTTCCATGCGAGTTCGAGTTACTACCCCGATTTTCGCCGCGGTCTGCGCGGCGATCCTGCTGGGCGCGGGCGCGGCGCAGGCTCAGCCTTCCTTTATTCTTGAGGCCGGAATCGCCGCGCCGCGGGACGGGCTAGCGCCCCCGGTCGTGAAACAGCGGTTTGTCGACGTCGACGCCGCGCCGCTGGCGGCGCTTTCTCCGCGCGGGGGAGACCGGCTGCGGTTCGACCTGTTCGACGGCTTCGGGCCGGTCGGCATATTCGAGAAGCGCGACGACTTCGGGGCGCAGAGCGTATCCTGGAGCGGACGGCTGGAGGGCCTGCCGGGCGGGTATTTCGTCCTCACCGCGCATCGCGGTGCGGTACACGCCCATATCGACACGGCGGACGGGCGTGTCTTTGAGCTTCGGACACACGCCAACGGACATTACGAGCTTCTGGAAAAGGACGCCGCGCAGTTCGCCGGCTGCGGCACGGGCACGGCGCACGCGAAGCGCGCGCCTGCGCTGGCCGCGCGGGAGCCCGCGCCGGCCGGCGCCGCGCCGCGCGGGGACGACGGATCGCGAATTGACGTCCTGGTCCTGTACACGACGGCCGCGCGGATCGCGGCGGGCGGGACGAACGGCATCGAGTCGCTGATCGTCACATCGGTGAACCTGACGAACTCGTCATACGGCAACAGCCTGGTGAACCCGCGGCTGCGGCTGGTGCACATGGCGGAAACCTCGTACACGGAGTCGTTGAGCGGCGGCACGGACCTCGACCGGCTGACGGACACGAACGACGGCCACATCGACGAGGCGCACTCCCTTCGGAATACCTATGGCGCCGACCTTGTGGCACTGATCGTCAACGACTTCGACGTGTGCGGGATCGCCTGGCTGATGACCTCCAACTCGCCGTCGTTTCAGAGCCTGGCGTTTTCGGTGACGGCGCGGGGCTGCGCGGCGAGCAATCTCACTTTTGCCCACGAGCTGGGGCACAACCAGGGCTGCCAGCACGACCGAGACAACGCGGGCACGGGAATCTACCCCTATGCCTACGGGTATCGCTTCCAGTCGGGCGGGCTGAAACGGACGATCATGGCCTACGACCCCGGCACGCGGGTAAACCACTTTTCCAACCCGGACGTGCTGTACAACGGCGTGCCGACCGGCGTCCCGATCGGGATCGTGGGCCAGGAGGCGCACAACGCGCAGACGATCAACAACACGGCGCTGACGGTCTCGCAGTATCGCGACGCCATTCCGGAGGACTTTGACCCGCCGACGCCGAACCCGATGACGTTTGACGCGCCGCCGACGGCGGTGAGCGCGAGCGCGATCACGATGACGGCGACGCCGTGCAGCGACGAGAACCTCCCCTGTCAGTATTACTTTGGCGAAGTCTCGGGGAACCCCGGCGGCAACGCGAGCGGCTGGCAACTGCCCAATTCGTACATGGACAGCGACCTGACGCCGAACACGGAGTACGCATACCAGGTGATGGCGCGGGACGATGAGACGGTGCCCAACCAGACGGCGTTTTCCGATCCCGCCACGGCCGTCACCCACATTCAGGCGCCGGTGGGCATGGCGTCGTTCGACACGGGCACGAACTCGGTCCAGCTCACGGCGACCGGGGTGTTCACGAACCTGAACGTGGGGATGTCGGGAATCTATTTCGACGCTGACCCGCCGGGCAGCTATGGCGGCATCGGGACATGGCAGCAGACCAACTCGACTTTCGTCACGGGCCTGCTGGCGGGACGGAGCTACACGTTCCGCGCCAAGGCGCGGAACCAGGTGGGCGTCGAGACGGCGTGGAGCGCCCCCATCATCGTGGATACGATCCCGCTGATCGGCGACTGCAACAACGACGGCGTACTCGACATGGAGGGAGACGTTCCCTGCTTTGTCGATGCCCTTCTCGAGATTGATGAGCCCGAAGGGGCGATCTACCGGAGCGACCTGAACTTCGACGGCGTGACGGACGGGCTGGACGTGACGGAAATGGTCAACTGCATGATCTACGGGTGCAATTAGCCCGCGTCCGGTTCGTATTGACGCCGGCATTTTGACCTGCTAAGTTTTCACGTCCTCGGTAAGACCCCCTGCCCGGGTGGCGGAATTGGCAGACGCGCCAGGTTGAGGGCCTGGTTCCGGTTATACGGAGTGCAGGTTCGATCCCTGTCCCGGGCATTCGCCCCTCCCCTATCAAGCACCTCGTGATTCACCAGCTCTGGCGGCATTGCGCGGGGATCGTTCCGGCCGGTCGGTATGCGGCGCACTTGACCGGGCGCGGTGGGCCTGCGACGCTTGTGGATTCGGGCAGCCGCAGGCAATGCAGCGCCGGGCGGCGCAATGAAGCCAATTCCCGGAGGACACGATGACGTTTCGCGTACGGATGTTCTCGATTCTGCTCCTGTCGGCCGTCTGTGCCCCGGCGGGGACGCAGCCGGGCAAGCAGCTTTTTGACTATTACCCCCCCATCGAGCCGTTTCGCACGGGGTTTCTGAAAGTCAGCGACCTGCATGAGATCTATTACGAGATTTCCGGCAACCCGCTCGG
Source organism: Planctomycetota bacterium (assembly GCA_003576905.1). Classification (GTDB taxonomy): domain Bacteria; phylum Planctomycetota; class Phycisphaerae; order UBA1845; family UTPLA1; genus UTPLA1. Next base: position 26,704 of record QEVG01000021.1, on the reverse strand, counting down.
GCACCCGGTCATGGTGCTGCACGGGGGGCCGGGGGGCGGAAGCTATCCGTCGCTGCGGCGTTATCACCATCCGGAGAAGTACCAGATCGTGCTGTTCGATCAGCGCGGGGCGGGCAAGAGCAAGCCCTACGCAGAGCTGAAGGACAACACCACGGGCGCGCTGGTGGAGGACATGGAGAAGCTCCGAAAGGAGCTGAAGATTGAGAAGATGCAGCTCTTCGGGGGATCGTGGGGCTCGACGCTGGCCCTGGCGTACGCGGAGAAATATCCGGAGCGGGTGGATTCGATGGTGCTTCGCGGTGTGTTCCTCGCCCGGAAGCAGGACATCGACTACTTCTACCATGGCGGAACGGGCCAGTATTTTCCGGATGTGTACGCGAAACTGAAGGCGCACCTGCCCAGCCCGGACAAGCTGAATTATCCGAAGCAGTTTCTCGATCTCCTGCGCGGCGAGGACGAATCGGCGCGTGACAAGGTGGCGCGGGCATGGGCGGGATACGAGACAAAGGTCGCGGCGCTGGAGACGCCGGATGCCGAGGTGGAGTCACTTCTGAACGGCTCGGACTGCTACAACTTCTCGCTGCTCGAAAACTGGTACATGGCGAATGACTGTTTTCTCGAGGAGGGGCAGCTTCTGAAGGACGCGCGAAAGGTGGAGAAGATACCGACAGTGATCGTGCACGGGCGGTACGACGTGATCTGTCCGCCGAGCCAGGCGTACGAGCTGCACCAAGCGCTGCCGGGGTCGGAACTTGTGCTGGTGGAGTCTGCCGGGCACAGCGGCAGCGCGATCCCGATGCGGTCTGCGCTGATTCATGCCATCCGCTCGCTCGAACCCAGGATATTGAAGGCGGGCGACTAGGCGGGTGCGCTGAAGCCACCGGCACAGGCTGGAGATGTGACTATGAGTCAAGACAGCGCGTCATCGTCCGCGAGCCGTCCGCCGCTTCGGCCGGGAGAAGTCACGTGCGCTCCGCCCCCGGCCCGGTCGGGCGAAAAGCCTTCCAGCGCGCTCAAGGTGCTGGCGATCACGCTGATCGCGTTTCTTGCGGTCGGCGGTGGTCTCGCGGTGTGGCAGGCAATTGAAGCACGGGCCAAGCTCGCCGCCGAGCAGCAGAAGCTCGAGTCGATGGAGCTTTCCAAATCCGCCGAGCGAAAGCAGCGCGAGAAGAACCAGCGGGAACTGCAAGCGGCGCGGCGCGAGGCGGAGGACAGCCGGGCCTATGCAGACTTTCTCGGGTCGATTCTCGCCGAGGGCACGGCGGACACGAGCGGAGGCGAAGCATATGCCGTCCGCGAGGCACTGGCGCGGGGCGTGCGGCTGCTGGACGAAGGGGCCATGGCCCATCGGCCCGAGGTCGAGCTGAAACTGCGAAGGACGATCGGCGAGGCGTACCTGAAGCTGCACCTCCCGGCGGAGGCGGAGCCGCAGATGCGGCATGTTCTCGAAAAAACGCGGGCGACGGCGGGCGATGCGAGCCCGGAGCTGCTGGAGGACCTCTGCGGGCTGGCGCGGGTGCTGACGGCGCTTCAAAAGCCCGAGGGGCAGCAGCTCTACGACGAGGCGACGGCACTCTATGACGCGCTGGTCGCCAGGCAGCCGTGGCGGCGCGTGCTGAACCTGTACGGCCTCGCCGAAGCGGCGGCGGCGGCGGGCATCACGGACAAGTCGATCGGACACTGCCTGTACGCGCAGGACCTGCTCACGCGGCAGTTCGGACCGGTGCATCCGCACACGCTGATCAGCGGAGTACGGCTGGCGTCGATGCAGCGGCGCGCGGGGCAGCTCGACGAGGCGCGGCGGACGGCCGCCAAGGCGCTGGACATGCTGCGGCGGAGGCTTCCGCCGGGACACCCGCAACTGGGCGAGCCGCTGATCGGGCTGGCGCAGGTGGAGATCGACGCGGGTCGGTTCGATGAGGCGGTGGCGCTGATGCGCGAGTGCGTGGCGATCCGCAGCACGAAACTGCCGGAGGGCCACTGGCAGACGGCGAACGCGAAGGTGACCTTGGGCCGGGCGCTGGCGGGGGCGAAGCAGGACGAGGAGGCGGAGAAGCTGCTCGTCGAGGGCCTGGCAGGTCTGCGCGAAAGCCGCGACGCCCCGTCGATCCGCGTGCGCGAGGCGTGCGAGGCGGTCGTGGCGTTTTACAAATCGCGCGACGCGGGGGAGAAGCTTTCGGAGTACGAGGCGATTCTCAATAGATTGGAAGCGGCCGAGGCCGATGACAACGGGCGGCGACCGCCGGCCCGGCGGGAGTGATCTAGCCGTCTACGGCGCGATCGCTAGTTTCCGCCCTGCCAGAGGCGGATACGGATGCGCTGCGCGGGGTGTGTGTAGCGGGGGTCGAGGCGGTTTTTGAGTTCCGCGTCGGGGTCGTCGAGATAGGTCCGCTCTTCAATCACCTTGTAATCGGCGGAGAGGCGCGCCTCCAATGCGCGGGCGTCGGGGTCGTCGCTGAAGCCGGCGGTTTCCATGAGGATCAGGCGCTGCGGCGGGTCGGCCGCCATGCGGTCGAGCAGGGTGGAAACGGTGGCGGGCCGCGCGGCGGGCGCGGGGCCATCGGTGGCGGCGAGAGCGCGCCAGCGGGACAGATCGTCCGGCGTTTCCGACGATGCCAGCCGGCGCCGGGCATAGTAATAGCGCGCGGAAGGGTGGGGCAGGATCGTATTTTCAGGGGGAACCCGCGCAAGATCGCCGACGGCCAGATCGGCGATGGCCTGGGGAAACGGATCGAGCCAGCGCAGGCTGGACCAGTGGCGCTGCGTCACGAGATTGACACCACAGCCGAGCCAGGCGAGGCACAGGGCGATAAGTGCAACGCGGCGAAGGTATCGTTCGAGACCTTTTACGGGCGGCTCCGCCGGCGCGAGGCCCGCGGCGACGGCGAGCCAGGCCGCGGCGCTGAAGCTCATGACGTACTTGTCAATCATCGTGCGGGAAAGGGTACCGGCCAGGAGGCATCCACACGCGACGGCGGCGAGGCCGAGCACCCGGCGGCGGCGCGCGGCGAACAGCGCGAGGAGTGCCGGTCCGAAGACGGCAAGCGGCGCCCAGACCCACCATGCCCGCGCGGAGGCCAGGTTCCCGGCGAGAAGCGCGGCGAGGGATCGGGCGAGGGTGGCGGCGTAGTCCAGCGCGGAGCCGCCGAGCTGGGGAAAGGAAGTGACCTGACGCCAGAAGGGCGGAAACCACGGGAGATAGAGGACGATCGCGCCGACGGCTGCGTGGAGCCAGCCTCGGCGCCGGCGCGCGGCGAGGATGGCCGCGACCCAGACGAAGCCGACGACGACCGGACCGAAGTAGTTAACGTAGCAAACAACGGCGGCGGCGAGGGACCACAGGAAGAACGCAGACGGCCCGTGCGTCGAATCCGGCGCCTGAATCGACCGGCGCCCCAGCGCGGCCGATTCATCTCCGGCGGAACTTGGCGCGGACTGAGTTCCGCCGACATGACAGACATCCGTTCGCGCCGAGGCGATGAGTCGGCCCGTCTGCCAGAGGAGAATCGCCACGGCGCAGAACATCGCGGCATACCATCGGCCCGCGAAGCCGAAGAAAAGGTGCGCGGGGTGAATGGCGCAGAGCAGCATGGCGAGGCGGCCGGTCCGCTCATTGAACCACAATTCACCGGCACGGCGGACGAATACGAGCCCGGCAAGAAAGAGGACAATAGACAGGCTGCGCAGGCCGAGCGGGCCGATGCCGAAGACGCGCACCCAGCCGGACTGGATCAGGTAGTAAAGCGGCGGGTCGGGCTCATCGCCGTGCCACAGGGCCTTCACCATCTCGACGGGCGGAAGCGTGTAGCGCAGCGCGCTGAAGGCCTCGTCGTCGAAGACGGTGTATCGGCCCGCGGCCCAGAACATGAACACGGCGGGAATGACGATGCAGGCGGCGGACCAGCGATCGAGGATGGAGCGATTGATGGGTACGGCCTCTCAATCAACCGACGAACCCGCCCCGTTCGGCGAGAATCTTCGCCATGATACATCGGTTCCGCTCGATGTTCAGCGCCGTGCGAAGGCGGCCTGGTCCGCCGATCTGAATCTGATCGGCGTGCCGACATCGACCATCTTCGCGAGTCGCAGGGCATCCCAGTTGGTCAGGCGGAAGCAGCCGTGCGAGCCGGTCTTGCCGATCATCTCCGGCTCGGGCGTGCCGTGAATGCCGTAGCCCGGCAGAGAGAGGCCGATCCAGCAGAGGCCGACGGGATTTCGCGGTCCGGGAGGAATGTGGAGCTTCTGCCTGACGCCCTTGACCTCGGGCCACATCTTCGGGTCGAAAAGATACACGGGATTTTTCGCGACGCTGATGACCTTGCAACTCCCCTTCGGCCGCTTGTGCTTGTCTTTGGCGATGGAGCAGTGCAGCAGCGCGGCGACGTGGCCATCTGCGTCGATGACATGGACGATTTTGCGATCGAGATCGATTTCAAGTCGGTCCGCGGCAGGGAGCGATCGGTCGGACCATACGAAAGGTAATAGCACCTCGTCGCCGACCTTGAGACGGTCAAGGTTCCGCTTCGGATTGAGCCGGGCGAGGAGCGCGCGGGTGCAGTGCCCGCGCTCGATGAGGAGGTCGGCGAGCGACTTGTAGCCGAGGCGCTTTCTCCTGGCCTTGTCCTGCCAATTGCGCGGCGGCGGATCGACCAGCTTCTTGTCCGCGGCGGTGATGGTGTATCGGATGAGCGCGGAATGTTCATCGACCTTGAGGGCCTTGACCGTCGCGGAGTCGGCCTCGCCGGTGATGGGCAGACCATGATAGGCCTGAAAGGCTTCGAGCGCGGCGCGGGTCTTCGCGCCGGGCCGGCCGTCGATGATGCCGGGCGAGAAACCCGCGCGGTCCAGCGCGGCCTGGAGGCCGACGGGGTCCACCGAAGAGCCGCCTGCACCGCAGAGCGTACCCACGATCATGATGGAAACAAGCGACTGGGTCATAGAGCCATGCTCCCCGGCGGATTGAGCTGCGGGCCAAGCATTCATCGGCAGTCCGGAGCGGCGCCGGTGAGTCCACGACAAATCACATGGTCCAGTCCGCCGGCGCGGCTGTCCCGCCGGTCAGCGGGCATCGAGGCGGCGGAGACCGGCGTCGATGAGGCTGGCCGCGAGTATGACGCCGCCGAGGACCACTTTCTGCCAAAAATGCTCGACCTGAAGCAGATTGAGACTGTTGTTAAGGACACCGATCAGGAGTGCTCCGATCAGCGTGCCCGTCATGGTGCCGCGGCCGCCGAAGAGGCTCGTCCCCCCCACCACGACGGCGGCGATGACATTGAGTTCCCACATGTCCCCGACTTTCGGATCGCCGGCCATGAGCTTGGCGCTGTGCATGACGCCCGTGAGGCCGGCGAGTGACCCGGTGATGACATAGACGATCAGCTTCGTGCGGCGGACGGCGATGCCTGCCAGCCGGGCGGCTTCCTCATTGCTGCCGACTGCGATGACCTGCCGCCCGAACACGGTGCGCGTGAGCACGACCGCGAAGCAGGCATATGCGACGATCAGCACCAATACGGGCACCGGCAGCATGCGGCCGAGAACCGACTCCCCGACGAAGCCGCGACCCAGCCACATAAGGCGGGAGGGCAGCTCGTAGACCGGCTCCCCGTGGCAGGCAATGAAAGCGAAACCGCGCGCCATGAGCATCGCCGCGAGCGTGACGATGAACGGCGGGATCGCGAAGCGGGCGATGATCGCGCCGGATGAAAGACCGATCGCGCCGCCGACGGCGATACCGCATGCGAGGCCGGTGGCGATGGCAAGGGCGGGCGGGGACTCCCCCATCGAGCGCATGACGAGTGCGCCGACGACGCCGCACAGGGCGACGAGGGAGCCGACGGACAGGTCGATGCCGCCGGTGACGATGACCAGCGTCATGCCGAAGGCGATGAGGCCCTCGAATGAAATCTGGCGGGCGACGTTGACGAGGTTGTCGAGCTGCGCGAACCGGCCGCCGGTGAGGATTGTCGAGGCAACGACGAGCGCGGCGAGGATGACCGGCATGCGGAGGGCGACCAGCCATCGGAGTACGTCCCGGCTAAACGCTGCGCTCATGGATGAGCCTCTCCCACGGCCAGGCGGAGGATGGCCTCCTGGGTGACCGCGCGTCCGGCATTATCGAGGATACCGACAAGACGGCCACGGCACATGACGCCGATGCGATCGGCCATGCCGATGACCTCGGGAAGCTCGGAAGAGATCATGAGAACCGCCGCGCCGCGTGTAGCCAGATCATTGATGATCGCGTAAATCTCGAACTTCGCGCCGACATCGACGCCGCGCGTCGGTTCATCGAGAATGATCACGTCGCAGGGACGCTGGAGCCAGCGGGCGAGCATTGCCTTCTGCTGGTTGCCCCCGCTTAGCGCGCCTGCGGGTTCTTCAAGGGCGCTTCCGCGAATGCCGAGTCGCGACATGAGCGCGTTCGCCACGGAGCGTTCGCGGCGGCGGATGAAGAAACCCGCGGCGGAGACGTCGGACATGTGCGCGAGGGTGACGTTTTCGCGCGTGGGCCGAGCGAGAAGCAGGCCTTCACGCTTGCGGTCCTCGGGAAGGAATGCGATGCCGGCGCGCTTGGCCTCGGCGGGCGAGCGAAACGGGCCGCGCATGGCACCCGCGCGAAGCGTGCCGGAGACGGAGCCGATCGCGCCGAAGAGTGCCATGGCGACGGAGCTGCGGCCGGAGCCGACCATGCCGGTCAGGGCGACTACTTCGCCGGCGCGAAGGTCGAAGGAGACGCCGGCGAACCGACCCGGGGCGGAGAGGTCCCGTACGGAGAGACGCACCTCGCCGGGCCGTGATTCGCGCGCGGGAAACTCCTCTTCGAGCGGACGGCCGACGGCTTCGCGGATGAGGGTGCGGCGATCGACTTCGCGAATGGGCCGAGTGGATACGTGGCGGCCGTCGCGCAGGACGGTGACAGAATCGGCCAGTTCGAAGATTTCATCGAGGCGATGGGAAATATAGAGGACGGTGACGCCGCGCGCGGTCATTTCTCGGACGACGCGAAAGAGCGTGGCGAGTTCACCGGGCGTCAGCACGGCGGACGGCTCGTCGAGAATCAGTACGCGGGCCGAGTGCGAAAGGGCCTTGGCGATTTCGACCATCTGCTGCTGGGCGACGCTGAGGGTCTCCACGCGCGCGCGAACCGGCACATCGAGGCCGACATCGCGGAAAAGCCGCGTCGTGCGCTCGTGCAGTTCGGCGAAGCGGACCAGGCCGAACCATTTTCGGCGCGGCCAGCGGCCGAGGAAGACGTTTTCGCTGACGGACAGGTGCGGGGCGAGGTTGAACTCCTGATAGACAATGGCAATGCCGCGGGTCTGGGCGTCGCGGGCGTTCGAGATCGCGACCGGCCGACCGTCGATTCGGATCGTGCCCGCATCCGCGCGGGTCGCCCCGGCGAGGATCTTCATGAGGGTGCTTTTGCCCGCGCCGTTCTCGCCGACGATGGCGTGGACGCAGCCCGGAGAGACGTCAAAGGACACGGCGTCAAGCGCTCGGACGCCGGGATAGGTCTTCGTAACGGCGTCGAACTGAATGCGGGGAGTCGATGTCTGCATGGGAGGAAACGGCCGCGCGGATCAGCCGCCCTCGCCGGTGTATGCGCCGACGGCGACGGGAATCACCGGCGCCGGGGTCCTGCCCTCGAAGAGATCGCGAATCGCGCCGATGGTGAGGCGGCCGATTTCGCGCGGGTTCTGGATCACGTCTCCGTAGATCGCGCCGGCGTTGATCCGCGCGCGGGCCTCGGGCGTGGCATCGTAGCCGACGATGCGGACTTTTCCGATTTTTCCGGCGGCCTCGATGGTGGCCAGCGCGCCGAGGGCGGAGTCGTCGTTGATGCCGAATACGCCGACCAGATCGGGATGCGACAGGAGCAGGTCCTCCATGACGCGGGCGGCCTTGTCGCGTTTCCCGTCGGAGGAAAGCTCGGCGACGACCTGGATTCCGGGCGATCTGGCGATTTCTTCCTTGAAGCCGCGGACGCGGTCCATGACGCTCGCCACCTCGGGGTGATTGAGTATCGCCACCTTGCCCTTGCCGCCGACGGCCGCCGCAAGCAGGCGGGCCGCCTCGCGTCCGCCGGCGACGTTGTCGGAGGCGACATGGCAGGCGACCTTGCCAAGCGGCGACATGCTGGCGATGTCGGCGGTGACGACGGGGATGTTGGCGTCGTTGGCGGCAGCGATGCTCGCGCCGACGCTGCGGGAATCGCAGGGGCAGACGACGAGAGCGGAGACCCTCTGCACGATGAACTCGTCAATCTGGTTGGCCTGGCGGGCGGCATCAAACTCGGCGGTGCTGACGAGCAGCTTGTAACCGTGCTTCTCGGCCTCGGCTTCGAGCCCGGCGCGAAGGTCCTGGTAGAACTGGTGCTGCACGGTCAGCAGCGTGACACCGATCGTTTTTGGCGCGGCGGCGGCGGATTTTTCTTCGGAGGTGCGGCAGCCGACGGCGGCAAGCAGCACGGCAAGAGCGGACAGGACGACCCGACCGCACGACCCTGTCGCTGATCGCAATGTAAAGAAATGGGGCATGCCATCGCCTCGCAGTCTGCGCTGCCGAGGCGAATGGTACTTGCGCCAGTGTCAGCGGTCCAGCGCGCGCGGCTGCGGAAGGAGCGTCGAAGGATCCGGGTTGGTCTTCAGCCAGCGATCGGCCTGAACGATGTCATTGGGAACCGTCGCCGCGGTGAGCATCTGGGCAAGCAGGACGTCCGGGTACAGGGCGATCGGCCCGAAGATGTTGCGAAGCTCCTCGCGGGACAGAAACGTGCCGCGGGAGGGGGGAGCGCCGTGAGACGAATACAGGGTTACTTGCGGGACCTGCCATTCGCAACCAAAGGAGATTAGCCCTGAGCAGACTCAAGTGCCGTGCCATCCATTGAACAGGACGCAACGGGGTTTGACGCTCGATTTGATGGCGGCCGACGGCCGCTGCGAGAAAAGAGCGAATAGCGTTCTGGGGCCACTGTACCGAGTTCTACTCCTTATGGCCGGTCGTTGGAGGCTGGTGCGCGATTGGACCGAAACTCTTCGGCCAGGCCCGGCGTGCCGCGCTTTTCGTACAATCTGACCAGTGATTCTTTTACGCTGTCGAGAGATCGCCGGTCGGCGTTTGAATCGATCATCCGCTTCAGGCAATCGAGCAGGATGGGCTCCGCATCGTCAAGGCGACCGAGCTTCACGAGGCATTCGCCGTGCAGGCTGAGCGCCTCGCACAGGTCGTTCGGCGCGGAGCCGGCGGCACGATGAATGCCGACGGCTTCGGACAGGCTCGCTTCCGCGGCGGTGAGGTTTCCGCGTTTGATCTGGATCAGTCCCACGACCGAGAGGGACGTTCCGATGGACGGGTGGCCGGGCGGATAGATGCGGCGGCGCGTCGCAAGGGCGGCGGTCGCGCGGGCTTCGGCCTCGTCGAGCCGATCGAGCTGAAGCAGGATGCGGGCGAGGTTGTTTTCGATGCCGGCCTGAGTGCCATCTGAGTGACCCGATCTGCGAAGAATGGACAGCCCTTCTTCCAGAACGGGCAACGCTTCGGCGGGACGGTCCTGAGCCTCGAGAAGTCCGGCGAGGCTGTTAAGGGCCTTGGGCAGGGTCACGTCGGCATGGGGGCTGCGCCGAAGGAGTTCGACGGATTCGCGGGCCATTGATTCGGCGGCGACCAGATCGCCGCGCAGGCGCATGACGTTGACGATCGTGTTCATGAGATCGGACACGTGCCAGTCGGCGTCGCCGAGGCGGGCGCGGATGAGTGAAAGGGCGCGGTGGTAGTTTTCCTCCGCGGGTATCAGTTCGCCGCGCATGAAGTGAATCTGCCCGAGCGTGGCATAACACTCGGAAATGTCCCGGGCGAAGTCCTTTGGCCGCGTCAGAAAATAGGCCAGGGCATCGTCGATCAGCGGCCGGGCCGAATCATTCAGCCCGAGATTCTGATAGACCATGCCCATGGATTTCTTCAGCGCCGCGCGGATCGCGGGCTCGCCGCCAAGCTGGCGGTCGATTCGGAATGAGGCGTTGTCGAGCAGTTCACGGGCGGTGACGGCTTGGCCCCGTGCCACCTCGGGGTCCGAGACGCGGAAGACGCCCACGAGAAAATCCCGGACGGCGCTGGCGGTCTGGGCCTGTTCCTGGGCCTTCCGGGCCTCGGCCTGGGCGTGCACCTCAGCGTCGCGGGCGCGGATCGACTCGCGATTCGCCCGGGCGTAGAGAAAGCTCATCAGAACACCGAGCCCGACGGCGAGGAGAAACATGGCTGCTGCCGCGGCGGAAAGGGCGCGGTGGCGGCGGACGAGCTTTCGCACCTGATAGGCCAGCGTGGGTGGCCGGGCGAGAATGGGCTGATCGTTCAGGTAACGATTCAGGTCCTCGGACATCGCGGCGGCGCTGGAGTATCTTCGGTCCGGTTCCTTTTCGAGGGCCTTGGCGATAATGGTTTCGAGGTCGCCGGCGGCTTCGTGATTGAGCGCGCGCAGATCGGGCGGGCGGGCCTCGCAGATGATCCGCGCGGCTTCCGGAAGGGCCGCACGATCGAGGGCATACGGAAGACGCCCGGTGATGAGTTCGAAACCAATCACGCCGAGCGAGTAAACATCGCTGCGAACGTCGACATCCAGGGCGTCTCCGCGCACCTGTTCGGGACTCATGTAAGGCAGGGTGCCGTGGATTCGACCCACTTCGGTAAGGATGGACCGCCCCTCCCGGTCCTCGTGCTCGACGAACTTGGCGAGGCCGAAGTCGAGAATCTTGGGCGCGGCACATCCGGCGGCGGCAGGCGCGTCTTCGGCGTCTCCCCCATCGCGCGTCACAAAGATATTGCCGGGCTTGAGATCGCGATGAATGACGCCGCGCTGATGGGCGTAGGCGATGGCTTCGCAGACGGCACGAAGCAGCATGACCCGCTCGCGCAGCGAAGGCGCGGCGCCCGCGGCCCACTGCCGAAGCGATCGGCCCTCCACGAGTTCCATGACAATGTAGGGGCGGCCGTCTTCGGCCGTGCCCGCGTCGTGAATCGCGGCGATGTGACGGTGTTTCAGCCGGGCGAGGGCGTCCGCCTCGCGCCGGAACATCCGCTCGCCGGCGGATTCGTGGGTGAATCCGGTATTGAGCACCTTTACGGCGACGCGGCGCTGCGGGTGCTTCTGCCGGGCCTCATAGACGGACCCCATGCCGCCGCGGCCGATTTCGCGAAGTATCTCGTATGGACCGATCCGCACGGGGACCGCCCGATCGGCGGGCCGGGCGATCCTCCGCAGCGATTCCTCGGTGCGGAGATTCTCGCGGACCTCGGCGAGGCGGTCCCGACAGATATCGCACGAGGACAAATGCACGGCGAACAGCGCACTTCCCCCGGTCGAGGACGCCTCGCGGGCAAAGGCTTCCAGATCGCCGATGTCAAGACAGTTCATGGCCGGCTCGCGACGGAACTGGGACACGACACGTCACGCGGCTCGACGCCGGGCGTGGATGCGACCCGCCCGACGGAGAAAACCAGGACCGCGTACGGAGTAATTGACCGCGGCGCGGTAGATTTCTCACCTGCGGGGCGAAGAAACATTCTCGAGCTCCGCGCGAAGTTCGCGGATGCGCTTGAGCATCCGGTGCTTGGCGTTGTAGACGGTTTTGATCGGGACGCCGAGTTCCATCGCCGCCGCTTCGGAGGATTTTCCGTCGAGGACGACCAGCTCAAATGCCCGCACGGTGACCGGCTCGGACTCCTGACGGATCTTCTGAAGACAATCCTCCAGCACCGCGCGCTCCCACTCCTCGTCCCAGGCGACGGAATCGGGACTGTTATCCGGAAGGTTGGCCCAGAACGAATCCGCGGAGCCGTCGTCACCCGGCGGTACAGGCTTGTTCGCAGCGCGGCGGCGGGCGCGCAGTGCCTGGCGATAGGCGATGCCGAAGAGCCAATGGCTGAGGCGTCCGCGGGCCGGGTCAAACGCGCCGCTCCGAAATCGCTCGGCAAAGGTCAGCAGCGTATCCTGCGCAACGTCGTCGGCATCGGCGGGAGAGAGTCCCATTCGCCGGGCAAAGCCGACGATCGGACGGCGGAAGCGCGCGGAGAGGCGACTCCAGGCATCCTCGTTTCCGTAATCCTGGAGGCGCTCGAGGATGGTCGTCGTGGTCATCCATTCAATCATGCGGCCCGGCTCCAACCGACCCTGTGACAATAGTTTACCACGCGAAGGGGCCCCGTTGGATACCGGGCGGCGGCTTTCCGAACGTCTTTCCGGCCCGCCGTCTCAAAAAAAGCATGAGAAAAGACGTGCCCGGCAGGCAATACACGGTGTGGCCGGGCGGTCGCCGGGGGATGGTATTGATGCGTCTCGCGCCGGATCTGAACGCACGCCCGCGGGGGCGGATGCGACGGCCGCGACGTTCAACCCTCAGTGACTCAACAGGGAAAGGCGATCATGACTTCGTATGCCAGACCGAGAACACACAATGCCGTCCTGTGCGCGGCCGCCGCGATAATGGCCATAACTCCGTGCCGGATGGCGCGGGGGGCAGCGCTGTCGTGGATCAACGCGGCGGGCGGCGCGGCATCGACGGCGGCGAACTGGAGCCCGGCACAGGTACCCACGTCGGCGGACGATCTGACGTTCAACCTGAACGGCGCCTACACGGTGACCTGGAGCGCGGGCGCGAATGCCAGCCGGACTCAGACCTTTCGGCAGGGCACGGTCACGATGTCAATCTCTTCACCGCACACGACTTCGACGGGGCTGACGGTCGGCGACCTGAACGCGGACAACGCGACGCTGACCCTGACGACCGGCACGTTGAACTCCAACGCGGTGACGGTGATCGGCGACGCGGCGGGGAGTACGGGCGTTGTCAACGTCAACGACGATGACGCCGACCTGATCATCGGCGGCAGCGCGGACCTGACCGTGGGCAACGGCGGAAGCGGCACGCTGAACATCACGGGCACCGGGCGCGTCCAGGTGGCCGACCAGTTGCTGGTTGGCTCCAACAGCACCTCCGTCGCCGTGGTCAACGTGTCGGGTTTTTCGGTCGCGCCGATCGGCGTTTCGCGACTGGAAGTGCTGGGAGCCAACGACTCGCGGATCGGGGCAGGCGGCGACGCGACGATGACGATTTCGAACGGTGGGACCGTGGAGATCGCCTCGCGGCTGATCATCGCCAACGGGTCGGCCTCCACGTCGCAAGTGACCGTCGAAGACATCGGACTCGCCAACTCCGCCCTGCTTATCGACGGCGAGTTGCTCATCGGACGCAACGTCAGCGCCGCGGTCGCGGCCGGGGCGGGGACACTGAATATCAACACCGGCGGGCAGGTGACCGTGCAGCAGGCGACGCTGCTCGGCGACCCGGACGGAGGAACGGGCACCATCGACCTGAGCGGTGGCACGTTCAACGGGGCGATGCCGATCAGCATGCAGTCCGGCTCGGCGATCGTCGGAACGGGCACGATCAACGCGGATGTCAACGTCGTGCCGGGCAGCATCGTCCCGACGGGGGCGGCGGGCATCACCATGAACGGGTTCATCAACAACACAGGCGCGGGCGTATTCGGAACAAAGATCCATTTCGGCGCGACGGGCGGATACACCGGGTCGGGCTCGTGCGGCGTGGACATCACCGGCGACACGTCGGCACTCATCACCGCCACCGGCGCCCTTTCGCTCGGCAGAAACACGACAAGCGGCGTGTCCTACAATGGGCAACTGGCCGTGGGCTCGCAGGATGTCACGCTGGTCGACACGAACGGGGCGGTCCTCGGCGGACTGACGACGATGGCATCCGGCGGGACCCTGACCGGCGCAAACGGGATCGGACTGGCCAACGGCGGCCGCATACAAGGTCAAGGGACGCTCGTCGGGAATGTCATCAATTCGGGCGCGCTCGACCCGCAGCGCAGCGGCACGCCGGGCGGGATCATGCAGATCACCGGAGACCTGCACATGAATCCCACGGGCGTGTTCGACATGGAGATCGGAGGAACTCCCGCGAGCAATCAGCACGATCGGCTGAATGTGTCGGGAACGGCCACGTTCGGGGGCACGCTTCGGGTCACGATCCCGAACGGCTACGTCCCGAAGGTCGGGGAGCAGTTCATCGCCATCAACGCCACGATGGGCCGCACCGGCGAGTTCGACGCGATCGTTCCGCCTTCGCCGGGCCCCTGCAATGACGTAACCTTCGTGCTGGTTTATTCTTCAACCGCGGCGATCGTGCTTGTTCGCCCACCCCTGGGCTGCACGGCACTGGGAGACCTGAACTCGAACGGAGGATGCGACGGGACGGACATTCAGCCGTTCATCGACGCGATCCTGTTCGGACCATACGACAACTGCGCTGATATGAACGGCGACTGCGCAAACACGCCCACGGACATCTCCATCTTCGTAAACTGCCTTCTGTAGGCGTGTGCGGACCAATTACTTCTCAGGCGAAACGCCGGCGCGAATCTCGGCGGCCTTCTGCGGGTCGCCCGTCTGCTCATAAAGCGCGGCCAGTTCGTCGAGGCAGTCGCGCGTCCGGGCATGGGTCGGACCGATGGCATCGGCAAGGCCCTCGCACCCGGCCTTCAGGCGGAGAGCGGCCTCTTCTGTTCGGCCGAGCCGCGCCAGACACTTTCCGAGCGATGCGCTGAGCAATGGTGTGTACCAGTGCCGGGCCGGCAGGTTCAATTCGGCGGCTTCGAGCGCCGCGCGGAGAACCGGTTCGGCCTCCGCGGCCTTGTCAGCGGCCACCAGAATCCTTCCGAGGTTGTTGATTGCGAGCAGCGTCTCCGGGTGGTCGTCGCCGAGCACGCGGCGGCGGGCGTCGAGCGTTTTCCGGGCGAGTTCCTCGGCCTCTTCGAGTGGTCCGGCGTCCATGAGGACCCGAGCGAGATTGCTCATCGCAAGAAGCGTGTCGGGGTGATCTTCGCCGAGAATGCGCCCCCGCGCCTCCAGGGCCTGCCGCGCGAGCGGAACGGCCTCCTCATGCCGGGCAAGCTCGGACAGAAGCAGGGCCAGGTTGCCAAGGGTGTTCAGAGTCGCGGGATGATCGGCTCCCAGAACGCGGCGGCGCGCGTCGAGCACTTCGCGGCACAACGGTTCGGCATCTGCCCAGCGCCCCTGCCGCGCGTACAGGCTGGAAAGGTTGTTCATCCAGACCAGGGCGTCGGGGTGTTCGGAACCGAGGGCGCGGCGGCCGGCTTCCTCCACGGCCACGGCGAGAGGCTCGGCCTCGTCGAACCGTCCCTGCTCCTGAAGCAGCAATGAAAGATTGTTCGTGGTCACAAGCGTGTCGAAATGTACGGGGCCGAGGGTCTCGCGCTGGACCCGAGCGGTATCCCGAAAACGTTGTTCGGCCTCGGCGAGATTCCCGCGGGCCTGAAGCAGACGCCCGAGGCTGTTCATGAGCCGCAAGGTGTCGGGATGTGTGTCACCAAGAACGACGCGGGAGACGCCGGCGGCCTCGCGATAAAGCGGCTCGGCCTCGTCGAGCCGGCCCCGTGCTTTGAGGAGCATGGCGAGGTACTGGATCGTGCCGAGCGTAAGCGGAGAATTGTTGCCAAGCGTTCGGCGCTGAACTTCGAGCACTTCGCGAAAAGCCGTCTCGGCCTGTTCGTATTCGCCCCTATCCATCCAGACGGCGGCCAGGATTTTTTTTGTAATGAGCGTGCCCGAGTCTTCCTGGCCGAGGACGCGCGCGGATTCCTCCAGCACACGCGCAAGAATGGGTTCGGCCTCGTCAAAGCGACCGCGATTGCGCAGCAGATTGCCGAGGTTGTGATAGATTTCAAGGGCGGCGGAAGCGTCGACGGGATCAGCGGATGCCCGCCGCTCGATCAAGTCAATGCAATGGCGGTAGAGCGCCTCAGCCTCGTCGTAGCGACTGAGCGATTCGACGGCGGTGGCCACGCCGTTCATCGCCGCGAGGGTGTCGACGTGATCCTCGCCAAGGGCGCCGAGGGTCAGTTCCATCGCCGCGCGGTGATGCTTTTCGGCGTCGGCAAACTGCCCGAGCGACTGATAGGTCGTGCCCAGTGTCCGATGCACGGCGGCGGCAACGGCCGGGTCGTCGGTCAGAGCTCCGCTGAGCTTCGCGGCGGCCGCGTCAAGCACTTCGCGCACCGTGACGTCGCGCCCCCGCGCCAGGTTGGGATCGGCCGACGCGAGCATGTCACGGAGGAAGCGCGTCGTCTGCTCGGCCTGCCGGGCGTGGCGCTCTGCGGTGACGCGCAAACGGCTCTGGGCGCGGTACATGACGAAGAGGGCGCCGGCGGAGACGGTCACGAGAAGGACGAATGCGAGGGCGATCGAGGCCGCCAGCCGGTGCCGGGAGAGTGACTTTCTCAGCAAATACCATCCGCTGTCGCGCTTGGCTTCGATCGGCTGCCCGGCCCGGTAGCGGCGAAGCTCGCGGGCGAGGTCGCCGGCGGTCTGGTAACGCCGGTCCGGCGACTTCTCCAGGCATTTGAGCACGATCGTCTCAACTTCGTCGTCGATGGACCGGTTGAGTCGGCGGGGCGGAATCGGTACGGCGTGGAGGATGTTGTCAACGGCGTCGCGGAGGTTGCCGGCCACATCGTACGGAAACGCGCCGGTCAGAAGCTGGTAAAGCACGACGCCGAGGGAGTAGACGTCGGTGCGAAGATCGACGTGATCGCCGGCCCCACGGGCCTGTTCGGGGCTGGACCACGGGAGCGAGCCGATGAACTGACCGGTAAGCGTTCTCTCCCCGGCCGCGCCGGTCTGCTCAGACAGCTTGGCCAGTCCGAAGTCGAGAATCCTGGGCAGATAATCCTCGCTTTCCGTGCGCGCGGCGGAGGCGGTTGCTTGGGAGTGCGGCCCCGCGGCGGTCCAGGGCGCGGCGGCGCGCGCGGCGCGCCGGCAGACAAGGATATTGGCGGGCTTGAGGTCGCGGTGGATGACGCCTCGGACGTGTGCCGCGCTCACGGCATCGCAGACGGAGGCGAACAGATCGAGGACGCCCCGAACCCGCTCGCGCGACGGCTTCGGGTCAGTCGCCGCCCCGCCGCGGCCGAGAAACCTGTCGGCCCACTGATCGAGGCGGACGCCGTCGACGTAGTCCATCACGAAATAGTGATGTCCGGCGGCCACGCCGCTGTCGTGGATGCCGACGATGCTGGGATGATCGAGGCGGGCGAGAATGCTGACTTCGCGGTCGAACCGGGCCACGTCGCGCGGACCGGCAAACGGCCCTTCACGCATGACCTTGACGGCGACCTGCCGTCCGGTCGATTTGCGCACGGCCAGGTACACGACGCCCTGACCGCCGCGATGCAGTTCGCGGATGACCTGATAACCGGCAAGCGCCTCGGGTTCACCAAGGCCGGCCGAACGGGCGTCCTCGCGCGGGGGACCGCCGCGCCACAGGGTCGGCGGCTCGCTGGAATTTTCGGCCAGGCGGCGCGCGGCCTCGACGCGACGAAGCTCGCCGAGTTTGCTCGAAAGCTCGGGCATCAGTTCGGGATGGCGGCGGATCAGCTGTTCATCGGAGAGGTCCTCACCGGCCATCCGCCGGGCGACGACATCCTCAAGCAGGCGCGCAAGACGGTCGTCGGCCGGGCCAATCGCCGTCCGGGATGTGGGTTCGGAAGCCATGAGAGATCCGTCACAGGCTCAGGCGCGGCCGGTACGAACGCCGCCGCACATTGCGATAAACGACGAATCAGCCGGGCGCGCTCTGAAAATGTCCGGCCGGCTCGGCCGGCGAATCCTCAGCCGGAACTGCTGAAAAAACGCGCGTCGCTGCCGAGGCGCTCGCGCAGGCGGTCCTTCGCCTTGTAGCACAGATTGTGAATCGCCCGCTCGGTTCTGCCCATGTGCTCCGCGGCGGACGCCACCGACCGCCCTTCGATGTACACCATCCAGACGGCCTGCCGGTAGTCCTCGGGAAGCTCGGAGAGGGCGGACTGCACGGCGGCGACGGCTTCATGCCGCGCGGCCGAACGGCTCGGCGTCTGGCCGGGCACCGCGACAAGGTCCAGCAGGGCGACCATGGAATCCTCCACGTGCCGCGGGAACGGACTGACCGCAACTCGGCCGCCGCCCCGGCGGTCGGCGCGGCGCATCTTGATGGCGTCGCGGAGCTTCCGAATGGCTATCGTGCGAACCCAGCGCTCAAACGAGCCGGGGCCTCGATTCTCGAAATCGCCGATGTGTCGAAAAACCTCGACGTGGGCCTCCTGGGCGATGTCGTCGGCGTCGAGCGTTCCCTTGAGGTCGGCCGGTATGCGGCCGGCCAGATAGCCGCACAGCCCGGATCGTGTTTCGGTGAGCAGAAGCGTCAGCGCGACCCCGTCGCCTGCAACGGCGCGCGCGATGAGCCCAGCTTGTGGCGAACCCTCGATCATGGCGCTGATTCTGACACGAACACCGATCGACCGACCTTGCACTCATTCTAACTCGCGCCGTCGGTGTATGTAACGAATATGCAATAATGCCGCGATCCCCGACGCGTGGCCGCTCTCTGTGCGATTCGACCTCTTCCGCGCCCCGCGCATTTGCACGTTTGAAAGCGAATCGCCGCCCCCTGCGGAGGTTCGACAAGGCTCCCACCCAACTACCGCACTCAAATCACCGTAAGTTACTATTAGGAGCTAATTTAACTCGCAAGCCGAGACGTGCCCTGACGCCCGTCGCAAGCATGCGGCTCCCCGTTGAAAACGATGCCCGGCCGGGCACATGCCGCCCTGCTACCAGCAATTATCCGACCGCGCGGAGCGCGCGGCGACTGTATCGCCTTTATCAGCCTGTGGGTCGTCGGCGCAACCCCGAATCCCGGGCAGGCGCGGGGCGACCTGTACGCGACCTCGCCCTCAACAGGAGTGCCGAACATATGACACGTTCAACGAGCCGCCGGGTGTTCATGATACTGTGCTGGGCTGTCGTTTCCGCCGCGCGGGCCGACCGGGCAATGGCCGCCGACTGCAACCAGAACGGAATCGAGGACGCCGTCGACATCGCGACGCTTGCAAGCCTTGACTGCGACGTCAACGGAGTGCCGGACGAGTGTCAGCCGGACAGCGACGGCGACGGCACGCCGGACGCCTGCGACGGCTGCGGGGTTCAGATCACGGATAACAACAAGGCGGAGCGCTGGGGCTCGCGCCAGCCGTCGACAAGCCGGGGCCGGGTGATCTGGGCGGACGAGGATGAGTCCATTCATTTCTTCGACGGCGTGTCCGCCTCGCTCCTTCAGGCGAAGGATGTCAATGTCCCGTCGCTGGATAACGTAGAGACGTTTGTGTTCACGCTGGGCAGCGGCGCGGGGGCCGACGACGTGGTCGGCGGCTGGCGGCGCGGGACGGATTTCGCCTGGGTGTGGGCCGGCGCGGGAAGCCAGCCGCAGCTCGTAAGCGCCGTCAACCCGTACGATCCGAATTCGGCCATGAATCCCGAGGGCATCGCCGCCGCGGACGGATGCGTCTTCCTGCTGCTCCAGGCGGCCGTCGGCGGCACGCTCATCAAGCACGTCTTCCAGGTTGATCCGGCGAGCGGAAGCGCGACACTCTTGACCGGGGGCTTCCTGAATGACGTGAACAACGACGGCACCGGCGCGTACTCGACCGCGTTTTATTCCGACGGATGCCGGGCGGCGTGGCTGTGGTGTTCCGCCGGAGCGAATGGAAGCTGCAACGACGATGCGGTGCAACTGCACTGCTTTGACGGCGCGAGCGTCCAGGTCATCGACAGTAACGCCGTGCTGTATGGAATGAACGCGGGACGCGTGGTCTATTCCAAAGATGTCGGCGGCGTGCCCCAGTTATTCGTCTATGACACGAACCTGCCCAATCCCGCGCCGGTGCAGATCACCCAGCTTTCAAGCACGGACCCGCGGATCATCTTCGCGCAAACCGACGGATGGCACGTGGCCATGCTTCTGGGAGATTCCAACTTCCAGAATCGAGAGGTCGCGCTGCTCGGAGGGTTCGCCCTCAGCGACGTCAATACACAGCCCGCCGATCAACCGCTGAACTTCAATTTTCCCATACAGCTTCAGCGCGGGCAGGCCCTCTGGCAGACCCGGTCCGGCTCGATTGCGCTCTTCGATGGGTGGAACTTCGGCACGGTGTGCAGCGACGGATGGCTTGCTGACGGCCGTGTGGCACAGCTCCGCCGGAGCAGCGGCAGCGGCGCGGACGTGGAAGTTTTTCTGAAAGACGCCGTCACGGCGGCCGCCGAGGATGTTCCGGCCGCGCCGTGGATCGTTTCCGCACAGGCCACGGCCAACGGCGTCGTCGAGCTCGCCTGGGAGGCGATTCTCGGCGCGACTTCATACAACGTGTATTACGCGCCGCAGAGCGGCGCCAACCAATCAAACTTTCAGGCGCTGGGCGGCGCGGCGATGACCGGGGTGCCCTCCAACGGGACGACGATCAGCGGGATTCCCGGCAACGTCCCGATCTATTTCGTGGTTTCGACGGTGGTGAGCGGAGCGGAAGGCCCGGTCTCCCGCGAGGCAACCGCAAACCCCTGCGTTGATCCCGCGGCCGACGCCGATTCGGACGGCACGCCGGACTGCATGGAAGTCCCCGACGCGATGCCCGGCAACAACCCGCTCGGCTCAAGCGCGCCGATCGGCGGAGTGGACACGGGTCTGACCGGCTGCGGGGCGGGGATGTGCGGCGTCGGATCGCCGCTGATGCTGACGATATCGCTCGTCGGTCTTTTCGGGATGCGGCCCAGGGCCGCGCGGGCATTGAAGCGGCAGCAATGAGTTGCATGGAAACGCCGCGGTCACTGGGCGTTCCGGTCGAGCGCGGCGAATCCTCGGGTCCATGGGCGAATCGTTTTTAGTCGAGTCCTCGCGAATCTCGCGTCAAGGAGACTGACCATGCGCGTGCTTTCCAACATCCTGCTTATCGCGTCACTGGGTATCTGGGGCGGAGCCACGAGCTGCAACCCGCAGCCGTGTACGCCGGAGCACCCGGACTACGACCCGGTCACCGGATTGTGCGTACCGGCCGGCGTCGTCGGCGCGGATGAACTCGGTCCGCCCGGGCCGGGCACAGGCGGGCTGCCGACGGAGCCGGGCACGACTCCTCCGGAGAGCACGAACGTCAGCGATGAACAGGTGGACCTGGCGGTGTTCGGGTTAAACGGAAAGTGGCTGGACAACGGGCGTCTCGTGTGCATCCTCCACAGCGGTTCGAGCGTTGAGGCAACCTATGTCGAGCCTTACATCTGTGATCATCAAGACGGGGCAGGTACGACGAGCCAGACGTCATTCAATTTCAGTGCCCAGATGACTGGGAACCAGCTTGCGGGCACGACGACCACCTGTGTTTACGGCTTCGACGAGGGAAGCGGCGTGATGAACGGGATTACCGAATCCGACATGACCCTTGTTGTAAGTGACGACGGCAAGACGCTTTCCGGCACATGGTACCACAGCATCGACGACATCTACGTGGATTTTTCGCTTACCCGCGAGACGGTGGGCAACTGCCGCCGGTAGGCGCGTCAGTGGAAATCGCGCGAGGCGGCGGGAAGGGCGAGGTACTCGGCCGTCACCTCCTCGATCCGGCTGGCCAGGAGATGAACGACCCGGCCGTCGCGCTCCACGCGGCCTCGGGCGCAGACGATCCGGCCGTAGAGGGCGGCGGCGGCGTCCCGCCGGTACACCTTCGGGCGGACGATCAGATCGGCGCGGCCGGTTTCGTCCTCTAGTGTCATGAAAAGGACACCCTTCGCCGTGCCGGGGCGCTGGCGGAAGAGGACGATGCCGGCAACGGCGGCCCACCGGCCGTGCGGACAGGCCCCTTCATCGCGGATCTCGGCGGCGGTCCGGACGCGGCGGCGGCGCAGCTCCTCGCGGAGAAACGAGAGCGGATGGGCCTTCAGCGAGAGGCCGGTGGCGTGGTAGTCGCGCACGACCTCGACCGGCGCGGACACCGGCGGCAGGCTTTCGGCGCGATCCGGCGACGATTCGGCGCGATCGGGGGCGTCGAAGAGCGGCAGCGGGCGGCCCCGGAGCGACTGCACCGCCCAGAGGGCCTGCTGGCGGTCGAGCCCCATCGAGCCGAAGGCATCGGCGAGGGCGAGGGTATAGAGCGCCGCGGCGGACACCTCGCTGGCCCGCCAGAGATCGACCACCGACGCGAAAGGACGGCCGCGGCGGCGGACGGCCTCCACGATCGCGCGGGCATCGGATTCGCGCAGACCCTTGATCATGCGCATGCCGAGGCGAAGGGACGGCTGTTGTTCCCTTAATCCCTCAATCCCCGAATCCCTGAAACCCTCTCTCTCCAGCGTGCAGTCCCAGTCGCTGCGGTTGACGTCGACCGGCAGGACGACGACGCCGTGGTCGCGGGCGTCGCGGACGATCTGCGCCGGGGCGTAAAAGCCCATGGGCTGGCTGTTGAGCAGCGCGGCGGCAAAGGCGGCGGGGTAATAGCACTTGAGCCAGGCCGAGGCATAGACGAGAAGCGCGAAGCTCGCGGAATGGGACTCGGGAAAGCCGTACTCGCTGAAGCCCTTGAGCCGCTCGAAACACTGCTCGGCGAACTTGCGCTCGTAGCCGTTGGTCACCATGCCGGTGATAAAGCGGTCGCGGTAGCGCGGGATGGCGTCCTTGCCGCGGCTCTTCCAGGCACTGATGGTGCGGCGGAGCCGCTCGGCCTCGCCCGGCGTGAAACCGGCGGCGACGATGGCGAGGGCCATGGCCTGTTCCTGAAAGAGCGGGACGCCGAGTGTGCGGCCCAGAACCCGGGCAACCTTTTCATCGGGATAGACGACGGGCTCTTCCCCGTTGCGGCGGCGCAGGTAGGGATGCACCATGTCGCCGACGATGGGGCCGGGCCGGACAATCGCCACTTCGATCACCAGATCATAAAAACACCGTGGCTTCAGCCGCGGCAGCATGGTCATCTGTGCCCGTGATTCAATCTGGAAAACGCCGAGGGTGTCGGCTTTGCAGATCATGTCGTAGACGCGAGGATCTTCGGGGGGAATTTCCGTAAGGGAACAGGGAACAGGGAACAGGGAACAGGAACAAGGCGACGCCGTGCATGGCGATCTCATTTCCCTCTCATTCTGCGGCGCAGACTCAGGATGAGCCCCTGAAGGATCCGCTTGACTTCGTTGATCGCCGCAAGAACAAAAGCGGTATCGTCCAACATTTTCAATTCGGTCGCGATGATGAACTGTGTTTCCACTTCGGCCAGGGAACCTCGCGCGGTCACAAGAAACTTGAGATAATCCTTCACGGTCTCCCGCGCATTCCCCTCGGCAATGTTGGACGGAACCGAGACCGCCGCCCGGCGCATCTGCGACATCATGCCGAACCGTTCCGAGTCCGGAAGTCTTTGCGTAATCCGATATACATTCTTGGTCATTTCGAT
Organism: Planctomycetota bacterium; assembly: GCA_003576905.1. Lineage (GTDB taxonomy): Bacteria > Planctomycetota > Phycisphaerae > UBA1845 > UTPLA1 > UTPLA1. The sequence continues at coordinate 3,370 of QEVG01000021.1, read as the reverse complement.
CGCCTTCCGCCATACGATGAGTTCGCGAAAATCTTCCTCGTTCGCCATCGCGTGTTCCTCCGCTACGCGTTTCGCTCCCACTATTGCGCCCGGCCTCGGCTACCGCCCGCCTTTTATTTCCTGTTCCCTGTTCCCTGTTCCCTGTTCCCTCCCATCTCTCCAGCAGCTTGAAACATTTGGCAATACACGTCAGCATCCCCAGCGCCAGCACATCCACCTTGAGCATCCCCAGCGCCTCGATGTCGTCCTTGTCCCATTCGATGATCGTGCGGTTCTCCATCGCCGCGTTTTCGATGGGCACCAGCTCGCAGAGCGGGCCGCGCGAGATGACGAAGCCGCCGACGTGCTGCGAAAGATGACGCGGAAAACCGACGACCTGTCCCACCAGGCGCACGAAGAGCCGCAGCATCGGATCGTCGGGACACAGGCCCAGCTCGACGAGCTTGCCATCGGTCAGCCCGTCCTCGTGCCAGTCGTGCACGCGCTTGGCGATCCGGTCGACGGCGTCGAGCGAGAGACCCAGGGCCTTGCCGACGTCGCGGACGGCGCTGCGGCTGCGATAGGTGATGACCTCGGCGGTCAGACCGGCGCGGTCGCGGCCGTACTTCTCGTAGATGTACTGGATGACCTCCTCGCGGCGCTCGTGCTCGAAGTCGATGTCGATGTCGGGCGGCTCGTCGCGCTCGCGGCTGACGAAGCGCTCGAAAAGCACGTTGATCCGGTCGGGGTCGACCGAGGTGACGCCGAGACAGAAACACACGGCCGAGTTCGCCGCCGCCCCCCGGCCCTGGCAGAGAATGCCGCGCCCGCGCGCGAAGGTGACCAGGTCGTGGACCGTCAGGAAGTACGGCGCGTAATCCAGCTCCTCGATCAGCGCGAATTCGTGCTCGATCTGCGCGCGGACTTTCTCCGGAACGCCCCGCGGGTAGCGCTCCGCGGCGCACTGCCACGTCAGCCGGCGAAGATGCTCCATCGGCGTCAGGCCCGGCGGGCAGATCTCGTGCGGGTATTCGTAGCGGAGCTGATCGAGCGAGAAGCCGGCCGCGCGGCCGGCGATTTCGACCGTGCGGGCCAGCGCCGCGGGGTACTCCGCGAACAGCCGGGCCAGCTCTTCGGGAGGCTTGAGATAGCGCTCGGCGTTGGGGAACAGCCGAAAGCCCGCCTCGTCGAGCGTGCAGCCGTTCCGTACGCACGACAGCACGTCGTGCAGCGCCCGGCGCCGCGGGACGTGGTAATGCACGTCGCCCGCGACCACCAGCGGAACGCCGGTCCGCGCGGCCAGATCGGCGACGACGCCCATGCACTCGAAGTCATGGGCGGTATAGAGCCGGGCGAGCGCGAGTGACAGACGGTCGTCATCAAAGAGTCCCGCGAGGCGGTCAATGATCTCCGGCACTTCGGGCTCTTTCGGCGCGGCGAACCACGCCACGGCGAGCAGGCCCTCGGCGTGTTCGGCCAGGTCGTCCAGCCAGAGATGACACTCCCCTTTCGGGGCGCGGCGCTTGCCGAGCGTCAGCAGCCGGCACAACCGGCCGTAGGCGGCGCGGTCGGTCGGATAGACAAAGAGCGACAATCCGGCGGGCTCGACGAAGCGCAGCCGACAGCCGACGACGAAGGGAATGCCGGTCTCCTTCGCGGCGACGTGGCCGCGAACAATGCCGGCGAGGGAGTTGCAGTCGGTCAGGGCGATGGCGCGGTAGCCCAGCTCGGCCGCGCGCGATACCAACTCGTCCGGGTGACTCGCCCCGGTCAGAAAGGTGAAGTTGCTGGTGACAGTCAGCTCGGCATAGGGAATCGGCGCGGGCGTGTAGGCGGCGCGGGCCGCGCCGTCGTCTTCCAGCGGCGCGCGCTTGAAGGGATGGGCATGCACCTTGGGATCGGCCGGATCAGGCACGGACGGACTCTCTTTCTGATACGCCGGGCATCTGCCAACCCGCGCCCCGGACCCCGTTCCCCAAACCCCTCACTCCCGTTCTCCTACATCCACTGGCCGTGCACGAACCAGGCGCCCGAACCGCCGTCGCGATAGACCCACAGCCGTCGGCCATGCTCATCCTCGACCTCGTAATAATCGCGCTCGACGGCGGGGCCGCCCTTCCACCAGGGAAATGAAATTCGCTCGGGGCCGACGCCGGAGACAACCTCGCCGGACCGCTCGCGCCAATCGAGCCAGACCGGCGGGCCGTCGGGCACGAGCGAAAGGACGCGGGCGCGCTCGGGCGGCTCGAAAAGCCGCGAGGGCCGCGGGGCGGGATGAATCACGCGGTCGGCGAGGACCGCGCGCCCGGCCGCGCGCGGAGCGTCTTCGCGGACGGCGTCATGGGCGAAGGCGTACTCGGGGACGTAGGTCTCTTCCGGCCGGACGCGCGTGACGGTCTGTTCACCGAGGCGGCTTACGAGGTGATCGACCAGTTCGCCCAGGGCGACGGCGCCGCCGGCGAAGTCGCGGCGCGTTTCGCGAAGAAAGACGGCCTGTTCATTGATCACGCGACCGGTGCGAACGGCGCGCAGGATGATCTCCTCGACGCCGTGGCCGAGGTGCGTGCGTTCCAGCCGCGGCCACAACAGCTTCCAGAGATGGGCGGCGTCGCGGCTGGGATAGGTGAGGCGGAGCGAGGTCGCCGCGTCGCCGGCGGCGCGATCCGGAGGGCTCGCGGAGGGGGGCGAAGCAGGCCCGGCGCCCGCGCGGCGGAAGACCGCCGCCAGCTCGACGACACCGCGATCGGCGGCATGAAGCTGTTCGACGAGGGCGGCGAGGAGTTGGCGCGTGGTCGCCTCGACGATTTCGATCCGCCGCACGGGGCCGTCGAAGACGTGGGCGACCTCGAAGCGCCGGGCCTCGTGGATCGGCTGGATCGTCTCGGCCGCCGCGCCGGTCAGAAGATCGAGCCGGTGAAGCAGATCGGCGCCGAAGCGCGCGGCCAGCTCGTCGCGCGGCAGGGCCCACAGGTGTTCGATCCGCTCGATGCCGATGTCGGCGAGGTGGTCGGCCGACGCCTCCGCGATGCGCAGGGCGGCGACCGGCAGGGGCGAAAGCGCGTCGCGCACGGCGTCGTCGCCGACCCAGGCGATGTCCTCCGCGCCGAACCGCGCCATCGCCCAGGCGCAGGCGAAGGTCGGCGCGACCGCCAGCCGGGGATGAAGGCCCCACCCGCGCAGCGCCGCGGCGATGCGCCGGGCATGGGCGCGCTCTCCGCCGAAGAGCTGTCCGCAGCCGGAGATGTCGAGCATCAGGCCGTCGGGGGCGTCCGGCGAGACGACGGGGGCGAAGCGGAGCATCCATCGAGCCAGCCGGCGCAGGGCGGTGCGGTCTTCATGCGGCGCGGCGGGATGTTCGCGCACGCGCACGCCGGCGAGAAGCGCGCGCGCG
>QEVG01000020.1 GCA_003576905.1 Planctomycetota bacterium | reverse complement strand
GGAGATGGCGCGCACACGGAGCAAGGAGGAAGGTCATAACCCGCGAGAGCTGCCCGGCGATCGCGCGGCGCGCCCCCGCGCCGCTCGCCTCGCCCGCTCCGCGCCCGGAGGACGCCCTGATGCTTCTCTCTCGAAACCCGCAACTCAACGTTTGCGCCCCGCCCCGCCCCAAACCTGAATGCATTCAGGTTGTTCAGGTTCCATTCAGCCTTCCTGCGCAAGGAACGCGGTTTTTCAGGACAAAAATAATTTGTGCATGCCCCCATTCAGGTTTGCTTATCCGGACCCTCGCAGCGGCCCCCGCGCCGTCCCACGCACCCCGCGCCCCGCGCCGCTTCCAAACGGAGACGCCACAAGTGCCACAACCCTGCCCCCCGGCCAGCCCCCCTGCCTTCCTTGTCCCCTATTCCCTTTTCGACGTTTCGACGCCTCACTCCCCGTTCCGCCGCCACCACTCACGCCACGCGTCCGCGTCGAAGCCGAAGTTCTGGCCCGTTATCGCGATCAACGCCTCCTGCACTTCCGTCCGATGCACGTCCACCACGCGCGTCTCGTATCCGATCACCGTTCCCACCGGGTACGCCGGACCGACCACACCGATTCCTTCCGGGCGGTAGTAGATGTCGTCGCCGGCGTACCGATACCGGCAGCCCGCGCCGAAACAGCCATAGACGCTGTCCAGGAACACCGGAAGGGCGATCTCCACGTTCTGCACCGCGACCGTGGAGAGAATGGGTATCAGGTCTTCGACCGCCTCGCGCGCCCGAAGGACGCCGAGGGCCGATGCGGCGTTGCGCAGGACAAACTCCTCCTCGCTCGCCAGCGCCCCGCGCAGCTCGGCGACGACGCGCGGGTCCTTTCGTTCGTCGAGCACCAGCGCCGCCTCGCGGCGCACCCGCGGCGAGGGGTCCAGCACGGTCACGACGATGAGGTTCATCGTCGCCTCGTCCTGGGGAAACGCGGCCAGCGCCTCGACGAGGAGGTGCCGGCAGGCCGTCCCCCCCTGGCTGAGGATCTTCGTCAGGGCCGGGATTGCGAGCGGATCGTCGATCGCCAGGATCTGCCGCCGCCCGTCGCGGAACTTGTCGGACCGGGAGCCTTCGCCCTCGAGCCGCCCGCGAAAGATCGCCTGAATGCGGACGTGCCATTCGGCGATCGCCTTGCGGACGACCTGCTCGTCCTTTTTGGCCTTGCGGATCGCCTCGCGGTCCGCGTCGCTGAGCGTCTTCTTCGGCTTCTTGACGGCGTGGACCCACTTGCCGTCCTTTTGGACGAAGCCGAGTGCCGCTCGCGCGGCAGCATGGTCCGGGTCCAGCTCGATCGCCCGCTGAAGGTGCGTGCGCTGCTCGGTGCGGAGGCCGTGCCGCCGGCACCAGCGCGACAGCGTGTACTGTCCCTCCGCCGTGTCGGGCGTCGCCTTCAGCTCGGCCTGGTACTTCTCCCACGGCGGCGCCGAGGGCGTCCGCGTGACGACGCGGTCCTTCTCGATGTCGAAGATGCCCGTGGTGGTGCGGACGCGATAGGCCTGGTCCGTCTCCCCGAGGACCTCGCACTCGATCCTCGAGCCTTCCTTGAGCTCAAGCACGTCCGCCCGCCCCTCGGCGGCGGCGGCCGCGAGGACCAGCGCCACCCCCGCGAAGGTGTTTCGCGTCCGGCTGATCATGCACGGGATTATACCCCCGCCGCGCGGGCGGGGCATTGGCGGCGCGCGGCCTCGTGGCGTACAGTTCCCCCTCGACCTCGGGACACGCCATGCCGCGACTGCCACTGCTTGCCGCCTCCGACCGCTACCGCCCGTGCATCCAGGACCTGCTGGCCGACGGCCCGGAGGTGCTGGACTACTGGTTGACACTCTTCGAGCGACACGTCGAGACGCTGGCCGCCCTGCCGGTGCGCGGCGGCCGGCTCGACGCGCAGCCGGCCTGGGCCGCCTTCCGGCGCGACTACCTCGCCGGGCTGGCCGACCTGCGCCGCCGGCCGGACCTGCGCGGTCGACTCAGCGTCCTCGAACTGACCCGCTACCGCGACGAGAAGCTCGCCGCGCACGCGATGGGCGACCCCTTCGCCGACCTCAAGGCCCGCGAGAACGCCCTCGCGATGCGGCTGTACCGCACGGTCATCGCCGAGGTCGATGCCGCTCCGCCGACCATGCGTTGGGAACTGCTCGCCCGCGGGCTCTTCGCCGGCAACCTGTTCGACATGGGTTCCAGGGCGGCGGTCGATGCGTTTGAGTGCGGCGGCTTTGACTTCCGGACGGCGCGCAATGGGGTCCGCTCCCGGCCCTGGCCGGTGGATGGGCTGGACGCATGGCAGGAGCGGGCGGGCGAATCGGGCCTGCCCTGGCGACAGGCGCTGTTCTTCGTGGACAACGCCGGACCCGACATCATCCTGGGTGCGATCCCGCTGGCACGAGAGCTTGCCCGGCGCGGAACGCGCGTGGTGCTGGCGGCGAACTCGACGCCGGCCCTCAATGACATCACCGCCGACGAGCTTGCGGACCTGCTCCCCCGGCTCGCGGCGCAGGATGCGGTGCTGGAGGATCACGCCCGAAGCGGCCGCATCGCGGTCGTCGCCTCGGGCTGCATGTCGCCCCTGATCGACCTGTCGGCGCTCAGCCAAGCGTGCTGCGACGCGGCGGCGGCCAGCGACCTGCTGATCCTGGAAGGCATGGGCCGGGCGATCGAAAGCAACTACGACGCGGCGTTCACGGTGGACGCGGTCAAGCTGGCGCTCATCAAGGACCCGATGGTCGCGCGGGTCATCGGCGTTTCGCTCTTCGATCCGGTCTTTCGGTTCGAACGCGCAGGGTAGAGAGTCCCCGGAGATGGCCGGCCAATAGCGCCGACTCTGCACTGCCCGTCCGCGACGGACCCGCAATCGCAACGCCCGCGGGCCGGAGTTATCAGCCACGAGCGGCGGCCTTAACCGATCCCTTGCGGAATCTGCATCAAAACCCTAACATCAGGTAGTACAAGACCATGGCTGAGGGCGAGTGTTTCAGGGCGCCCCACGGCGGTCTGAACGCGGCTCGCCGGGGATCCCCTAGACACAACCTTCGTCCGGTCTTTACCCCTGGTGGGACGTTTCTATGAGCGCCCTGGCGTCCGGTCTTAGCTGCAATGTCCTGGTGCTGAACCAGAACTACCTCGCGATCCGCGTCATCAACGTGCGGCGGGCTTTTTCCCTGCTTTGCCGGGAACTGGCCGAAGTCGTACACATCGAGAAGGACCAGTACATCTCGTACGACTTCTCGGAGTGGTGCGAGCTTTCCGAACTGGCGCGGGAGTTCGAGCCGCATGCGCACGACTGGATCCGCACCGTCCGCTTCGACGTGGCCGTACCGCGGATCATCCGGCTGGCGTTCTATGACCGCCTTCCAAAGCAGCAGGTGAAGTTCAACCGGCGGAATCTGTACGCCCGCGACGGGAACAAGTGCCAGTACTGCGGCAAGAAGTTCCCGACGACGGAGCTTTCGCTGGATCACGTGGTCCCGCGGAGCATCGGCGGAAAGACGACGTGGGAGAACATCGTCTGCGCCTGTTTGAAGTGCAACATCCGGAAGGGCGGACGCACGCCGGACCAGGCGGGCATGAAGCTCATCAGCATTCCGAAAAAGCCGCGGCGCAACCCGGTCATCACGATCAAGCTGTCGGACAACCGGTACGCAAGCTGGAAGGCGTTCCTGGACAATGCCTACTGGTCGGTCGAACTGAAGTAACCGGCCCCGCCGCGAATTGCAAAGGTCAGCAAGCGAACGGTCCCGGTCGCATTCGGCCGGGACCGTTTTCGTTTCACTCACATGTCAATCGGGAGGGGGCGATGCGCCGAACCGAGAGCCCACATCCTTCGCGGGCATGTCAGGGATCCAGGATCGACGCGGGGATTTCATTCAGCGAAAGCCGCCGGTAGGCAACCGGCGTACCCTGGAGCATACCGGACAGGTTCTGGAAATCCGAAGTCATCGTGGCATTCGAGAATCCGACGGGCGAACCGAGGCTCGTCGTAGACCAGTTGAAGAAGCTGCCGACGCGCGTCGGCTCCGGCGCGATCTCGGACTGAATCGGCTGCCCGGCAGCGCCTTTGATCTTTCGGCCGTTGTATTGAACATAGAAGTTGCCGTCGCCGGCGATGGTCCGGTCGATGAGGATCGCACCTATGATCTCGCCGCTTTCGCCGAAGCGCAGAATCGCGTCGCCGTAGACGCTGCTCGTTACGCGCCAGACGCCCCACAGCGCGGCGACGGTGTTGTCGGCCGCGAGGGAGACGTCCACCTGTTCGGTGACCGGGTGACACCCGGCTTCGTCGAGCTCAACCTCGACGGTAATGTCCTTGGGGACCAGTCCGAGCGACTTTACGTTGATATCGAAGGTGCCGACCTCTTCGTAGGCGAGGACAAACGCGCCGCAGTTGCCATTGCAGGTACCGGAGTAGATCTCGCCATCGTCAACCGAGAATGTGACGGTTGCGGTCTGAACGACCTGATTCTGGGCATTGCGGATATCCAGGACCACCGATGAGACCGCAATCGCAGTGCAGGGCTGGCCGCCGGGACCGAGGATGAAACCATCGCAATCGCCGCCCATGGCGGCGCAAACGGGCAGAGACAGGGCCAAGAGCAGAGTCTTCAATCGCTTCATGGGGTTCTCACTTCGTGGAGGCAGGGTTGGCGTGCGGGCTTACGCCATAAGAATAGCATCCGCCGGGACAAAATCAATCCAGTGCCGATAAACGTGCCTCCGACGGGATGTTGCAGTGCGGACCACCCCTTCATCCCAATCTGAGTATGCCGCCGTGGCGCGCACGGGGAGCAAGTATCCGGGTCAACAGTCGCGGGAGAGGGTTCGCCGCGACCAATACGAACCGGAGGTGTCTCGATGATGCGCGTAGGGAAGACGAGGGCAGTGTGTCTTGCGGTGGTAGTCTTTGCCGCAGGGTCCCAGGGCTGTGCCAACCTAAGCAACCAGCATGCCCAGATGATGGACGCGATGCGAGGCGTGATGCGCGACACGGCGGCGCGGCTATCCACGAGCGGCGCGGGACAGGTCGCGGCAGGCGGGCAGGTGATCAACCCCGGGCTGCGCGTGGCCGGGGGTATGGAGTACTTCGCCGAGGCGCGATACGAGGGCGTGAGCGGACAGGTGACCGCCGCCATGCAGGGGACACTGGACCGGCCCGTGCCCGCGGAGGTGCAGGAAAAAATTGACTCCATCTGGCGCGACACGGCGCTGACGACACTGGAGAAGATCCGCCTGACGCGGGAACTCCTGGTGAAGTGGGAACACGCGGCGAGCCAGCCGAATCATGTCGAATCACCCGTGGCCGACGATCCGAGGATAGGCGAAGCGGCGGGCGAGGAACAAGTCGCGGAAACGCCGGACTCGCCCGAGGACGCGCCGACCGCGGAGTAATCCCCGGCCGCGCGCCCGGATCGCGCGAGCGTGTGCCAACCTTTTGTTACTTGCAAACGAGGAGGAGCGAACATGCGATGCGTTATCGCGGCGGTCGCGGCCGCGCTGGCCGGGGTGTCGTGCGCTGCGCCGCGGGCTACGGGCGGGGGCGACGCGGACGCAAGTGTGGCCCTGCTCCGCGCGGAAATCGGCCGGGTCCGCGCGGCGATGATCGACGCCGAGTCAAAGGCCGCGGCCGGAGGAGACGCCGATGCCAGCGTCGCGGCCCTGCGAGCGCAGCTTCGCGACGTGCAGGCGGGCCTGGTCGCCATGCGAAACGAGCTGCATGCCGGGCGCGACGTGAACACCAACGACGCGTGGACGCTTCGACTTCTGGGTTGTGGCGTCCTGCTGCTGGGGCTGTCATACCCTGTGGGGAAGCTCGTCTGGCTGGCGGCGCTGGGGCTTGGTCGCCGGGCGCGCGGCACGCCCTATCTCGCCGACGTGCGGGACTACCTGTTAATGAAGGAAAGATCGGCGGGGCTTGTGACGCGCAGCGGACAACGCCCGCAGAATGCCCACGGGCCTGACCTGCGTTCGGCGTGAGAGCGACCGCCCACGGGGCGGCCCGCGCTGAATCAAAGCCCGGCACGACCGCCCCGTCGCAGGGTCATCCCGGAGTGACTCGCCGCGATTACGCTCGCCGCGACTTCTTTCCACCCTTCTTCGCGGAGCGCGCCGAGCCCCCCGCTTTTTCGCGAATGGAGGCCTGGGCCGCGGCGAGCCGGGCGATCGGAACGCGGTACGGCGAGCAGCTCACATAGTCCATGCCGACTTCGTGGCAGAAGTGAACGCTCTTCGGGTCACCGCCGTGCTCGCCGCAGATTCCGATCTTGAGATTCTTCTTCGCGGAGCGTCCCTCGCGGATGGCGTGGCCGACGAGCATGCCCACGCCGTCACGGTCGAGCGTCTGGAAGGGGTCATCCTTGAAGATGGCGGCCTTCTCCTGGTTGATGTAGTCGGGCAGGAAGCGTCCGGCATCGTCGCGGGACAGACCCATCGCCATCTGGGTAAGGTCGTTTGTGCCGAAGGAGAAGAAGTCGGCGACCTCGGCGACCTTCGCGGCGGTGACCGCGGCGCGGGGCGTTTCGATCATGGTGCCGACCAGGTAGGGAATCTTCACGCCGGCGGAACTGAGGATGTCCTCGGCGACCTCGCGCGTGCGATCAGCGAGGATCCTTAACTCCTTCGCGTCAATGGTCAGGGGGATCATGATTTCGGGCGCGACCTTGATGCCGCGATTGCGGCACTCAACCGCGGCTTCAATGATGGCGCGAACCTGCATCTCGAGAATCTCAGGATAACTGATGCACAGGCGACAGCCGCGGTGCCCCAGCATCGGGTTCGATTCGTGGAGCATCTCGACGCGCCGGCGGACTTTTTCAAACTCAACGCCGAGCCGCCGGGCCAGCTCGCGCTGCTTGTCTTCGGTGTGGGGGACGAATTCGTGAAGGGGAGGGTCGATCAGGCGAATGGTCACCGGCCGGCCGCCCATGGCCTCGAAGATGCCGATGAAGTCCTGCCGCTGGAAGGGAAGCAGCCGCTCCAGGGCCTTGCGCCGCTGGGTTTCGCTCTCGGCGACGATCATCTCCTGAATCGCAAGGCGCCGCTCCTCGGTGTCGAAGAACATGTGTTCGGTGCGGCACAGGCCGATGCCTTCGGCACCCATCTTGACGGCGTTTTCGGCGTCGTAGGGCGTGTCGGCATTAGTGCGGACACGGAGACGGCGGCGTTCGTCGCACCAGCCCATCAGCGTGTAGTACTCCTTGGGCAGCGTCGGTGTGACGAGGCCGATTTCGCCCTCGTAGATCGTGCCGCTGGAGCCGTCGAGGGTGACGAAGTCTCCGGCACGGAGCGTCTTGCCGTTTATCGAGAGCCGCTCGTTCTTCTCATCAATCTGAAGCGCTTCGCACCCGACGATGCAGCACTTGCCCCAGCCGCGCGCGACCACGGCGGCGTGCGAAGTCTTTCCGCCCGTCGCGGTGAGGATGCCCTGGGCCGCGTGCATACCGCCGACGTCTTCGGGGCTGGTCTCCTTTCGGACGAGAATGACCTTCTTGCCTTCCGCGCCGCGGCGCTCGGCGTCAGGCGCGTTGAACACGATCTGCCCGCAGGCCGCGCCCGGCACGGCGTTGATGCCGATGCCAAGCTGGCGCGTCGAGAGCGATTTCGAGTCGAACTGCGGATCGATGATCGGGTAGAAGAGCCGTTCGATGTCGACGCCCTTGATGCGAAGGATGGCTTCCTCCTTCGTGAGGACGGGCTTCGTGGCGGCGGCGGCATAGCGCTTGGGCAGGTACTTCTTCCGCACCAGTCGCGCGGCTTCGGGCCGGGAGAGCAGCGGCTTCGTGGCCTGCTCGACGGCGATCTTGAAGGTGGCGGCCGGAGCGCGCTTTCCGGTGCGGCACTGGAGCATGTAGAGCTTGCCACGCTCGACCGTGAACTCCAGGTCCTGCATCTCCTTGTAGTGGGTTTCGAGAATCACGCGGACGCCACAGAGCTGCTCATAGACCTCGGCGTCGTGCCGGGCCAGTTCGCGCAGGGCAATCGGCGTGCGGATGCCGGCGACGACGTCCTCTCCCTGGGCATTCATAAGCAGGTCACCATAGAAGACGTTTTCACCTGTGTTCGGATCGCGCGTGAAACAGACGCCCGTCCCGCTGTCCTCGCCCATGTTGCCGAAGACCATCTGGCAGATGTTGACAGCGGTGCCAGGCAGTCCGTGGAGCTTTTCCACCTCGCGGTACTTGACGGCCTTCTCGGCCATCCAGGAGCCGAAGACGGCGTTGATCGCGCCGGCGAGCTGTTCCCAGGGCGTCTGCGGAAAGTCGCGGCCGGTCTGCTCGCGGAAGAACTGCTTAAACTGCCCGCACAGTTCCTGGAAATTGTCAGCGGTGAGGTCGGTGTCCTGCCGAACCCCGAGGCGATGCTTCATGTCGTGAAGCTTGCTCTCGAGGGTCTCCTTGGACAGGCCGACGACGACGGTCGAGTACATCTGAATAAAACGGCGGTAGGAATCCCAGGCGAAGCGCGGGTTCTTCGTGGCAGATGCCAAGCCTTCGACACTCCGGTCGTTCAGGCCGAGGTTTAGGACCGTCTCCATCATGCCGGGCATCGAGGCGGCGGCGCCGGATCGCACCGAAACGAGAAGCGGGTTCTTCGGGTCGCCGAGTTTCTTCTTGCAGATCTTCTCCAGCCGGGCGAGCGCGTCGCGGACCTGCTTTTCGAGCCCGGACGGCCACTTGCGCCCGGAGGCGTAGTATTTCGCGCACGCCTCGGTCGTGATGGTGAAGCCGCCGGGCACCGGCAGGCCGATGTTGGTCATCTCTGCGAGACCCGCGCCCTTGCCGCCGAGCAGTTCGCGCTGGTGGCCCTGACCTTCCGCCTTGCCATTGCCAAAAAAGTACACGTACTTCGTCGCCATGTTGCCGCTCCGTGGGCCCTCAAATAGCCGGGTGTCGCCCTGGGGTAATCGATCCGCGCCTGCCTTGGCGCTGGTGGAAAAACGCTTTAGCATGCGGTCTGGCGAACCGCAAGAATCCCGCAGTCTAGGGCAGATTCGAACAATCTGTCAAACGTCGCGTGCGCGACTCGACGACTGCGGCCTCTCACACCTGAGTTCGGGCACGGACCGCGACATGCGTTGGCGGCCGGGTCGCATTCAGCGGCGCACACAACGGTGCGGGCGGCTCGTGTGTTTCGGAGGCGTGCCGCAGGCGCATCGCCAGCCAGCGCGGCCGCAGGCGGACAGGGGCGCGACATTGGCGAAACTGTTTCGCGGAATCGCTGCAAACGCCCGTCGAGGCCGCGCCGCCGCGGTTGATTCGACTATCGGCGGCGCGGGGACACGGATAAACTCGCCGCACATTCGGCACAACGTATCGTTCAACCCATTCTGGAAGACACGCGCATGACACAGCTTGAGCATCAACCGCTGGGCGCTCTGGACTGGCTGCTCATCGGAGCCTATTTCGTCGTGGTCATGGGGATCGGGTTTTACTTCGCACGCAAATCAAAGGACACGACAGGGTATTTTCTGGCCGGGCGGCACGCGGGGTGGATCGCCGTCGGCGGCGCGCTGTTCGCGGCCAACATCTCGTCGGAACACTTCGTGGGTCTCGCCGGGACGGGATTCAAGAGCGGCTTCGCGGTGGCACAATTCGAGCTGTTTGCCGCTGTCGCGTGCATGCTGCTCGGGTGGGTGTTCATTCCCTTTTACATTCGGGCCGGCGTGTTCACCATGCCGGAGTTTCTCGAACACCGTTATAACAAGCAGTGTCGCACGTATCTGTCGATGATCAGCCTTATTTCGTACGTGCTTACGAAAATCTCGGTGACGCTCTATGCCGGCGCGCTCTTCATGGAGATGCTGTTCGGCTGGGACCTTTATACATCCAGCCTTGCCCTGGTCATCGCGACGGGCATCTACACCGTCGCGGGCGGACTTTCCGCCGTCATTTACACGGAGCTTCTTCAGGCGTTTGTTCTCATCGGCGGGGCCGCCTGTCTGACACTTGTCGGCCTCGATAAGGCCGGCGGTCTTTCCGCGCTCATCGACACGGTGCCCCTCGAGCACTGGTCGATGCTCAAGCCGGCGACCGACCCGGACCATCCCTGGCCCGGCATGCTCTTCGGGCTGCCGATTCTGGGCATCTGGTACTGGTGCACGGATCAATACATTGTTCAGCGCGCCCTCGGGGCCAAGAACGTAGATCATGCGCGAGGCGGGGCGCTTTTTGCGGGATTTCTCAAGATCATTCCGATGTTCCTGCTCGTGTTCCCGGGCATTATCGCGCTGAAGCTTTTCCCACACGTCGAACCGGGCAAATCGAACACGATTTACCCCATGCTGACGACGCTCCTGCCGACGGGCGTGAAGGGGCTGGTCATCGCGGGACTGTTCGCGGCGATTATGTCGTCGCTGGCGGCGTGCTTCAATTCGTGCGGCACGCTGTTCACCATGGACCTTTACAAGCCGAAACGTCCGCACGCGTCGGATCGCGAGCTCCTGCTGGTCGGTCGCGTCGTGACCGTGGTGATGGTGATCATCGGCATTCTCTATGTGCCGATGATGAAGTATCTCGGCGGCAGCCAGCTCTATGACTACTTGCAGAGGATTCAGGCGTACATCAGCCCGCCGATCGCGGCGGTGTTTCTGCTCGGGCTGTTCTGGAAGCGCCTGAACGGCAGCGGCGCGCTGGCCTCTCTCTACGCCGGGTTCGTTCTCGGAGTGTTGCGGCTGGCCCTCGAGTTCGGCATGAACGCCTGGGAATGGGAGCTCGGGTTCGTCCGCCCGCTGGTGGCGATGAACTTCCTGCACTTCGCGATCGTCATGTTCGCGGTCTGTGTCGCGATTCTGGTTGGTGTCAGCATGATGACTCCCGCGCAGGGCGACGAGCGGCTGCGCGGGCTGACCTTCGCCACGACGCCGAAAGACGCTCACGCCGTGGCCATCGCCGACAGCACGGCGGCGGGCCGTCGGATGACCGTCATCGGAACGGTCCTGCTCTGCGCCATCCTCGCGGCCGTGTGGGCGGTGTTTTACGTGATCGTCCCCATGCGCATTTCAGGTTGAGCGCGGGCGCAGCGCACGACTGAGTGCAATCAGGGATCGCGGCTCGGACCGATTTCGTCTTATCAGAAAGTTAACGATCGCATTTGCCGCGCGACAGCATGGCCCCTGCAACCGCTTCGTGTGATTGACAAGGAATGCCGCCTTTGATACACTTGCTATTCGTTGAGTGCGGCAAGTACCGGGCGGCTGCATGCCGATCCGGCCGACTCTGAAAGAAGGGGATAGACCGCCTGCCAATCATCGATGTGATGACGGGTACGGCCTTCAAAAAAGCACGTCTGTCGCGGTAAGCCGCCTCTCCCGGCGACAAACCATCAAGTTGAGCGTGCCTTTCCGTGGTCCGAGTGTAGTCACGGCCAGGGAGGAACCTCCGCACGGCCAGCCCGCCGCACGGACCAGCGCGCAGCGTGAACCTAGCGCGCGAACGCGGCGGGTGGAAGAATGGCGAAAACCACCGAATTCAACCTTTCCGATCCAAGGGAACTTATGAAAAATCGAAACCGGGCATTGACCCTCATCGCGTGCGTGTCGCTTGCGTCACTCTGGTTCGTCCCGCCTGTTGAGGCCCAATTGCGGCCGCGTGGCGGCATTAAGCCCACGGAAGCCTGCTGCCTTCCGGACGGTACGTGCAGCGAGCTGACCGTGAACGACTGCTGGAGCCAGGGCGGAACACCGCAGGGGTCCGGCTCGAACTGCTCGGGCGTCTCATGTCCCCCGCCGATCGAGGCCTGCTGCGACGGCAATGGCCAGTGCTTCGAAATGACAGCCAACGATTGCTGGGCCAATGGCTGGGTGCCGCAGGGCTTCGGTACAACCTGTTCCTCCGTTTTCTGTCCGCCCCCGGTCGGCGCCTGCTGTTTTCCGGATCAGGGTTACTGCATCGAACTTTACGACGGGGACTGCAACACGCAGGGCGGGGTTTTTTACGGCACTGGTATCTTCTGTTTCGAAGTCCCGTGCGCGCCGCCTTACGAGGCGTGCTGCCTATCCGACGGTTCCTGTGTCGATGCGACTTACAACGACTGCGTAAATCAAGGCGGGTCGCCACAGGGTGCGGGCACAAGTTGTTCCACGGCATGGTGCCCGATACCCCCGGAGGCCTGTTGCGACGGCAATGGCCAGTGCTTTGACATGCCCCCGAACGACTGCCTTGCGAACGGCTGGAGCCCGCAGGGACAGGGCACGAGCTGCGGCTGGGTATCCTGCCCGCTGCCGGTGGGAGCGTGCTGCTTCCCTGACGGCTCGTGCAGCGAGATTTACGACGGCGATTGCAGCGCGCAGGGCGGAACATTTTACGGCACAGGTTCATTCTGCTTCGATGTGAATTGCCCCCAGCCTACTGAAGCCTGCTGCTTCAATGACGGTTCGTGCAGCGATCTGTCAACCAATGACTGCTATAACGCCGGCGGAGCCCCACAGGGCAGCGGCACTACCTGTTCGACGACCACCTGCCCCATTCCGCCTGAAGCGTGCTGCGACGGAAACGGACAGTGCTTTGAGATGTATCCCAACGATTGCCTCGCCAACGGCTGGTCGCCGCAGGGACCGGGAACGAACTGTTCCTCGGTTTTCTGCCCCCGGCCCGTGGGCGCATGCTGCTTCCCCGACCAGGGCTACTGCGTAGAGTTGTATGACGGAGATTGCAACGTGCAGGGCGGTGTCTTTTATGGCACCGGATCGTTCTGTTTCGAGATCTACTGCCCGACGACCGAGGCATGCTGTTTCTATGACGGATACTGTACCGAGTTGACGCCGGACGACTGCTACAACGCCGGCGGGACGCCGCAGGGCGCGGGCAGCACGTGTTCAAGTGTGTACTGCCCGCCGCCGCTCGAAGCCTGCTGCGACGGAAACGGCCAGTGCTTCATGCTGACTTTCAATGACTGCGTCGCGAATGGCTGGAGCCCTCAAGGCACCGGTACGGACTGCTCATGGGTCTATTGTCCGCCGCCGGTCGGAGCCTGCTGTTTCCCCGATGGCACCTGCGTCGAGATTTATGACGGCGACTGTAACGTGCAGGGCGGCGTATTCTACGGCACGGGCTCGTTCTGCTTTGATGTGGAGTGTCCGCAGCCGGGCTGCAACTGCCGCGGCGACCTCGATCGGAGCGGCGTCATTGACGCACAGGACATTCAGGGATTCGTGGACTGCCACACGGGTTACACCTACGACCCGTTCTATTGCGCCTGTGCCGACATGAACGGCGACGGGATGGACGCGGCGGACATCGAACTGTTCGTCGAGGCGATGCTGCTCAAACGCCCGTGCACGGGCAAGTAATTGTGCGTGGTCCGGCTGAAGAGACGCATGGCATGCGGCAAAGCGTCCTTCACACTTGCCGACGGGAGGGGCGCGAACAGTCTTCAGAGGCTGATTTGTCCCCGGACGCCGTACACAATAGCCGTTTCGCGGCCGTTGTACCCATCGGCTGGCTCGAAAATAACCTGGATATCCGGCGTGACGCGAAACCACGGCGTCACTTCGATGCTGTAAAACACTTCCACGCCCTGCTCGGTGCTCACGCCAAGAGCGGATCCCAGGTCATTTTCGGTACGCGTGCAGTAGTAGCCGGCCCCCCAGGTATCCTGGTCGCGGCGAGGAATGGCGCCCTTGCCGCCGAGACCGATGCTGTAAAACTCCTGGAAGGGATTCCCCTCGGTCGGAGCGAATCCGAAGCGGCCGAAAACCCCGAATCCCTGTGTGGGGTCCTCTGGCTCGTTATAAAGAAACTGATCAAAGTTGTAATACATGGCCCAATTGTCGGGGCGGGTGTTGACTTCACGCGTGTCGAACAAGGTGCTGCCGATTCTCAATTTTCGCAACGGCCGCGGGACAAGTCGGCCGCCGATTGACGGAAGGCCGACGCGACGAACCGGTAATGAAACGCGCGAGTCGGGCTCGAATTCCGAAAAATCCCGCGAAGTCCAGAACCAGCCGAATCTTTGATGCCCTACCTTGTCGAAGAGCTTCAGGGTAAAGGCGTACTCCTGCATGACAGTCGCCCAGTCTCTTCCATGAAAGGCCGTGTTGAAGCCGGTCGTCGTGGCGGCGCCGTCGGGGTCGTTGTCGCTGACGAGGGTGGAA
This sequence comes from Planctomycetota bacterium, assembly GCA_003576905.1. Taxonomy (GTDB): domain Bacteria; phylum Planctomycetota; class Phycisphaerae; order UBA1845; family UTPLA1; genus UTPLA1. Next base: position 71,423 of record QEVG01000020.1, on the reverse strand, counting down.
ATCTGAAGCCATTCGGTGGGAATGAGTATCACGCCGGCCCCCAGCGCGGTATAGGGCGCGGCCGAGAAGAGAACAGGGTTGATGTTGAAGGCCGTGTTCATGAACTGGGTCAGATGGGTGGCATCGCCGGCGAAGGCATTGCGATCACCCAGGGCCGTAAGATCCATCTTGCCCGCCGCCAGCACGACCTTTTCTGACAGTGCCTGCATGATGTAGAACTCGGACAGAGTCGTAAGTCCGGGATCGTTCGGTACCGGCAGGAGGGATTTGAAATTGGCCGGCATGAACGAGCCGGTATTGCTGTTCGTGCTTCGTCCGAACTGCGTTTCGCCGTGGAGCGTGATCAGACCGCCCGGCCAGAGCCCCATGCGAGCGGTATCGAGCTTCAGCCAGTAATCCGCCGAACCGCCGTACTCCATCGCGCCACTGGTGTTCTTTCCACCCTTGGCATTCTGCTGAAGAAACTGTGTGACCTGCATGTCGAAAAGGATGCCATGACTGGCCAGCTCGGTGCGCGCGCCACCCCAGTCGCCCGTAAGGACCGACCGGCTCCAGATGTCACCGGTGTAGTCCGGAAGCGTCGGAATGAGCGATTGGAGCGCCATCGGCTGCGTGGCGGGTTCCGCCGATTCCTGCGCCTTCTCATCCGGGGTCATCGGCCCGGCATCGGGGTCTTCCGCCACGGCGGCCTGGGCACACACCGCGCCGAGTAGCACCGCGAGGCCGAGAAGCTGCAAGCCGTTTAATCTGCCCCGGTACCCTGAGCCCGCAACAAGAGGTGAGCGTTCCCGCGTCATGAGTCTCCTCGCTACGCAAATAACTTGTTAAGGCTGCCGGGGCGGGGGCCTGTCCCCGCCTTGTACCGATCTGGCGGATCCTTTCGATCTATCCTGAGAAATAACACAGCGAAAGCCGACGTGGCTCGAGCTTGTATCCGGCGGCGTGCCGCGGCGGGCCGTCGGCCGGTAGCTCTCGCAATAGCTCGGGTGACACAGGAATGACCCGCCCTTGATCACGCGCTCCAAAAACGCCGGCACATCGCGCGTCGGGTCAAACGCAGACTCCGGCCCGGTCGGGTTGCTGCATGCTCCGGCGGCCTTCGCCAGCGCATGCGTGTCCGCGCGGTAAATGTCGGCGGTCCAGTTCCAGACGTTGCCGCCCATGTCATAAAGCCCGAATCCGTTGGGCGGAAAAGCCCGGACCGGCGAAACGCCCGCGTAGTTGTCTTCGGCGGTATTCTTGAACGGGAACTCGCCCGTAAAGGTGTTGGCCATGTACTTTCCGCCGGGGCGGAATTCGTCTCCCCAATGATATCGCGTGTGCTTCCCTGCGCCGCCGCGCGCGGCATACTCCCATTCCGCCTCGGTCGGCAGGCGCTTGCCCGCCCACTTGGCGAATGCCGAGGCGTCGTCCCACGAGACCTGAACAACGGGGTAATCGTCTCTGCCGACGATTGAACTCGCCGGGCCATCGGGATGCTTCCAGTTGGCCCCCGTCGTCCAGGTCCACCAGCCGGACATGTCGTGCAGGTCGACCGGGTGATCGGGCGGAGTGAATACAAGCGATCCGGGACGCAAGCGTTCGTCCGGCGGCTTTGAGGTGCCCGGTGGCACCTGTTTCTTCAGTTCTTCCCAGTCGACCGGTTTCTCGGCCGTAGTGACATAGCCCGTTGCCCGCACAAACCTGCGGAACTCGGCGTTTGTCACAGGATGTTCATCCATCCAGAAGCCGTCGAGCCTGACTGGGTGCGCGGGCCTCTCGTTTGACATCGAGTCCGGGGCGTCGGTGCCCATCAAGAATTCGCCCGGGGGAATCCACACCATGCCGGGCGGCCCGTCCGCTGCGTGTACGATGCACGTTTGAAGTGCAACGGCCAAGAGCGAAACCAGGTTCAACACTCGCATACGCGCCCTCAAAAACAGGATTGGAAGGGTGATCGCAGCGAAACCCCGATACGCCAGGGACCGTAACCACGTGCGCGCAATGTACCGCCGGCGCAAGTCGGGTGCCAGCCTGATTGCAACCCACCGGCGAAGTGCAGGTACGCATCGCAGGGAAAATCAAACGGGCCATCGCCCGGTAGACCGTATCGTTAACCATAGGGTTAATACCTATCCCGCTGAGCGGGGTGCGTCGGCTATCGGCGTCGACAGGTTCGGACCGAAGAATCCTCCGGCGCGGGATTAATCGTCTCGGTGCTCACTCAACCTAATCCGGCAATCTGGTGATCGGCCGCGACGCAGCGAAGTGCGGGAGATTCTGAGGGCGGGTTTCGAGATATTCGGATTGCCAAGGCGGCTCGCCACAGTATGATCATCCGCCGCGAGCAACTGCCCATCCCGGGCATCGCCCGCAATCTTCAAACTCTTCGGCGGGTCGGATCTCTCCATGTCCATTGTGGCATCGTATTCGATTAGCAGCACAGTCGACCACGCGCTCGTACTCTCACTCACGAAACGATCTGCCGCGAGACGGGCACCGAACCGCCTCCGGATCGCGTCGCGCGGCCTCGTGTTCGCGCGGCGATTGACCACGCGACCACTGCGGGCCGGATCGGTTCGGCGCCGCCGGTTAGACGCCAAGTAAAGAGACCCAAGGGCAGTCGATCATGACACGAAAACGAAACAAGCATCTGCGTCCGCTCGTACTGACAATTGGATGGCTTCTCCTTAGTCCGGCGGTGCATGCCGACCAGGATGTCGCAGCGCCGGGCTCGCCCGCGGCCACAGCGACCATTGACGGCAGGCAGCTTCCGCCACCCGATCCCGCGTTTGGCGGCGTGATCAAGGAGACCGCCAGCGAATCGAAGGCGTGGTGGGCGCCGCGCGTCACGCCGCCGAAACAGGCCCCCAATATCCTTCTCATCATCACCGACGATTCGGGATTCGGCGTGCCGAGCACGTTTGGCGGAGTCATTCCGACGCCCGTCATGGACCGCGTCGCGAAGAGCGGCCTGCGTTACAACAACATTCACTCGACCGCGCTCTGTTCCCCCACGCGGGCGGCGCTGATCACGGGCCGCAACCATCACTCGGCCGGTTTCGGCGTCGTCTCGGAACAGTCGACGGGGTTTCCCGGCTACAACAGCATTATCGCAAAAGACAAGGCCACTATCGGCCGAATCCTCCGCGACAACGGCTACGCCACGGCGTGGTTTGGCAAAGAACACAACACGCCGACGTTCAGCGCGAGCCAGGTCGGGCCGTTCGATCAATGGCCGGTCGGAATGGGATTCGAGTATTTCTACGGGTTTCTCGGAGGCGACGCCAATCAATGGCAGCCGAATCTGTTCCGCAACACAACACAGATCTACCCGTTCCAGGGCAAGCCGGGTTGGAATCTTGTCACGGCGATGGCCGACGATGCGATCGACTACATCCATCGCATGCACCAGATCGCGCCGGACAAGCCTTTCTTCATCAAGTACGCGCCCGGAGCGACGCACGCGCCGCATCACCCGACCACGGAGTGGGTGGAGAAGATCCAGAAGATGCACCTTTTTGATGAGGGGTGGAACAAGGTTCGCGAGAGGATATTCGAGAACCAGAAACGGCTGGGCGTGATACCCGCCGACACCCAGCTCGAGCCGTGGCCCAAGGAACACCTCAAGAACTGGGAGGACTGCTCGCCAGAGGAGAAGAAGCTGTTTATCCGGCAGGTGGAGATCTTCGCGGCCTACGTCGCCTATAGCGACCACGAGATCGGCCGCGTGATTCAATCGATTGAGGACATCGGCAAGCTCGACAACACGCTCGTGATCTACATCAACGGGGACAACGGCACCAGTGCCGAAGGCGGTCCGCTCGGTACGCCGAATGAGGTCGCGTTCTTCAACGGGATCAACATGATGCCCGTCGCGGAGCAAATGAAATGGCATGACGTCTGGGGAACTGAGCAGACATACAACCACATGTCGGCTGGCTGGTCGTGGACGTTCGATACACCGTTCACGTGGTTCAAACAGAACGCCTCGCGGCTCGGCGGCATTCGCCAGAATATGGCCGTCTCATGGCCGGCGCGGATCAAGGATGCGGGCGGTCTGCGCGAGCAGTTCTGCCATGTGATTGACGTTGTCCCCACCCTGCTCGAAGTCTGCGGACTTCAGGCGCCCGAGTACGTGGACGGCATCAAACAGGCCCGGATCGAGGGCACAAGCTTTGCCTATACCTTCGACACGGAGAACGCGAAGGCGCCTTCGCGCCACACGACCCAGTACTTCGAGATGTTCGGACAGTGGGCGCTGTATCACAACGGCTGGCTGCTGAGCACGCAGGTGAACCGAGCGCCGTGGGAGGCCTTCGGCGCCCCCAATCCCGACCCTCTTAACAATCAGGTTCTGGAGCTTTATGACCTAAACCATGATTTCAGCCAGTCGCAGAACGTCGCGGACAAGCACCCGGAGAAAGTAAAGGAGCTTAAGGCGCTGTTCATCGAGGAGGCGAAGAAATACCACGTGTTTCCGATGGATGCCTCGGTTGCGGCACGCGTCGTGGCGCCGCGGCCGAACATCACGGCCGGCCGGACTGAGTTCGTGTACACCCGGCCCATGATCGGGCTGCCGCAGGGAGATTCGCCGTTCCTCCTCAACAGTTCCTACACGATCACCGCCGATATCGAGGTGCCACAGAGCGGCGCGGAGGGCATGATCCTTACCTCCGGCGGACGATTCGCCGGCTACGGCTTTTACCTGCTCAAGGGCAAGCCGGTGTTTCTCTGGAATCTGGTCGACCTGCGGCGCATCAAGTGGGAAGGTCCCGAGGCATTGTCTCCGGGCCGGCATACCGTCGAATTCGACTTCAAATACGAAGGACTGGGTGTCGGCACGCTGGCCTTCAATGACATGAGCGGCCTCGGAAGGCCGGGCACCGGAACGCTGAGCGTGGACGGCAAGCCGGTGGCCACGCAGACCATGCCGCACACCCTGCCCATGATCCTTCAATGGGACGAAAGCTTTGACATCGGGTCGGATACCCTGACGGGCGTCAACGACGCGGACTACCAGCCGCCGTTTCACCTTACGGCGAAACTTCACAGACTCACGATACGCGTGGACCGGCCGAAGCTGTCGCCCGAGGATATCAAGCGCCTCGATGAGGGCGCAAAGAAAATAGAACAGGGGCGGGAGTGAAACGCCCGGCGGAGCGCTTCATTGATGATGAAACGACATGGAGGTAAGGGGCGCGTGCCCCGCCATTCACGATTAAGAGAATCCGAAGGTTACTGCATCATGCAATCCAATCGATCGTTCTGGGCGGCCACATTCGTCGCGGCCCTGGCTGCAACTTTCGTTTTTGGTGGCTGCGTAAGCGGCACCGATACGCTGACCCTGGCGGAAAGGGGCGAATCAGATCGGCCGAGCTTTTCGGAGACGAGGGCCATCGCGGAGGAGGGGTTCATCTACGGCCTGCCCATCGTCATGAACTATGCGGTCATGTATGAATTCTGCGTAGATAAGAACTCCGGTCAGTACAAGGGCCCCTTCAATCAGATTGCCAACGAAGCCAGAGTCTTTACCTATCAAGATACGTCCGTTATCACGCCCAACAGCGACACGCCGTACTCGATGCTCTGGCTGGACCTGCGTGCGGAACCGATGGTGATTTCGGTGCCCGCCGTCGAAAAGCAGCGCTATTACTCGGTGATGCTGTGCGACGGAAACACGTTCAACTACGGCTACATCGGCAGCCGCGCCACAGGAAACGACGCCGGCGATTACCTGGTGGTCGGGCCGGGCTGGACCGGCTCCGCGCCCCCGGGGATCAAGAGAGTGTTTCACGCCACCACACAGTTCGCGCTGACGATCTTTCGCACGCAGCTCTTCAACGCCGAGGACATGTCGAACGTGGTCAAGGTGCAGTCCGGCTACCGGGTGCAGTCGCTTTCTTCCTACCTGCACCAGCCCGCCCCGCCCCCGGCGGCAGTCCTTGATTTCCCCAAGGTCAACCAGGAGCTCGTAAAGACGAACTTCTTCGAGTATCTCGATTTTGCCCTCCAATTCGCGCCGCCGGGACCGGAGGAGCGAGAGATTCGCGCCAAGCTGGCGCGCATCGGCATCGGGCCCGGCAAGCCATTTGACTTCAAGGATCTCTCGCTGGAACACAAGGCGGAAATCGCACTGGGCATGAAGCAGGGCGAGAAAAAGATCGAGGAGAAGGTCGCGGCCATCGGAAAGTCCATCAATGGGTGGCACGTCGGCGCCGCGTTCGGCGATCGGGCGTTTTTCAATGGAGACTGGCTGCTTCGCGCCGCCGCGGCCAAGGCGGGCATCTACGGAAACGACGCCGAAGAGGCGATGTATCCGATGACTCGGTGGCTGGCCAACGGAGAGACACTGGACGGCAGCAAACACAACTACACGCTGACCTTCGAGGCGGGAAAGTTTCCGCCCGTGAACGCCTTCTGGTCGGTCACCATGTACGACGGCAAGACGCAGCTGCTGATCAAGAACCCGATCAATCGCTACCTGATCAACTCGCCGATGCTTCCGCAGATGAAGAAAAACGCCGACTCCAGCCTCACTATCTACGTCCAACGCGACTCGCCGGGAAAGGACCTGGAATCAAACTGGTTGCCGGCCCCCGACGGCCCTGTTTATCTCGTGATGCGCTTGTACTGGCCGAAGACAGAGCCGCCGTCCATATTACCGCCGGGCGCGGGAACCTGGGCGCCGCCCCCGCTGCAGATTGCGAAGTGAGTCAATCTGTCGAGCGACGTGAATCGCGCACACGGCGCAGGACAGCTGAACAGACATCAGGGTACGGCCCGCGCGGATGTAACCCGTTTCAATCAAGAGAGGACTCCAATGAAGAAAAGCTGTTTCAAAACGGGAAGAGGAACGATCGTGGCGGGGTTTGTCCTCGCCATCGCATGGCCTGGATTCGGTTGCTCGGCGACGCCGGTCGGCTTCGCGGTAAGCCTGGCAGGCAAGGCCGTCAATGACATTGACGCGCAGGAGCGTTCGAAGGAACTTGTTGGAACATCCGTTGCCAACGCCGATGGCAAGCTGGGCACTCCGGTCGAAGTATTCTCAGATACGCGGGGCAGCCGCACCTGGCGGCTTTACAATGTCCCCAACGATGTCCTGAACAAGTCTCGCTATCTGACCGAAGTCGAAGGCGGTCGGGTCATCGCCGTCAGCAAGGTGGAACAGTACTCCGATCCCGTCGCCTATGAGGCCGCGCTTGCGGTTCTGGAGCCGAAGGTCATGGGGAAGTCACCGTCTGAGTGCGAGGCCAATCTGGGAATGGGCCGATCGCTCCTAACCGTCCGCAGCCAGAATACGGGGCAGACGATTCGTCTTTACGATGCCCGGGTGGTCAAGGAACTGCAAAGCCCGCACTACTGCGTGCTTCGGTTCGGAACATCGAATACATGTGAGAAGATCAACCTGGTCGAGGCGTCGACTCCGTCGCGAGACGGCCTGGCCGGATGACACCCGTACCGAGGGTTTCGCAGCGCAGGCCGGCCCTAGCCCGACCGGATGGGCTCGCGCGGCCACGCAGAATGAGATAAATGCCGGGCCGCGCGCGGTGCGCGCGGGGGCGAACCCTCTAATCCCGGGAGTGCACGGCAAGATCGAAACGCCGCGAAAGCGCAAAAGGACGGGACGGTGAAGAGCGTGGTCGAAGACGGGGCGGAATCGCTGAAAGGTCCGCGGCGAGGCGGAAATCGGCGCCTCCTGGCGTCCATTGCATTCGCGATTCTGTGCCTGTACCTGCTGACCGCGTTCGTCATCATGCCACTGTTTTGGTATCGATACGAAGCGCGTCATCCGGCGCTGTCCGACGTTCCGGGTGTCACTCATACCAGGAGCGGCATACCGGGCGACCCCCTGAACGTGGTGTTGATCGGCACCGAGGAGCAAGTTCATCGGGGGATGTTGGCCGCGGGCTGGTACCCGGCGGACCCGATCACGCTTGAAAGCGCGCTGCGCATCGCCGAGGGAGTCGTCTTCAAACGCTCGTTTGACGAGGCACCGGTGAGCCCGCTGTATCTGTTCGGACGCCGGCAGGACCTTGCGTTTGAGAAGCCCGTGGGCGGCAGTCCGCGCGAGCGGCATCATGTCCGATTCTGGAAAGCGGAAAAGACCGATGCCGGCGGCGCGCCCGTGTGGGTGGGCTCGGCCACTTTCGACACGCGCGTGGGAATCGCCCGCGATACGGGGCAGATCACGCATCATATCTCGCCCAACGTGGATGCCGACCGAGACCTGCTGATGCAGGACCTGAAGAGCGCAGGGACTATCACCTCAGTCGAATGGCTGGATTCCTTTCACAAGGTGTCCACGGGCCGGAACGGCGAAGGCGACCCCTGGCATACGGATTGCCGGCTTGCGATAGGGTATCTCGCGACGACAGGTCCAAGCTCGACGACGACGCAGCCGGACCTGAAGATGAATCCTGAGTCACAAGCTGCCTCGCGACCGCGTTCAAACGAATCCTCGGAGTATGAATCATGACCCCGCTTCACGCGACAAGAGTTTTCGTCCTCGTTGGTGTACTTGCATTGACACTACCGGGCGTTGATCCGGCCCGGGGGCAGGCCGGCGGATCGGGAAGCGCCGCGCCATCGCTCTCCGGCGCGCCCTCCGGCGACACCGGATGGCCGCGCGTGTTTGAGAAAGGTGAAGAGCGCGTCACGCTGTATCAGCCCCAGGTGGATCGGTGGGACAACTATCAAAAGATCGCTTTTCGAATGGCGATGGCCGTTCAGGCGCGGGCACAAAAGAACCCCTCCTACGGAGTGGTCGAGGTCGGGGGCGACACATTCGTCGATCACGATCGGCACGTGGTGCTCATCACGAATCTCGACACGCAGGTACGATTTCCAAATGATTCGGGCGAGCACGCCAGGACCCTGGAAAAAATCGCCCGCTCGCTCCTGCCGAAAAAGGATTTTATCCAGGTATCGCTGGATCGCATGCTGGCGTACATGGATAAACAGGCCGCAAGCCAGCCCGGCGTCCAGTTGAATCTCGATCCGCCGAAGATCTACCACAGCAGCAGCCCGGCGATTCTCGTGGTCTTCATCGGCCCGCCGCAGTTCCGACCGATCAAGGGGACGCGGCTGATGGCGGCCACAAACACCAACTGGCCGGTCTTCCTGAACCAGTCGGATTCCGGTTACTACCTGCTTAACAACGACGCATGGCTCACCGCGCCGGACCCGGTCAAGGGACCTTGGAGCGCCGCGGGATCGCTGCCCTCGGAGTTCTCATCGCTCCCGTCCGATCCCGTATGGGAGCCGGTGCGCAAGAACATACCGGGGAACTCGTCCGCCCCGGCCCCCCGCGTCTTCGCGACGACCGAGCCGGCGGAGCTCATTGTGACCCAGGGTGATCCGGTCTATACGCCGATTTCCGGCACGTCCCTGATGTACGTCAGCAACCCGGTCATGCCGCTGTTCATGTGCAATGACGACGACATGAACTATTTCCTCGTGGCGGGCCGCTGGTTCAAGGCTTCCACGCTTGACGGTCCGTGGGCTGCGGCGACGACAAGCCTGCCCGCGGACTTTGGGCGCATCCCGCCCGACAGCCCGGTCGGGGACGTGCTGGCCTGCGTGCCGGGCACGCGCGAGGCGAAGGACGCGGTGCTGCTTGCCTCGGTCCCGCACACGGCAAAGGTCAAGCGAAGCGAGGCGAAGCTGAAGGTTGAGTACGAAGGCAAGCCTGAATTCAAGCCGATCGACGGCACGAGCATGACCTACGCCGTGAATTCGCCGTCCGAGGTGATCGAGGTGGATGACACGTACTACTGCTGCGAGAAAGGCGTCTGGTTCACGGCGCCGTCTCCCACGGGTCCGTGGGCCGTGTGTTCGTCAGTGCCGCCGGACATTTATACGATCCCCCCGACGAGCCCCGTTTACAACGTGACCTACGTCAAGGTGTATGACGCGACACCGGACGCCGTGGAGGTCGGCTACACGAGCGGATACTCGGGTGAGTACGTCGCAGCGACGGGAACGTTGATGTTCGGCGCGGGCATGATGACCGGCGCCATGCTGGCAAGCGCAAACAACTACTACTATGCGTGCACTCCCGCGTTTTATTCCTACGGTTGCGCCGCGGCCTACCACTACGGCTATGGAGGCTATTACCGCGCCTGCGGCTACTACGGACCCTACGGCGGCGCGGCACACTACGCGGGCTACAACCCGGCGACGGGGACCTTTTCGCGCGGAGCGTATCACTACGGGCCTTACGGGGCTTCCGAAGTTCATCAGGCGTACAACCCGTTCACGGATGTATCGCGGACGCACGCCAGCGCCACCAACGGGTACCAGTCGTGGGGTCGGACCGTCGCCACGCACGGCGATCAATGGGCGGCGGGCGGACACGTATCCGGCGAAGCCGGCCGCGCGGGCTGGGCGGAGACTTCCTCCGGCAAGTCCGTGTGGGGCGCGCAGGGAGCGGGCGGCGGCGCGGTCGTGAAGGGCCCGCAGGACAACATCTACGCCGGAAAAGACGGCAATGTGTACAAGCGCGAAGGCGCCGGCGACTGGCAGCACTATGGCGGTAACGGCTGGGAAAACGCGGAGCGCAACCAGGGCTTGCAGAACCGAGGATATCAGCAAAATCTTCAGAACGACTGGTCGTCCCGGATGCACGGAGACAATCTGTCGAGTCGTTGGGGTGGGTTCCGCGGCGGCGAAATGGGCGGATTCCAAGGCCGGGGTGGATTCGGAGGATTCCGCGGCGGGCGCGGCGGCTTCCGCCGATAGGCCCGTTCATCGCGTCAGGGCGGTCCAAGCGTTGCGGCGGGCGCGGGATTGAGGCGAGTCCGATTAAAGGAAATCGCCGATCCGGTTGTCCTCAAGGAAAGCGAAACGAGTATCAATGGGTCGCGCGGCTACGCGAATCGTCACCCACAAAGGGCGACGCCATGAACGCGCTAACAATGCTTAAAGGAAGTACGAGGTGGCAAAATGACGTGTAGGAAAGATGCGGCGGAACGTTTGGTTACTGTCCCGCGGCGCAATCGAAAGATTCCGGCCACGGTTGCGGCGGCCTGCCTGGCAATGCTACCGGCTATTCTGGCCGGATGCGGCAATCCCGCAACGTCGGCTGTCCATGCCGGCATAGAGGTTGTCGGTATCGTTGTCGATGACGTGGAAACCGAAAAGCTGAGCGAACAGCTCGTAGGACAGAGCCCATCTGCGGCCGACGAAAAGCTGGGACAGGTCGTAGACGTTTTCTCCGATGTCGATGCTCCAAGGGAGTGGCGCGCCTATCCGACGCCCATGGACGTCCTGAACACCAAGCGATATGTCATCGTCGTGGAGAACAACCGCATCACAATGGTAGAGATGGTCTCGATCGGCGGCGAGAAGCTGGACATTCCCCTCCAGCTTGTTTACCAGGAAAAACTCAAGGGCAAGACGCCGGATGAATGTACCGCCGCGGCCGACATGGGTCGCCCAATCATGCGGCTTCGCAGCAAGTCCACGGGGCAGCTTCATCATCTCTATGACGCCCGGCTGATCAAGGAACTTCCCAAGCCGCATTACATGGTGGTGAGGTTCGACGCCGATGGTCGCTGCGAGAAAGTAAAGTTCGTCGAGGTGGCGGCGAAGGGTAGTTGAGGCGGCGCCTTCCCGGCACGCTCGATCTGGATTGATCAGCGCCGCGCCGCTGTCGCCGAGTACCGCGCACTACGAACGCGCATAACGCGTTGAGAAGTTCCCGAGGGCGTCTAACGACCCCACTGCTTTTCTTGAGGACTTCCTGGAAAGGGGTACAGAATGAATTCAAAAGATCACGGACACATTCACATTCGTGCGTTATCCGTTGTGATCTCGGCTCTCACGGCGCTATGTGGTTGCAGCCAGAACTTCGGTGGTCCGACCGAAGCCGCTCCGTCATCGCACGGGGACGTCTATTATCTTGACGGCGCCGGCGGCGGCGGCCTCCTGAGCAACTGGGGCCGCGGAGTAAAGAGCGGTCTGAGCATGGCGGGATTCAACGGCAAGTTCGTTGAGTATCGCTGGGAAACGGGCATGGGCGTCTTTGCCGACCAGGTCGCAAGCGACGCCTTCAAGCGAGGCAAGGCGGGCGAAGTAGCGGCGATGATCCGGACCGCCCGCAGCGCGTATCCCGATGCGCCGATCACGCTCATGGGGCTCTCGGCAGGCACCGCAGTTGCAGTCTTCACGCTCGAGGCACTGCCGGAAGGCTGCCAGGTGGACAATGTCGTCCTGCTTGGCGCGTCTATCGGCTCGGACTATGACCTGACCGCGGCCCTCAAGCGTGTTCGCGGACGGATGTACGTCTTCACCTCCGAGAACGACGCTGTGTTGAATTTCGCCGTCCCGATCGCCGGAACGGCGGATCGCCAGTCCGGTGATGTGGCGTCAGCCGGCCTGGACGGATTCAGGCTCCCGCCCGGCGCATCCGCCGAGACGCGTCGACTTTACGCAAGGGTCTCAAATGTCGCGTGGCGGACGCAGTTTGAGAGAGACGGCGACTGGGGCGGACACACCGACACCACACACCCGCGTTTTGTGAAAGATTACATTGCCCCCCTGGTTCTTCAGGAAGGGCCGCAAAATGTCCATCCCAACTGGAGTGCGCCGCGGTAGCATGGTGTGTCGAATGTGCTTGCATGTTACGGCCCAGTGCGTCGAACTGTGATCTGGCATCGCCGCGCCGACACACGACCCGCGAGATGGTGAATCGGGACAACGGCTGGAATATTACATGTCCGAGTCGCACACAGCGCCGCCCGTCGAGATCGAGGCCCGGCGCGGTCCGATCCGTAAGGCATTTCGATACGTCGGGCGCGGGGCGGCGTGTCTGCTCGCGGCGGGCATGATTGGCTGGATGGGACTGGCAGTCTACTACGCCGATTTGCACGGTGCGCCCCCGCGCACCATCTGGGCTGCCTTCGTCGCGGCCGCGGCCGCAATGTCCCTGACGCTTATCCGACGATGGTGGCGAAGGCTCGCGCTGTTTACCGCCCTCTTTGCGGGCGTGCTCGCGTGGTACTTCTCCCTCCGGCCGTCCAACCACCTCGAATGGGCAGCTGACGTGGCCGTCATGCCGACAATCCGCCTGGAGGGAGACCTCGTACATGTCGGCAACATCCGGTATTTCGACTATCGCACCGAGACGGACTTCACGCCGCGTTACTATGACCGGACTTTCGATCTCTCCAAGCTTCGCAGTGTCGACTACATCCTGTCCTACTGGGCGGGTCCGGCAATTGCCCATGCCTTCGTCAGCTTCGGCTTCGAGGGCGACCAGTATCTGGCTGTCTCCATCGAGACGCGAAAGGAAGCGTTTGAGAGCTACTCGGCGGTTCAGGGCTTCTTTCGCCAGTACGAGTTGATTTACGTCGTCGCCGATGAGCGGGACCTGATTCGCGTGCGGACCAATTTCCGCGGGGAGGACGTCTATTTGTTCCGCATGCGTACACCGCCCAGAAAGCTTCGTGCGGTGTTTCTTGATTACATCCGGACGATTGATTCACTGACGACTCGGCCTCGCTTTTACAACGCCCTGACCGAAAACTGCACGACGAGCATCCTCGCGCATTTTCGATGTGCTCCGCCCTATCCGCGCCTCAACATTGACGTGCTGCTCAGCGGATACTCGGCGGAGTACGCTTATAGCTCGGGCGCGCTGGACACGGAACTTGCATTCGCCGAGCTGAAGGAAAAAAGCCGGATCACCGAGATCGCAAAGACCGCCGGCGACGGAGCTGATTTTTCCCGCCGCATCCGCGCGGGGCTGCCCATGCCGCCCCCGCGCACGGATTTTCAGGAAGAGTAGCGCCCAATCGAAAGGATCCGTCCATGTTGACCGCAGGAGCTCTAAGCACACACAACACGAGGCGGGAATTTCCGCGGTGGCGGCCGGCCAAGCCGTGCCGCGCGGCGGGATTGCCGCGAACCATCGGAATTCTCGCAGTCGTTCTCATGACCGGCTGTGGCGGGCCGAAGCTCATGCCGACGCCGAACATTTACGCCGGCTCAACGAAGGACTGTTTCGACGACGTACCCGAACCGTTCCGTACCAACAAGGTGGAGCTCGTCTACGTGACGGACCGAAACCCGGTCAAGGACGCGGACGGGAGACTCTCCTATGGGACAAAGCGTTCGCTTTCCCTGGGCTACGGAATCTGTACGGTGTCAATCGGCAAGGATCTCCCGTGGCCGGAACTGGTAAACGAAAGCCGAATGGCCTCCCGACGCCGCGATCTCGATCTTGAATGCACCGAAATTCGGGAGGTTGGACGGCTGCCCAACACGCCCGTCCCCCTCGTGAAGATCGATGGCGTTGTGCAGGATGACCCGACAGCCCTGAAGGAGACGGCGGCGGCTCGTGACGCATTCTGCTCGCTCATCACGGATCGTGTCGCGCTCTGCCCCGAAAAGAAGGACGCCTACATACTTGTTCATGGCTTTGCCAACATGTTCGAGGACGCCGCCTACGTGATGGCGGGTGTGTGGCACTTTCTCGGGCGCAAGGGCGTGCCGATTATCTACACGTGGCCGGCGGGCGAGAGCTACGCTTATGATCGCGAGTCGGGCGAGTTCACCGTCTTTCACCTCAAGCAGTTCCTTCGCGGGCTTGCATCGTGCCCGACCCTCGAAAAGATTCACATCATCGCCCACAGCCGCGGTACCGATGTCGTGCTGACGGCACTTCGGGAACTCAACATTGAGTATCGCTCGAAAGGGCTGTCCGGCGGCAAGGAGCTGAAACTCGCACACGTCGTGCTTTGCGCCGCCGACCTGGACTTGGGCGTGGTCAGCCAGCGCATCACGGCCGAGCGCATCCCGCTGATGCCCGGCAACATGACCGTGTATTCTTCAGACACCGACCGGGCGATTGGTTTTGCTGAGTGGCTCTTCAAGAGCGACCGCCGGCTCGGTGAACTGCGCGCATCCGATCTGACGCCCCACCAGAGGCAGGGCCTGGCCAACGCCGCCAATCTGGACATCATCCAGGCCCGCACGACGGACAACCTCGTTGGACATGACTATTTCCACTCCAACCCGTCGGTCAGCTCCGACCTGATCCTGATGCTGCGCGACGGCCGCGAGCCCGGCGCGAAGAACGGGCGGCCCCTGGTTGAAATGTTCGAGAACTTCTGGGAAATCCGGGACGGATACCCGCAGAACATGAAAACCGGCGAAGTTCCGTAACAACGGGTGGAACGCACGACGGTTATCGCGTGCAACCGGCAGGGGGTCGTCTATACCCCTGTTGGTCGCTCCGCGCCGATAATATCCCGCTGTGCAATACTGAAAAAATGCTTGCTCATGTCTGTCCGGGTATACTCTGATATGGTAGGTGGCCGCGCGCGATCATCGGACGCGGGCCGAACTGAGGGGCAGAAATATGACGCGCCTCGCTTTTCGCACCATCCTTGTTGTACTCGCCGTCACCAGTCTCGTCGGCTGCGGAGTCCTCCAGCTTTCGGTGCCCGAAGGCTCGGCGTACGCCCTTCCCCCCGGCTTTCCGCTGCCTCCGGGCGGCACCGTGTATCCGGGCTATGCGCTGCCGGCCGGCCCGGCGAGCCCGCCCGGCTTCATCTTTCTGCCCGGTTTCTTCGGCGGCGGGACGACATCGGGCGTAAGCAGCGGGACCGACTCCGGCGGCACGAGCGGCTCGACGACAACCCCCACGCCCCCGAACAACAACGCGTCCGGCGGCGGTGGGTCGTCAAGCTCCGGCGACTTCTGATCGCGCACGCGAGCAGTTCAAGCCGACGCGCCGCTGTAGTGGCGAAGCCCGAAGTGCCAGAATCGGTTTGATACAAAAAGCATGATCCCGGCCAGAGCGAAGCCCCAGAGCGGAGCCGAGGGGGGAATCTTCGCCTCGTCGCCGATCAGCGCCGCGGCCGGCACCGTGGTGATGAATGCCAACGGTATGACATAGGTCAGAAGCCACCGGACCTGCGGTCGGTAAATGTCGATCGGGAAGCGCCCCGCCTCGAAGACGTTCCAGAAGACCATTTCGATATTCTGAACACGCACAAACCAGAAGCAGAGCGTGCCGAGCATAAGCCAGACCGCATAGACGATGGCAAACCCGGCGGCGAGCATGAGCGCAAACTCGACGGATTCGCGAAACGGAAGCGCGCCACGGAGGGCGTAGCAGCCGTATCCGGCAACGAAGATCCCCAGGAGGACATCCGCCACGCGATAGACGACGACCTCGCGAATGCTGACGAGGAACTGGGAATTCACCGGGCGCAGCAGAACGAAATCGAGCGTGCCGTTCCGGATGTCTTCGAGCAGGCGGCGCATGTTGGGCACGATGGCGATACGGATCCCCCCGGCGACGAGCCGGTACACCCCGACCAGAACGAGCATATGCTGCCACTGCCAGCCGCGGACGCTCCGCGTCCCGTGAAAGATGATCCAGACGCCCATCAGCTCGCTGATCAGGTGGAGGATCGACACGACGATGCGCATGTACATGTCGAATCGATAAGCCGCCAGGTTCTGGATGTTCACCCGTGCGTAAAGGCTTATGAGTTTTGCCGCGCGCGTGATCATTGCCTATCCGCTTACCGCCGTATAGCGCTTTACCGCCGCCGCCCATCCGACGCGAAACGCCAGCACAAATGCGGCGAGCCACACGAGCTGCATACCGATGCCGGCGAGTGCCTCCGAAGCGGTGGCGATCTTGCCCATGAGCAATTCCGCGGGGAAGGCGTACATCCAGCGGAACGGCAGAACCAGGGCAATTTCCTTCAACAGCCATGGAAGGGCTTCGAGTGGCGCGAAGCGGCCGCCGAACATCATCGCCATGCCGAAGTAGGCTTCGCCCACGGCGTCAAGCTTCGGCGACCAGAAGGCGACCAGAGCGACGACGTAACCGATGACGAAGTTGAGCACGCCCGCGAGCACGACGGCCAGGAGTCCGAGCGAAATCTGCCACAGGCCGGCGGAAAAGGTCGGCCGGACAATGAGATAGAAGATGAGCCATGATGGAACGACGAACGCGAGCGTGGCAACCTTGTAGGCGATGTTCGCGGCAAGGGCCTCCCAAACGGGCAGGATCGGGCGGAGGAGCTTCGGCGACAGGGAGCCGGAACGGATGAAATAGCCCAGCTCGTAGGCGTCCCACGCCGTCGTGACGTGTCCGATGATCATGATGCAGAAGTAATAGGCCCCGAACTGACCGCGATCGAATCCGGCCAGCGTCTGATCGACGTTTCCCTCGGCGGCGGCGCTCCACATGGCATAGAGTACGGCGGGGTTTATCAGTCCCCACACGGCCCAGAGGAAGATCTCGCCGCGGTACTGCATCATCGTGGCGATCGCCACGCGCAGGAAAGCGGAAAAGGAATTGAACAGCACCCTCATGAAGCGGACTCCGCCGCGGGCACGCGCGCCTCAGACGCATCGCCCGTCACGTCGCCGAGCCGCCGCTGGCCAAAGGCGCGGGCGATCACGTCCTCGATCGGCGGGTCTTCGATTGTCAGGTCGAGCACCGGGACTTCGCTGAGGAGCCGATCGGTGACGGAAGGGGCCGACTTTTTGGGCACGCGGATGGCAACCTTGCGGCCCTCGCAAAGGATGATGTCGCCAAGCGCGGCAAAGTCGTAGCCGTCCATTTCGCGGTCGAGGTCGATCTTAATGACCTTGAAGGGGGCGAGCTTCGCCGACAGTTCCCCGAGCTGCCCATCGAACAGAATGTGGCCGTGATCGATGACGATGATTCGCTTGCAAAGGGCGGTGACGTCGGCCATATAGTGGCTGGTCAGGATGATCGTCGCGCCGTAGCGACGGTTGTATCCGGCGACGAAATCGCGAATGCGGGCCTGCATGGTGATATCGACGCCGATGGTCGGCTCGTCGAGAAACAGCACCTGCGGCCGGTGCAGCAGGGAGATGCAGATTTCGCACTTCATGCGTTCGCCAAGCGAAAGCGTCCGTACCTGTTTCTTGAGAATATCCTTGAGGTCGAGCAACTCGACGAGCTCATCGAGCGTGCTTTCGTACTGCTTGCGCGGGATGTCGTAGACCGCGCCATGGACCAGAAACGAATCCATCGGGGGCAGATCCCACGCCATCTGGCTCCGCTGGCCCATGAGCATGCTGATTTTCCGCAAGTAGGCGGCCTCGCGCCGCCACGGAACGTGCCCCATGACCCGGCACTCGCCGGACGTCGGGTGCAGCAGGCCGGACATCATCTTGAGGGTTGTGGTCTTGCCCGCGCCGTTGGGCCCCAGAAATCCGACGATCTCGCCCTGGGCGACCGTGAAGCTGACGTCGTCCACGGCATTTACCTGGCGATACTTCCGGCGAAAGACGCTGCGCAGGCTGGCGACGAAGCCGCCCTCGCGCTCGGGCACGCGAAAGACCTTGCTGAGATTCCGGACCTGAATCTGAGTCATACACCCCGCGCCGCGCTCCGCCCACGGCGGACGCAACGTCCGTACCGCGGCAATCGTCGCATGGGAGCGCTGCCGCGGCGGATGGTACGTTATTTCACGTTGAAAGGCACGGCCCCGTTTCCGACCCGCCCGCTCGCGGGTATGGTCATTTCCCGCCGTCGGACGGAAGCGCCTTGTTCACTTTGTCAAGGGCGTCCCGGTACTCGCGGCGAATCTTAAGGGCGGAATCGAGTCTGCCGGCTTCGAGAAGCTTCTGTCGGGCCTCAGTCCAGCGCTTCGCGGAGATGTCCTCCTCGGCCTCCTTGAGCAGCAGCCTTGCGCGATCCTTGTTGGGCATCTTCGCCGAGCCCTCGGAATGAACATACGTGCCGATGTACTGGACGAGATAGATGCTGCCAAGGACGCCGCCGGCCGCGAGCACTGCGATGATGACATACTTCGCGATGAAGGTACCGAAGATCGCGCCGAACAAATCGGCGATCTTCGTGAAAATGGTGGGCTTCTTGGGCAGCGCCTCGGTCGGCCGCTCGATCTTTTTGCCGTCCTTGGTGGTCGTGGCGCTCTTGCCAGCAAGCTGGTCGTAACTCTCGATGAGCTTCTTTTGTTCCTCGCGGTACTTGGCCTCTTCTTCGGCGGAGAGTTGTTTTTTCTTCTGGGCCTCTTCGAATTTGAGCATGGCCGCCTGGGCGTCGACGGACGGCGCGGACTTCCCGCCGCCTCGTACACCGGCCGCCGCCGGCGCCCCGCCGGGAATCCTCAGCGGCGACTTACAGGCCGGGCAGCGAACCGCCTTTCCGGCGAGTTCGTCCTTGACCTTGAACTTCTTGCCGCACTTGCAGGCTACGGCGATCGGCATTGGCAACGCTCCCGTAGAGCCCTGTTAGCGAGCGTTCACCCCCGGCAGGCACACAACCCACGAGGAACCTCCAATTATTGTCCTTTCAACCGGTTATGACAAGCCGAAGGCGTCTGCCCCGATCCGTCATGCGGTGGCGGACCCTCAGCAATGGCCGCAGGCGGGCCGTTTTCCGGATTTCGATCCATAATTGCCACTGAAGATTCAGGCCAAAAAGGCCAGAAAACGGGACGCGCGGGAACCGTTGCTTGACCGCTTCGCGCGTTGACTTACCATCGATGCCATGTACCGGGTGCCGGCCATGTCTCCATCGCAAGAACCCCGCGCCGCAATGACACTGGTCGAAATGGCTGTCACTGTCACGATCATCGGCTTTGGGCTTTTCCTGCTCGTGGGCTGGACCAACGCGCAACGACTGGCGGCCCGAAAGGACCTTGCGGTCCGCCTGTTGACCGATCTCGACAAGTGCCTCGCGCGGTATCACCGGACGGCGGGCAGTTATCCGCAGTTGTCGGGTCCTCATTCAGCCACCTGGGCCACGACCGCCCTGCTCGACCACGACAAGACGCGCCCCATTCTAGAGGCCCTGCCGCCAAGCCTGTGGCTGGGGCCGGGGAAAAAGAACCTGGTGGACCCATGGGGCATGCCCCTGCGCTACCACTATGATCCGGCCCTGTCGCCGTTCGTCCGCGCCAACAGCGGGCGGCCGGTCTTTGAGTCGGCCGGGCCGGATCGGGATTTCGGCGACGATGACCCGGCGCGGCTGGGAGACAATCTTCGGAGCGACGATCCCGGACCGGAGGGGTTCAGGCTATACGACCTCATGCGTGATACTCCGCCGGAGGAGAGTGGAACGAATGGCAAAGAAGACAATTGACCAGGCGGACGTTGCGGGAAAGCGCGTGCTCATGCGCGTGGACTTCAACGTCCCGCTGGACGGCGACAAGATTGCGGACGACCGGCGCCTCGTACAGGCTCTGCCTTCGATCCGCTCCGTAATCGACCGCGGCGGAAGACTGATCCTTATGAGTCATCTCGGGCGGCCCTCGGGCGGCGGCTACCAGGCCGAATTCAGCCTGAGGCCGGTGGCGCGGCACCTCGGAAAGCTGCTGGAGCGGGACGTGGCGTTCGCCGAGGAGTGCGTCGGGCCGCGGGCCGATGAGGCCGTCGCGAAGGTAGAACCCGGGGGGGCACTCCTCCTGGAAAACCTCCGCTTTCATTCAGCGGAGACCCTCATCGACAAGGCAAAGAGGAACCCCGACAAGCAGCCGACTCCCGAGCAGAAAGCGGAGATCGAAGGCTTTGCCCGCGGGCTGGCGCGGCACGGCGACCTTTACTGCAACGATGCGTTCGGCACCTGCCATCGGAAACACGTCAGCATGTATCACGTCCCGATGATGCTGGGGGCGGGGCGCCGCGTCTGCGGAAAACTTGTCCAGAAGGAACTCAATTTTCTGGGCGACGCCCTGGCCAGGCCCGTACGGCCTTTCGTCGCGATCCTCGGCGGCGCGAAGGTGAGTGACAAGATCGGCGTCATTGAAAGCCTGCTTCCGAAGGTTGACGCCATCCTGATCGGCGGCGCGATGACCTATACGTTTCTCGAATCGAAGGGCATGCGCGTCGGCGGGAGCCTGTGCGAGCGCGACAAGCTCGACGTGGCACGGAGCCTGCTCGAAAAGGGAGCGGGCAAGATCAGGCTGCCCATCGACAGCATTTGCGCCGAACAGCTTGAGCCGGGCGCGGTAACGAAAAACATCTCCGGTGAGATTCCCCAGGGGCTCGCCGGCTACGACATCGGTCCCGGTACCGTTCAGGCATTTCGTGACGTCATTGCCACCGCAAAGACAATCATCTGGAACGGTCCCATGGGCGTCTTCGAGACGCCGCCCTTTGACGCCGGCACGCTGGCCATCGCGCGAGCCCTGGCCGACGCGACGGAATCTGGCGCGATAACGATAATCGGGGGCGGCGACTCCTCCGCGGCCGTCGAGGCGGCGGGCCTGGCCGACAGGATGACGCATATTTCGACCGGCGGCGGCGCCAGTCTCGAGTTTCTCGAAGGAAAGCCCTTTGCGACGATCGAGATCCTCGACGATGCCTGATGGAGCGGGCACGGCGGACAACAGATACCTTGAGGCGCATTGCCGACCGACGTCGCGATGCGGCAACCGGTGGCTCGAAGTGCGCCGCGGGGGTTTCCCACTGCCATGACACGGATTGTTCTCGTCCCCTGTGGTCAAACAGATTGGCGAGCGCAGGGCCGGCTCACCGGTGATGCCGACCTGTCCCTGAACAAGGTGGGGCATCGCCAGGCCGTAACGGACGCCGAGGCAATCGCCAGCCTGCAACCCAGTCTCGTTCGGTGCGGAACGGAGGAGGCCACCAAGCAGACCGCCACGGTGATCGCCGAGCGCCTCGGCCTGAAGCTGAAAGCCCTCAAGGACCTGCGCGAGATGGACCTGGGCCACTGGGAGGGCCTGGCCATCGAGGATTTCCGCGAGCGATTCCCGAAGGTGCATAAGCAGTGGCGCGCGGACCCGATGTCCATCGAACCGCCCGAGGGTGAGACGGTTCAGGCGGTCACCGAGCGGCTTGAAAAGGCGGTTCAGAAGCTGGTCCGGGAGTACCCGTCGGAGACGATCGTCGTGATTCTCGGCCACATCGCCTACGCCATCCTGCGCTGTCAGCTACAGGATAAGAGTTTCGAGAAGTACTGGGACTACGAGGAAGGCGACGAGCGCTGGCATGCGATTGACATCGCGCCGCCTCCTGCCTCGCCGAAAAAAAAGGGGTTCGCAGACAAAACCCGTCCAACCGGCGGGGAGCGCGAGAGATCCTGAATCCAGTATCAATGCACTCTTTGGGGTCGCGACGAGGACACAGAACCAAATCGAACGCCAACCTATACGACACCGGCGCGGAGCCTGGTGAGCGGGTAGAAGGTGCCCCGCCAGTAGATCCCGCCCCGGGCGAGCGTCAGGAATGTTGAGCGTGCAACCGCATAGCCCAGGGCCAGGCACATCAGGGGATAGGACAGGCCGATGGCGAGCCGCGAACGATCCGGCGGCGCGGCGGCGGCGAGCATTCCGACGCCCGAGGCCAGCCAGGCGCCATAGACCGGCTTGATCCACGGCGGAACGAGGACGATGCCAAGGACCGGTACGACGCCGAGGAATGTCAGCATTGCTACGCCGTAGAGAGCACGCGGCAGACTGTAATCGGTGCCCGCGAATCCGTTCTTTTCCAGGCCGGTGATCACCCCGCGAAGACCCACGTGCCAGCGGACGCGGATCTTCGGCGCGCCGGACATGATGTCGCTGACGAAGCCGGCTCGCTTCAGCAGCTTGCCGAGTTTCATGTCGTCGCACACTTCCAGTGCCAGCCGTCCGTGGCCGCCGATGGCTTGATAGGCCGCGGCGCGGACAAGGTTGAACGCCCCGACGCCGCAGAAGCTGTCCGGGTGATTGGGATCGCGGATCAGCCACGACTTGCACTTGGCGACAAAAAGGCAGCCGAAAAAGCAGATCGCCGCCGCCTCCCAGTAGCCGCCCCGGGTCATGCCGGGAAACAGCGCGAGGTGATCGAGGTTTTCATTCAAAACGTGGGCAAGCCCGAGGCGAACGGCGTCCGGCTCAAAGACGATGTCGCCGTCGGTAAAGAGCAGCCACTCACCCCGCGCGACGGCCGCACCGACCTGATTCGCATGGTTTTTTCCGATCCAGCCGTCGGGCAAATCGGCGACGTGAAGCACACGTACCCGCGCGTGCTCCGCGGCGACCGCATCCATGATCGGCCCGGTATCGTCGGTCGAGCGATCGTTCACCGCGATGATTTCGAGGTTCGGATGGTCCTGCGCAATAAGGGAAGCGAGGCACGGGCGGATCATGGCGGCCTCGTTGCAGGCGGGCACAATGACACTGATACAGGGGGCATCGGCGGCGGGGAAGTCAATTCCCGTCCGCGTATCGCCGAGATGACGCGCGGAGCGCAGACTGACCCACACCGGCACGCCGAGGGCCAGCCCGATCGCCAGACCCGCGAGTCCCACGACAAGGGCGATTGCTTCCCACCACATGCGGACCGCTCCCACGCGGCTCTCGAATCGAAAACTTGACCGCGCCCGTGAATCCGATAGCCTGTTGGGGGATTTTTCGCAAGTACGGACCCGCACACCAGGGAGCAATCGCCATGACTGAGCGCGTACGAGAGATTCTGAGCTGGTATCGAAGCGACAATCCAGGCGTCCTGACGAACCTCGCCCGAATGCTCAACCATGGGCGCCTCGCCGGAACCGGACGGATGGTCATTCTGCCGGTCGACCAGGGTTGGGAACACGGTCCGGCCCGCAGCTTCGCCCCAAACCCGGAGGGTTACGATCCGCATTATCACTTTAAGATCGCAGTCGAGGCCGGCTTGAACGCCTACGCGGCGCCGCTGGGATTCCTCGAGGCGGGCGCGGCCGACTTCGCCGGCGAAGTGCCGCTCATCCTGAAGGCGAATAATCACGACCTGCTTGCCGACGAAAAGGACTCATGGCAGGCGCTGACGGCGTCGGTCAAGGATGCGGTCCGGCTCGGTTGCTGCGGCGTTGGGCTTACGATCTATCCTGGCTCGGCCCTTCGCAAGGAAATGTACGAGAATCTTCGCCGCTACGCCGAAGAGGCAAGAGCAATGGGGCTGGCAGTCATCATCTGGAGCTACCCGCGCGGCAGCAGCCTGAGCAAGGACGGCGAAACGGCCATCGACGTCGCAGGCTATGCGGCGCAGATTGCGTGCCAGCTTGGCGGACACATTATCAAGGTGAAATTGCCCACCGCTCACATTGAGCAGGAAGCGGCAAAGAAGGTCTATGAAAAGGAGAAGATTCCGATCGGCACGCTCGCCGAGCGCGTCCGCCATGTAACGCAGTGCGCTTTCGCCGGCAAGCGAATCGTCATCTTCAGCGGCGGGGCGAAGAAAGAAAACGATGCCGAAGTCTTCGAGGAGTGCAAGGCGATTCGCGACGGCGGAGGCTTCGGCTCGATCATCGGGCGAAATACATTCCAGCGCAAGCGCAACGACGCGCTGAAGTTTCTCGACGAGATCATCAAGATTTACGCCAAGTAGTATCGGTAACGCGCCGCGCCGCCAAGTTGCCCTGATTGCGAAGCCCGCCGGAGGCCCCTGCGGGCTTCGTCATTTCAGGGTGAAGAGCCCCAGTTTCCTGAGGAACTTCTCAATCTCCTCTGCCAGTAGTGCGTTTCCCTCCTCGCGAAGATGGCCGTCGCGGGGGAAATAGGGCTTGTCCCCCGCCGCCACGCGGGCGGTCAGCACCGGGAGCATGTTCAGGCACGCAATATCGTTCTTTCGACACCAATCGGCAATCGCCTCGCAGAAGACATCGGGCCGCATGTTCCGCGCGTAGGGTATCGCCGCCGACACGCGATCGTGATAGACGTACTCCTTTGCGGGAATAACCACGACCACCAGCGTCGCCCCGGTCGCCGCGGTCTTCTCCTTCAGAGCGACAATCGCCTGTTCCTCGGCCCTCCGCCCCATCTCAATCGTCGGACTGCGCGTGTCCTGGGCGGCGTAGGCACTGGCGTCAAACTGGTACTGTTCTCCATCGATCTCGACGTCGACGCTCCCGCCCAAATCCGGCTGTTGCCAGTAGTCCGGCAGTCGGTAGCCGTTCTTTCGCACGGCATCGTAAATCGCATTGGAGCGAGGGAAATCGACCTGAGCCCCCAGCGCCTGGCGCAGCATCCACCACGCCTGAAAGCACGGCTCGTCGAGCCAGTCGTTCACGAAAGTTGTCATAAGGACCACCCGCGGTTTCAACAGGGCGCCGTGCACCTCAAAGTTTCGGAGGTACTGCGTCGGGGCCCCGCCCGACAGGCCCAAGTTCACCACGTCGGCCCCGACGGCCTTCTCCAGCCGCTCGGTCCAGACCTTCTCGAAGTCAACTTTGTGCCCGAAGGTAAAGCTGTCGCCGACCGCGACGGCGTACACGGGCATCCTTGTTGGGTGGTCTCGAAAGCACACTCCATTGCGACCGACCGGCGCGGCTTTGTACGTGTAGGGACGGCCGAGTTCGTTGGTGTCAACGACGTTGACATCGCATCGAAGTGTCTTTCCGACATAGGAATCCGCCGTCCAGGCCCCTTCGCTCTGCCATTCCGCCGTCAACGGCGCGTAGCCCCGCCGAAACGCCTCCTGCCCGCCGGAGCGCAGCCACACCCACGCGGCGAACCCGGTTAATGACACGGATAATCCGAAGAGGATGAGGGCGAACTTCAGATAGGCCGGGACGGCAGATTTCGTCGGGGGCTGGTCCATGCGCTCGCGCTGATTACTCGTTCAGTCAGGGACTCCGCGGCCGGGGGCCGGGCGTCCGCGCCCGCGCCGGCGGCAGCAGGTATTCCCGCCAGTCCCGCCACGGCTTTCCACGATAATACACGGTGCACAAATCATCGACACGCGACTGCGCGCCGTAGTTTTTCCGCAGCCATGACTTGAGCGGGGCCAGCAGGCGGCCTTCGACGTGTGCGTGATTCGGATTCGGGTCCTCCGCCAGGGAATATCCCCCCGCCGGTGTCAGGAGCTCCGGCGGTGACGCCGGGTCTCCCGGCACGCGCCGCTCAAC
This sequence comes from Planctomycetota bacterium, assembly GCA_003576905.1. Lineage (GTDB taxonomy): Bacteria > Planctomycetota > Phycisphaerae > UBA1845 > UTPLA1 > UTPLA1. The sequence goes on along the minus strand of QEVG01000020.1, from coordinate 45,586 downwards.
GGCGACGGGCGACCAGTCCACAATGACATCGGGCGGATCCTCCATGAGCCTTTGCACTACGACATCCAGCGGGGGATCGAGCAGCCGCACGCGCCCGCGAAAAATGTCAATCGCCTGGCACATCTCCAGGGGCGTTCGCCGTCGGGCATAGTAGTTCACTGCGTGGTCCGCCGGCCACAGCAAGACCGACTGATCGCGGGTGGATGCGTCGCGCACAACATCGACCAGCCGGTCGTTGCGTTCGCGAATGGCTTTGTAGGCCCGCCGGGCGTCGCACCGCGGCTGAAGCAGGAACTCGAAATGATCTCCAAGCTGCCAGAGACCGATGAGCATTCCGGCCAGACAGATCGCACAGACGATCGGCCGCTCGCTGAACGACGGACGAGAAGATGCGAGCCACGCAAGCAGCACGGCCGCGGGCGGCGCGGCATGCAGGAGGTAATGTCCGTAGCCGTGCGGCGCAAGCACGAAGACGAGTGTCGCAAGTATGGCATATACGAAATACACGTCGATGGCCGGAAGTGCCGATTGCCGCGGTGCCTTTGCGGCCGCCGCCGATCGGGCCTTCTCGCCGGCCCGGAGGATAAGGGCCGCGAGGGCCGGGCCAAGCAGCACGCCCGCCAGGAGCAGGTGCCGTCCCACGCCCGCCCAGTGCTCCGGTTCCAAGAGGCGCGCGCGCTCCAGCTCGGGCGACGCGGCGCGCTGAACGTCGTGCACGATCACCTGCCGCCAGAAACCGCCCATCGTCCCATTCGAGACGAGCCACCCCAAAACGACGACCCACGGCACGGCCGCCCCCGCGAGGAGCAGGACACTCGCCCGGCCACGCCTCGGCCCGCCAAGGGCCCGCCAGTCGAAGGCCAGCCCCGCTACAAGGATTACAAGGAGCAGTATTCCGGTTTGCTTGAAGACCGCGGCCAGACCGCAACACAGGCCCGCAAAGAGCCATCGCAGAGAGGCGGACCTCGCACGGGCCGACCCGACGACAAGCCAGCTCGCCGTCATCTCGAAGAACACGACGAACTTTTCGAGGTTGTCGCCCCAGTCCGCCAGCACGCGATGTGACATCACGACGCTCAGCAGGCATACCGCGAACAGCGCCATGCCGGCCCCGGCTACCCGCCGTGCCGCCAGGTACGTCATGCCACACACGGCGACGGTCACGAGCGCGTCCAGCCAGACCAAAGCCCAGTCAGATCCGACGCCGAAAAGCCATTCTGCCGCAGAAAAGGTCCAGAAGATCCCGGGCGGCTTGCTTTCCCATAAATCGAGGTAAAGCGTCGCACCCTCCAGCATTCTCGCCGCGAAGTAAGCCCAGATTCCGGTGTCTGTCTGAAGCGGAATCTCGCTCCAGATCAGCCGGCTGATAACCAGATGAAACAAAGCGAAGGCCAGCAGGATCGCCAGAAAAACCGCCCATGTCTCGCCGCGCCGGGCGGACCGGTACCGGGGGTCGTCGAGAACTGGATGCCCTTTTGATGAGCCGCCGTCCATCATCTTCGCATTGTATCTGCCGATGAGCCTGGGGTTAGGCCCGCACCCTCGCTCAAGGCCAATCGACCCGCAAAGCAGGAATTCGCGAAAAATAATTCGTGCCCGCCCGGTAATACCTCTGAGAAGGTTCCCCGCCGGCTCGGGGATTGCCCCGCCATATCACCGGCGGTCCGTGCGCACAGAAACCCGGAGGTCTCCCCATGCAGAGGTCCAAGACACGTACGATCGCCGTCGCCGCCGGACTCATTCTGTCCGGTCTCACCGCCCCGCTGGCCGCACAGTCCAGCAATAACCCCGACTTGTACAAGGCCTATTTCCTGGAAAACCAGGCCCACGACTACGCCGCCGCGCTGGAGCTGTACCGCGAGGTCCTCGGGGCCAGTGCCGCCGCAGAGGTTAAGCGCGTCGCCCGCGCGGGGGCGGAACGCTGCCGCGATGCCATCGCCGCGAAGGACTTCTCGAAACTCATGCCCGGCGATTGCCTCGCATACGTTGAGTTCAATCGTCCCGGGCAGTTCTTCGAGAAGCTCGCCGCGATGGTCGGCCTGACCACGACCGACATGCAGTTGTTGCTGTCCCAGCGCCCCAGCCGGGATTCGCAGCAAATGGCGTACGTTCCCAATCGGATCGCCATCAGCCCGGCGCTCTTCCAACACCTGACGGCGTTTGGCGGCGCGGCGGCGGCGATCACCGAGTTTGATCCGGAAGGCGACCGGCCGCCCAGCGGGGTCCTCGTCGTGCATCATGGCGACGCCACGCTGCTCAAGGGCCTCCTCGAAACAGCTTTCCAGTTTTCCCCAACCGCTGAGAAGGTTCGCGACCTGCCCACGTTCGGCGCTCAGCTTCCGGATGTCGGCCGGCTTACGGGCGTGCTCACTGAATCGCTCTTCATCGTCGGGACCGGCCGAGAGCTTGTCACCGGGGTCGTTGAGAGACTCCTTGGCGAGCGAAACGACAGCCTGGCAGATCGGAAGGATCTTGCCGAGATCGCGACCCAGCGAACCGGCTCGACCCTTTTTGCCTACTGCAACCTGCAAAGCCTCGTGCAGCGCCTGACGAAAGACATGGCAGAGCACGATCGACACGAACTCAAGATTGTGGACGGCATGATCGACCTCGATAGCCTGCGCTGGGCGGCGTTCTCTTTTGGGATTCACGAAAACGTCCTCGGGCTTCAACTCGCCGTGCGGCTAGCGGATGACCACCGGTGCATCGCCTACAACCTGACGCGGCTGCCCCCGATGACGCGGCAGTGTCTCGCCAAGGTGCCGGGGGATGCCGCAGCGGTCTTCGGCCTCGGGCTCAATCCCGCCCTGACCATGGCCGCCGCGGACGCCGCAAAGGGACAGGCGCCGCAAACCGCTGTGACCGGGCTCGACATCTTCCGCGAGTTCTTCGGAAACGTGCGCGAGATCTGCGGGTTCGTGGTGCCCGGCGAGCCTGCGCCCAACGAAGTGCCGAATGGGTGCATTCTCATGGCTGTAAATGACGTCGCCCGCTCGCGGGCCCTGTGGGACCAGTTCCTTTCCATACCGGGGATCGTCGGCGGCGATGAGCCGATCGAGCCTCGCGGCATGAAGATCGGCAGCACCGACGTGACAGCGTACGCCATTCCGGACTTCGGCAAGGTCTATCTCGCCGAAATCGACGGGTGCATCGCGATCGGCATGACCCGCGGGGCGCTGAAGTCGGCCATCCGCGCTTCCGGCAGGGGTGAATCGATCATCGACGACGCGATGATGGGCAAGGCGCTGGCACAACTCCCGAAGGATACGAGCGTCATGGCCCTGGCCCACCTTGGTCGCTGCGCCGCGGCGGCGGGAAGCCATGCGGGACGATCGGAGGAAGGCATGCAGGCCCAGATGGCGGCGCAGCTCTGCTCGAAGACGATCGCGACCTTTGCGATGGGCCAGGCGCCCAGCCAGCTCACGATCCGCGCGAACATCACCGGCCTGCCCGACGTGAACGACGTGCTCAAGAACTTCAGCCCCATGATCAATGCGTTTATTCCGCGCATCCCAAGCGGCGGCGACAGCGAAAAGGTCGTTACGAAGGAGTCACGGGTTACCGGGGTCGAGGCTGCGCCCGGCGAGCGGCCCTAGGTGAAGTCGGTTCGAAATCGGCACACCAGGTGCTTAACAGTTTATCCATTTGGAGAGAGCCCGGGGTCCGGCGATCCCGGGCTTCTTTTTGCGCGCGACCTGGGCTCTGGGCGCACGCTGCCAGTGTTTCGGGTTTCCACGCCCGGCGGGGTCGCCCAGGATCGCGACGTGATTTCGCGTCGGGAAAAAGCAAAGGCGATCCTTGCATGCGGTAGATGGGACGTCTCTGCGGAGCGAATCCGGAGGATTCCTTTCGCGCCTATCCAAATTCGGCCGATACGACTAAAGTCCGCCCTGTAGTCGAAACGCGTCTCCCACCATCGAAAGCCGCTCTCCATGCGAATCGTCCTGATCAACCCGATCGCCCGTCGCACACAAGGATATCACACCATCGGCAGCAAGATACCGCAGCTCGCCCTCCAGGTGCTGGCCCAGTTGACGCCGCCGGAACATTCGGTCGACATTATCGACGAGCTCTTTGGCACGGAGTGCACCGACGAGCGCATCCGCCGAGGTAACTACGACCTTGTGGGGGTCACGTCGTATACGAGTGGCGCGACCCGAGCTTATGAAATCGCCGCAAAATGCCGGAGCGAGGGAATCCCGTGCATCATCGGCGGCCCTCACGCCTCGGCCATGCCTGAAGAAGCCATCCGGTATTTTGACTCGGTCGCCATCGGCGAGTGCGACGACATCTTCGTCACGATTCTCGCTGACGCCGCCGCCGGCCGGCTGAAGAAGTTCTACCACGGGAACCTCGCCGACCTGGAAAAAGGTGGCTATGGCAAGGCTCGACAGGACTTGCAGCCGCTCAATGGCGAATACGACGTTTCGGCGATTCAGACCTCGCGCGGCTGCCCGGTGGGGTGCGAGTATTGCAGCGTAACCAAGTTCAACGGCGCGCCGATTCGCCGCCGGCCGATGGCGGAGGTCATCGACGAGTGGTTTCAGACGACCAAGCCGTTCATGTTCGTCGTGGACGATAATTTCTTCGGCGTCGGCGACAAACACGCCGCCTGGGCCAAGGAGCTGCTTCGCGGCATCATCGCCGAGGGGCGCCGCCGCAGCCGCATCGCAAACGCGTTAAGCCGGTTTCCAGCGGTTCGCCGAACCCTGGGCTACGCCCCAAGACTATGGTTCAGCCAGACGACCATCAACATGGGCGACGACGCGGAAGGGCTGGCGCTGGCCAATGAAGCCGGCTGCGTCGGAATGCTCGTGGGCTTCGAGACCTTTAACAGCGAGAACCTGCGCGACTTCCACAAAGGCATCAACCGAAAGAACCTTGAGCGTTATCAGACTCTTGTGCGGGGATTCCAGCGCGAGGGGATTTCCGTTTTCGGCGGCTTCATCATCGGTGCGGATGCCGACGACGAAAACACCGTGGCGGCCACGGCTCTTCAGGCGGTGCAGGTCGGGATCGACACCATCCAGATAACCAATCTCACGCCCCTTCCGGGCACAAAGATGTATGATCGCTATGTCGAAGAGGGGCGCATCTTCGCCACCAATTACCCGGACGACTGGGAACGCTACACATTCGTCGAGACGGTCTACAATCCGCGCAACATGACCGCCGCGAAACTCGACGAGGCGATCTACGAACTTCGACACCTTGCCGCCCGCGAAAACTGGGTCTGGAAGCGGACCCTCCGCACGCTCTGGCGGACACGGAGCCTTTCGACGGCGGCATTCATTCATGGAATGAACGTCGGCTGGAAGCGCATGGCCAATGTCCAGTCTCCCCGTGACGAGGAGCGGTTCGGGCTCAATCTTCAGGAAAGCCCGCGAACGACGGCGATTCGCAAGGCGTTTCGTATGTTCCAGGGCAACTGGGCGCCGACCCGATTGTCGGTGCAGGGCGCCGCGGGCGTGGGGTGATTCGACGGGCCGAGTAACCTCCGCGCCGGCTTCCCTCAATCGGGGCGTCCAAAGAGCTTCTCCGCGCGGCCGATCAGGGCCCCGGCCACGAGGGAGGAGTCGCCGCTCGACGACGACAGTGCGTCGATTCTTACCAACTCTCCGAACTCGCCCTGGTCATCCCGCCGCAGACGGAATCGCTACGCCCATCCTGTGTCCCGCAGTTGTCCCTCCGCACCGGTGGCGCGGTACCATCACGCCGGCCGCCGGAGGGGATAAGAGGAGATGTCGCTGATCGACGGCGCATTGCGCGTTCATGTCGAATCCAGGCCTGCCGGAAAGACGGTTTGCCGAACGATTCCCGCGACCTGTCGGGCTTAGCGCACGGGGGACATCGGCATCGGCGCGGGGCACATCGATTGCGAAGAGACCGGCGTCGCGGAGGGCGAAACATGTGAGACCGGCCGCGCGGACGAGTAAAACGAAGGCACCGGGCGACTGGACGACGGGACCGGCTGCGAAAGGCGCAAACGCGTGGCGGCGGGCTGTGAGGCGAACCAATCGCCGCCGCCCGTTTTTCGTGTTGCCGTCATCTCAAAGGAACCGTCGCCGCGTAACAGATTGCCGGGAACCTCAAACTGAGGCTCGCATGATTTGCCGTGTCACCGCTTTTTCGCGCTGATCGCGGCCGTCGTCGTGCGGCGCGGTGGCGGCGGATTGGCCGGGCGTCGCGAGGCAGGCGGCGCGACGGCCGCCGTTCGCCCGGCCGTTGATACGGCAGCGCGCTTGGGGGCCGAGTTGGTCTGTCGCAGTTTTTCCCAATAGGACGCCGACGGCCGGCGCTGCGGCGGCGCGGCGTAGGAGCCGGCGCTGCGCGGCCGGGCCGGAGCCTGGCTGATGGGCCGGCGAACGGTCGATCGCTGGACGGGTTTGGAAAACGCCGAACCACTGACCTCGGTCATCTGGATGGGTTCAGCGCTGCGGAACCAGTTCTGGAAGAAGTTGAGATCCCCAAACTGGGGTTCGCAGGAGCCGCCGGCTCACCGCTTGGGAGACGCGCACCCCGCCACGCCGGCAATACCAAGCAGGATCAGGCTGAAGAGAATTCGATGCCGCATCATTCACCGGATTCGTATCGAGGCCCGAACGCGTGCGGCCTCAACGGGCAGTTTCACTGGTAGCGACTCTCGGAGGAACGATTCCCCCAACTGCATCGGCGTATTCGGCGCGACACGTCAATGATTACGGAGGAATGAGGCGGCAGGTTCATGCATGAACTTATTAGCGGGCCATGTGGCCCCGACCCGAACCGGATGGCCAGAATACCCGCGAACCGGCTATCGATCAATAAATCAGGCGTGAAGGCGCAAAATCTGCGCGAAGCGCCAGACCTCGTGAAACGTGTTATACAACGGCACCGGCGCAACGCGGATCACATTCGGTTCCCGAAAATCCCCCTTTACTCCGGCTGCGTCGAGCCTCTTAAACAGTTCCTTCGGATGCGCCCCCGCGAGGATGGAGAGCTGGCAGCCGTGCTGACGGGGGTCCTTCGGCGTGATGATCTCGTACCGGTCCGACGGCATCTGGCCGATCAGGAAGCGCAGGTAGCCGGTGAGCAGCTCGGACTTGGCCCGCAGCGCGGGCATACCGGCCTCATCAAAAATCTGAAGTGACGTTCGCAGCGGCGCCATCGAGAGGATGGGCGGATTGCTGATCTGCCAGGCTTCAGCACTGGCTACTGGAACGAACTCCGGCTGAAGATGCATGAGGAAGCGCGTCTTCGGGTCATTTCCCCACCAGCCGGCGAGACGCGGAAGGTCGGGATTGCCGGCGTGCCGCTCATGCACGAAACAGCCGGCCACGGCCCCCGGCCCGCTGTTCAGGTACTTGTAGCTGCACCACACGGCAAAATCGACGCCCCAGTCGTGCAGGGAAAGGGATACGTTGCCCGCGGCGTGGGCCAGATCGAGCCCGACCACGCAGCCCTCGCGCCGCGCCGTCTCGGCAAGGCGGCCAACGTCGTAGAACTGGCCGGTGAAGAAATTCACGCCGGACAGGAGGACAAGGGCGATCATGTCACCGTGATCCTCAAGGATGGACTCTATGTCGCGCGGACGGATGCTGTGTTCCCCGTCACGGGGTTTGACATAGATGATGGCGTCGTTCGGGTCGAATCGGTGCATGCCGGTCTGGCTTCGCGCCGCGTAGATGTCGGACGGGAATGCGGGCCAGTCCATCAGGATCTTGTATCGCCGCCGCGTGGGCCGGTAGAAAGTGGCCATCATCAGGTGCAGATTCACCGTGAGGCTGTTCATCATGACCACTTCGCCCGGTCGCGCTCCGACCAGGCGGGCGCCGACTTCGCGAAACTGCTCGTGGTAGCTGTACCAGGGGGAGCGGCCTTCGAAATGGGCGTCGACGCCGAGGCCGGCCCAGTCGTCGAGTTCCTGGGTGACGGCCTCGCGCGCGGCCCTGGGCATGAGCCCGAGCGAATTGCCGCAGAAATAGATGACCGGCTTGCCCGTCCTGTCGAGCGGGACGTGGAAACGATCGCGGTAACCGCGCAGCGGGTCCTTCGCGTCCAGATCATGCGCGAAGGATTCGTCGGTGGAGTACGTCATGGATTGCGGGCCGAACGCGGTGGACATGGCGTATCAGCATATCCGCAGGCCAATGGGACGCCAAACAACGGAGTCAGACTGCGTTTCGCAGAAGGGTCGCCGCTTCATTATGACCCTTTTGTGCCGCCATGTCCGCGGGCGTCTTGCCGTCGTTGGTCCGGGCGTCGACATCGGCGCCGTGCGCGATGAGCAGGCGAAGCATTTCAAGGTCACCGTTATTCGCGGCGGCGTGGATCGGTGCGAATCCGCCTTGCTGCCGGGCGTTGACCTCGGCGCCGTTCTCGAGAAGGAGCCGCGCGACTCCGCGGCTGCCGAAATTCGCGGCCGTGTGAAGGGGGCAAAGACCCATCGCGTTCCGGGAGATCGCGTCGGGATCGGCGCCGTGCTCCAGAAGAAGTTCGGCCACGCCGTCGTGGCCGAAAAAGGCCGCAAGATGAAGGGCGCTAAAGCCGTCGGAAGAACAGGCCCGGGCGAGCGATTCTTCTGCGGCGAGAAGTTCCGCCACGCGGGCGACGCAGCCGGCCAGCGCGGCCTCAAAGATATCAAGCGGCGGATCGGCAGCAAGCACCGCGTCCAGCATGTCGCGCCGGCGGAAGTACGCCGCCCATGTCACGAGCGACTGGCCCTGCTCGTTGCGCTCGCGCGCCACACCGGGGTCGGAGGCGAGAATGGACTTGAGCCCGTCGAGGTCTCCGGACTTTACGGCGTCAAACGCGGAGGAAGAGGTAGTCATCCTGTTATCTCCGTCTATAATGGGGATGCCCGATTACTTAGCTGCGCTAACCAATTATAGAGACCCCATGCCGCCGCGTGCAAGCAGAAACCCGACCGATCCCGTTTGCGTCGCCGACCGGCTGCACACGGCAACGATTCACATCCTGCGCCGCCTGCGCCGCGAGGACGACGCGACCGCCCTGCCCGCCCCGCTGCTGTCGGCGCTTTCGGTGCTCGTCTTCGGCGGACCGCTTACCCTTGGTGAACTGGCCCGCGCGGAGCAGGTCCGCCCCCCGACCGTGACACGGGTCGTCGGCCGGCTGGTGGCGGCCGGCCTTGCGCGCCGGACGCGCGACCGTGCCGACCGCCGGGTTATCCGGCTCTCGGCCACGGCGAAGGGCAGGCGCATTCTCATGGCCGGCCGGGCCCGGCGCGTGTCGCGGCTCGCAGGTGTGATACGCCGGTTAAAGCCGGGCGAACTGGCCGCTCTTTCGCGGGCGCTCGACATCATCGACGCGTCAATCCGGCCCGGCTTGGCGGCCGAAGACGGGTCGCGTTAAATAGGGTCCCGCCCCCACGGGAGCGGGAGGCACAACCTAACAGCGACCCGCCGGGACGCCCGGCACACGAACAGGACCGGCGGCCCCCAATCATGTCACACGCGCAACCCAGGTTCACTCTGATCGGCTCCGGGCTGGCCGGCGGTCTATTGGCCGCGTACCTTGGCAAGGCGGGCTACGAGGTGGACCTGTACGAGCGCCGGGCCGACCCGAACGCAGGAAACTTCGTCGGGGGACGGTCGATCAATCTCGCATTGTCGACGCGCGGAATCGCGGCGCTGGAGCGCGTCGGGCTTGCGGAGGAAGTGCTGAAACATGCGATACCCATGCGCGGCCGGATGATCCACGGTCCGCGTGGCGAACTCCACTTTCAGCCCTACGACAAGGATCCTGGCTGCTGCATCAATTCCATCGGCCGGGCGGCGCTGAACAGCACAACGCTGCGCGCGGCACAGGTGTATCCGAATGTGCGCGTCCACTTCAACCATCGCTGCGTTGAGGCGGACCTCGATCGTCCGTCGGCGAAGCTGGTCCACACAGAGACACAGCAGCCCGTCGACGCGGCCGGCGATATTCTCATTGGCGTGGACGGCGCCTTCTCGGCCGTCCGGCGCAGCATGCAGCGGCTCGACCGTTTCAACTACTCGCAGGACTATCTGCGCCACGGGTACAAGGAGCTGACGATCCCACCGGACGCGGGCGGGGGGTTCCGCATGGAGAGAAACGCGCTGCATATCTGGCCCCGGCGGCGGTACATGATGATCGCACTGCCCAACCCGGACGGCTCTTTTACATGCACGCTCTTCTACCCGTTTGAAGGTCCCGAGAGCTTCGCGGCACTTGGGTCCGATGACGAAATCCGCCGGTTCTTCGACCGTTCGTTTCCCGACGCAGTGTCCATGATGCCTACGCTCCTGGAGGACTACCACGCCAATCCGGTCGGATCGATGATGACCGTTCGCTGCGGGCCGTGGCATCTTGGCGGCAAGGTGGCGCTGCTCGGCGACGCGGCCCATGCGGTCGTTCCGTTCTACGGGCAGGGAGCGAACGCGGCGTTCGAGGATTGCATCGTGCTCGATGAATGCCTGAGGGAGCATGCGCCGAACTGGGAACGGGCGCTTGTCGAATATGAGAGGCGGCGCAAGCCGAATTGCGACGCGCTTGCCACGCTCGCCGTCGAGAACTTCTACGAGATGCGCGACAAGACGGCCTCGAAGACGTTTCGCTGGCGCAAGAGACTCGAGCGGACGCTGCACGCCTGCCTGCCGGGCGTTTACACGCCGCTGTACACCATGGTCGCCTTCACGCGTACTCCCTACGCGGAGGCCGTGAAGCGGGCGCGGAAGCAGGACGTCTGGGTATGCGTCGTGGCTGCGCTGCTCGCGACGGCGATCATGGCGGCCACGCTGTTCATCGCGGGACAAACGGAAGTGGTCCCCGCCGTGCTGGCCGGCGCGACAATCATGTATACCGGTGCGGCGATCCTGGTCGTCCGCGCCGCGAGGAAGAGACGATTGAGGGAGAAGTAGCCCGACCGTTCCGCGCGAAAAGCTACCCCGACGGGGAATGGAGTCAACATGTCGCTCACCTATACCGACTACCTGCGTCTTGAGGAAATGCTCAAGCTTCAGCAGCCGCGTTCCACGCCGCCGGAGCACGACGAAATGCTGTTCATCGTCATCCACCAGGTGTATGAACTCTGGTTCAAGCTGCTATTGCACGAACTCGATAAGATCAAGCACGACTTTTCGAACGACGACCTGTACGGGGCGATCCACACCTTCAAGCGATGCCGCACGGTCATGAAGACGCTCGTCGGACAGCTCGATATCCTCGAAACGATGACCCCCATGTCCTTCAGCAGCTTCCGCCAGCGGCTGGAGACGGCGTCCGGCTTTCAGTCCACGCAGTTTCGCGAGTTTGAGTTCGTCCTCGGCTACAAGCGGCCCGAAACGCTGAAGTACCTTCCGGCGGGCACGCCGGGCCACGCGGCGATCGAACGGCGCCTGAGGCAGCGCAGCGTTGTCGATCATTTCTACGATTTTCTCGAGCAGCGCGGCGCGGCAATCCCCGAGCCCATCCGAGCGCGCGATATGTCCCAGGCCAATGCCCCGAACGAGCAGGTACAAGAGGAGATATTGCGGCTCTACCGCTCGCACCCCGAACTCGCCATCCTTTTCGAGTTGATGACCGATTTTGACGAAGGAGTCCAGGAGTGGCGCTATCGGCACGTGAAGCTCGTCGAGCGCACCATCGGCAGCAAGCAGGGAACGGGCGGGTCGCCCGGCGTGCCGTTCCTTAAGGCCTCGCTTTTCAAGCCGGTCTTCGCGGACTTGTGGGCGATCCGGCATAGAATGTAAGCGACACGCCGCCGGTGTCGGCGGCCGCGGACGGATCGCAAACCAGGCCCATTCCATGCGCACGCCCGAGGCACACTCGCACCCGCCCACGCAGGCCGCGCCGCCGGTGCGCATGCAATGCATGGAAGTCTGGGGCGGCAATCAGCCGGCGGACCTGGGCGTGAGCATGGTGGGGCTGGACGCATGGGTGTTCAGTCGACCCTATCAGGGGGCGGCGGGCGGCGGCGACGTCCACTATGTATCCTCCTGCGCGACGGGGCGCATCACGCGGATGCTGCTGGCCGATGTGAGCGGACACGGGACGGCGGTTTCGGACCTTGCGGGCAGCCTGCGCTCTTTGATGCGGCGCTACGTGAACTACCTCGACCAGTCCAGCTTCGTACGCAAGGTGAACCGGCGTTTCGGAAACATGGCCGCCGACGGCACCTTTGCGACGGCCGTTGTGACGACCTTCTTCGCCCCGACGCGCGACCTCACGGTGTCAAACGCGGGACACCCTCCCCCCTTGCTGTACCGCGCCCGCGCGGGCGAATGGATTCCTCTGGAACAGAGGCGAAGCGATGCGCCGGGGCTGGCCAATATCCCGCTCGGAATCGTCGATGAAACGCACTACGAGCAGTTCGGACTCCGGCTCGACGTGGGCGACCTCGTGCTTTGCTACACCGACTCGCTCATCGAGGCGAGGGAAGCGGACGGCCGGACCCTCGGCGTCGAGGGGCTGTTGGATTTGTTGCGGCAGTGCGACCCGGCCGATCCGAGCGCGCTTGTCGCCCGGCTGCTCGAGCGAATCGCCGCCGCCGCGCCGGGCAATATGACAGACGACGACGTAACTGTCCTTTTGTTTCGCGCGAACGGGCTCGTGCAGAAGATGTCGCTTCGCGACAAACTCGCGACGCCTGTGCGGCTGTTTCGGGCGTGGGCGCGGTCCCTGGTCCACGGCGATCAGCCAATGCCGTGGCCGGAGCCGAGCCTTCCGAACATCGGCGGCCCCATCCTCAATTCACTGAACCGGACGTGGACCCGACGAAACACGCCGGAAACAATCGACGGACCGGCTCGCGGCTAATCCTCCGCCAACTCGTGTTCAACATGCGGAGGCGCGGCTCGCGCCGCGATCCACCGGCAGCATTGCTCGGTCAGTCCGCGCGCGTCGTTCGGCGCCAGGGGGGAAATCGAATGCCCGGTCAGATCGGACAAGTTCGCGGCCGCGACCGACGCCACCGTTCGCGGCGCCCCGGCGGGATTCGAGGAGGCAACACGGGCGCCTTCCCGAGCCGTTACCGCCGCGGAGACGGCCTCGATCTCGCGCTCAAGGGCGAGCTTTTCCGAGAACACGCCCGAGTCCGACAGCGCCGAAACCAGGGCGGTGACCAGGTCGCAGGTGTCCGCGGGTTGTCCCGCGGTTTCGACGACCGCATCGGCGGTGCCCAGCCGCGCGCGAATCTGCTGCGCCAGCGACTCAACGGCCTGCGCTCGAACGAGCGGGGCGTCATGGTCCTGAAGCACGCCGCGCAGGGCTTCCGTCGCCTCGGCCGTCGATACCCTGGCGAGCCCCGCGGTGGCGGCAAGAGCAACCGATACATCGTCGGCGCGGGACAATGGAATCAGCCGGACGCATGCGAGGAGCTCATCGCAAAAAACCATGGCCGTCGCCACTTCCAGGGCGACTTCGGCGCTTTCATGGTGGAGCAAACGCTCAAACAATCGCATGCGCTCGTCCGTAGTCAGTCCCTGCGACGCTGGAATCACCAGCGCGGCGAGCGAGGGGTCAGAATGCCGCGCGAGTTGCTGGACCGCCCCGTTGCCGGCCTCGCCGACGGACGCAATGCAGGCGACGTAATAGGCCCGATCCTCGATCGTGTCGGCTCGCTCAAGCGCGATGACCCACCCGTACGCACGGATGCGCTCCCGCTGCCAGATAACCGCGGCGAAGGCGATTACCATCATGGCAATGACGATCCACAACCGCCGGCCGTGGAGGGTCGAAGAACATTGTGGGGCAGGCTCTGGCGAAGACGATGACATGGCGTCATTCGCGTCCGTAGTGGGCAAGCTTCCAGCTTCGTCGCAGTTCCTTGTCGTGCAGCTTGCTGCACACTTCGGTGTGGATGCGTCGCCAGTAGGCTTTCCACTCGGTCGGCGGGCGGCCCGGCGCAGTGAGGTAGGTCTTCAGGAAGCGCAGGCGGTCGGACGCGGTGCAACCGGGGCTGCCGAGCAGGCTCGCGCACAGGCGTACAACGGCCCGCGTGCGCTGGGCCTCGGAGGAACGGCGGCGGTGTGAGATGCCGTCCATGTCGATGAAGGTCAGCACCGGCGTGCCGACATGGGGCGCGGGCCACCGCACCATGAGGTTCGGCGCTTTCATGTCCCGATGGACGAATCCGCGCTCGTGAAAGGCCCGGAGCAACTGCACGACGGATTCGATGAGCCGGTTCTTGACCGACCGCTGCATGGTGCCCGGCAGCGCGGCGACCTCCCGGGTCAGGAACGTCTCAAGGTCAACCGCGTCGCTGATGAACTCGGTAAAACTGATTGAATCAGTCCGCACGACCCCTGCCGCAAAGCGCTCGATGACGGCCAGCGGCGTCGCCACCGGCAGATCGCGGTTGCGCAGCATATTGGCGAGCCGCCAGCTTCGAATGTTTCGCGACGGCCCGAACATCTGGACAAACTTTTTCCAGCCGTTCCGGGCAAGCGTCCGCTTGACCACGACGTCGATGCCGCGGCCGTCGGCCTCGAGCCGCGCGCGGAAAATGGTCGCGGTGTGTGAATCCTTAAGGAGCTTCTGCCGTGCCGGATCGACCCATGAAGGTGGGTCGCGGAGCCACTGCCGCCAGTCGGACTTACTGAAGCACAGGTTCGTCTTCGCGCCGCCGGCGGGGTGCTTGGTCTCAAGCAGCGCATGGCCGCGCCAGCCGCGGGCCGGCGAGAGTTTGGCAAAGTATCGATTGTCTCGCATCGCGCGCCGGTCGCGCTTGGCCCAGAGCCGATTGGCATGGCGCTCGGCCTGCACCGCGAGATCGGCGACGAGCTTGCCGATGTCGATCCGCCAGTTTCGCGCCAGGCTGCTGGCCTGGGCGAACTGATCGCGGTAGCGAATGTAGGCCTGCAAGAACCGCAGACGCTGGGAGCGGCCGGCGTTGCGCCGAAACCACTGATTGAGCTGGGCCAGGTTGGCGACGGCATGGCGCGGCATGACGCATCGCCCGGTCTTAACCCGGTGGAGATCGACGAAGAACACCTCGCACCGTGATGCCGAACGCCGAACGAGAATATTGCCGGGATGCATGTCGCCGTGCTGAAAGCCGCACTGATGCGCCCGGGCGATAAGACGGGCCAGGGCATCCGCAAGCATGTCGGCTTCCACGCGGTTTTGCCGGACAGTCAGCCAGAAGTCGTTGAGCGGAAGGGAATCGGAAACTTCCTCGGTTATCAGGAGCGACCGGCCGGTGATGCGTCTGCCGTCCTCCCATGCCATGGCCACGGGGACGACTGTACTGACCGAGTGGGCCGCGCCGTAGAGACCCACCTCCCATTCCTGGGCGGCAATCGGACCCCTGAGCAGCAGCTTCAGCCGCGCCAGCGCCCCGACCGGATGATAAATCTTGGCGAAATAGCGGCCTCCGCAGGACGCAAGCCGCCAGACGTCACGCTGGCTGTTTCGCTTGACCAACGCCGCGTCGGGATGGCCGGCGAGGTTGAACCAGTCGATCTCCGCGGATTTTAGGACCTGGGCATGGGACCGGGCGACCCGCCAGACATAACGACCGGCTGCGAATTCCACGAATGGCGTGGGAATCCCCCCGTCGATCTCAGGGCGCGTGGAAAGACTCTGTGGGAGCATGGTCCTTTCCGTGGCGAGCCCGATCTGGTCGTGCGAGGTTGTCGACTCCCGGGGTGTGGAGGCGCTGCCATCCAAAGCGTTTGCAGCAACCGATGGGGGTCTGGTACGACCATCGATGGTACGCGCCGGGCCCCCCGATTTCAAGTATGGCCCATGCTTCAGTGAGTCCATTCGCCGCGTAGTGTATCCGAAGTAAGAGGCGTTGCCACCCGGCCACAAACGGGTCCTCGCTTGCGCCTAGACACCGAAAAACGTCCCCTGGAACCGGCAACCAAGGAACCTCGGACCGGCCGGCGGCGGGAAATCCTCAGCAAACGTAACTGAATGGCGCTTCCTAACCGATCCGCCTTATTTGCCCTGCCGGGCACGCTTTTCCGCACGCTGGCGGAGCAGGGCCTCCATGAACACGTCAATATGGCCGTCGAGGACTTTCTGAGGGTTGCCAACCTCGACGCCCGTGCGCAGGTCCTTCACTCGGGGGTCGTCGAGAACATAGTTGCGAATCTGGTTCCCCCAGGCAATCTCGCCCTTCTCGCCGTAGATCTTGGCCATCTCGCTGTCGCGCTTGGCCTGCTCAATCTGCTCGAGCTTTGACTTGAGGATGGAGATCGCCTGTCGCTTATTCTGGCCCTGGCTTCGCTCGTTGACGCACTCGACCACGAGCCCAGAGGGAATGTGTCGGATGCGCACGGCCGTCGCGACCTTGTTGACATTCTGTCCGCCCGCCCCGCTGCTCCGGCAGAAAAACGTGACGTCGAGGTCTTTTTCAGGAAGCTCGACGTTGCTTTCGGGAAAGACCGGCAGAACGTCCACGGCGGCGAAGCTCGTCTGCCGCTTGCCTTGGGCATTAAAGGGGCTGATCCGAACGAGGCGGTGCACGCCGGCCTCGCAGCTCATCCAGCCGTAGGCATACGGTCCCTTTACAAGAAGATCGACGGATTGAATGCCCGCGCCGTCTCCTTCGCGGCTGGCGATCTCCTCGACCTTGTACCCGCGTCGCTCGAAGAACCGAAGGTACATTCGGAACAGCATCGAGGCCCAGTCGCAGGCTTCCGTCCCGCCGGCGCCGGCCTGGATACTGAAATAGCAGTCCTTGTCGTCGTTAGGACCAGACAGGAGCGCCATCATGCTGACGCGTTCGACCTCTTCGGAGACGGCGATGCGTTCGTCGTCGGCCTCCTTGAGTGCGGCGGCGTCCTTTTCAGATTCGGCGAGCTCATACAGGACGGAGAGATCTTCGAGCCGCCGGGTCACCGACTCCACGGGCTCGATCATCGACTTGAGCGACTTGAGTTCGGCGATGGCATCCTGGGCGCCGGGCGACTCCCAGAAGCCATTTCGGCCCATCATGGCCTCGATTTCTGCGAGGCGCTGTTTTTTCTTCGGCAAGTCAAAGACTGTCCCGAATCGAATTGATGCGGCTGGTCAGTTCTTCAGTGGAGGCCGTACCGTCGGGCAGGGGCATGTGGGAGTCCTCTGGATACTCGGGTTTGTCGCGCGATCGACGTGTCCACGGATCGAGCAATTCACGACAATGCGACTTATACTCACCGGGAATATAGCCGCATGCCGCGATCATGACAAACGATGGAGGCTTACTCCGTGATGAACTTCCAGGATGCGCCGCAGCCGCCGACTTCGCAGAGTGCTCCCCCGTCTCGCCGGAGCTTCGGGGTTCGATACCTCCTGATCCTCGTCCTCGCACTGGTCGCCGGAGCAATCGTCCTCGAGCGGCGGACGCGGCCGGAACTCCTCGTTGGCCCCATGGTACAGATACCCGCGCCGGACTGCGTGACCATCGTATGGGAAATGAACGCCCCCCTGGGCGGCGGCGCGGCATGGATCGAAGAAACGCCGGATACGCCGCGCATCGCCAAGGCGGTGCAATCCGGCCGCCGATACGAGGCGACGTTTCGCGGACTTCCCGCGGGCAAGTCACTCACGTACACAATCGTTTGCGACCGCGGGCTTTTCGGCAGCGCGAAACTCGCCGGTCCCTATGAAACGAAAATCCCCCCGCCGCGCGGTACGCCGTTTCGATTTCTCGCGTTCGGCGACAGCGGCAACGGCAGCAATACACAGGCGGACTTCGCGGCGCGTATGGCCACCGCCGGTGCGGACCTGATCATCCACGTCGGCGACCTTGTCTATCCCGCCGGAGACGGCGAGACCTACCCGACGCACTTCTACGAACCCAATGCGGCGATCATTCGCCATGCCCCGTTCATGCCGAGCCTTGGAAATCACGACGTCGCCACCGACCAAGGACGGCCCCTGCTCAGACATTTCGTATGCCCCGAGAACGGCCCGCCGGGCATCGAGCCGGAGCGCTGCTACTGGTTCGACTACGGCGACGCGCGGTTCGTGGCGCTCGACTCCAACATCGTTCAGGCATCCGGCGCGCTTACCACGGAGCAACTGAAGTCGATCGTCGCGCCCTGGGTGCGGAAGGTTCTCGCCGATTGCGACGCCCGCTGGAAGTTCGTCTTTTTCCATCATCCGTACTACACGGGCAGCACGCACCCGGCGGAGGGCGGGGCGTTCATGAAGGAGGCATTCCTCGAAGTCTTCGAGGCGTGCGGCGTGGACATGGTCTTCTGCGGGCACAATCACCTGTACGAACGAACCGCGCCGATGCGAAACGACGCGATCGTCGAGGACGGCAAGGGAATCGTCTACATCGTGACCGGCGCGGGGGGCGTGAGCCGATATCCCGAGCAGATGCCGAACCCGCCGTATATCCGGTACTACAACGACAGCGTGTTCAGCTTTACGCAGGTGGACATCAGCGCGGAGCGGCTGGAACTTCGCCAGATCGACGAGACCGGCAAGACAATTGACAGCTACACGCTGACCAAGCCCGCCGGAGGAGCCATGCAGCCGCCGCCAATGCGGCCGATCACGACCCTTCGCTGAGCCGCGCCGCCCTCCAGAAGGGTGCCGCCAGATAGACACTTCGAGACAGTCCACATTGAGCCGCGTGGATCGAAAGCCGGAAGGAACCGGCGCGCGGACGCAACCGCCGCGGACGCGTGCCGCGCAATCCGACTTGGACTGATAATCCCGGCCGCGTCGAAGACCGGATATGCGATCCGCTAATGTCCGGCGCCGCCGCGCGGCGCCTGCGACCGCGTCCGAGTATCGCCGGAAATCCCGCCAGGATTTGAATCAAGTCAGCGCCGCAACATACAATTGCTGTCGCGGCGGCGTCTGCGCCGCGGCGTGCGAATCGCGGACCTGCGCCGGCCAGGGGAGGCCAGCGCCGGCGCGGGGGCTTTCGGGGGAAATCACATGGCACGACGATCCATTCACCTTCTTGCGCTCGCCGGGCTTGTCGGCGCGACGGGTCTCTGCGGCGCGGCCGGCTGCCACGAGCCGGAAAAGTGGAGCTACACCGGACCGCGCGTTTATCTCATTCGCGGCGCCGACGGCGAGCCTTCGACGGGACTCTTCGAGGTCCGCGACCGGCTGCGGGCCCAGGAGATCAACGCCGAGATTTACAGCCCCGACAACTGGCTGAAAATCGTCGTCGACATCGACTCGAAGCCGGATGAGGAAGTGATCCTCGTCGGACACGGCCACGGCGCGTTTCTGGCCACGCAGGTCGTCCGCCATTACGCGCAGCAGCACAAGATGAAGCATATCGACGCGGTTTTCACGCTCGACGCGTACAACAAGGACTGGCCGCACAACGCCAGAGAGCGCGGCGAAGAAGACCCCCACGAGCCGCCGATGGACACGCCGGTCGGGCACAACGCCCTGAAGGTTCGCAATTACGTCCAGCGAAACCCGGACAGCGCCAAATGGGGCAGCGAGATGGCCAGCACGCGGGCGTCCAACATCAGGGAAGAACACCCGTACTACTGGTACGACGATTACTGGGATCGGCGTCCGGTCATGGGCCAGAAACTCAAGACGGACGTGACACCGATGGGCGTTCGGCACGAGACGATTGACAACCCGGATCGAATGGTGCAGCGTATCACTCATCTGTGCCGAAAGGCGGCACTGTCGCCGTATCATTACACGCCGCCCGAGCACCACGTGGATGTCGCGAAGAGACCGGCCAGCAGCGGATACCAGACGAACCGAATGGTCCCGGCGCGATAAAGACGCGAAGGCGAGCGGGCCTTCCCTTATAGCGATTGTCATTCCAGCGGCACTGGCGCTCTTCGCCAGTGCCGTTTATTTTGCGGCCCTCGCCGCGCCCGGCGGTTTCCCAATGGCCCTCGCCGGCCTTGAAGCAAGCCGGCTCAACGCAAACGACAAGCTCGGGCCGGCGGCGCGCGGGCCGGGGTGGAACACCCTTTACGCCCAGTTGCGGGCCGAGACCTCCGGGCTGCCGACCTGGAAGCCGCACCTGGCGCTGCGCGAGATGTTCATCGTCCTCGAGGCCGTCGAGCAGGGTCGCCGCGATCCCGCCTACGCCGCCGAAATCGCCAGGGAAGCCCTTAACACCGATCCCGCCAATCTCGCCACGCGCCTGGCCTATGCGGTCGTGCTGGACCGGCCGGGTACAACCACACAGCCGGCCCCGTCGCCCGAAACGCGCTTTGAGGCGATTCGCGGCATCGTCGAGGGTTCGGCTCCCGCGGTCACATCCACGCTATACAACGTTCCGATTGACCGGGCGTGGTTTGCAATCGTCTCGTCGAACCTGCGTCGGAGCGACACGGCCCTTGCCCTGGCGAAGTTCGCCGAGCACTACGAGACCACGCAGCATTACGCCGGGCTGCCGATCGTCACACGGCGCATGAGTGCGCTGGCCGACGAGCTGGCTGAAAGCGGCCGCGGCGAGGAGGCGGCACAGTGCCGCGCATGGCTGGTGCGGATGCTTGTCGGGATCATGGACACCGAAAGGGACGCCGGGACCTTGCTCCTGTGTGCCGACCTTCTGGCACAAACGCTCGATACCAGTCGGCCGGACCTGGCCCGGTCGATGCGTGCTCTGCGTGACGAATACCACGCGAACACCTCCGAAGCACCCAGTAACATGATTGACCCCTCCCGCGCGCCGGCAATCGAACCCGATTCGTATCGCGCAAGGACGAGCGCGCTTTCGGCGAGCGCAGTCTTTGCGGCATGCGCGATCGGCGCCGGCCTTCTGTTCGTGGCCGCGATTCTCATGCTGCCGGTTCAAGCGGCGTGGCGGGCGGCCCGGTCAGGAACCCGCGATTTGACGGCGGCGTTCGCCCTGCCCCATCGGCGCGGGGCCGTAGCACGCCTGCTGATGTGCATCACCGGGCCGGTGATCCTCGCCGTCGTGCTTTCCGCGCGTATCTCCGCGGAGGGCGTCTTTTCGGAATACTGGCTCTACGTCGCCTTTCTATGCACGTGCTTTTCCGGTGCCATGTTCACGGCGCTGAACTGCCTCGACGCCGCGCGCGTGGCGCTATCGCCCGATGCCGCAGGCGCAGCGCGCCAAGCCGCGAAAGGCGATCGGGCCGCGGTCATTCTCGCCCTCGCCGTTTCGCTTATCGCCATCCTTGCGCCGCCCGCGATCGTCGCACGGACCGCCCGACAGTTGGACCTCGTCGCCCCGCTGCTGATCGTTCTGCCCATCGTTTTTATCACGTGGGCGATCTACTGCGTATGGCGATTGCGAACCCGGCTGCGAATGCTCGCGCTGCTGGCCTCCGTCACGTGGGCGCTCAACATCTTCCTCGCCTTGGGTGCGCTGGGCTGGATGATGTCCCGCGATGCGGACCGCCGACCCGCGCGGATCGACGATCCAACCAAGGAACTCGATACGCGCCTCGGAGCCGACTGGCAGGATACGTATCTCGCCCCCATCCGTTTCGCCTATGATAGGGGCGCCCAATGAACGCCCACATCCTTGCTATCGGAACAGAACTCACGATCGGCCAGGCGGTCGACACGAATTCAGCCTGGCTGGCGCAGCAGCTTGCCGGCGTCGGCATCCATGTAACGCGGCACGTCACCGTCAGTGACGACCTTGCTGACATCACGGCAGCTATTCGGGGAAGCGCGCAGGCAACCGAGCTCGTGCTCATCTCCGGCGGCCTGGGGCCGACGCCGGACGACCTGACACGCGACGCCCTCGCCGCGGCCATGGGCGTCGAACTCGCCTTCCATGCCGACTCGTTCGAGCAGATTGCCGCCTACTTCCGCAGCCGCAATCGCCAGATGCACGAGCGCAACCGCGTGCAGGCCATGATCCCCCATGGCGCGACGCCGATCGAAAACACGCGCGGCACCGCTCCCGGTTTGCGGGCGCGGCTCGAACGAGCGGACATATTCGTTATGCCCGGCGTGCCGGCGGAGATGAAGGTGATGTTCGAGCGCGACGTCCTGCCGCATCTCCGCGCGCGGGGGGGTTCGGCGGAAGTCATCGCCCAGCGGACGCTGCGCACTTTCGGGATGGCCGAATCGGAGATCGGCGAGAAGATCGCCGACCTGATGCAGCGCGGGCGCAACCCCGCCGTCGGTACCAGCGCCGCCGATCTGGTGATTACGATTCGCATCAACGCCCACGGCCCCGCAGCCGAAGCGGCGAACGCCTTGGCCGAGCGCGACGCCGCCGTCATCCGAGAACGGCTTGGAACCTTCATTTTAGGGGAAGGCGAAGACCGCCTTGAAACCGCCGTCGCCCGCCTGCTCATCGAGCAGCGCAAGACAGTCTCCAGCGCCGAATCGTGTACCGGCGGGATGATCGCCAAGCGCCTCACCGACATTCCCGGCAGCAGCGCCTATTTCATTCAGGGCTTTGTGACCTACGCGAACGAAGCCAAGATCCGGCTGATCGGCGTCCCCGGGAACCTTATTGCCGCCCACGGTGCCGTCAGCCGTGAAGTGGCCGGGGCCATGGCCGAGGGCTGCCGACGCACCAGCCAGTCCGACTACGCACTTGCCGTCACCGGCATCGCCGGTCCGACCGGGGGAACCCCGGAGAAGCCGGTCGGGCTTGTCTTTGTGGCCCTCGCCGGATCGGAGCGGACGATCGTTCGCGAGTTGCGGATGGGCGACAACCTGTCGCGTTGGGAGATTCGCGACCGCGCGGCAAAGGGCCTCCTCAACTTGCTCAGACTGGAATTGCTGCGCGCCGCGCGATAAAAAGCGCGTTCCGCGATGGACATTCTTCGGGAACGAAAATCGTGAACATCCGCCCCATCATTGGCCTTGAGATTCACGTCCAGCTCGCCACGCGGACGAAAATGTTCTGCCCCTGCGCAGTGGAGTTCGCCGCCGAGCCGAACAGCCGCGTCTGCCCGGTTTGTCTGGGAATGCCGGGGACGCTTCCGGTGATGAACCGCGCGGCCTTCGAGCTTTCCGTCCGCGCGGCATTGGCGCTCAACTGCACGATCGCGCGCTTCACCAAGTGGGATCGCAAGAGCTATTACTACCCCGACATGCCCAAGAACTACCAGATCAGCCAGTACGATCTTCCGCTTTCGTCGGAGGGGCATTTCGACGTACCGAAAGAAGACGGCGCTACGCGGCGCGTGCGCATCCGCCGGGCACACCTCGAAGAGGATGCCGGCAAGAACATTCACGAGGGGCTGCCCTACACCCGTGTCGACCTCAACCGGGCTGGCACGCCGCTCCTGGAAATCGTCACCGAGCCGGACCTTGCCGACGCCGAAGAGGCGTACGCGTTCTGCGTTGAGCTTCAGCGCCTGGTGCAGTACCTCGGCATCAGCGAGGCGAACATGCAGAAGGGGCAGATGCGTTTCGAGCCGAACGTCAACGTGGCCATCACCGAGGGCGGCATCGAGTACCGCACGCCGATCAGCGAGATCAAGAACCTCAACAGCTTCCGCAGCGTCCGCGACGCGATCAAGTACGAGATCGACCGGCAGGTCCGCGAGTGGCGGACCAACCACGACTACACACTTGAGAAGGTCGGCAAGCTGAACTTCGGCTGGGACATGGATCGCGGCGTGACCGAGTTCCAGCGCGGCAAGGAGGAAAGCCACGACTACCGCTACTTCCCTGATCCGGACCTCGTGCCGGTGACCGTGAAGGATTCGTGGATCGAGCAGGTCCGCACCGAACTCGGCGAGCTTCCGTTGGCACGGCAACAACGGTTCATGCGGGACTTCGGCATGAGCGCGAAAGACTGCGAAGTCATCCTTGCCGACCGGGCGACCGGCGACCTGTACGACGCGGCCGTCGCTGCCGGGGCCGAAGCGAAGATGCTCACCAAGCAGTTTGTCGGCGTGTGGAACCACCTGGCCTCGGCAAAAGGCGTCTCGATCGGGCGTCTGGGCGTTACGGCAGCGCGGGCAGCCGAACTGGCAATGGCCGTTTCCGGCGGCGCGGTGAGTGCCACGGCGGCGACGCAGATCGCGGAGGAGGTCGTGAGAAACGGCACCGGCGCTCCTTCGGCATCCGAGAACGTCATGGACATCGCCCGGCGCCTTGGCGTTCTCCAGGAACGCGACGAGGGCGCCACGCAGAAGTGGGTGGATGAGGCCTTCGCTGCGAACCCGCAGGCCGTGGCCGATGCGCTGGGCACGAACGAACGAAAGGCCAAGGCCGCTCCCGGCTTCCTTCGCGGGCAGGTGATGAAGATTTCGCAGGGCAAGGCGGATGCGAAGCTGGTGGGAGATTTGATTGAGAGAAAGCTGGGAGAACTGCGGGCAGCGAACAGCGAATAACAGAAAAAATCAGGAAGCGACGGCGAAGTCTTGTTTTCCTGCTTCGCCATTCGCAATCCGCCAATATTCACTCGCCGGAGGCCCTAATGCCCGATCGTCCGTCTGACATGAAATTCCCGGCCACAAAGACCGGCCCCTCCATCCGCCGGCCGCAGGTCGGCATCATCGGCTCCAGCGAGGCCGACGACGCCATGATGCGCCTGGCCTTTGGGGCCGGCGCGGTTGTCGCGAAGCTCGGCGCGGCCCTCGTCACGGGCGGGCGCGACGGCATTATGGCTGCAGCCTCCCGGGCCTGCGCCGAGGCGGGCGGCATCGTCATCGGCGTCCTGCCGGGCACGGGCATGGACGAAGCCAACAGCCACTGCCATTACGTCATCCCCACCGGGCTCGGCTGGGCGCGAAACGTCATCACCGCCATCGCCGGCGACGTGATCATCGTCATCGGCGGCGCGGCGGGCACGCTCAGTGAAATCGCGTATGCGTGGATGTACGACCGGCCGATCATCGCCCTGTCGGAGAGCGGCGGCTGGGCAGAACGACTTGCGGGCCACAGCATCGACCACCGACGGAAGGACACGATCGTCGACTGCCGGACGATCGAGGAGCTTGAAGCAGCGCTCCGGCGGCTTCTCCATGACCACGCACGACATTGAATCAGATGAAACCCCCTTGAAGTTGGTGTTGTGATCCTCCGCTCCCTGGCCGACTCCGCCCGCCCAGAAACGTTTGATGTCTCCCTCCACGGATTGCGGTGCCCCATCGCGAACGCCGAGCAAGCTCCTCTTATCGAGCCGCGCGATTGACCGGCGGACTCGCCGATCTGTACTCCCGTGGTGCACAGGAGAACCAATGGTTCCGGGAGGTTCCGGGCAATTCCGGTCGATTCCGCCCTCAAAAAAATAAACGCACTGAATGCTCTACTTCCGCGTGGCAGTCGGCGCCCCGCGTGTGGTAGGATGGACGCCTGGAGAGGACTCTGCCATGCCCCGACATTTTCTCGGACCCGTTTCCGCGGCCATTCTTGCCCTCTGGGCTCCTGCGTTCGCCCAGTCTTCCTTCGTGAACTGGGAGACGCCGCACGTCCGACCGATGGACATGACGCCGGACGGCACGAAACTGCTCGCGGTGAACACGGCGGACAACCGGCTTGAAATCTTTGACATTACCGGCGGCGCCCCGGCCAAGCTGGGGGCCGTACCCGTCGGTCTGGACCCCGTTTCGGTCCGCGCCCGAACCAGCGACGAAGCGTGGGTCATCAACCATATCTCCGACGACGTCAGCATCGTCAGTCTTTCCACCATGAACGTTGTTCGAACACTGCGCACCGAGGACGAGCCGTGCGACGTGGTCTTCGGCGGTGCGCCGGTCCGGGCATTCGTCTCCTGCTCCGCGGCAAACAGCGTGCTTGTCTTCGATCCGGCGAATCTCGACGCCGCACCGACCCGGCTCGCGATCCTCGGCGAAGACCCGCGGGCGATGGCATACAGCGCGGCGCGGAACGAGGTGTACGTAGCCGTTTTTGAGTCTGGCAATCGCTCAACGATCCTCGGTGGCGGCAGCACCATCGGCGGCGGTTTTCCGCCGAACGTGGTCAGCGATCCGGCCGGTCCGTACGGCGGCGTCAACCCGCCGCCCAACGACGGTGCGAACTTCAAACCGCCTCAAAATCTGCTGAATCCCCCGCCCCCGCCCGTCGGGTTGATCGTCCGAAAAAACGCCCTTGGCGAATGGCGCGACGACAACAACGGCGACTGGACCGACCTGGTCAGCGGCCCGCAGGCGGCGCTTTCGGGAAGACCGGTCGGCTGGGACCTCTACGATCACGATGTGGCGATCATTGACGCGGCCACGCTGGACGTATCCTACGCCACCGGCGCGATGAACATCTGCATGGCGCTTGCCGTTCATCCCAGCGGCGAAGTGACCATGGTAGGGACGGACGCGACCAACGAGATCCGCTACGAACCGGTCCTGCGCGGCCGCTTTCTCCGCGTGAACTTCGCTCGCGTCGATCCCGCGGGGCCGTCCCTCGTCGATATCGCCGATCTGAATCCGCACCTGACCTACGGCACGGACATTCCGTTCGTGCCGATCCCACAGGAAGACCGCGACCTGTCGATCGGCGACCCGCGCGGCATCGCCTGGAACGCCGACGGTTCGCGCGGCTACGTCACCGGCATGGGGTCAAACAACGTCATCGTGATCGACTCGACCGGCGGACGCGCCGGCCTGTCATATTCGATCGAGGTCGGCGAGGGCCCGACGGGGGTTGTCTTCGATGATGCACGCGACCGGCTCTATGTCCTGAACAAGTTCGCCGCGACGGTATCGACGATCGACACAACAGCAGAAACAGAGATTCTGCCGCGCGTGCCGCTGCACGATCCGACGACGCTTCCCGTCAAGAGCGGCCGAAAGCACCTCTACGACACCCATCGCAACAGCGGGCTGGGGCATATCGCCTGCGCATCCTGCCACGTTGACGCGCGAATGGACCGGCTGGCGTGGGACCTTGGCGACCCGGCGGGCGAGATGAAGGAATTCACCAATTACTCGGGCACAAGCTGCCCTTCCGCGGATTGTCAGAACTGCCCGGACGGCGGCTGCCAGGACTGGCACCCCATGAAGGGGCCGATGACCACGCAAACGCTTCAGGACATCATCGGCAAAGAGCCGCATCACTGGCGCGGCGACCGCGACGGCCTGGAGGAATTCGCCGAGGCGTTCCTTGTGCTTCAGGGCGCCGACGGCCCGCTGCCGCCCGCCGACATGCAGCAATTCGAGAGCTTTCTATCCACGATTCACTTCCCGCCCAACCCCTACCGGAACTTCGACAACACCCTTCCGACCAGTCTCGCGCTGCCGGGCCACTACACGACCGGGCGGTTTGGGCCGGCCGGCCAGCCGCTCCCGAACGGCAACGCGGTCAACGGCCTGACGGCGTATCGCACGGGCGGCCTGGATGGTGTCAACTGCGTGACATGCCATACCCTCCCGACCGGCGCGGGCACCAACACCGCCCTGGTTGGCATTACGTTTCAGAACATCCCTGCGGGACCCAATGGCGAACTGCACCTGGCGCTGGTTTCGGTCGACGGCTCGACCAACATCAGCATGAAGGTCCCCCAGCTTCGCAACCAGTATGACAAGGTCGGCTTCGAAACGACCCAGCTGATGAACACGGCGGGGTTCGGCTACCTGCACGACGGCAGCGTGGACTCGATCGCCCGGTTCCTGAACGAGCCGGTGTTCAACGTCACGTCGGACCAGATGACCGCGGACCTCGTCGCGCTCATGGTGGCCTTCAGCGGGTCCGACTTTCCGCCGCGCACGGCCCTGGAGCCGCCCGGCGTCGCAGGAAAAGACACGCACGCGGCGGTCGGGTGGCAGACGACGCTCCGCGACGCGGGCAATCCGGAGCCGGGCCAGCTTACGCTGATCTCGAACATGATCGCGGTCGCCAATACCAACAAGGTCGGACTCGTCGTCAAGGGCGTGCAGGGGGGCGTTGCGCGGGGCTGGCGCTACAGCGGCGGAAATATCTTTCAGTCCGATCGCGCGGCAGAAACCATGAGCGCAGCCGCGCTTCAGGCGAGCGCCGCGCCGGGGAGCGAGCTTACCTATACCGTCGTCCCGAAGGGCTCGGAGACGCGCATCGGGATCGACCGCGACCTCGACGGCCACTTCGATCGCGATGAACTCGATCAGTGCGGCGACCCGGCCAACGCCGCCAGCACGCCCGGCAACATCGGCGTCGACATCGATCAGGACTTCGACGAGGACCTTGACGACGTCAGCGCATTTACCGCGGCGCTGGTGGGAATGCCGATGAGCCCGGCGCACCTGGTGCGGAGCGACCTGAACTGCGACGAGGCGGTCAACGGGCTCGACATCCAGCCGATGGTGGACGTACTGCTGGGTCTGTAGAGGGTTTGGGCCTCGGACGCAGGCGGCAGGCGGGCCTACGCGGGCTCCATGCCGAGTACGTCGCGCTTCGTGCGGCGGTCAATCACGCCGACAAGCGTGTTCATGACGAGAATCGACCAGTAGCATTCCCCTTCGAGCACACCGTAGAGCCTCATGAAGACGGTGAGCACACCGACGCCGGCGGCGAAGACGATCTGTCCGCGGGCCCGCATGGGTGTCGTCGTCATGTCACCCGCCAGCAGAAACGCACCGAGCATGAGCTCGCCCGCCGTGACATGGTAGAGCACGTACGCCACGCCGACGGCCCGGCCCTGTTCCACGGCAAACACGGGGAACCAGTCCCAGCCGTCCCCCCCGCCGGACTCGATCGGCAGAAGCGCCGCGGCCAGTCCGGCTGCCGCGAGCATGGCAGTCGGCAACTGCCAGCGAAGAAACCCGCGATAGATCAGATAGAGACCGGCCACGATCAACGCCAAAACGCACGTCGCACCGATCGGCCCCGGCACGGTGCCGAAGACCGTATCCTCCCACGGCGGGAGGCGGTCGCGGAGAAGCGGCGTGTAAAGCAGGTCGCCGTCGGGCGGAATGTGCCCCTCGGCGAAGGCCCGCAGCGCGGAAACCGGACGCTCCATGCGAAGGGCCGGCTCATCCGGTCGCGGGAGCCGCTGCCAGCCGGTGTAGCCGGGCATATCAACCTGGACGGCGGGTTCAAGGCGGCCGATCAGAAGGTGCCCCGGTGCGAGCACGGGCGCCGTCGCGTTATCTCCCCCAAGGGAAAGAGTAGGCCAGAAAACGATTTGGATAATGACGCGGCCGACAAGGGCCGGCTGCCAGACAAAATGCCCCAGCCCGCCGAAGAGCGCCTTGCCAAACACGACGGCGACCATCGCGCCGATCGCCGGCACATACCAGGGAACAGTCGCCGGAAGCGTGAGGCCCAGCAGTAGGCCCGTCAACGAGGCGTGCGACAGGCCCCCCACCACCGGCCTGCCCCGTGCATAGCCGACGACAAAGTCCGCGCCGATACCGGCGAGCATGGCGAGCAGGAGCACCTTCGCCGCCGCCGGGCCGAAAAGGACCGCGCCGCAAAGGCCCACGATTCCGGCAGCAAGCGTCCAGGATCCCATCACGTCGACATGCGTGCTGCCGCCGTGACGGTGCGGCGCCGCCCGTGGAACCCATTGAGCCTCCTGAATGGCGAGGTCGGCCTTCATGCGCCCCCTTCCGCGGCGGATGCGCCGGGAACGAGCCTTCGCCGGCTGCGCTGAATGGTAGCCGACAGGGGCAGGGACGCAGGGCACACATGGCTGCACAGGCCGCAGTCAATGCACGCGCGAAGATGCGCAACTGTCAGGGCATCCGTCGAGGACTCGGACTCGAGCTGCGCGAGCAACGCCGGATCGACCCCGACCGGGCAGTCCTCGATGCACCAGCCACAGTGGATGCAGGGTACGGGCTCGCGCGCCTCGAACTCGGAAAAGAGCAAAATCGCCGATGTGTCGGCGGTGATCACGGCATCGTCGCGCGTGATCGATATGCCCGTCAGCGGGCCGCCCCACACGCACTGCCCCACCGGACCGAGCAAACCCACGCGATCGCACAGAGCGCGCAGCGGCGTACCGACGGGCACGCGGTACGTGCCGGCGTGCTCGACGGCGTCACCCGCGACAGTGATGGTGGCATGCGTAACCGGAATGTCGTCGATGATGGCCTCGGCTGCCATTCGGACCATGGCCAGCGGGATGACCACCGCGCCGACGTCGAGCGGGCTGCCGCCCGGCGGTACCTCGCGGTCGAGCAGGGTCTTTACCAGCATGACCGGATGGCATTGCGGATAACGGTTCGAGAGGGCCGCCACCTCGACGTAGCGTCCCTGTGCCTCGGCGGTGACGCGCTTGACCACGCGCCGGTGGCGGTACGGCATCGCGAAGAGGGCCCGCGCAACACCCAGTGCGTCCGCGATTTCGCAGGTCATGTCAATCAGCCGACCCGGCTGCTCAACCAATGTCCGAAGATCGGCGGTAAGGTACGGCTCTGTCTCCATGGCGCTAACGATCAGCTCGGTCACACCGGCAGCCGATGCCCGTCGCAGGACTTCGGCAGCCGGAGCCAGCGGAGAGGGCGAAATCACGCCGCGATCGGTCAACTGGCCCACAAACGAGTCGCTCATCCACGCGAGGCTGCGCGGAACCGACTCATTCCGGCCGTCCGGCTCGAGTATCGCACACGGAAGATAACCTTCACGCGGAGTCCATACGCGGCCGAATTGAGCGATGGTGCCCGACGTCGGCGCGTGCACATGGGCGGATCGCCCGTCACACGCGGTCGCGAGCCGCTGGCCGCGAACGACGCGCTCGCCCTGCGAAACCACGATGTCCGTCTGCCACGATTCGGCCAGTCGGAGCGGCACGAAGAGTGCTCGGTCCGCAGTGATGTTTTCGATCGGACGGCGCGCCGTCGCCGCCTTGAACTCGGGCATGAAAAGCCCGCCCTCAAAGCCGCGCCTGGGTCCCAGCAAGTTCAATAAAAGGGACATTGTCACTCGCCCCGACCGGCATTGGTCATACGCGTCCAGTCAGGGTGGGGATTGTACCGGGCGGCGTCTCGTTGGAAACCTGCCGCCGGCTTCTCCGCTTACCGCGGGACAAAACTGACGGTGATGTGCATCAGGGTCCAGTAGAGAAACGACTCCGGCGCGAGGAGCCAGGCCAGCGCCGCGTGCTGGTTCATGCCAAGGGTCCACACGAGGCCGAGTATCATGAGCGCGGCGGCCATCCCGATGTGCAGCGTCCTGAAGCCCGCGGTGGTCGTTCGCATCCACGTCCAGAGCCCGGTCGGTTTTTCCTTCGGCGCGTATCGGGTGAACTGGTACGACGCGAAGATGTACCACGCCACGACGTGGAAAAGGATCAGCGAATACGCCCGCTGCGTAAGCAGAAGCGCCATGCCAAGCACGGCGGCGACGCCGAACATGACGAAAAAGAGCTTCGCGTGGGCCTCGGCGAAGGACTTCACATCCGCGTATCCGAACACGCGGGCATATTTTCTCAGCACGACGGCATAACCGGCGGCGACGGCGGCGATGGGCAGAACGCAGCATGCGATCTTGACCGGCAGCGGGAGCGAGCCCTGGAGCCACGCGGTCTCGGCAAGCTGAAGACTGGCCAGGCCCGTGGCCTTGGCCCGCAGTTTTTCCGCATAAATACCGAACGACGCCGGGGCGATGACGACCACGGCGAGGCTGACGATGATCAGGGCAATCATTGCGCGGACGAATCTTCGAAAGGCCGCCTTGTCAGGGATTGGCGCGGCCTCGCCGAGAACGGTGTAAAACATGGCCTCGTCGCGAAGCTCGTGAACGAGGAAATAAAAATAGACGCCGGCGGAGAGCACGACGTCCGTCGGACCGCCGCCGAGGCGATACAGGACACAAAGCCCGGCGCCGGCCGCGAGCAGGCCGACAGTCCAGAGCCGCTGGCGTGTGCTTCGGTTGTTCTTCGACGAAACCAGAAACAGAAACCCGATCACGATGTGCGGGATTGTGATATAGCGCATCGCCGCTTCGGACGCCTCGCGAATGTACCGGATATTCGCCGGACCGCGATGCAGGACGTTTCGCTCGATCTGGTACCCGCACCAGAAGACAAACACGATGAGCGCGGTCCAGAATGCAGCCCGCAGAAAATTCGCGCGGGTCACTCCCAAGCGGGCGTTCAGACTGCGATCCGAGAGGGTGGCGGCAAGGACAGCGGCAGAATCCGTTCCGTTGGACATCAGGACTTCGCTCCAGCAAACGGGATGACGCGTCCGGTGACGCGTCGATAGCATCTCATCGATTCGTCGGCCCGATCGCACGAATTGTCAGACCGACCGGCGGAGCCGAAACGCCAATGTGCCAATAGGGTAGCCGCGCACCCGGCTTTGGCAAATAGCGCGCGATTTTCGCACGGATGCACGCCTCACTCGATGTCGTCGCCCGTGGCCTCTGACAGTTCGTTTTCGACTTTCCATCCACCGGCGATGCCCAGCTTCGTGGGCGCCTGGCAGAACTCGACGAGCCGCTTTCCGGTTCGATACCGAGCCTGGGACGCCAACTGTTCCACGGCCTTGCGAAAGGGCAGCCCGGAGCGATAGAGCGTTCGGTACGACTCGCGGACTTCGTGAATATCCTCCCGCGTGAAGAGGCCCGATCGGCGCATTCCAATGACGTTGTGCCCGACACACTGAGACTCATACAGGGCCTTCATGTACGGAGGAATGTCCTTCGTGACGCGGGCGCCGCCCCCGACCATGACGAACTCCCCGATGCGCGCGAACTGATGAACCAGCGAGTAGCCGCTGATGATCGCGTTGTCGCCGACGACGACGTGCCCGGAAAGGGCGGAGCAGTTGTAGAGCTTGACCCCGCTCCCCAGTTCGCAGTTGTGCCCGATGTGGGCATAGGCCAGGATGAAGCAGTTGTCTCCGAGGATGGTCCAGCTCTCGGGCTGGGTTCCGCGATGAATCGATGCGAACTCGCGGACGATCGTGCCCTTGCCGATGCGGCAGTAGGATCGCTCGCCGGTGAAGTGAAAGTCTTGCGGCAGGTGCCCCACCACCGCGCCGGGGTGAATCTGGCAGTCGTCGCCGATCTCGGTCCAGCCGCTAAGGTAGGCATTGGGGTAAATCTTCACGCGCTCGCCGAGCTTGACCGGCCCCTCAATCACGGAATGCGGGCCGATGTCGCAGGAAGCGGGCACGTAAGCCTGTTTGTCGATAATGGCGGTGGGATGAATGGGCATGAAAAGGGAAGCTCCTTGTTTCGGGCGGGAATTGTAAGGAAGAATCCGCGAGGGGGCCAAGTGGGCGTGAAAGACGCGCGGATCACGAAACCCGAGGGCCGGCCCCCGAGTGCCCCTTCCCATCAAGCATTCTCTGGAATTTTACGCGAACGGACGGGTACTCCTTCTGACCGGACATCATGGTGATGTCTCAACTGAGCCCCGAAACACAGGGAGTAACCAATGAATAGCGCATTGAAGACCACGGCAGGTCGGTTTGGCAAGGCCATCCTGATGCTGGCGATCACAGCCATCCTGGCAACCGGCAATGTCGGATGCAATGAGGATGAGGAGTTCTGGACCGACTTCAATTGCGGCCTCAACAATCCGGATTCCTGGCAGACGGTCTGCCAGTGATGGCCGGATGGCACAAATCAGTGGCTGATGGGGAGCGGCTCACGCCGTCTCCCCTTCAGCCTGCGCCGAAGTGTCTCCAGCCTTGAGTCGATGACGGGCCATCACTCCTTGAACTGCCTGTCCTTATACGCCTCATACAGCGGCTTCAGACGGCCGCGCTGGTACTTGCCCGTAGATGTCACCGGAATGTCATCTCCGAAGATGACCACCTTCGGCACCTTGGGCCACGGCAACTGCTGGCGGCAGTAGGCAATCACCTCGGCCTCGGTCAGCTTCGCCCCCTTCTCCACCTGGACGTACGCCCCCACCTCCTCACCCCAGTAGCGATTGTCGAAACCGACCGCCAGCCCGACCCGTATGCCCGGCATGCTCATCAGCACTTCGTCGATCTCAAATGGCGAGAGGTTGATGCCGCCGCGGATGATCAACTCCTTGATGCGCCCGGTAATGAAAAAGTACTGCCGGTCGCCGGGGCCGTGAAGCAGGAAGCCCTCGTCGCCGCTTCGGAACCATCCGTACTTGAAGGCGGAGGCGTTCGCCTCGGGATTGTGAAAATAGCACGACATCACGTTGTGCCCGCGGATGACGATCTCCCCTTTCTGCCCTTCGGCGACGGACTGGCCGTTTTCGTCGTGAATGGCCATCTCGTTCGTATCGATCGGGCAGCCGATCGAGGGAAAACCGTGGTCGTACATCCAGTGCGTGTGGTCCTCCCATTCGAGATCGATCGGAAGAAAGCACGAGTAGCAGACCGTCTCGGAGAGGCCGTAGCCGTGCACGATGCGCAGGCCGAACTTGTCCTGAAAATCGCGGGCAAGCTCAACCGAGAGCGGGCCCGCCCCGCAGATGAAGTGGCGAAAGCCGGGCAGGTCCTCGGCGATAAATTCCTCGTCGGCTTCGATCAGGAACTGGAGCAGCGTCGGCACGACGCTGACGATCGCCACGTTATGCCGGGCCAGCTTCTTCCAGAAGCCGCCGCTCTTGAAGCGCTTGTTCACAATGACATGCGCCCCGACAAACGCGGGCGTGAGCAATGTCACGACCGTGCCGTTGACGTGATGAATCGGCAGCACGTTCATCAAGACGGTGCGGTCGTCAATGTCGTGCCACCTGCTGATGGCATAGGCGTCACAGAGCATCTGGTGCTGCGTCAGAACGACGCCCTTGGGATTGCCCGTCGTCCCGGAGGTATACACCACGAGGGCGTCGCCATGCGGATCGACATCGGCCGGCCGCGGCAGGTTTGCCCCGCCGTCGTATGCATCGAGCGCGGCCGAAAAATCCTCCCAGCCGGCATCGGCGGCGTCCGGGCGCGTGGCCCCGTCCAGAATGATCGCCCGCCTGACGCCCGGGCCGATGGCCTTCTCGACGGCGGAAAAGTTCTCGCGCACAGATGCATGGGCAATGAGCACGGTCGCCTCGGAGTTTCCGACGATGTACCCGACCCGGTCGTCGGACTCGCTTGGGTTCACCGGCACGACGCGCGCCCCGAGCCGCCACGCGGCGAAGTAGATCGCGACGGTCAGCGGCTGGTTGATCGTGAGGGTGGCGACGCTCCCGCCCGGGCGAATGCCGTAGCGCGACTGAAGCAGGCCGGCCACGCGGTCGATGAGATCGGCGAAC
The DNA here is from genome assembly GCA_003576905.1 of Planctomycetota bacterium. Classification (GTDB taxonomy): domain Bacteria; phylum Planctomycetota; class Phycisphaerae; order UBA1845; family UTPLA1; genus UTPLA1. The sequence goes on along the minus strand of QEVG01000020.1, from coordinate 10,683 downwards.
CCGCCGAAGGTGAACTCGGCCGCGGGGCTCTCGTCATCGGCGACGCACGGGTAGTAGGTCATCCACGGCCGGTTCGCATGATTCGTCGCCAGCTCCGTCCACATCTCGACGAAGTTCGCGTACGGGATCAGATCGGAAACATCGGGCAGCGGTTCGCAGCGGTGCCCGGCAATAATCAGCTTGTGCGTCGCTTCGTCCATCGACTTTGGGTCAAACTTGATCGGCTGGGAAGACATGCCTGCACCTCCGATGAAGCACTTTTCACGCTGCGCGTGCGGCGTACTTCGGGCATCATTCAAACAGAGGAACGCGGATGTGGCAACCGTTGCCGAGGGGTTGAGCGGGCCGAGGCGAATCGCTGAAACGTCGCCGGCGGCGCAACCTCACGCGCGAGTCCGGATTCGCCGATCGTCTTCAGAATAGCCCCTGTTTACAGGGTTTCTCGACGCCTAACCGCACCCGGCAAGGGGTGTCTAACTACGCGACCGCACGGTTCGGGCCGGCGGTTAACGACATGGCACCCATAACAACGCCTCGTGCAGAAAGGAGTGTCGACCATGTCCCGTTCGTTCATGATCGCGCTTGCCCTCTTCGCATCCACAACGATTGCCGCCCGCGGCGGAGAAGTCGTCGCTTATTCGATCGCCAGCAACGGCGGACGCGCGAGCTCGACGGCCACGGCGCAGGGCAACGCCTCCTCCGTGGCACACTCCGCGGCGACCAACGGCGGCACGGCCATTTCAAACTCCAGCGCCGTCGGGCTTGGTACCGGCCGTGCAAACAGCATCTCGACGGCAATGGCCGATCGGGGCCTTGCGATAAGCAACTCGCGGGCCGACGCCCGCGGCTTCTTCGGCAGCGCCGCTCTCGCAAACAGCACGAGCAACGCCGCGACCGTCGGAGGCATCTCGACCTCGAACAGCGTGGCCGAGGCGGATGCCCGGTTCAACGCCCTCGCCGACAGCGCGGCGACCTCGCTTTCGCTGAGTGAGTTCGGCATCGCAAACAGCGACAGCGTCGCCCGGTCCGACGGCGCCTTGGGCGGCCGGGCCGTCGCGGTCAGCGATTCGGTCGCCGACGCCATGGGCGGCCGGGCGGACAGCCGCGTCCGGGCACACGCCGGTGCCCGACTCTACGGCTCGGCACAATCGAACGGCCTCGGCGTAAGTGCCAGCCGTTCGCGACAGACGATGAATGCGCGGGTTACTGCGATCAGCCGCGCGGATCGGTTCGGCCACAGCAAATCGAACGCCGTGCAGGTAAAGATTCGCCGGTGACGCCAGAACGTTGAACTGAGGACTCCTTGAAACGCCCCGCCGCCCGCCCCCTCACGCCGGGCGGCCGGGCCTCTGATACGAAACGCCAACACCAGGCCCGCACAACGGTCCTGAAAGACAGAGGAGAGATAGAAACATGACGGCTCGAATACATCGCAGCGTGTTCCATACAAGAATACGTCTGGCCACCCTGACAGCCGTGATCGGCCTGGCAGCCGCCCAGACGACCCTCGCGGGCGAGGCGACGACTTCGGCCGGTGTCAGCCAGGTCGGCACCCATCCCGGCACCGCAACGGCCACCGCCGCCTACAACGGTGACGGACGCGGACATGCCGACACGATCACGCGAAGCGGCCCGGTGAACTTCGCAAGGGGCGTTGCCTACGGCGTGGATCAGAACGGACTGGACTTCTCCGTCAGTTACGCGGTCGGCGGCGGTCTTCTGCCCGTGCGGGCAAGGACGTTCAACATGTCGATCGGCCGCGATGGCAGCGTCTCCCGATCGAGTGGCGTGGTCGATGCAAGTCCTTCGCTGATCACGTCGGTTCAGGCCGGCGGGTTTGCCCGGTCGCAGCGAGGTGGAAGCATCTCGGCGGCGACGGCAAGCGGGCGGAGCGAACCGTTCGGTACTGTGGTCGGGCGGACATGGTCGCAGTCGTCGCGCCCGCCTCGGTTGATCACACAGCGCTGATCCGCTGAAGAAAAGCAGAATCCACCCGCGCAAGCGGACGCCGGAACGTGGTGCGTAGCCCGTTCCGGTGTACTTTTTTTACAGAAGCGGCGTGGCCAGCCGCGAGGCGCCGGCGAGGAGTTGCTGCGGATACGTCCATCCGCCGATGCTCTCCCGTGTAACGCGCCGTGCGCGATCGCGCAAGCTGTCGAAGTCGGCGACAAGTTCCTGGGCCAGTCCGGGATCATAGAGCAGGCTGGTCAGTTCGAAATTGATGCGAAAGCTCCGCTCGTCCATGTTCGCCGAACCCACCATCGCCCAGCGGCGATCTATAACCGCGACCTTGGAATGCAGCATTCCCTCGTCGTATTCGTAAATCTCGATGCCGGAGTCGAGCAGCTCGGAGTAATAGCTTCGCGCGGCCCAGAGTACGATCCGATGATCGGAGCGCGAGGGAATCAGGAGCCGCACCTTGACGCCGCGATAGGCCGCGGACTCCAGGGCCAGAAGCATGGCACGATCCGGTACGAAATACGGCGTGATCAGCGAGACGGACTGACGCGCGTCGGACAAAGCGCCGTAGAGCAACTGGTGGAGCACCCCCGCCCGCTGGTCGGGGCCGCTGGCGATTATCTGCACCATCTGCGAACCCGCGGGTGCGGGATCTGGAAAGAAGCGGTCGTCCGCCGTCAGGTCTTCGCCGGCGGCGAAATGCCAGTCCTCGACAAATATCTCCTGAAGCTGCGTAACGGCCGGTCCCTTGATGCGCAGGTGCGTGTCGCGCCAGGGGCCAAACCGTCTCCGGCGGCCGAGATACTCGTCTCCGATGTTCTGGCTGCCGCAAAACCCAATGCGCCCGTCGATTACCACCGACTTGCGATGGTTTCGGCAATTGACGTGCAGGCGGCGGTTGGTGATCCCCCAGGGCAGAAAGAACGCCACCCGAATCCCCTGCCGCTTCATCTCGCGCACGAACGAGCCGGGCAGCTTCCAGCAGCCCACCGCGTCCAGCAGGAGCCGGACTTCGACGCCCTCGCGCGCCTTTCGTGCAAGCAGATCGCGAACCGCGCGGCCGGTCTCGTCGGCGGCGAATATGTAATATTGCATGTGGATGTGCGACTGGGCCGCCTCGATGGCCAGGCTCATGGCCAGAAAGGTCGCCTCCGCGTCGTTGTAAATCGTCACGTCGTTCCCGCGCGTCACGGCCGAATCGCTCAGCCGCGTGGCAAGGCGCACAACCGCGCGCTGGGCCGGATCGAGGTCGGGCACGTCACGAACGTCAAAAGACGCCACCGCGACTTCGGTCTGACGCTTGAGGGTGGACGCGATCTGGCTCCGCCGCTTCCGGCGTCGCATCACCTTCCGCTCGATCGGAACGTACCCCACGAGCAGGTACAGGACCAGGCTGACATACGGCACCAGCAGCAGAGCGAGGATCCACGCGAGCATCCCCCGGGGCTCGCGCGGCTTTCGGAGAATATGCTCAATGACCAGCGCCGTGGGGATGTAATGGAACAGGCCAAGAATCGTCCAGGCGGATACCGACATGGGTCGTAGTGCTAACCGAGGGGGGTGCTCCGTTCAACTGTTATCGGCCCTGCCGGATGCCAGAAGAAGAGTTTCCTCGCGAAATCGGGTGTTCCTGCGGGTCACGGGGGCGTGGGCGGCCCGCCCGGCTCTTCCTGGCCGGGCTCCATATACGTTGACCGGAGGGCGTCCCAAGCCTCCGGAGGCATGTACCGATAGGCCGCAAAAGCGACGGCCGCAAGGATTGCCGCACACAGGAAGAGATACAATTGCCGCCACGACACGCGAGGTTTCACGCTAACATCGCTCCCCTACACTTGGAATCGGACCGCCACACTTTCTCTACAAGCGTCCCTCGTTATGTCAGTTAGGCTGGCACTTGTAAACGTGTACGACAATCTCTTGATTCTCGGCGATTCCTCTTAGTTGCACCGATAATCAAAAGATAAGAACCCCTGTCTGCCTCCTGACGACACTAATGCATGTACGGTGCCAGTGCCAGCGGCCTAGCGCTAGCGACAGGGGTGCCGTCCACCTGCGCAATTACGGGAGATTTTGACTCACCTGCTCTTGATTGGGACCTTCGAATTTGCTATCCTCGCCTTCGTAACAGCAGGGGAAGGGCCGGATTCGCTCCATTAACGTGTTCGGGGGGAGCGATGGCGGGAAACGTGGGTGTCGCCCATGTTTCCATCTCGACCCCACTATTCATGCTATCCAAGCGGTAGCTCAGGGAGAGAGCGGTATGCGATTGAATCTTGCAAAAATTCTGGCCGCCGGAAGCCTCGTCGTGGCCTTGGGCTGCGGCGCGGCAAATGCCGGCAGTATTTCGTTCGGTCTGACCACTGAGTTCAGCGGCGCGACGACCCCTTCGGGCTCGCCCCCGTATCTCCGGGCGACCTTCACGGATGTCTTCGGCGGCGTCGAGATCAAACTCGAAAGCCTGCTCAACAGCAGCTCCGAGTTCGTCAACGTCTGGTACTTCAATCTCGATCCCGTGCTGGACCCGAATCAGCTTTCGTTTTCCTATGTCTCCGGCAGCCCGAATTCCGCGTCGATCAGCACCGGCGTCAACGCCTTCCAGGCGGATGGCGACGGCCTTTACGACATCGAGTTCGACTGGCCCAACGGCGGCGGCGGACGGTTCAACAATGCCGACGTCGTCACCTACCTGATCACCTCGACGCAGATCATCAGCGCCGCCTCGTTCAATCACCTTAGCGCTCCAGCCGGCGGGCACGGCCCCTACGTCAGCGCCGCGCACGTCCAGGGCATCGGAGATGGCGGCAGCGGCTGGATCACAACGCCCGAACCGTCCACCAGCTTCCTTCTCGCGGCCGGCATGATTGTCATCGCCGCCCGCTCCCGACGCCGGGCCTGAGGCGTTCGTCGTACACAATGCGATCTTTCTCGCGGCCGGAGGCTTCATGCCATCCGGCCGCGTCCTTTTTTACCTCGATCGCGTCCCGGAGCGTTCGCACGCCGGTCTCGGAATGATCGGCTATAATTGGCCTCTTGCGAATCGCCCCCGGGAGTACAACGCGTGCCGAAGCCAACCGTGTCGTTCGTATCGCTGGGCTGCCCTAAGAATCTCGTGGACTCCGAGAAAATGCTCGGGCTCCTTGCCGAGAGCGGCTGCGCGGTCGTCGGCGACGGCGGCGCGGCGGACGTCGTCGTGGTGAACACCTGCGGATTTCTGTCGGCCTCGCGCGACGAGGCGATCGAAGTCCTCCAGGATGCCGCGGCCCAGAAGCGCAGCGGCGAAATCAAGCGGCTTGTCGTCGCGGGCTGCCTGGTGCAGCGCGACGGACAGGGACTGATCGAGGCGGTTCCGGAAATCGACGCGCTCGTCGGCGTGAACAACAGGGCGGACATCGTTCGCGCCGTCGTGGGAGAGAAGCGGAAAACAAGAGGCACGAAGACACGGAGGCATGGGGGCACCCAGAAGAAGAGTGCGGATGCGCCCCGGACTGTCTTTCTGGGGGAGTACCATGCGGCTTCCTGGGCGGGGGACAACAAGTCGGATCGGGCGCGGCTGCGGCTGACGCCCTCCCACTATGCTTATCTGCGCATGAGCGAGGGGTGCAACCAGAAATGCACCTTTTGCACCATCCCATCCATCCGCGGGCCGATGCACTGCAAACCGGTCGACGAGATCATGGCCGAGGCGAGGGAGCTCATCGCTGATGGCGCCGTCGAGATCAACCTCATCGGGCAGGACACGACCAGCTACGGTCAGGACATCGGATACGAGCCAGGCCTGTCCGGGCTGCTGCGCGAGCTGAACACGCTCGACGGCGCGAAGTGGATTCGCCTCATGTACGCATACCCGTCGGACTTTACCGACGAGATGATCGACGCGATTGCCGAAAATCACCGAATCGCGAAATACATCGACATCCCGCTTCAGCACATCAGCGACCGGGTTCTGAAGGCGATGTACCGCCGCGTCACGCGGAAACAGACCGAGACCCTCCTCTCCAAGCTGCGCAGGCGAATTCCCGGCGTCGCAATCCGCACGACGTTCATATCCGGCTTCCCCGGCGAGACCGACGCCGATCACGCCGAACTGTGCGCCTTCGTGCGCGATTTCGGGTTCGACGCAATGGGCGTGTTTCCCTATTCCAGTGAACCCGGCACGCCGGCCCATCAAATGAAAAACCCCGTACCCGCCGCGACGATCACTGCCCGCGTCGATGAGTTGATGGCGATCCAGCAGGAAGCGGCCTTCGCCCGGGCGGCGGCCATGAAGGGCCGCCGAATCGAAGTCATGATCGACGGTTTCGGCCGAAACGGAGTGTACCCGGCGCGGCACCAGGGCCAGGCGCCGGAGGTCGACAGCACAGTTCAGGTCGAAGGCGGCGAGTACGATCCCGGCGCGTTTGTCACGGTGCGCGTAACCGGAAGCACCGGCTACGACCTGAGGGCCCGGCCGGTGACACAGGGGTTGCCCGTTCTTCACTGACGGGCACAATTCCGGGAATGCCGCATTTATGACGCCGCGCGGCTATTCGAACGCATACTCGATTGCACCCGGCATCACATCCAGAAGCTTCTGTAGGTTGCTTGCCAGAGCCTTTGCATCGGCGGCGTGAAGCGTCACATGCCCGACCTTGCGGCGCGGGCGGGGCTCCTTGCCGTAAAGGTGCGGATGCGCGCCGGGGACGGCGACGATTTCCTCCAGCCGCGGCAGCTCGCCGATCAGATTGACCATGACCGACTGCCCCACGGCGGCCGTGCTGCCGAGCGGGAGCCCGACGATGGCCCGGAGATGGTTCTCGAATTGGCTGGTCTCGGCCCCCTCGATGGTCCAATGCCCGGAGTTGTGCACACGCGGGGCCATTTCATTCGCAAGCAGGCGGCCGCCCTGTTCAAACAGCTCGATGGCAAGCACGCCGACGTAGTCGAGCGCCGCGAGCGCCGCGGCAGAATACGTCTCCGCCGTGCGTTGAAGCTCCGGTGAAACATTCGGCGCAGGCGCCCGCGACCGCCGCAGGATGCCCTCACGGTGAACATTCTCAACCAGCGGATAAAACGCCGTGTTTCCGTCGCGCGAGCGAACGCCGATGATCGACAGTTCGCGATCGAAGGGCACGAACGCCTCGACCACAGCGGAGGCGCCGGCGATGTGCTGCCAGGCAGACGACACTTCGCGCGCATGCCGGATCAGGCACTGGCCTTTCCCGTCGTAACCGAGTCGGCGCGTCTTGAGCACAGCGGGCAATCCGAGGCCCTGGATCGCGATCCGAAGCTCCTCCTCGCTCGACACCGCGGCCCACGGCGGCACGGGGATACCGAGCCGCTCGAACAACCGCTTCTCCGAAGCGCGGTCCTGTGCTGTTTCCAGGGCAGCGACGGGAGGATGCACTCGAACGGTGGAAGCAAGATGCGCGACAGTTTCGGCGGGGACATTTTCGAATTCATAGGTCGCGACGCCGAGGCCGCGCGCGAAGAGATCCAACTCCCGATGGTCGCTCCACGCCGCCGCGATCATGTCGCCCAGGTGCCCGGCGGGCGCGTCGGGCGACTCGTCATAAAACCGAAAGCGAAAACCCATCGGATACCCGGCCAAAGCGAGCATCCTGCCCAGTTGTCCGCCGCCCAGCACGCCGATGATCATGTTGCACGACGGGGATCGGGGTTATCGAGGACTTCCTGCGTCTGGCGGCGGCGGTACTCCCACAGAGCGTCGCCGATCTCCGGCCGGGTCGTCGCGACGATCGCGGCGGCGTGCAGGGCTGCATTGACCGCGCCGGCCTTTCCGATTGCAAATGTGGCAACGGGAATGCCCGCGGGCATCTGCACGATGGAAAGCAGCGAATCGACGCCCTTGAGGATGGAAGATTCGACCGGCACGCCGAGAATCGGAACGGCCGTCTTGGCCGCCAGCATGCCCGGCAGATGCGCCGCCCCCCCGGCTCCGGCAATGATGGCCACGAGGCCCCGCGAGGCGGCGGACTCTGCATAATCAAAAAGCTGATCCGGGGTGCGATGGGCGGAGACGACGCGGACCTCCTGTGCCACGCCCAGGGCATCGAGCGTGGCGGCCGCGTGCTCCAGGGTCGGCCAGTCCGACTTCGAGCCCATGACGATTCCGACGATTGGCGACATCAGCGGCATGCTCCTTTGCGAACGGCGACCGAGATGATAGCCGATCCGCGCGGAGGCGGAAAAACGCCCCGGCCGCGACAATTCACACCCGGATGCGCTGCCACCGACCGCTGCGGAAACGCAGCCACATCAGCACCGAGCGTACGGTCAGGTCGGCGAACATGCCCAGCCACGCCCCCAGCAGGCCCCACTTCAGCACGAAGCCGCCGAAGAGCGCGCCCGGAATGCGAAGGAATGCCATGCCCGCGAAGGTAATCAGAATCGGCACGCGCGTGTCGCCCGCCCCGCGCAGCGCGCCGATGAACACGATGAGCGGTCCCAGCACGAACTGAAAAAACGCAAGCGCCTGAAGGGCGGGCACGCCGCAGCGCACGACGTCGGGATCGCTCGAGAGGAATCGGTACATCCAGGCCGCGCCGAAATACAGCACCGCGGCCGAGGCCAGCATCAGCACCAGCGTCTGCCGGACGCATTCGTGAGTCGCAAGCCGCGCCCGATCGGGCTGACCCGCTCCGAGATTCTGCCCCACCATCGTCGAGGCGGCGTGCATGTAGGCATTGGCCGGCAAATAAGAGAGCGATTCAATGCGAATGCCGACAATGTGGGCTGCGTAGATTACTTCCGTGGGAAACTCGCTCGGCACGCGGTTCACGATGGACATGAACACGAAATGCCCGGAAAAACTGAGCAGCCCGTCGAGCGAGGCCGGCGCGCCGACGCGCACCATGCGCCAGATCATGCTCCTGTCAGGCTGCATGTGGGCGGCAGCCAGCCGAACCGCCTTGCCTTGCCGTTGCAGAAGATAGACGAAGCCGAGGGCCCCCGCCCAGCGGGCGGCCGTCGTGCCCCAGGCGATGCCGGATACACCGATGCCGGGCCACGAGCCGATCCCGAACGTCAGCATCCAGCTGAACGCGAAGTTCATCACGTTGACCGCGCCGAGAATCTTCAGCGGCGTGCGCGTGTCGCCCGCCCCGCGCAGGCAGGCGGCGAGGGCAAACGACATCGACGCGCCGGCGTACCCGATGGCGTCGATGCGAAGGTACTGGACGGCGATGGCCGCCGTCTCGCCGTGGAGGTTCAGCAGGTGCGCGAAGCCGGGGGCGATCAGCGAAATCACAACGGTTCCGGCCGCGCCGACAAAAAGCGCCAGGACAAACGCCTGGTTGGTGGCGTGCGAAGCCTCGCGGTCGCTTTTCGCGCCGATCGCCCGGGAGACGATCGCCGTCGCGCCGATGCTCACCATGGCAAAAAGCATGGTCATGAGCCAGCTCACGTAGCTGGCAAACCCGACGGCCCCGGTCGCAGAGGCGGAAATCCGCCCGGCAAGGAACGTGTCGTTCCACGCGATCGCCGCGTTGAGAACCTGCTCACCCAGAATCGGAAGCGAAAGCCAGAATACGGCCGGACGGATCGGCCCCTCGAGCAGCGGCCGGGACAGGGTGTCAGAGAGTGGGGCACTGGCCGGCTCGTCGCAGACAATCGCCGGGGTTGCCGCCTCGGGTTCGACCGTCGCGGCGGCGAGTTCGGCGGACTTTTCCTTGGCGGACGGCACTTCAATGTTCCTAGGTCTTCAGGGCCGGCATGAGCGAGCCTGCCGCGCGGAGCCGCGCCGCCCCCCGCGTTTCGGAGATTCGACTTTATAGCGCTTTCGCCGCCGGCCAGCAAGCCGGCGCGAGTTGTCCGGACTTTTGCCGTCGCGCCGACACCGGCGCGTGCTAGAATCCCAGCCAGTGGATGTGGAGTCATGAACGAGCCGAGAGCCGAAGCCATCGCCGTTCCGGGCCTGATGCCGTTGCGCCGCGCGACGATTGAGAAGGGCACGTGCCATGTTCTCTTCGCCTACGACGTCGGGTTCGCCATCGACCTCGACCGATCCGAGGAGTTGATCACGGCCCACAAGCAGCGGGCGAAGATAAAGTACAAGCGCCGCGCGCCGCAGAGCCTTCATTATTCGCCCGCGCCGCTTCGCGTCACGCAGGTATCTCCTCAGATAAAGCTCGCGGGTTTTGAAACGTCGGCCACGGTCGATGCGGTTCTTTATGATTTCGGCGCCGTGTGCATCATTTACGCCGTGCCCGTCCAGGGAGACCTGCCGGGCCTCCTGGCCCTCTCAAACGAGCTTTACGACAACCAGGTACTTCTGGACGACTCGCAGCGCTGGGTTCGCGAGCTTGTGGACACGATTCAGCCCGCTGTCGCCCGAACGTTCCTCTCTCCCTTCGTCGAAGACTACGTGATCTTTCAGATCGAATCGCTTTCCGACCCGATCCCGCCCGATGCCTGGCTGGACGCGAACCGTGAGCTCGTCGCCCAGATCCTGCGCTCCGAGACGCAGCCGCTCTCGGAACAGGAAGTCTCCGACGCGCTGTCGTGCCGAACCTCGTATGGACGATCGGACCTGACGCTGATTGACTGGAACGCGGCGATGGTCTTCGATCCGGACGCCGAGGACGTGCGGACCATCCTGGAATTCGCAAACGTCGAGCTGCTTGAAGTGCGCTACCTGGATCAGAAGCTGGACACGTCGCTCACCGCGGCCTACGAAGCGCTTTCGCGCCGGTCGCGCCACGGCCAGGCCCTCTTCGGATCCTTCGC
>QEVG01000053.1 GCA_003576905.1 Planctomycetota bacterium | reverse complement strand
CGCGCTCGGCGATCACCTTGCCCTCTACCTTGGGCACGCGCTCGGCCGCAGCGCCTTCACCATGAAACGCGCCGTCATACGAAATCGCCTTGAGCTTCGAGGCCGCTTCGTCGGCCTTGGCAAGGATCTCGCGCGGGTTGGGTGTCGCGGCATCCTGGGCCGGCAGGCCGGCCGCGGCGGTCAGGAAGATTACCAGCGCGTACGTAACTCGATTCATGTTCAACTCCACGTTCGATTAGCTCTTGGGTTCAGCGCCGACCCACGCCCTTCCGAACGAAGTGCCGGAACGGGTTGCTATCGGACCCGGCTCAGGTCCGCGGGTTCGGCCGGCGAAGCACCAGATTATAGCATAAATCGGGCCCGATGCGACGGGCACTCACCCGCTCCAACGGCGGCAGCTTGTTCATCGTTCGCGGCCCGACACCTCGCAGCGGCCCGGGCGCAGCCTCCCCGCCGATAAGCCGGGGGGCGACAAACACCACGGCCTCATCGGCGAGCGCCTCATCGAGAAAGCCGCCGAGCACCCGGCCGCCACCCTCGACGAGGACATTGGTCATTCGCCGGACATGCAGGGCCCGCAGGAGGGCGGGCAGGGCGACGCCCTCGCGCCCGCCGGGCAGCCGAATGATCTCGCACCCCGCGCTTTCGAGGCGCCGCCGAATGCCCGCACGAGCCCAGCCCTGCGAGGTCGTGGCGATCAGTGTGGGAACGCAATCGGCGGTCTGAACGACGCGAGCCGTGGCGGGAGTGCGCAGGCGCGCATCGAGTATCACGCGCGTGGCGATGCGTCTCGGACGGACAAGCCGCGCGGTCAGGTCCGGGTCATCGGCGAGGACGGTGTTTACCCCGACGACAACCGCGTCGACCCGCGCGCGGAGGGCGTGGGCGGCGCGTCGGCTTTCGAGCGAAGTAATCCACTTCGAGTCGCCGGTGCGCGTGGCGATCCTTCCGTCGATGGACTGCGCCCATTTGAGAATGACGTAGGGCCGTCGGCGGGCGTGAACGGCGATGAAGGGGGCGAGGAGTGCCGCAGCATCGTCATCAAGCATGCCCGTTTCGACGCGGATACCGGCCGCGCGGAGCTTTCGCAGGCCCTTGCCGGCGACGAGCGGGTTGGGATCGCGCACGGCGGCCACGACGCGGGCGACGCCCGCAGCGATCAAGGCGTCGGTGCAGGGCGGCGTCTTTCCGAAATGACAACAGGGCTCGAGTGTGACATAGACGGTGGCCCCGCGGGCCCGAGGGCCGGCCGCGGCGAGCGCCGCGCGTTCCGCGTGCGGCCCCCCGAAAACGCGATGGTATCCCTCGCCGACGATGCGCCCTCCCTTGACCAGAACGCAGCCGACCATCGGATTGGGCTCGACGCGCCCTTCACCGCGCCGGGCCAGCGCGAGGGCGCGGCGCATGTATCGTGTTTCGCCGGCGGTCATTTGAACACCGAGACGCAGCATACCAGCCAGATCGTCGACAGCACATCGACGGCGATGCCGGTAACGACCATGAAGCGCAGCGGAATGAGCCGCGTGCCATAGACAATGGCGTTCGGCGGCGTTGAGACAGGCAGCGCAAAGCCCAGGCTCGCCGCCAGCGCCACCAGCCAGATGGCCTGTACCGGCGATAGGCCCAGTGCCGCCGCAAGCGAACCGGCCACCGGCACCATCAACGCGGCCGTCGCCGTGTTGCTGGTCAACTCCGACAGCAGCACCGTCGTGCCGACCAGGCCGAGCATGAGCAGAAGCGGCGGGAGCCGCGCGCCGGCAAGCCCCTGCGCGAGGGCCTGCGCGAAGCCGCTGCTGTCGAGCATCTGGCCGAGCGAGAGCCCGCCGGCGATGAGAAACAGGGTGTCCCAGTCGAGAGCCTGGAAGTCATGCCGATCGAGAATCGTCCGCCGACCGGGGCCGAACGGGGCCATGAAGAGGATCCACGACACCAGGACCGGAACGAGCGACTCGGGCAGATAGGTCGCGATCCACTGGGACGCGGCATGATCGTGCGGCAGCGTGCTGCGAACCAAGCCGGGGACAAGCCAGAGAAGGACGGCGGCGGCAAAGGCGACAACCACGAAGCGCCGCGCCTCGGGAGATGTCGCCGGCTTGTCATTGCCGCGAGGCGCTGGCGCGGCCTCCGCGCTGGCCGCGGGGCGCGAGGCCGGGACCGGCCCGACGTCGTCCAGTCCCTCAAAAAGCGGGTGGGCGTGGGTCGGCGCCGGGGCGCCCGCCGCCGATCGAATGAGCCAGCGCGTGCCGATTGCCAGAACGCCCCACCCGATGACGGTCGTGCCGAGCCACACCGGAATGCCGACGCGCATCCAGGTGATAAAGTTCACCGTCTCATCCAGCTTTTTCATCGCCGAGTAACCGATAAAGTTCGGAGCGGTTCCGACCGGCAGCGCCATGCCGCCGAACGTCGCCCCCCAGGCCAGCGCCAGCAGCGCCGCGGCAGGGGCCTTCACCTTGCGCGAGATCGCCAGCACGACCGGCAGCATGATCGCGGTCACGGCCGTGTTGTTCTGCGCGAGGGACAGCACGCCCGCCATGATCAGGATGAGCAGGGCGACGAACATGCCGGAATCTCCCGCGCGGACGACCGCCCAGCGCGAAGTCACGATCCAGTCAAAGACCCCGTGCTTGTCGAGGGCCCGCGCCAGCAGAAACGCGCCGAGGAACAGAAAGACGACGTCGCTGCCCCACGCCGCGACCGCCTGGTTCCACGGAAGGAGTCTGGTGAAAGTGGCGACGATCGGAATGGCCATCGCCGTGACACCGAGCGGTGCGACCTCGGTAATCCACAGCACAAGCGTCGCGAGGACCACGCCCGTCGCGCGGCGTACGTTCGCGTCGGCGTGCCAGGGCAGCAGGGCGGCGGCGGAGAACAGGCCGGCCGCGATGACGAAAATGAGAATGCTGCGCCGCGGGGTCACGCCGCGTAGTATGGCATCCCGCCTTGGGCTTTCCCAGTCGGCTGGCGGCCTCCGAGGCAAGGCTCGCTGCCGGGCGGAACTGGCCGGGTAGGCTGCGCGCGATATAATCCGCCCGGTGCTCGGGCGTATGAGTGCCCGTGCGTCTGTTTCGCCATTCTTCAGGAAAAGACGGAGAGAAGTTTCGCATGAAGATCACCATCACCTACTGCACGGAATGAAACTTTCTGCCCAAGGCCGCCAGTTTGGCGGACCTCATTCGCGATGAGATCGGCGTCGTGCCGGACCTGATCCGCGGCGGCGGCGGAATCTTCGACGTCGTCGTGGACGGCAGGCTCATCTTTAGCAAGCACAAGGAAGGGCGCTTTCCGGAGCCCTACGAAGTCATCAATCAGATTCGGCCGGTCCGGGGTTGATGCCGCCGCGCCGAAAGAGGCAAGGCCCGTGCCGCCGAGGCTGATTCCATATTCGCTCCCTCCGCGCGACCCGGACTGGCAGGTGCAACGGGCGCGGGAGCTTCTGACCGAGCTCGATGCCCGGCGGAGTTGCCGCGCTTTCTCATCGAGGCCGGTCCCGCGCGAGCTTGTTGAGCTTGCCATCGCGGCGGGGCACTCCGCGCCGTCCGGCGCGAACCGCAAACCATGGCGATTTGTTGTCATCGACGACCCCGCAATCAAGCGCGAGATTCGCATCGCCGCCGAGGCCGAGGAGAAGGAGAGCTACGACCATCGCATGCCGCAGGAATGGCTCGACGCCCTGGAGCCGATCGGTACCACCTGGGAGAAACCGTTTCTCGAAATCGCCCCGTGGCTCGTGGTGCTTTTCCGCATTGATTGGGAAGAGACGAACGGACGCCGCCTGAAGAATTATTACCCGGCCGAAAGCGCCGGCCTTGCCGCCGGGTTCTTCCTCTACGCCTGCCACGCCGTGGGGCTGGCCACGCTGACGCATACGCCCAGCCCCATGAACTTCCTGCGGGACATCTGCCGCCGCCCCGAGAATGAAAAGCCGTACCTGCTGATTCCGGTCGGGTACCCGGCAGAGGATTGCCAGGTGCCGGACCTGGTGAAGAAGCCCCTGGCCGAGGCGCTTCAGTGGAATCGCTGAGAAAAGGGCGGAGCGGATCGAGAATCGCGCTCTGGCAATTCGAACAGGCCATCGCACGTCGTGACCTTCGGCCCAAGCTGAATGTTCCGGTTGGTCATATTCTGGCCGAATTGCCCGGAATTGCCCGGAATGGCGCCTGAACGGCGCGCGAGGTCATCGAGCTGTTCAATCGCGCGACGGCATTCGATTCTCTGTTGATTACTCTTGCCCACTGTGCGCGCTACCGCGAACTCATCCGCAGGTTTTTTTGCGGACGGATGTGAGGCGTCGCGGGCGGTGCAAGCCAAGTACACGATGCTGCTTGTTTCAAATCGAGAAGATTAACTCGATTCCGGTTGACTTGTTCTGGGACCTGGGCTATTCTTAAGGGTGTTCGAAGGAGACGGGCCTCACGCCTCACGCCTCACGCCTCACGCCGCACGCCGCACGCCGCACGCCGCACGCCGCACACCGCACACCGCACACCTCACGCCGCACGCCGCACGCCGCACGCTTTTTGAGAAGGGGTGGGCAGAAGACCGAAGGCGGAATGCGGTATGAAAGGGAGCCCTTGTGACAATGAGTCGATCAATGGTGTTTGTTTTTGTGGCACTGGGATGCACCAGCGCCAGCCGAGCCGGCCTCATCCTTGAGCAATCGCCGGTCCGCGTCGGTGGCCCGGCGGCGGACACGCTGTTTCGCGACCAGTTCGGCCTGATCGGCTGGCAGTTGCTCGCGGATAATGTTCAGTTTGACGACCCCCAAACGATTCGCAGGATCGGGTGGTGGGGCTTCTACGGCGGCTCGGGCACACCGACAACTCCGCCGACAGGGACCGAAACAATGCGAATCAGGGCCTACGCACCCCGACCCGGCGACATGCTGCCGGACAGCAACAACATTCTCTATGAAACTGAGTTTACCAATCACTCGCGAATCGCCACTGGCGAAATCATTGAGGTGGGAGGAGTGCCGCCCGAGTACTACTACCAGGTCGATTTGCCGAATCCACTGCGATTGGAGGCCGATACGCTGTATTGGCTTGAGATTGTTCAGGTAGGCGACATCAGTACGCGGTTCCGATGGGAGACGGCCGGTGGCCAGCAAGTGGGTCTCGCGTACCTCAATGACCACATTCTGGATTGGCAGTTCACGAGTGATAGTCTAGCGTTCCAGCTTTGGCGTGTGCCGGAACCTGGAACTTTGCCGGTTGCTTTGATAATTGCGCTTTTGATAAGTCGTCGTAACTGGGGGACACGGAGGTGTCACCAGAAGTAGAGACACCGGCATTGGATGACAGTATTCCACCCTCGGTTTGTTCGGGTTTTTAGGGTCTTATCACAGTCAAAGGAGTGATCGCTATGTGTGCTTTACGAGGAGATTCCGCGCGCAGACTTCAAGAAATTGGTTGTTGGCTGGCTGTCATCTTACTTGCGTTCATCCATGTCGAGACCAGACTCAACGCCCAATGCACGGATCAACCTCCCGCGGAGCCGCTTGAATTTCTGACAACAGCCGCCGGCACGACCAGCGCCGTGGCTGTTGACGGATGCGGGCGGTTCGTCGTCGCATGGGGTCAAGAGACATTCCGTGAATTCAACGATCTGGACGTGGTCACTCTCCAATACGAGGCCGATGGAACGCCGCTTTCGATGGGCCCCAAGGCCGTCGGCGTGGACCAGCAGGCAGGGGCTCAGATTTTTCACGAGCGGCCGTCCGTCGCCATGAGTTTCGACGGCCTCGTGCGAATCGGCTGGCTTGGATCATCGAAAGATACTCACTATAGAGACCCAACTGCGTTCACGACGGAATTTGCGTTTGGCGATGTGCCTCCTGAGGTGGGCGTACCGCTTGACTCCCAGGTCCCCGGCTATCCGCCCGATCCATTCGGCATACATCATGAACCGTCGGTGGGCATGTCCGAGAGCGGCGGTAGATTGGCGTACGTCGTTACACAAACGTTTTCGTCAAACCCGAATGGGGTAATATGGGGAGCCGACTGGCTGTCGCCGAATCTTATCGAGCCGTGCGGACCCTCCTGTTATCCCGGCAGATGGCAGCCTTGCATTGCTCAACGATCCGAGGATGGAGTATTCGCCATTGTATGGGCGGACGCCGAAAACGACCTGAGTGATCCTCCAACGAATATCGCACTTTATGTTTACAATGCTGCCGGGCAGCTCCTCGAGACGCTTGAAGGCCCAAGCAATGATCAATGGGTGAACAACCCAGATTTGGAAGACCCGATTGTGGGGGGATTGCCCGTCAGGACCGCGCAGTTGTCTCCGGCAGTTGCCTTCGTAGGGGACGACATCGTTGTCACTTGGGCAGGCAGGCGTTTGAAGGACTGGACGGGAGGCCCTACATTTCACATCTTCGCACGACATTTCAAGTACGATGACGGTGCCCCGGCCGGATCGCGGCTTCGCGACCCCATTCCAGGAAACGGCGAAGGACGAGCAGGGCTGTTCCGAGTGAACAGCAACGTCGATGTGGAGTTGTTCGACCCCGACAACGCGAACCCGACGGTTTCTATCAGTCCCGCTGCGAGCGGGCCACAGGGGCGATTCATCATCGCCTGGAACTCCCAGAACAACGCGGAAAGCCGCGAAGAAGTACGCGCCCAGTACTTTGACGGCCTGTGCAACCCGCGCGGAAGCGAGTTTCGGGTCAATCAGGCGACGACGCCCACGGTCGGGCCCAATAATGTCCGAGTCCTCGCCGAAAGCGGCCAGCACACCGTCGGATATGGTGCACAGGATCAGGTGGTGGCGACCTGGTCGCCCTACGTGGATGCCGGGGGGTTTGGTGCACTCAAAGGCGTTTACGTAACCATTCTACCGCCCGACTACGCTCAAGCATCGCTTCCGGCCTGCGACATCTGCCAGACGAACCCCGAGCTTTGCGACCCCTGCCGCAAGGGCGACGTGAACGGCGACTGCAAAGTGGACGGCCTCGACATTCAGGTCTTCGTCGATCTGCTCCTTGATGGAAGCGACTCCAGCCTGGACATCGTTTCGCTGTGCCCGCGCGACACCAACAGCGACGGCGCGCATACCCTCGACGACATCCCGTGTTTCGTCGCGACTTTGTTAGCCGGCGTAAACACCTGCACAATCACTCCCAGCCTTCGCGGGCAGGATTGCAATTCCAACGACACCGCCGATCTGGACGACATCGCCAACCAGACCAGCGACGACCTGAACGAGAACGGCGTGCCCGATGAGTGCGAGGACGACTGCAATGAGAATGGCACGGTGGACGAGATCGACGTGCTGACCGAGACCAGCCCCGACTGCAACGAAAACGGCATCCCCGACGAGTGCGAGCCGGATTGTAATACCAACGGCGTGCCGGATGACTGCGACGTGGACCCGACCGACCCGGATGAGGACGAGTGGGTCAGCCCGGACTGCAACGAGAACGCGTACCCGGACGAATGCGACCTGTCGCTGGCCCCGCCGTTCGGGAGTCTCGACTGCAACGACAACCAGATTCCCGACGAGTGCGACATTGCGGAGTGCGAGGGCGACCCGGCGTGCGACGACTGCAACGCCAACGGCGTGCCGGACGCGTGCGACATCGCGGCGGAGATCAGCGAAGATGCGAACACCAACGGCATCCCCGACGAATGCGAAGGGGAAAGCCTGATGGGCGGCGGCGGCGAATCGTCGATGATGTCCGAAGGCGGAGAATCGGAAGGCGGCGAGAGTTCAACCGGCGAGAC
The DNA here is from genome assembly GCA_003576905.1 of Planctomycetota bacterium. Classification (GTDB taxonomy): domain Bacteria; phylum Planctomycetota; class Phycisphaerae; order UBA1845; family UTPLA1; genus UTPLA1. Next base: position 12,957 of record QEVG01000053.1, on the reverse strand, counting down.
GCCGATGCCACCCGAAGAAGAAGCCGCGTGGGAAGCCTTCTACCAGTGGTCCGCGGCCCAGTGCTGGGGGCCGGGCTGCGAAACCACCGGCGCGGAGCAGTTCGCGGCGATGGCTGACAAGCTGGAGGAACTGGGGCTGAGTCTCGGTCAACTGAGTCCGTAGTGCCCATTAGGTCATCTCAGGAACACGTGAGGGCCGGAGGGTTTTCATTCCCTCCGGCCCTACCTGTTAGCGCCGCCAAGCCGACGGCGGTCAACGTTTTTGATCCGGATGCTGGCAATGTACGATTCCGACGCCCTATCCGGTCGTTGCCGTCCGCCCTTCAATGCGCGATACTGACGTGAGAAGGCGGGTACCGGCTCGTTCTTCAGATACCCGGTTAGCGGCAGGGTGGTGTCTGGCCGAACCCGTGACGATCCACTCAGATCAAGCAAATGAACACTTTCCGCCGGATGGCGGCGGTCCATTCCCAACCTTGAGTCACACAAGAAGGTGCAGATCATGCGAAGAGTCCCGGCGGTCGCGTCCATCGTTCTATTCAGCATCAGCAGCCTGTCAGCCGGCGAGCGGCGATATGCCTTCCAGCAGGCCGAGCTGTCCAACGGCATGAAGGTCATCACGCTCGAAGATTTCTCCTGCCCCATTGTCGCTGTGCAGGTCTGGTACCACGTTGGCTCCAAGAACGAGGAGCCCGGTCGCCAGGGCTTCGCCCACATGTTCGAGCACATGATGTTCCGCGGCACCGACCGCCTCGGCGAGACCGGGCATTTCGACAACGTCCGTCGTGTCGGCGGAGACTGCAACGCCTACACCGCATTCGATCAGACGGTCTATATCCAGGAGGTGCCGAGCAACCAGCTCGAGCTTGTGCTGTGGCTCGAGTCGGAGCGAATGGCATTCCTGAAGATCGACAAGAAGGGCTTCGAGACCGAGCGCAAGGTCGTTGAGGAGGAGCTTCGCCAGGGACATAATCGCCCCTACGGCCGCATGCCGGAAAGAGTGCTGGGCGAGATCTTCGGCACGCACTGTTACGGCTGGACGCCCGGCGGACAGATCGCCCACCTGCGCCAGGCGAAAGTCGAGGAAGTCTCCGCCTTCTGGGACAAGTACTACGCCCCGAACAACGCGACCCTCGTCGTAGTCGGCGCGGTCAGGCATGCCGACGTCCAGGCCCTCGCAAGGAAGTACTTCGAGTGGATTCCCGCCTGCCCGCAGCCGGAGCGTCCCGAATGCGCGCTGCCGCCGCAGAAGAAGTCCCGCACGATCAAGCTCAAGGAGGACAAGGGACCGCTGCCCATCATCGGCGTCGGATACGTCACCGTTCCGGAGAGCCACCCCGACCACCTGCCGCTTGAGATCCTCATGGGCGCGCTCGGCGGCGGCGAGTCGAGCCGACTGTACAAGGACATCGTCAAGGATCGAAAGATCGCCCAGGTCGCCATCGGCGGGGCCTTCGCCTTTGAAGGCAACGGACTGGCCGGCGGAGCGGGCGTGCTCCTGCCCTTCGGCAACAAGAAGGAACTCATGAAGGCGATCAAGTCCCACATCAGCGACGTCCGCGAGAAGGGAATCACCGCCGACGAGCTTGAAAAGATGAAGAACCAGCTCCGCCGCGGAGAGGTCCAGGGCGCGATGACCGTCGCCAGCAAGGCCGGGCTGCTCGGCCAGTACGCCGTCCTGTTCGGCGACGCCGAACGGATCAACCGCCGCATGGCCGAGATCGACGCCGTGACGCTTGAAGACGTTCAGCGCGTCGCGAAGAAATACCTCACCAAGTCCGGAGCGATTCATCTTTCCATTGAGCCCGACGCGGCAGGCATCGTCGGCTCCCTCTTTGGCGGCAAGAAGAAGGACGACGCCGAGGACCCCGACGCGAAGCCGCCGGTGGAGGACGATGGGACGAACCGCGTTGCCAGGCGCACCGGGCCCAAGGCCGCGGCCGCCCGGCCCGAGGGCTTCCCGGAGAAGCCGCCCATGGCGGAACTCCTCGATGAGTTCGCGGAAATGCCCCACACAGAGCGAACGCTCGACAACAAGCTCCGCGTCGTTGTCGTGAGCAACCATGAGGTTCCCATGGCGAACCTGGTTCTCGGCGTCCGCAGCGGAGCATGGACCGAGCCCAGGCCGGGCGTGGCCAACGCGACCATGAGCATGCTGACCAAGGGGACGAAGTCGCGCGACGCGAAGAAGATCGCCGAGCAGCTGGAATCCAGCGCGATCAACCTCTCCGGCTCCGCCGACATGGACACGTGCCGTGTCACATGTTCGGCGCTGATTCCGAAGCTGGACCTGGCCGCCGAGATCATGCGCGACGTGATCGAGAATCCGACCTTCCCCAGGGACGAACTCGACATCATGACCAAGCAGCTCAAGGTCGGCCTGATGGTCTCGACAAGGACCCCCGAGTACCTCGCCGACCGCGAGTTCCGCCAGCTTCTCTACGGCCGCCATCCCTACAGCCGTACGGTGACGGGCGAGATGGAGGACGTGGACAAGATCACCCGCGACGACCTGTCCGCCTGGTGGGGCGAGCACATCCGACCGGAGAACTGCGTCCTGTACGTCGCCGGCGATATCACGCCCTCCGACGCCTTCGCGCTGGCGGAAAAGCGCTTTGGAGACTGGAAGGTCGATCGGCCCTACGCGCCCGCGGAACTGCCGCCGCTGCCCGATCGGAAGAAGACGCACATCTATCTCGTCGACCGGCCCGGATCGGTGCAGAGCCAGATTCGCGCCGGCCATGTCGGGATCAAGCGCGATGACCCGCGCTACTTCGCCTCGCGCGTGATGGCCAACATCTTCGGCGGCGGATTCAACAGCCGGCTCAACAAGGCCATTCGCGTGGAAAAGGGGCTGACCTACGGCGCCCGGGCCGGCATGGCGGCGCAGCGTTTCGCCGGCGAAATGAAGATCAGCACCTTCACCAAGACCCCGACCACGGCCGACACCGTGCGCACGATCCTTGCCGAGATCGAAAAGATGCGCGCCGAGTCGCCCACGCCGGATGAAGTCGCCGACACCAAGTCGTACCTCACGGGCTCCTTCCCCGGCGACCGCGAAACGCCGCAGTCGGTCGTGGGAGACCTCTGGCTGATCGAGACCGAGGGGCTTCCGAAGGATTACTTCCGGAAGTATCTCGAAGGGATCAAGTCAACCACCGCCGATGCCGTGCTGAAGACCGCGAAAGAGTTGATCGACCCCGAAAACATGGTCATCGTGGTCGTCGGCGAGGGCAAGGAGATCAAGGACGACCTCGAGAAGATCGCGCCGGTCACCGTCGTGAATCAGCCGACCGAAACGCCCGCCAAGGAGGAGGACGAAGGCGGCAAGGCATCCTGAGCCGCATCGAGGATTCGACTCCGCGGAGCCCTGCACACAGATCGTAAAAAGGGCAGGCCGTGCCGAAGGGCGCCGCCTGCCCTTTTGTCATTACGCGTGAATCGCGGGGGACGCGTACGCTTCGAACATCCGAAATGAACGATTGATCGGTTATCGGCGGCGGCGGCGTGACAACGGAACCTTGCCGACGAGGTTGACGCCGACCGGGGCGGCCGGCGATGAAGGCGTGGGTTTCGGCGCCGCAGGCTGCGTGGGCGGAGTCGATCGAGCCGGCGCCGGGCGAGCGGCCGGGCCCGGTCTGCCGCGCCCGCGCGGTCCGCCGTCGAAGTGGCCCTCCGGCGGCGGGCTGGGCTCGAAACCCGGCACGTCGATCTGCGAGATTTCCTTGTTGATCAGCTTCTCGATCTTCGTCAGTTCCGGGCCTTCTTCGCGGGTCACAAAGGTGATCGCCTTGCCGCTCGCGCCCATGCGGGCGGTCCGGCCGACGCGGTGGACATATATCTGCGTGTCCTGCGGAAGGTCGTAGTTGATGATATGGCTGATCTGGTTGACGTCGATGCCCCGCGCGGCGAGATCGGTCGCGACCAGCACGGGGATCTGGTGCTTGCGGAAGCGCTCCATGATCCGCTCGCGCTTCTGCTGGACAAGGTCGCCGTGAATTTCCCGTGCGTCGATGCCGATGGCGTGCAGCCGCTGCGCCAGCTTGCGCGCGCCGTGCTTCGTGTTGCAGAAAACGATCGCCAGCTTGGGCTTCTCCTGATCCAGTACCAGCTTGAGAAGGCGGAACTTGTCCCACCGGTCCACCACCGCGAACTGCTGTACGACCTGCTCGACGGTCATCTCGTCCTTGGAGACATTGACCTCGACCGGGTCCTTCATGTACTGCATCGCCAGCCGCTTGATCTCCTCGTCGAGCGTCGCCGACACGAATACCGTCTGGTGCGGGTGCTTGATCTGGCCCAGGATCTTGCGGATATCGTCGCGGAATCCGATGTCCAGCATCCGGTCCACTTCGTCCAGAACCGCGACCTTCAGCTCGTCGAGCCCGAAGGCCCGCCGCTGGAGCATGTCCATCACCCGGCCCGGCGTCCCGACCACGACGTGCGGCCGCCGGCCGAGTTGATGAAGCTGTTCCTTCATGCGCACGCCGCCATAGACCGGTACGCAGTGAAGCTGCGTGTACTTCGCCATGCGGCGGAACTCGCCGACGACCTGCGCCGCGAGTTCACGCGTCGGTGTCAGCACCAGCGCCTGCATCCGCCCGTTGGGATCGAGCATCTGGAGCAGGGGCATGCCGAAGGCGGCGGTCTTGCCGGTTCCGGTCTTAGCCTGGCCCAGCACGTCACGGCCGGCAAGGACTTGGGGGACCATCTCCCGCTGGATCGGAGACGGCTCCTTGTAGCTCATGTCCACCAGGGCGCGAAGGATGGGCACTTCCAGCCCCAGTTCCGCGAACGCTTTCGGTAAATCAGGATGTCGGTGCATTCGGTTCTGCTGACCTGTACGCCCGGTGCTGGGAAAAGTCGCGGCGGGCCGGACGGGAAACGGCGGTCGTCACTCTTTATTTCTACTGGGCACATCTTATTCGCGGACGCCGGGTTCGACAATCCGGCCGTTTTCAGGGGGCCGGGGCGAGGGGCCGGGCGCCCGCCTCGCCCGGCTATCCAGCCCCGATAAGCCGCCGCATGCGGCCGCCGCCTCCGAATTGCGTTCGCGCAACCCCCGGAAGTTGAACCGGCGACCTCAATCGGCATATCGTCAGAGAGGGGAGAACCGCGCATGGGGGGAGAACCGCCAAACGAACTGTTCGACTCGGCCCTGGCCGGGGCCGGATCATCGCCGCGCCACAAGCGGGCGGCCCATCGCCGGCTGTTTCACGAGATGGTCAAAGCCGAGATCGAATCGGGCACGCTGTCGTCGAGCCGCCGCCGCGCGCTCGTGCGGTTCGCGCGAAGGCTCGGAATCCTCCCGCCCGAGGCAAAGCTTATCATCCGCGCGGTCGAATACGCGATGGGCCAGGTTTCGGCCCGCACCGATGAAATGCTCGCCGCCGAAAGGGCGGCCGGCGCGAAGCGCCTGGAAAACCTCGAGGCGGCCCTGCGCATTGGGCTGGCACTGCTCCTGGCCGTGCTGTACTGCATGCTGGCGCGCTGGGTGTTCGGGCTTGTCTTCTGACCGGTCAGTCCGGCCCCATCGCGGATCGTGCGATTTCCTCCCCACATTCCGGACATCGGCCGCTGACGTTTCCGGTCAGGTCGTAGCCGCACGCAGCGCAGCACGTCTTTGGAAACGTCTTGGCAGCGAGCCGGCTCACGATTGCTATTCCAATAGACATGCAGAACAAGACCCAAGACGGCACATAGACGCGGCGCTGTGCACCTGTGACGACGAGCTGCGGTCGCTGAAATCCGAAGTTTCCAATTGCGTCAAATCGATGTACACCGGGCGAAAGTCGAAAGCCCGGATAGATCTGAATCAGCCCGTCGGAAACTCGCACGTGTGACATACCGATTCCATAGGCATAGCAAACCTGAGTGCTAGCGATCCTGACACCTGGGATCAACGCGCTGACAATGCAGGAACATAGGAATACGAATCGCCGAGAATTAGGGTGCGCGCGCTTCATGCGTCGCCATTGTATAGATCTGATAGATCGAATGCCGCAGTCGAACGCCACAGGACCGGACTTCAGCCGGTCGGCCTTTGCCACCAGCTTTAGCTGGTGGAAGCAGATTGACATCTCATTCTCTGCAGCCGGCTTTAGCCGGCTTGGGGTTCATCAGGAAGATTATAAGCCTCCAGTCGCGGTTCGATGGTTCGATTGCGATGATGCTCGCGCTGATTGGCCACATACTTAAGGACCCAGTCAAGATGTGCCTTACCAAAACTAACGACGCCGTACCCGCGCTGCCATTCGAGGACCTTTCGTCCGGTCCGCCGATTGACTTCAAATGATGAGAAGCCCTTTGCTTCCTGAACCAATTCGCTGATGGTGACATGCGGCTCGATAACGATGGCAAGATGGATGTGGGTGTCAGTGCCACCGATACCCAACAGGTGAACGCCGCGAATGGACTGGCACTTTGTCTTGATGGCCTGATGGCTGAATGCTTCGACTTCGCCTCGGAGCAGCGGCGTGTCGACTTTTGTATGCCAGTTGAAGTGGAGGAAGATTTCGTGATAGACATGACTGCTCATGGGCGGCCTCTGTTTGCGAAAAAAGCCGGCTGAAGCCGGCTCATTATTGTTCTTGGCTATGCCTACCACCACCTAAAGGTGGTGGCAAGATCCGGCCGGCTGAAGACCGGCCGAAAGGCGAAGCGACCACCATTCGCTGATTGACAATTGGGGCTGAGGAATTCCGAGACCAGCCACCATAATGATTGTGGGCGGCTCGATGTATAGTATCCCCTATGAAACGCTACCCTTGGTTCGTCAAAGGCGATCTCGACGGCTTCTTCGGCCTCGCCGTGGACAATCTCGTCCAGGTTCTGGTCATCGTCGCCCTGTGCAGGCAGCTCTGCGGCTTTTCGGATGAGCTGCTCTTCGAGCGCGTCCTCCCCGGCATCGCCATCAGCCTTCTCATCGGCAATCTGTATTACGCCCTGCATGCCCGGCGCGTCGCGAAGCGCGACGGCAGGATGGCGACAACGGCCCTGCCCTACGGCATCAACACCCCAAGCGTCTTCGCATACATCCTTTTCATTCTCGCCCCCGTTTATCAGCGATACGCCGGCGAACTCGGGGAGGCGAAGGCGGGCGAGTTGGCCTGGCGGCTCGGGCTGGTCGCCTGCATCGGCAGCGGCGCGATCGAGTTCGCCGGGGCCTTCATCGGCGGCTGGGTGAGGCGGGTGACACCACGCGCGGCACTCCTCTCGGCCCTCGCGGCCATCGGCGTCATCTTCATCGCCAGCCCGTTCGCGTTTCAGATCTACGAGCGCCCCCTCGTGGCGATCGTCCCCATGTTCATCGTGCTCGTCGGGTATTTCGCCCGCGTGCGCTTCCCGCTCGGCATGCCCAGCGGTCTCGTCGCCCTCGCCATCGGAACAATCCTGGCGTGGACCCTGCCCTTCGTGCCCGGCCTCGGGCCGAAGATGATGAGCGTCAGGGCCGTGACCGATTCCCTCGACTGGGTCCGGCTCTACCAGCCTTCCTGGTTCGGCGCGGAGATCTGGGAGTTCCTCCGCCGAGATCAGGCCCTGCTCTGGGCCTTTCTCGGCGTCATCGTCCCGATGGGCCTGATCAACGCCATCGGCTCCCTTCAGAACATCGAATCCGCCGAGGCCGCGGGCGACCGCTTCGCAACCGGTCCGTGCATGGCCGTCAACGGCATCGGCTCCATCGCCGCCGGGCTCTTCGGGAGCTGCTTCCCCACGACGATCTACATCGGCCACCCCGGCTGGAAGGCCCTCGGCGCGCGATGCGGCTATTCGATCCTCAACGGCGTCTTCTTCACCGTCGTGTTCCTGCTGGGCCTCGGCTCGCTCATCGTCAACCTCATCCCGATGGAAGCCGGCATGGCCATCGTGCTGTACATCGGTGTCATCATCGCGGCACAAAGCTACGAGGCCGTGCCGAAGCGGCATTACCCGGCCGTCGCCCTGGGCTTCTTCCCCGCCGTGGCGATGATGGCCGTCCTGCTCGTGCCGAGCATCCTGCCCGGCGTCGGCGCGAAGGACGGCATCCTGCCGATGCTCCAGCAGCACGGCGCGGCCCTGGAGGACCCGGCCCGGCGGACGGATTCCTGGTGGCCCGTCGGGGTCTATGCCCTGGCCGGCGCCAACAGCGGCTTCGTCATCACCGGCATGCTCATCTCGGCGATCACCGCGTTTCTGATTGACAGGCGCTTCCGCACGGCCGGCATCTGGTGTGTTATCGCCGCCGTCACCACGCTGGTCGGCTTTCACCATGCCTATCGCGTCCAGCCGGGGCCGTACGAGCTGACCCCGCGCGAGCTGCTCGTCTGGCAGCGGACCGAACCGGCGGCAAAGGGCACCAGCTTCGAACTCGCCGCCCCGGAGGGAACTTTTTTCTATCGCGGCTACCGCGTCGCGGCGGGCTACCTGGCCGCGGCGGCGCTCATGTTCGGCATCCACGGCATGCGCCGAAAGCGCACCGGCTTTGAAGACATCGAGTCCGACCCCCACGGCGCGGGCCATGCCGGCATCTCCGATTTCGACAGACCATCGGCGGCCGTTGTCGACGATCTCGCCACGCCCGTGAGAGTCCAGGCCGACGCCTCCGTCATCCAGGAGGCCGAAAACGAAGGCATGCAGCTCCATCCGGAACTGGCGCCCGATGAACCCCAATCGCACGCCACCCCCGGCGAGACCCAATCCTCGCCGGACGCCGCGCGGCCCTCGGCGAACCCAATGCCGCACGGTGCGTCGCCCCCGGTGAACGCGTCGCCGCAAGAGGCGTCATCCTCGGGGAGTTCGCCGGATTCTTTTCTTAGCGGGCGCGGCCAGGGGATCTCCCGAAAACCGCCCGGCTCGCGGGATCAAACGCCATGAGAACCGGCTCGCCGGATCGGACGGCATGAGAACCGGCCCGCGGGATCAGACGGCATCAGAACTGGCTCGCGGGTTCGCAGGTCGAAAGCGCAGCCGCCGAAGACCTCATTTCAAATCGCGCCCGCTCGCGGCTACAATACGCCGCGCACGGGGCGTAGCTCAGTCTGGTTAGAGCGCGTGGTTTGGGACCACGAGGTCGCAAGTTCGAATCTTGTCGCCCCGAATGATTGGTCTGACTTGACCTGCTTGGAAGGTGTGACGCTGAAACCTGATCGGTCGGACTTGGGTGTCGTCCACCGAAAGAGCTGCGAAAAGCGGTACGCCGCACTCATTTTGCCCCATCCCCCTCTTCGGCTAGACTTCCCGCGATCTGTTGCTGACACGCGTGGTATCGCAGCGTTCGATAGGCCGCAAACTGTCCTTGAAGGCGAACCGGATGGCGAGTCGTCGACAAAGTGGAAACGCGAAGAGCGAACCGAAGGGGTTCGGATTGCGACTTCTGGATGAGATCCAGAATGAGGGAATAGTCCATCACGAACTGGTTGCGCGAATAGAGCAGCTTACGAAGCGTAACCTCATTTCCTATTACAGCCTTTTTGAGCACCCAGCAGGGACCATTGCTGACCACGATCCGCAACTTATTGAAACGCTCCTTCAATCAATGGACTTGAAGCGATATCCTGACACCCTCGATCTCATGCTCAACAGCCCAGGTGGAAGCCCGACCGCCGCAGAGAAAGTTGTGCTGACTTGCAGGGCGTATGCAAAGAGCTTCAGGGTGATTATCCCGCAGTCAGCGATGAGCGCTGCCACGATGATCGCCATGGGCGCGGATTCGATCTTGATGACGGAGACGTCTGAATTGGGTCCTATCGATCCACAAATGATCTTTCAAGTTCCAGGCGGCCATTCAACAATCAGACCAGCCAAAGCGTTCATTGACGCCTATGCCGATTTGGTTTCAAAGACTCAAGAGGCAATTCTTGCCCAGAAGCCTCCGCAGCCGTACATCGAACTATTACGCAAGCTCGACCCATCATGGATTCAGGTTTGCCTGAAGGCACGCAAACTCGCAGGGCAGATTGCCGTGGACTTTCTGTCCCGCTGGATGCTTCACGGAAGCACCCACGAGGTTATTGAAAAAGTCGTCGGCGAGTTTCTCGCCCAAGGTGAAGAGGGTTCGCACGGACGAGCCATCCGCGCCGAAAAAGCGAAGTCATTTGGTTTGCACAAAATCGAAACCATCCCGAATGGACAGGAGCTGTGGAAGACCATCTGGGAACTCTACCAGAGGGCTCAGCGATACCTCCAACAGCGAGGGCTTGCAAAATATCTCGTCGCCCGCAACGGCGGCATCAATGTGCAAGCTCAAGTCATGCAGATCAGCTAACAGCCCTTACATCGTACCGAAAAACAGGCTGAACCACGATCTCTTCCTGAGTTTGGGACGTCGGTAACATCTCCGGAAACGACTCTTCGTATTGGCGGATCTGTTCGGCCACTTCGCGCTGGATTTCGTCGAAGTTCTCGCGAAGTTTCTCTTCGGTGATTGGCTTTGTTCGCGTTGTCATGCCCTTCCTCGGACACGTTTGTTTTCGTCAGTCTCGGGCCCCGTCCCTGGCCAACCCCAGCGCTTGGCCCTTGCGGTCAAACCGGGCAACGCGAATCCATCCGCGATTATTATACAAACTTGACCACTGTTCCGCCTCATCGGTATCGGCAGGAGCCGCCGTAGGAATGCAACCGATGTTCTCACAAGCGCTTATGGGACGCCGCATCGCCGTCGGACCGAGTCGCGATTCGTCCACTCCCGCTCAGCGCTCTTGGTTCATCAGCCAAACCCGCCTGGCGGGGTCAAAAACGCGGATTCCGGCCAGAAAAAGTTCAACTGGTGTCTAGTCGCCCCGATTGCCGCGATGCGGCAATAGAGCAGGAGAGGGGAGAAAGTTGAGCAGGCGGGATCGCTTTCTCCTGGTCTGAACGTCAAGGCGGCGGTGTTGTCCTCTCCTGCGGTCTCCTTTCTACTTTCTCCTCTCATGGCTTTTGCCTTCGAAATGCTCATCGTTTACCAAAAGGCGGTCGACTTCGCTGACGAGGTCGCCGCCGCGGTCGAAGGGTTTCCGCGCGGCTACGGTTACCTCGCCGACCACCTGAACCGCGCATCCCCGTCCATCGCGGCCAACATCGCCGAGGGCAACGGCCGCTTTACCAAGCCCGACCGGCGCAACTTCTTCGGAATCGCCCGCGGCCCGGTGCAAGAGTGCGTGCCGCTCCTTGAACTGGCGGCAAGGCGTTCACTCATCACGGCGGATCATCACGGCCAGCTGAAATCGAATCTGGAGGAAATCGCCAAGATGCTCTCGGGGCTGATCAACGGGCTGGACAAACGTATGGTTTGAGGGGATTCGCGGCTCCAAGCCAACTTGCTGAACGAGGTCAAGAACGCGGATTCCGGCCAGGAAAGGTTCAACGGGTGTCCAGTCGCACCGATTCACGACCGGCACGTCCGTCATCGTTAAGTTACGGGCGCTGTCGTATAAAATCGCCCGCCTTCTGGCTACGATCCCCCGTCCTGCTGACCCTGTGCTCAAGCCTGATCAGGACTTTCGGGAGGGCTTATGGCGAGTCTCTTCGATCCGTTTTCGCTGAAGGACGCGGCACTGCGTAACAGGATTGCGGTATCGCCGATGTGTCAGTACATGTCGCAGGAAGGCGCTGCAACCGACTGGCACCGTGTTCATTACGAATCGCTGGCACGCGGCGGCGCCGGCATGGTGACGGTCGAGGCGACTGCCGTCTCGCCCGAGGGGCGGATCACCTGGGCCGATGCCGGGCTCTGGAATGACCAGCAGGCGGCGGCCCTCGAACCGATCGTCAAGGCGATGAAGCACTGGGGTGCCGTTCCGGCCATTCAGCTTGCTCATGCCGGCCGCAAGGCGTCGGCGAATCGCCCGTGGGAAGGTGACGACCATATTCCCGAGGGCCAACCCAATTCATGGACGCCGATCGCGCCCTCGCCGCTTCCGTTCGGCGCCCATCTCCCACGCGTCCCAAGGGAAATGACGCTTCAGGACATCGCCCGCGTGCAGGCGGACACCGTGCGCGCCGCCGAGCGGGCGAGGGACCTCGGGTTCGAGTGGCTCATGCTGCATTTTGCGCACGGCTATCTCGCGCAGAACTTCTGGTCGACCTACTCCAATGCGCGGACGGATCAATATGGCGGCAGCGCCGAGAATCGCGGGCGCTTCCTGCTTGAGACCCTGACGGCCGTCAGGCGAGTGTGGCCGGAGCGCCGGCCGCTCTCGGCGAGACTCGGCGTCGTCGAGTTCGACGGCAACGACGAGCAGATGGTGTCCGAATCCATTGCATTGCTGAAGCGGATGAAGCAGGAAGGGCTGGACGCGGTGGACGTTTCCATCGGCTTCAACACGCCAAAGGTGAAGATCCCCTGGGGCGCGAATCTTCTTTCCGAAGTCGCGGCCCGCGTTCTCCGAGAGACCGGGCTGCCCGGCACGACAAGCTGGTACATCGACGGTCCCGCCGGCGCTGACAAACTCATTCGCGAAGGAAAAATTGACTACGCTACGCTTGGCCGTCCATTTCTGGCCGATCCGCACTGGCCCTATCGAGCGGCGAAGGATCTGGGCATTCAGGACGCAGCAAAAAGAACGCTGCCCGCACCGTATTCCCATTGGCTTGCGCGATATCGCTGACGCGGGCAAACATGGAAGATTGTCATCGCCCGGCACTGCTGATCGATGCAATCAGGACCACGTTGATCACCGACGTGGTCAAGAGTCCTGAGAACCGAACGGTTCAAATCCGCGCGCTTCCGGGCGGATCCGCGGCAAGCGTCCAACCGGTGTCCAGTCGCCCCGGGTTTCCTGCCCGCGCGCACGCAGAGCAAGGAGGAAGGTCATAACGCGCGAAGCCCGCCCGGCGACCGCGCGGATGCCCCCGCGCCGCTCGCCCCGCCCGCTCCGCGCCCGGAGGACGCCCGTATGCCTCTCTCTCGAAATCCGCAACTCACCGTTCGCGCCCCGCCCCGCCCCAAACCTGAATGCATTCAGGTTGTTCAGGTTTCATTCAGCCTTCCTGCGCAAG
>QEVG01000052.1 GCA_003576905.1 Planctomycetota bacterium | reverse complement strand
TGACGGAGCGTCGGTGGGCCGCCAGGCGGTGTACACGGCCTTCGGCGAGCGGGTCTGGAGCGACGGCTCGATCGGGGCGACGCGGTACCAGTACGCGGGGGCGTGGGGGTACCAGACGTTTCCCGAGCACACCGGCCAGCCCGGCGATGAGATTCCGTTCATCCACGTCGGGCATCGGTGGTATGACCCGGCGACGGGGAGATTCCTGCAAAGGGATCCGATTGGGATTCGGGGAGGAATTAATTTGTACGCTTATGCAGGCGCACATCCATCGTCTGCCGTCGATCCTTCAGGCCTTGCATTTGTTCTTCATTGGCGGGAACGAGGCTTGAATCCAGGCCATACAGCGGTAATGAGCGACTACGGTGTGTATATTAGCTTTGTCCCAAGCTGCGGAGCAGTGGGCCTTCTTGGATGCGCCTCTTACTCGAATCGGAGCTTCAAAGATGACATAGATGCCTACGGCTTTCCGGACCAAATCGTATACATAAGCGGCCTCAATGAGGCTGCGGTAGGCAACTGCTGTTCCACTTGGGATGGTACTCAATGGACTCCACAGCGTAATTGTATTGACAGCGTGTTTGATTGCTTGGGGGCTGGCGGAGGATACGTGCCAAACAAACCCGGACCTATCTGGCTTCCTTCCAGTGCCAGGGACGTCATCAAAGATTATCCTGGTCGTCGTCATTAGGACGGAGCGTTGATCATGGGTGCTTGCCGATATCCTGGTTTGTTTCTCGTCTATTGTACGGTGGCCATATGGGGAGAAGTATCTCTGGAGGCGCAAACACAAGAGGTACCGTTGTCCGAGTACTCTATATATTGGTGCAGGGCTGTTAAACCCTGCTTCGACCGCGCCGCCGAGCCGACCGAGCAAGAGTGGCCACTCCTACTTGAAGAACGATCACTTGATACTGGAGAGGTGAAGGCACGTCGTTACGCGCGCGTTGCAGATTCATTTGGCCTCGATTGCCTCGTATACTGGCGAAATGTCGATGAGGTACGCACGTGGATGCGTGGAGTTTGTAGAGAAAGATTGGACAGCGAGATTCCTCCAGAGTTGAGAAGAGAACCGTGGCCTCGTAATGGACTTGGGTATTTCGGTCGTTCCCTTGAGGGGTCAGGTCAGCTCTGGGCTGTTGCAAGAGGACGCACAAGCGATAAGTGCCTTTATTCCGCCGATTTTTGTCTTGTTAAGGAGTCGGGTCAGGGCATTTTAAGCAGGTGGCGCGCCTGTAACTCATCGCCGAACCATGATTTTGGGGGATTTGTAAGCGGTGGTCACATACTTGCATATGTATTGGATAGACAATCAGCGGAAGGCGATCGTGTGGCAGTGCTGTCCTCAAACGGAACATGGAACTTTATGAGTGCCGAATCAATCGTCTCTCTGGCGGCATCTCCTAATGGACATGAGGTCCTGAGTATCACACGTGCGCGTGATGCGTTGGCCGCAGAACTATGTGATATCCGGCTTGACAACCCCAGATGGAAGACAACTCTTGATGTTGGTTTCCTGGGAAAGCCGTTTTCCGTGCGGGTCTACTGGAGTTTGGACGGAAGAATTGCTGCGGTTGATCTCGAGGGTCAACCAGGTAGTACTAGCCGCATGATAGTAATGAATATTGCTGACGGTCAAGCACTAAAGTCACATGAAACTCCTACGAGTTTTCCATTGTCTTCTGGTGCTGTCGTCATCTTTTCGAAAGGTAGTATGCAAAGAGCCTCCCAGCTAATCGGCGTTGAGTTACAGAAGCTTGGATCGTAATGTGAGTATTCCGCGCATTTACATCGGCGAAGGGCGTTGGACGAAAAGCGACGTGAACGGCACGTGCACGCGCATCGGCCCAGACGGGAGTAAATCAATAGCCCAACTGGGCCCGGCGGGCGGGGTTGGGTCGGTGCATCGGTACACGGTGAGTGGAGGCCAGTTCGATGTGACGATCCTCTAGTCAGAGTATGAGCACTGGGCCACGGGAGTGGGCGAATGACCCCATCTTGTGGCATGCGCATTCAGCCCGTCGAACGTCCGATCCTTATTCCGAAGGCCGTCGAATCGCCCCGCCGAGCGTGCGCTCAGCGGAGCCGGCGGGCGCGGCGAGCGGCGATGTTCTGCTGCATGAGCAGGGCCCACATCAGCGACGACTGCCCGACGGCGATCACGATGTAGGTCCAGGTGGGGAGGCTGGGAAACCCGCCGTAGCGAATGAGTATGGCCACCGCGCCGAAGGTCAGCCCGGTGCCGAGCAGGATCGCCGCCGCGCTGGCCTGCACCCATGCGTCCACACGGCTGTCCTTCCGCAGGACCCAGCAGCCGGCGAGCGCGGCCGTCACCAGGAATGCGAGCCAGATGGCCCAGGTGTGATACCGCGAGTATCGGAAGGCGGCGACCACGCCCTGCCACGACTCCGAGTTTTTCGGCCAGACGGACCAGAGGGCCGAAACGGCGATGCCGACGGCCAGCCACAGGCCGCACAGCACAAACACGCGGACGCCCTCGCGCCCAGTCATCATCGCCACGCCCGTCACCCCGAACGCGCCGGCCAGGATCGCGATCAGGAACATCCACACCAGCGGCGTCACTTCGCGCACAATCGTCGCCTTGAGCTGCTCCCGCTGGATGCTCTGCATGGCCCGGTTGCGGGCGGCCTCAAGGTCCTGGACCTCGACCGGGCGGGCGGACTGCGGCACAGTCGATGCGCCCTTCGAGTCCGCATCGGCCGGCGGGGCGGTCTGCGGCCGGGGCGGCATGGCGGGAGGGGCGGCCAGCGGAAGGCCCCAATTGGCGAGCGGATCCGCGCCGGCCGGCGCACCGCCGCCCGCGCGCCGGGCAGCGCCGGACTCGCCGGCGGCTTCGCTGGCGGTCCGCACGATGGACATGCTTCCGACACTGTCATAGATGGCAAGGCCGACGACCATCCAGACGATGGCGAAGGCGATGTTGAGCCCGCCCAGACCGATAGCGAGGTGCAGCAGGATGACAGCCAGGAGGGTCATCTCACCGGCCACGACCCACCGCCAGATGTCGACATTGTGATAGCTGGAGACCTCGACGCTCAGCACGCGGCCGTCCTTTGCCAGATCGGTGAAGCTGCGGACTTCAACGAGCCCGGTTGAGACGCAGTGCCACGCCAGGGCGGCGAGCATCAGGGCGATCAGGAAATGCAGCGGCCGGGTGCGCGACGATGCCACGCCGATGGCCGTGAGGATGAGCACGGTGGCCCAGGTGCACTCGGTTCGCCACTCGGCGAGGACCTTCTCCGCGTCGGGTCCGATGCGCGCCGCGACGGAGGTCCAGTCGTACCAGCCGCGGACGGTGCCGAGCGCGGCAATCGCGGTGAGGACCAGTCCGAACACGCCGCGCAGGCTCAGCTTCTCCTGGTTGGGAAGCGTGTGGACGAGATACCCGAACGCCGCGGCGACGAGCGGCAATACGTATCGCGCTGCGCCGTCTGCGAAGATCGCGGAGACGGCCCTTGAGAAGGCGTGGTTCGAGAGTTCGTCGCAGCAGTAGGCGGTCAGCGCGAACATCGCCGCGGTGATGACGACGGCCAGTGCCCGGGCGCGGAGGAACGATAGCCCGGCAAGGACGATTAACCCGCTGATGATCCAGCGCGCGTTGTCGGTCGCCAGGGACTCGCGCGAGAACCAGTCCTGCATTGCCGTCGGCGTGGGCGATGGCGAGGCGGGCGCGGCGCCGACGGCGCCGGCCGGGGCGTCCTCCGAGAACAGGCTCTTCCAAGACGCCGGCGGCAGAAGCGCCAGGAAGACGCCTGCCAGAATGAGCACCAGCCCGACGAGGAGTGTCCCGTGGCGGGGGGGCCGCGCGGGGGGCGCGTTGGTCATGATGAATCCCGCAGGCGGCGCGGTCGGCGGCTTTGCCTGTGAACCCGGCGGAGGCAGCGGTGCGCCGCGCACTTCGCCATCGGGTTCGCCTGCAATGCGAAGTAGCTCCGGTGAGGATTGCTTGGACGAAAGTTCAGCCATGCTCAGCCTTCCGATGTCCGCTGCGGCACGATGCGCCCAGAGGCGCGAACCAGCCCGGTGTCAGGGGGCTGGCCATTCGCCGCAGCGCACCCGCCGTTCGGGCTCGTTCGCGACCCTGGAAAACGATGCCGGTCCCGCTGGGTACAGACCTCACCCGATGAGGTATTACCTTTCAGGCCAAAAACAATTTCAATATCGGTAGGGCCCGGCCCCGGCGTGACCTGGGGCGGCGAATTATAGGCCCGTGGAAACTGCGTTTTCAGGCCAATGGCGGGGTCCAAGGCTGGTCAGACAGCCCTCGCCGGTGATCGGCCATTTCTGCATGTAGGCCTTGATGGCCGCGGGCGTGACGGCGTCGATGGCCGCCAGCCGCTCGGCGACGTCCCGCGGCCTGTGGAGGGCGTCGATGTCCTGGACGAGCTGCATCAGGCGGTAGTAGGGGGCCTCTGCCTCGGTGGTGAGGCCGGTCCGCGTGCGGTTCTTCACGCGTTGCACTTCGTCGTCGGTGACGCCGTCGTCGGCGATTTTTTTCATCTCGCTGCGCATCGCTGCAAGAAGTTCGTCCGCGCGATCCGGCTCGCAGAAGCCGAAGGCGATCATCATGGCCGCGTCGCAGTAGTCGAGCCGGCCGGCGGCGACGTGCGGTGCGGTTCCTTCCTGGATGATGTTCCAGAAGAACCGCGAGTTGTGCCCGCCGAGAATCGCCGCAAGGACGTCGGCGGCCTCGCGATCGGGATCAACCGCGGAGGGCGCGGGATAGCAAAGGGCGATGGCCTGCTGCTTGAAGCGGCTCACGACGCGGCTGTGCGCGCCCGGGGTCAGGCGCGGCGGCGCGGCGCGCCCGGGCCGGGCCGCGCGGGCCTCCCAGTCGCCGCAGATGCGCTCCGCCATGCGGATGGTGTCATCGGGATCGACATTTCCCGCGAAGATGAGGACCATGTTGGCCGGGTGATAGCGTTCAAGGAAGTAGCCGTGCAGCTCGTCGCGCGTGAGGCGCGCGATGGACTCGGTCGTTCCTAGTACGGGCCAGGCGAGGGGATGCCCGGCATAGAGCCGCTCGTGCAGAAGGTCGTAGACGCAGCGGTCGATCTGGTCGGCGGACATGGCGATCTCTTCGAGGATCACCTTTTTTTCCATGTCGAACTCTTCGGGCGGGATGGTGGAGCGCATCATGTCGGCGAGCAGCTCGACCTGCTTTTCGAGGTCCTCGACGCGGACCCATCCGAAGTAGAAGGTGCGTTCCTTGGACGTATAGGCGTTGTAGGTGCTGCCCATGTTGTCGAAGTCGATGGTGATCTGGTGCCAGTTGCGCTTCGGCGTTCCCTTGAAGCACATGTGCTCAAGGAAGTGCGACACGCCGGCCAGGCGCGGCTCCTCGTCGCGGGCCCCGGTGCGCACGAGAAAACCCGCCGCGGCGCTTTGAACGTGCGGCATGATCTCGATCACAAGGCGCAGACCGTTCTTGAGCGTGTGGTCCACGAACCGGCTTTGCATGCTGACCATCAGGCGGCGTCCTCCAGGGCGCGCGGGCCCAGCGTCTGCACGCAGAGCGGGTCCCGCGGATGATCGTTCAGGTAGCGGCGTACGTCGGCGACCGTCACCGCCGCAAGCCGGGCGTTCTTTTCGGCGACCGGAACCGGCCGGCCGTAGAAGAACAGGTCGGATCCAAGCTCGCCGACGCGCGCCCGCGTGATGTCGCCGTGGGTCTGGGTCTTGGCGATGATCCCGATTTTCGTGCGCTCGACCTCCTCGACGGTTAGGTCTTCGGCGAGCCGATCGACCTCGCGCAGGAGCGTTTTGTAGGTCTGATCGCACCGGGCCGGCGTGGTGGAAGCGCCGAGGAAGACCCTGCCCGAGGTCCGCGGGTGTTCATCCCATGCGCCGACCCAGTACACGAGGCCCTGCTTTTCACGCACCTCGGCGAACAGCCGGGAACTCATGCCCTCGCCCAATACTCCCAGCATGATCCGTTCGACGGGATGGTCCGCATGGGTCATCGGCACGCCGGGCCAACAGATGAGGATGTGCTGCTGCTCCAGTTCCTTGGCGTGGTGCCGCCGGCCCGGCGAGAAGTCCGGCGTGAGTGGCGCCTGCCTGCCGTCGCTGCCGCCGAAGGCCGAAAAGAGCTGATCGACGCGCGAGGCCACCTTGTGCACGTCGATCGCGCCGCCGACGACGATCTGGAGCCGGGCCGATGCGAAATTGTCCCGCCAATAGCCGACGATCTCGTCGCGCTGAATCCGCGCCAGCGATTCCCGAGTGCCAAGCTCATGACGCCCAAGCCGCGCCCCGTATGCGAAGGGGGAGATGAGCCGCCGGGCCAGTTCGCCGGGGTCGTCCTCAAGGCTGGTCAGCTCCTGCTGCGCCAGGTCGAGCGCGACCTCGCAATACTCCTGCGGAAAGGAGGGCGTGCGCAGCATCTCGGCGTGCAGGCCGAGGGCGTGATCGACGTACTCCGGGAGGCAGCTGCATCGGAAGACCATCGACTCGCGTCCGACCCCGGAGCCGACGTTCGCCCCCAGCGCGTCAAACGCGTCGGTCAGTTCCTGGGCCGATCGCTGCTCGGTGCCCTTGGTGATCGTCTCCTCGACAATCCGGGCAAGCCCGCCAAGCGACTCCGGCTCGTGGGCCATGCCCGCCAGGACGCGAATCTCATAGGTTGCAGTCCGCCGCCCCGGCATGGGCAGGGCGGCGAATTCCGCCCCGCAGTCAAGGCGCAGTTGCGTATAGGTCTCGGTCATCATTCAGGGTTTATATCTTGATCCGCCCGCGTTGGCCACAGGCAGGGCTTGCATCCGCCGTGCGTCGGAATAATCCGCGGCGGTTCCGTAGATTTTCGCATTCGGCCCCGGAAAAGGGGATTGCCATGCGCCGGTGGGGGCCGCGTCGAAAGCCGGCTTGTCCTTCGTGTCTGCAAACGCGTCGTGGTCGCGCCGCGACCAATGTCATTCCTGTGATCAGGCGGGAAATGGGTACTGGAACAGCGCTTCATGGGCACGTTTCTTGCTGGGATTGGGGCGACATTTCGTACGTCATCAGACGCCGGGCCCGTTTCCAGGCCCACCTGCGAGGGGGACGCGAGCGGGGCTGCCGACGGGCACTTTGGAGGAACCTGCCATGGCACCCAAGCCGTCCCATCTTCATCGCTCGATCCAATTCAAGGGTCGAAAGCCATTCATCTCCGTCCTCGCATTGATGGCTCCATTGGTCGTATTGTTTCATTCATCGGATGCGTCGGGACGCCCGAACATCCGCGATGCGTTCTTTGCGGTGTATCCGAACGCGGTGGGCAGCCCGATTGACACCGTGCCGAGTCACCCAGTGCACTGCGGCGTGTGCCACTATTCCTTCAACGGCGGCGGGCCTCGAAACCCCTACGGCGTTCGCGTGGGCCAGGTCATCGGAGGTTTCCCGAACACCAATGCAGGCCGTCAGCAGGCCGTAATGTCTATTCAGAGCGAAGATCCTGACGGGGATGGGTTCAGCACGCTGACGGAAGCCACGGACGAGATCAACTATGTGAATACTCCGACGTTTCCAGGGCTTACACCCGCAAACGTGGGAAGCGTGTCGAACGTCCTGTTGACGGAAATTCAGGGATACCTCGTTCCGATGACCGGCGTCGATACCACGCCGCCCGTCGTTGCGGTCGTAACTCCCAACGGAGGCCAGACGGCGACCGGCAACGCGGCCATTACCGTGCAGTGGACCGCGACCGATTCGAGCGGCATTGCCCGGATTGACATCCTGCTCTCCGATGACAACGGGGCGACGTATCACCCGCTTGTAGAGGGTCTAAGCCAGTCCGGAGGCGGCGGCAGCCGGCTTGTGTACATTCCGAACCGGCCGACAGCGCAGGCGTCGATTCGCGTCACGGCCGTTGACAACGCCGGCAACACCGCGTCGGATTCGAGCAACGCGGTGTTCTCGGTCGTTTCCCCGGCCGGCGGGACGGTCCCGACGACCCTTCGGGACTTCGACCTTCCGGGGACGCTGCCCTTCGACGCCGAGGCGATCAATGCGCCGTCGGCGTGCGCCGCGTGTCACGGGAACTACGACGCCGCGGTGGAACCGCATTTCAACTGGCAGGGCAGCATGATGGCCCAGGCCTCGCGCGATCTGCTTTTCGAAGCCTGCATGACGATCGGCAATCAGGACGCGCCCGACTCAGGCGACCTGTGTCTGCGCTGCCACCTGCCGAGCGGCTGGCTGCGCGGCCGATCGATTCCGACGACCGGAACGGAGATGACAATCGACGATATGCAGGGCGTTTCGTGCGACCTGTGCCACAGGCTGGTCGACCCGATCCCCGATCCGCTGAATCCGGCGATCGATGCGTCCATCCTCGCCGCCCTGGCCTCGGCCCCAACGACCTTCGGCAACGGCATGTACGTCGTCGATCCGCAGAGCGGCAATCGCCGCGGACCCTTCGCCGATGCCGTGGCCCCGCACACGGCCCTGGTCTCGCCGTTCCACCGCGAAGCCGCCCTGTGCGGCACGTGCCATGACGTGAGCAATCCGGCCTTCACGCGCGACGAAAACGACAACTACCCGCCGAACGCATTGAATACTCCTGCCTCGAACTTCTCCGCGCATTCGCTCATGCCCATCGAGCGCACCTACAGCGAATGGCTCTACAGCGCGTACAACACGCCGGAAGGAGTCTATGCCCCGCAGTTCGGCGGCAATCAGGATTACGTCGCATCCTGCCAGGACTGCCACATGCGCGCCATCACGGGCAAGGGTTGCAACGATCCCGCCGCCCCGACGCGAAACGATCTTCCATTGCATGACATGACTGGTGGAAGCACCTGGCTGCCGGGGCTGCTGGCCACGCTTTACCCCGGCCAGGTGGATGAAGCCGCGCTGGAAGCCGGAATCCTCCGCGCCCGGTACATGCTTCAAAACGCCGCCACGCTGTACGTCGAGCAGGAAGTGAGCGTGCTCGAAGTACGCGTGACGAACGAGACCGGGCATAAGCTGCCCACCGGCTATCCGGAGGGCCGCCGCGTCTGGATCAATGTGAAGTTCCTTGACGCGGGCATGACCCTGCTTTCGGAATCCGCCGCTTACGACCCCGCGACGGGCATCCTTTCCCACGACCCGCAGGCGAAGATCTATGAGGCCGAACCGGGCCTGGATGCCGACACCGCGGCGCTCGTGGGCGTGCCGCCGGGACCGTCGTTCCATTTCGTGCTGAATAACAAGATATACAAGGACAACCGCATTCCGCCGCGCGGATTCACTAATGTGAACTTCGCACTCTTCGGCGGCACTCCGGTGGGTGCGACATATGCGGACGGTCAGTACTGGGACGATACAGTCTACGCAATCCCGTACGGGGCGACGCAGGCCGTGGTGACCCTCTATTACCAGAGCACCAGCAAGGAGTTCGTCGAGTTCCTTCGCGATGAAAACACCACCAACACGAAGGGACAGGAACTCTACAATCTCTGGGCAAACAACAATCGCTGTCCGCCGGAAGTCATGGCAACGACCACGCTCGCCCTGGTCGCGGTCCCGCTTCCCGGCGACATCGACGGCGACGGCGACGTGGACACCTTCGATGCGGGCCTGCTGGCCGACGTGCTCATCGGCGCGGACACCGACCCCGCACATATATCCCGCTCTGACCTGAATGACGACGAGACGGCCGACGGGCTCGACGTGCAGCCGTTTGTGAACGAATTCATGGGCGCCCTGATGTTTGCCCGGTCCTGATGCCGGGGGCTCACCGGCAACGAAGAAAAATGGCGTCGGTTCCCCGGCAGGGCGCCCCTTCGGGCTGAAGCTGTTCGAAGGCACTTACGCCCGACGATCGTCCTCGCTCCGGGGGGTTTTTCCCCGGAGGGCGGAAGTAGCCATTGAGGGGTCTTTGCCCGGAAATCACGCGAAAACCGGTCAGCCCCGTGTCGGTAGCCCGAGAAGCGGGGATGGCAATGCACGGTACACGCCGGCCTGGCATGGATAGTATTCATTGAAAGCAGGCGGATGGGTTATGCTAGTGGCTGAGAGGGGGTTTTCCTCACATTGGGCCGAGGTTGGAAAAGTCCCCGTTGCCTGAGGGCCGCGAGGTACGCCGGAATTCGCGCGCGTCACCGAGCACGGAACAGGCGCGGTGCGGTTGGCGATATTGGCATTGGAATCTGGCCCGGGGGCGAACGGACAGGGAGACGGACACACATGACCCACGATCAATCGCGCAGACGCGCATCGTTTGTTTTTTGCATCTGCGCGCTGTACTTTTTGGGACCGACCGTGTCCCGCGCGGACTCGGTAACGATTCCCGCCTCGAAAGACACGACGATCTACTCGGAAGACGACGCGTACAGCAACGGGGCCGGCGCCTGGTTTTTTGCCGGGCGAACGTCGAGCGGCGCGCTGCGACGCGCATTGATCTCCTTCGACGTCGCGGCAAGCGTCCCGGCCGGGTCGACCGTCACTGGGGTCACGCTTCAACTCTACATGTCGCGCACGCGGAGCGGGGGACACACCGTGCGTCTGTATCGCGCCACCGCGGACTGGGGCGAGGGCCTCTCCAATGCCGGCGGCAACGAGGGCGCCGGCACGCTGGCGCTGAACAACGACGCAACCTGGTTCTGGAGGTTTTACAACGAGCTCAACCCTCCGGCGGGGCCGCAGTGGACGACCTACGGTGGTGACTATGCAGTGGCATCCAGCGCTAATATCACCGTGAGCGGAATCGGCTTCTATACATGGGGCAGCACCGCCGGCATGGTGGCCGACGTGCAGAACTGGCTGACCACGCCCGCATCGAATTACGGCTGGTTCATCATCGGCAACGAGGCCCAGAACCAGTCCGCCAAGCGGTTCGATTCGCGAAGCTCCTCGATCCCTTCGCAGCGTCCGGCCCTGACTATCACTTATACGCCGCCCGCCGCGTCCGGCGCGTGCTGTTTCCCGAACGGCACGTGCCAGAAGCTCACGGCGGCCAACTGTGCCGCGCAAAGCGGCAGCTACCAGGGCGATGGCACTTTCTGCACCCCGAATCCCTGCCCGCAGGTCACGGGGGCCTGCTGCATCGGCGACGGCAGTTGCCAGGTCCTCGGACAGACCGACTGCAACAGCATGAGCGGCAGTTACCAGGGCGACAACACGACGTGCACGCCGAATCCCTGCCCTCAGCCGACGGGCGCCTGCTGTTTCGACAACGGAACGTGCCAAGAGCTGACCGAGGTGGATTGCCTGACACAGGACGGCACGTATCAGGGCGATGACACGATGTGCATGCCGCACATGTGCCCGATCGTTCTTACGCCGTATGTCGATCCGCTGCCGATCCCACCCCTCGCGACGCCGACGAGCGGGGCGCCGGGCGGCGTGGCGACCTACGACATGCACATCGTCCAGGTCGAGCAGCAACTACACCAGGAGCTGCCGCCGACGACGTTGTGGACCTACGAGGGAATGTACCCCGGCCCGACAATTCTCGCATCGCGTGACATGCCCGTGACTGTCAACTGGATCAACGATCTGCGGGATGAGTTTGACAACCTCCGGACCACGCATTACCTGACCGTTGACCTTTGCCCCCACGGCGCGGTGAACGAGCCGAAGGTCGTGACGCATCTGCACGGCGGACACGTTCCGGCAGCGGTGGACGGCTACCCGGAGAGCACCTTCCTGCCGGGCAATTCGGCGACCTATGTGTATCCCAACAATCAGGACGCGGGCCTTATCTGGTACCACGACCACGCCCTCGGCATCACCCGGCTCAACGTGTACATGGGTCTCGCCGGCGGGTACGTGATTACGGACGCGTTCGAGCAGTTGCTGAATCTGCCATCGGGCGAGTACGACATCCCGCTCATTATTCAGGACCGGACCTTCAATCCTGACGGAACGCTGCATTACCCCGGCGTATGGGAAGAGCACTTCTTCGGTGACAAAATGCTGGTGAACGGCAAGGTCTGGCCCTACCTGAACGTGAAACAGGGCAAGTACCGCCTGCGGGCTTTGAACGGCTGCAACTCGCGCACCCTGACGCTCGCCCTGTCGAACGGGCAGAGCTTCCAGCAGGTCGGCACCGACGGCGGACTCCTCGCCGCGCCGGTCGCGCTCACCGAGGTCACGCTCGGCCCGGCCGAGCGGGCCGATATCATCGTCGACTTCGCCGCGCACGCGCCTGGCACGGAGATTCTCCTGACCAACAGTGCCCCTGCGCCCTATCCGAGCGGCGACCCGATGCACGATCTGCCGCAGGTGATGAAGTTTGTCGTGCAGAACCAGGCCGGGGATACCGGTCCGGTGCCCGGCACGCTGCGAACGGTGGAGGTGCTGGACGAGGGCGACGCGACCATGATGCGGGAGTTCATGCTGATGAAGATGAACGAGCCCTGCGCGGGATCGATGTGGATGATCAACGATCTTCACTGGGACGATATCACCGAGTACCCGGTCCTGGGAACGACGGAAGTGTGGTCATTCGTGAACCGATCGGGCATTTCGCACCCGATGCACATGCACCTCGTGTTCTTCCAGATTCTGGACCGCCAGGAATTTGAGATCGTGGAGGGCGAGGTGGTGCCGGTCGGGCCGGTGCTTCCGCCGGCGGCGAACGAGGCCGGCTGGAAGGACACGGTGATGTGCCCGCCGAACCAGATCACGCGCGTCATCACGCGATTCATGGATTACACGGGACTGTACGCGTATCACTGCCACATCCTCGAGCACGAGGACCACGAGATGATGCGGCAGTTCGAGGCGGTGTGCATCAAGGGAGACACGAACCAGGATACGGTCGTGGACGGCCGGGACATTCAGCTCTTCGTGGATGCGATTCTCGGCGGGGCGGAGCTAGGAACGGCGCAGTTCTGCGCGACCGACATGGACAGCAACCTGCTGCTCGAGTCGGCGTTCGACACCGACCTGTTTGTCGATTGCCTTGTCGCCGAGGCATGTCCGTGAGCTTTTTCTCGGGGGGAGTTTGAAGTGATCAGGACAGAGAGCCAGTCTTTGTTCAGGCCGGTTTCGGTACACGGCCTGGCGGCGGCGGTGCTGATCGTATCGCTCGTCTCAACGGCGCAGGCGGACCTGGTCGTGCTGGGAGCGGCGGCGGACAACACCCTAATCGAAGACTTTGAGGGCGACGTCAGCAGCGGCGGATCGACCGGCATGTTCGCCGGGCGGAACAACCAGTCCTCCAATTCGCGCCGCCGCGGTGTCATACTGTTTGACATTGCCGGAATAATTCCCGCGGGCTCGACGATTAACACGGTCACGCTCCAGCTCAGCCAGTCCTCGGCCAACACCGCGGCCACGACCGTCTCGCTGCATCGCGTGCTGGCGGCGTGGGGTGAGGGAACGGCGACGACGACGGGTGGGCAAGGCGCGCCGGCGGGAATCGGCGACGCCACGTGGGTTTACTCCAGCTACAACACCGTTGCCTGGGTGACGCCGGGCGGAGATTTTGCGCCCGCGGCCAGTTCGCAAACAGTGATTGCCGGTACGGGAGATTATCAGTGGCCGTCGACGACGAGCCTGCTTGCCGATGTACAGAGCTTCCTCGACAACCCGGCGATAAACTTCGGCTGGCTGCTCCTGGGCGAAGAGTCCGCATCGCAGACCGTCAAGCGCTTCTCTACGCGCGAAGAGCCCGACGAGGCCCTGCGCCCGCAGCTGATCGTCGATTACACGCCGGTCCCGGAACCGGGCACTGCCGCATTGCTGCTTGCGGGAGTGTGGTTTGCCGTATCGCGCCGGCGGAAGCCGTGAGCGGGCGCGTTTTTCCCTGCCGGTGGACGCCGCCATTGCACCGCGCTCGCGAGCAGCGGTATCGGCGGCGATCAGCCTGACGCGCATGCAGGGATCGCCGGCTTTCTCGGGCGTGCCAACCAATCTCAATTCACAGTGTCTGACCCTCCAGGCCGGCCGCGGAGGCCGGTCCTTGCCATGCCTGCTCGGCTTTGGCCGGACGACGATCGACATTGGCCCGGTTGCGGTCCGTCCGGACAGGAGGGTGCGCCCGTGTTGCGTAAGTTAATGCCGCTTTTGGTCCTCAGTGTCGCGCTGTTGTCAACGGGCTGTTCCGGCGGCGGGTCGTGCGGCTATGACGATTGGTGCGGAAGGCCCGACCGTCATGCGCGATCCTGGGCATGGCGCGGCGACCAGCCGGAGTACCGTTCCTTTCGAGGGTATTCGAGAAGCTGGAGCGGTTCGCGGGGTTCCGGAGCGGGATTTCGCCCGCGTCACGAGTATTCCCGCCGGGAGGCATCATTCGCTCACCGACGGGGAACGCGTGATGATCGCTGGGATTGCGACTGACGCGCGGCGGCGCCGCCTATGCGAATCATCCGGCGACACGCCGGGGAGAGTCCCGATCGCCGTAGAGCGAGTTCGATGAGATTAGGCGTGGATCAGGCGGCGGGATGCCAGCCGGCATCAACCCACAGCGAGCCGCTGACCGCGCTGTTTCGAAGCAGGAAGCAGATTGCGTCGGCCACTTCCTCGGGCCGCAGGAGCCGGCGAAGCTGTGTCTGCGGCAAAATCACCTGCCGGATGAGGTCCTCGCCCAACGCCCGGACCATCGGCGTGTCCGTGTAGCCGGGGTGGATGATGTTGCAGCGCACGCCGTAGAAGATGGCTTCCTTGGCGAGCGTGGCCTGCGCGCCGGCGAGACCGGCCTTTGCCGTGGCATAGGAAACCTGGCCTTTGTTTCCGAGCGACGAGACCGAGCCGATGAAGACCACGCCGCCCTGCGTGCCTTCGGCCGGTTCCCACTTGCCGAGACCCTTGCGCCCGCGATCCTCGGCGACCGTGGCGATCGTCTCCATCGCCCAGTAGATCGGCGCGATGAGATTGATCCGCATCACCTCTTCAAAGTCTTTCAGCGGATACAGATCGGCGCCGCCGTTGTCCTTGTGATACTTCACCGCGAGCCGGTCGCGCGTAATGCCCGCCGCGGGGACGCAGAGGTGCACGGCTCCGAAGCGGCGTCGCAGGTCGGAGAAAACCTCCTTGCGGAACTCGTCGGAGGTTACGTCCCCGATGTAGGGATGCAGGACGGACCGGCCGATTTCCTGGTTCAGGGTGTTGCACATGTCGGTGACGGCGCTGGAGCGATCGACGGCGGCAATGGCCTCGATGCCCAGATCCATCATGGCGACGCAGGTGGCCCGGCCGATGCCGCTTGCCGCGCCCGTGATGACCGCTACTTTTCCGTATAGTTGCATGGCGTCACTCCCCAGATGAGCCGGTCGTATCGTCGTGTCTTGTCCGGGAACGTCCAGACCCTTTCATGATAACGCCGGAACGATGCCACTAGTCCCGGTCCGATCGCTCCGCGAGCCACTGTGCCACCTGCGGCCACAACTCCTTCTGTGCCTTGCTGCCGACCGAAAGTCCGATATGGCCCGCCGGGAACGTGATCGACTTGCGATCCTTCGATCCCACGAGGTCATTGAACGGCGCGCTCTGTCCGCACGGCACGAGGTGGTCCGCCGTGGCCATCAGGTTCAGTATCGGGCAGGTGATATCGCCCAGGTTAACCAGGTTTCTCCCGACGCGAAGCTTGCCCTGCACGAGCAGGTTGCGCTGGAAGCAGTCCTTCACGAACTGGCGGAAGGTCTCGCCGGCGACCGGGATGTTGTCATTCACCCAGGTCTCCATGGCGAAGAAGTCCTCGAGGAACTTCTCGTCCTCCATCTTGTCGTAGAACGTGATGTACTTCTCGATCAGGTTCGCGACGGGTTTGAGAACGGCGAATGAGCCCTGAAGCCAGGCCGGCGGGGCGTTGCCGAAGGTGTCGATGACCTTGTCGACGTCGAACCATTTCGGGTCCGTCCAGCGGCAGAGCAGGGCCTCCCGGTCGGACCAGTCCACCGGCGCGGCCATCAGGATGAAATTCTTGATGAGCTCCTGATGAAGGGCCGTGTACATGGCGCTCATCGTGCCGCCCATGCAATAGCCCAGAAGCGAGACCTGTTCCTCGTCCGTGTATTCGCGGAGGTAGTGGACGACGTTGTGCATGTACCGCTCGATGTAATGTTCGAGGGTCAGATGCTTGTCGGCCTCGGTCGGAACGCCCCAGTCAATCATGTACACGTCGAAGCCGGCCCGCAGAAACTGCTGAACGACGCTCTTGTGTGGAAGCAGGTCCAGGATGTAGGGCCGGTTGACCAGCGCGAAGACCAGCAGCAGCGGCGTGCGGTACTTCTTGGGGACGTCCGACTGGTAGTGCAGGAGGCTGAGCTTATCCTCGCGGAAGATGATCTCCCGCGGCGAAGCGCCCACCTTCACGTTGCGGGCCGCCTCCATCACGTTCGGCATCGCCAGCATCTTCCGCTGAAGCTCTTCAAAGCTCGGCATGGGGAGCGGAAAGCTCGGCAGCATCGACAGGAACGGATTTTTCGGGGTCGAGGTGGTCATGCGACGCCTGTTCCATCGGGCCGGGCGACCGCCTGCGCGGGCCTGCCCGGCCGCGTGTTACCTGGGTTTTCGGATCGATCGATCGCCCTTCATCGCTTCACGACGCGAGGGTTGCGGCGCCCGGCTCGCCCCGGCGCCGCTTCCCGTCGGTCGTGAATCTTCCACTGCTGCGACTTTTTCTTCCAAACGGGAGAGTCGATCGAGCACGTTTTTTTCAATCGAGCGGAGAAGCCCGGAAATGTCGTCCACGTCGGTCTTGGCCGGCATCTGGGCCCCGCGGTAAAGCTGCGTCAGGAACTGGTCCACCTGCTGCTTGAACGCCAGCGAGCGGTCCATCGTCTCCTTCATCATCGACAGGAACTGGTCCGATCGCATGAACTCGTCGAAATACCGGGCCATCGTGTCGAGGAAGATGCGCTGCATCTGCTTCGCGCCTTCCGGCGACATCGGCCCGGCCGAAACCCCCGCGCCGGTCATTCCCATCCGGGAGAACATGTCGCTCCAGAACTGCGTGAATGCTTCCGCCGGGTTCGGATGTGGGGTCTCAGGATTCGACATGGGCGATCGGTGCTCCACTGAGTTCTCGCCCGGCGGCCAGCGCGGTTCGAAGCGGCGCCAGGCGGCCGGGCGAGGGTCAGGTCAAAAAAAAGGCCACGGGAGCATCTTTCCTGCTCCCGTGGTCCTGTGGGTTTTAACACCGGCATCGATTGAGAGTGAATCCGTTGTCGCCTGCGTATCCATGGTGTTTGTCGTGTTGCCTCAAGCGACGGTGCATGACAGCAATGCCGGTGTCGTTGGAATCGAGCCCGGCGACGGGAGGGTGATCCCGCCGCCGAGCACGATGGGTGGAGTCTTACTTGCCGGCCTTCTTCTCGCCGAAGTTCATGCTGCGCGTGAAGAAGGTGGACCAGTTCTCGATGCAGACCGTGCTGGTCCGGCTCGCGGTCTCGATATTGCCGCGCATCGCGTCAAAGGCGTTCTGCCAGACGTCGCGGGCGTAGGTCATCATGTCCTTCGTGCCGTGGCCGTTGCCGCTGTCGAAGGCCTTGCGGATCAGTTCGATTCCGTTCTTGCAGCCTTCGTCGAAAGCCTTCTGCGCCTGCTCCGCGTTCTTGCGGATCAGGTTGATCGAGTCGGCGGCGACCGTCTCCATCCGACACCGGGCGTCCTCGAAGGTCTCGCCCCGGCCGACGTATTCGGACATGCACTTGAACGCGTCCTGCTGGAAGCGGATGCCCGTGTCCATGGCGGACTTGAAAGTCTCGCTGGCCTGCTTGAACATGCCCTCGGTCTGGTTCTTGACGTTTTCAACGGTCTTTTCAACGGTCTGTGTCATGGCGAAACCCTCGTTTAGTTCTGGCCGTACTTCCCTGAGTCGGTGCCCCAGTTGTCTGCAAGAAGTATATCGGCGCTTTTTCGTCTTTGCAACACAATTTTGTGCGTTTGCAAAAAAATATTGTGCGACCATAAAACCTTGTATATAAACATGATATAATATGGCATTGGATCTGTGTATCGCGAACGCGATTTTTCTGGCTGCAATCGCAGAATGGACGGCCCGCCCATGACCAGCCCTGAATCCGAACCCGGCGTCTTCGAGATCAAGAAATATCCCAACCGCCGCTTCTACGACGTTACCCGCAGCCGTCATGTCACCCTGGGCGACCTTTACGAGCTTGTCCGCGACGGCCGCCAGATCGTCGTGCATGACTCCAGGACCGGCGCCGACATCACCAATGTCGTACTTACCCAGATCATTCTGGAACACGACCCCCCCAAGATGGAGCTTTTCCCCGCCTCCCTCCTTCACCAGGCGATTCAGAGCAACCAGCAGATGGTGCGGAGCTTCATCGATCAGTACTTCTCCCAGGCCATGGAGGCCTTTACGAACTCCCGGAAGCAGTTTGACGAGTTCCTGGCCCGATCCGGTTTCAGCTCGCTTTCGCCGGCGGCCCCGTTCGACTGGGTCCGAATGCTCATTCCAGGCGCTGCCCGTACAGGCCGCGACGCCGAGCCTCGCCCGGCCCCCGAGTCGCGCCCCGATTCAGAGACGGCCCGGCTCAACGAGCAACTGGCCGTCCTGCGTGCCGAGCTTGAGGAATTGAAGAGAAAGCCGGCACCCAACGCTAAGCTGTCCGGTCGTCCGACGAGTCGGCGAACGCCGAAAAAGCGCAAGTGACTTCCCGTACCCCGCAAGGAGCCCTGCATGGTCGCGCAAACCGCACGTGTGCTGATCCTCATCTCGTTTGCGATGTTCGCCCGATGTGCCGGGCCCCACGGCGGCCCCGTCCCGGTCGAAGGCGTGTCCGGCGTCAAGAATCTCAAGAGAGACGGGCAGATCTACGTGGCCGGCACCCCCACATCCGAAGGACTTGACCAGTTGAAGGACCGCGGCGTGATGACGGTGATTGACCTTCGTAGGCAGGACGAGATCAAGCCCGAGGAGGTACAGGCCGCGCGCGACCGCGGCATGACCTATGTGAACATCCCCATGAAGTCGGATGAAATGACGCGCGAGCAGCTTGATGCCTTCATGGAGATCATGCGCGCGCACTCCGGAGAGCCTGTCCTCGTCCATTGTGCCGGCGGCAGCCGCGCCGGGGGCATGTATGGCGCGTACCTCGGAAAGTCCGGCCAGTGCCCGGCCGACGAAGCGTTGCGCCGCGCGAAGGAAGCGGGTCTCAGGAACCCTGAACTAGAAAAGGATCTCTCCCAGGCTCTCAACGAGGAAGACGCAGTCAAACCGCTGGGGCAGTAGGCGTACGTCCGGCATTGGGTTCGGCTTCAGCCGCAGCGAAGTGCGCCGGATGGTGCGTTCGATTCATCCCAATCGCCGCCGCAATCCGGGCAGGGCCGCGATCGCCCCGGCAAGCAGCATCAGGCTGGACGGCTCCGGGACGGGGCGGAGATACCTGGCGTCGGCGCCGAACTCAATCATGCTTCCGTAGGCCACCTCGGAGAGCTGCTGGCGCGTCAGCGCCGAGGACAACGTCAGTTCGAACAGGATGGAGCTTGATACCGCCTTTTTCGCACGCGGGATGCTCAGGATCGGCGGGCCCGCGGTGATTCCGCCGAAGGCGTCGCCGACTCGGCCGCGCCCGCCGCCGAAGAGAGTCATGCCCCGGCTGGTGCGCGTCGTCGTGATCGACTGCTGAAACTCGGAGAACACGCGAGTGCCGCGCAGGTTCGACCAGCCCCACTCCTCGGCGACGCTGCCTCCAAGCCCACGCGATGCCCAGGCCTGCAATCCGATCGCGCCGGGGGCGATCGTCGCGCGGTCACCGGAGACGATGCGCGTGCCGTTCGGAAGATTCATGCCGAGCGACGTGATGAGTGACGATGCGGCGTCGAACCGCGCGGGAACACCGGTACTCGTGTTCTGGACGAGAATGGACAACCCGTTCCCCGTCGTGGTGAACGTCGCCAGCGCGGCAAGGCCGTTGAGCGGATTGCGGTTGCACCCGCCCGCATCGAGTGTGTATCGAACGGTAATCGTTCCCGCGTGCGCCTGCGCGCAAAGACCAGACAAAGCGACGGCGCAAAGCGATCGAAGTGCGAACTTCATGGTAGTACCCCCAGGTGGCCCATTCAACAGCGCAAAGCGGTAGAGCGAAGTGCTCCGGCCCATTGCGTTTCAGGAAACGTGTGTCCGCCGTTTCCCTTGTAGCTATAGGACAGAATAACACTTTCGACGGGCGAATAACAAGAGTGCGAGGCGATAATCCTTCTTACCTGTCGGAAGCGAGAGGGTAGACCGCGCGGCGCGTCCGGTAAGCTTTACCTTTATGACGAGTGCCCCAGTTGAGACACTCTCCGGCTCGGCGCTGCCCGAAGACCTTTGGATGTGAGGACGCGTTCATCCTTTGGTTATCAGCCGCGAGAGAATTGAGACTGCCGAGCGCGGGCGCGCCGCGGCAGCGCAAAACGAAGAAGCCCGCGGATGAATGCATCCGCGGGCTTCAGAAGTGACGAACTGATAGGTGCGCTGCGCCGTGGATGTCACCGCGACATGCGTGAGCGGCGGCGCATCATCAGGCCGCCAAGGGCCAGCAGCGCCAGCGCGGCGGGCTCCGGAACACGTAGATAGCGCGCGTCGGACCCGAATTCAACGATGCTCCGGTTCGCGAGTTCCGAGAGCTGCGTATCGCTCAGCGGGGCGGTGAGGGTCAGCAGGAAGACAATCGTGTCGCTTACCGCGTGGCGCGATCCCGGAATGGACCGGAGCGGCGGCTTTGCCACGATCCCACCCCAGGGTCCGTCAATGGAGCCCGAGCCGCCGTCAAAGCGGACCAGACCGTTGTTGCCCGAACTTGTCGTGAC
>QEVG01000019.1 GCA_003576905.1 Planctomycetota bacterium | reverse complement strand
CGCGATGGACGTGGGACATCACCTGATCCGACCGCACACGCCGACCGACAACGCCGAGATCGAGCGGTGCAATCGGACCATCGGCGAGCGGATCGACGATCAGCTGGCGACGCTGGGCGACGCCGGCCGGGACGCAGCGGGCGACTTCGCCGCCGCCCGGCGGGTCATCGACGGCGTGATCGATCATTACAACCATCACCGGCTGCACAGCAGCCTGAACTTTCTGCGGCCGGTCGATTATTATCGCGGGAACCCGGAAGCGCTTCTGGCCGAGCGCCTCCGGAAACTGACCACGGCCAGGCAACTGCGTAAGCAGGAGAACCTGAGAATCCGCCAACGCCTGCTGCCCTACCCGGCAGCGGAAACCATCCTCAATTCGGAAAGGCGATTGGTCTCACTTTGAGTGAAACATTTCATGGCACCACCACGATACCGTTCTTCAATCCCTGCCATTGCACGTGAGCGCGTTGTTGAAGAGTGGCCGAACGGAATCAAAAAACGCGCGGAGTACTTTGTAAAGGGTCGAATGGTCGGTATCCGCGGATTCTTCGAAAATGGCGAGCTTGAGTTCGATTGGCCACGGAGAAAGGGAAGGCCGCACGGAAGACAATACTTTTGGATCGCACCTGGCAAGCTCGGCTCCGTAGAGCCGTACGAGAACGGTCTTGCCCACGGCGTCGCCAAGCAGTGGTCGGCAAACGGAAAGCTGATCGGCATCTACCGAATGCGCCATGGCACCGGCATCGACTTGTGGCGAAGAGAGCGTGACGATGGCTCTGTTTTCTTATCGGAGGTTCTATATCTTAGGAAGGGCCTCCCTGCGGGCTTTCAGTGGGGGATCAACGAAGACCAAGAAACTGTCCACCTGGAGCGCCACTACAACGGAAAGGGGGAACTGCACGGAATATCGCGAGAATGGAATCGCACGGGACGATTGCGTCGCGGGTTTCCAAAATATTATCTAAATAATCAGGCAGTATCGAAGCAGCGATACCTACTTGCCTGCAAGAACGACTCAAGCCTGCCCCGACTGCGCCGCGAGGATGACCAGCCCAAGCGAGCATTCCCTCGCGAGATCGTCACAAAACTACGCCGCCCTCGAAAAAAATGGACCGGCTGATTGCGTTGCGCAAACTGAGCATCGTGTCGTCGAACCGCATTACTGAGTCCCGGCACCTTCTTGGCAACAGTCGGCGCGCCTCGCAGCGTTCACAACCTGCAAAAAAACTGCCCTCAAACTGCCCTCAAAACGCATCACGGGATGGTAAGAAACCGTGAAGGAACAGGACATCGCCGAGACGCGCGAAGTCGTTGTCGCTCTTGAGGTTGGACGATAAATGAGATTCCGGCAGAGGTTGAGGAAACGGGGCAGATCGAATCCCTCCCTCTCCGGTTCACGTGTAACAGATTCCCTGGTGTAAACATGGGACGTTCGGGGGCCGCCGGGATGCGGGGTTGGGGGCGGAGCGCGCGGCGTAGCGGCCCCGAAGTCTCTCGTAAATTACCGTCCGAAGATTCCAGTTGAACTGTGAGCCAAGACATGAAGGGTTTCGCGCGCTGGGAGGGGGCATTTCTGAGACATCATTCGGTCGGTCCTTGCCTTTCTTCGCGGGCAGGCTAATATTTGCATTATGACGCAAATACGCAAATCTCGCCGCGTGGCCCGGCGCCCCGCAAGCCCCCGGCTGGCGGCGGCCTGTTGCCGGCCCATCGACCGGCTGCTCGACCCCGAGCTGTTCAAGGCCTTGTGCGACCCGACGCGGCTCCGGCTCCTTGCATGCCTCGCCAAGTGCGGGCGGCCGTGCCCGGTAAGCGAGGTGGCCGAGTGCTGCTCGGTCGATCTCTCGGTGGTGTCGCGGCACCTGTCGTTGCTGAGCCGGGCCGGCGTGCTGAAATCGGTGAAGACGGGCCGCACCGTCCAGTACCGTGTTGAGTTCGGGCGCCTGTGCGGGCTGCTGCGCTCCCTGGCCGACGCGTTTGAGGAGTGCTGCCCCGGCGAGGCCGCCAAGTCGGAGGGCACGTGTTGTGGCCGTTGTTGATCACAAACCCCGCGTGCTGTTTCTTTGCACGGGCAATTCATGTCGAAGCCAGATGGCCGAAGGCTGGGCCAAGCGACTGCTTGCCGGGCGCATCGAGGCCTACTCGGCGGGAACCGCCCCGCACGGGCTGAATCCCCTGGCGGTGCGCGCCATGGGTGAAGCCGGAGTCGACATCTCCGGGCACACCAGCAAGCGGCCCGAGGATCTGGGTGTTGAATTCGATTTCGTCGTGACCGTGTGCGACGCGGCGCGGGAGGCCTGTCCCGTATTCCCGGCGCGCACGCGCGTGGTACACGCCGGGTTCGATGATCCGCCCCGGCTGGCGAAACATGCCCGAACGGAGGAGGAGGCGCTGCCGCATTACCGGCGCGTTCGGGACGAAATCCGGGCATTCGTGGAAGGTCTTCCGGAAACAGTTCTGACGCCCCCTGAAGCACACGCACGTCGAAAAACATGAAGGGAACAATCATGCAGAATCTGAATGATCCGCTTACCGTGCACGAAAGAGTCCGCGAGGGCTACAGCAAGATCGCCGAATCTGATGGCGCCGCCGCGCCGGCTTCAACGGGCGGCGGATGCTGCGGAGGTTCCGGCGGGTGCGGACCGGCCGCGGGCAGCGCGACGGAGTTCGCGAAGGGAATCGGCTACTCGGAATCGGATCTGGCCGACGTGCCCGACGGCGCGAATCTCGGTCTTTCGTGCGGCAATCCGACGGCAATCGCCAGCCTCCGCCGCGGCGAGATTGTTCTGGACCTCGGCAGCGGGGCCGGATTCGACTGCTTCATCGCGGGGCCGAAGGTCGGCGCGTCGGGGCGCGTAATCGGGGTAGACATGACGGCCGCGATGATCGGCAGGGCGAGAAGAAACCTGGCGGAATACCGGGAGCGCACGGGCCTCGACAACGTTGAGTTCCGCTTGGGCGAGATCGAGCATCTGCCGGTCGCGGACGGAAGCGTCGACGTCGTCATCTCGAATTGCGTGCTGAATCTTTCGCCGGACAAGGCGCAGGTCTGGCGCGACATCGCGCGGGTGCTAAAGCCCGGCGGGCGCGTCGCCGTATCCGACCTGGCGCTGTTGCATCCATTGCCGGAATCGGTTCGGCAGATGGTCGAAGCGCTGGTGGGCTGCGTGGCGGGCGCGACCCTCATCGATGACACGCGCCGGATGATGGAGGATGCGGGCCTCTCGGAGATTCGGCTGTCGCCGAAAGCCATTTACGTAAAGTCGTTGAGCGAGATGCGGGACCCGCTTTACCGCCGGATCGCGGAGCACCTGCCGCCGGGCGCTCGTGTCAGCGACTACGTCACCAGCGTGGATATTGCGGCGTCCAAGCGCCGGGCATGAGGGTCGCAGATGCACGAGAGCAATGACATCCGCCGGCTGAACTTGTTCGAGCGGTACCTGACGCTGTGGGTCGGGCTGTGCATGTTGGCGGGGCTGGCGATCGGTAAGTTGCTGCCGGGGGCCGTTGACGCGCTGCGGCGCCTGGAATTCGGTGGCGGAAGCCAGATCAACGCGCCGATCGCCGTACTCATCTGGCTGATGATCTACCCGATGATGCTCAAGGTCGATTTCGCGTCGGTGCTGGGTGTCGGGAAGCGTCCGCGGGGGCTGATCATCACATGCCTTGTGAACTGGCTGGTCAAGCCGTTCAGCATGGCACTGCTTGGCTACGTGTTCTTCAAACACCTGTTCCTGCCGTGGATCGGGGCGGAACTTGCCGACCAGTACGTCGCGGGCGTCATCATACTGGCAGCCGCGCCCTGCACGGCGATGGTCTTCGTGTGGAGCTACCTGACGCGCGGCGACGCGGCGTATACGCTGGTTCAGGTCTCGGTGAACGACCTGCTCATGCTGGCGCTCTTCGCGCCGATCGTGACGTTTCTCGTTCGCGGGGCGTCGGCGCTAACCGTTCCGTTCATGGTACTGGTGTACGCGGTGGTCTTTTTCATCGTGGTTCCCCTCGTCGCCGGAGCGGTCACGCGGCGCACATTGATTCGGCGGCGCGGTCTCGCGTGGTTCGAGAACTCCTTTCTGCTCCGATTTCATCCCGTCGCCGTATCGGCTCTGCTGGCGACGCTTGTGCTGATCTTCGCCTTCCAGGCGGACAACATCACGAAGAGGTTCTTTCACGTCGTCCTGATCGCGGTTCCCATCTTGATCCAGGTGTATTTCAACGCGTCGCTCGTCTATGGCCTGATGAAACTGCTCCGCGTACCGCACAGCATCGCGGCGCCCGGCGCGCTGATCGGCGCGAGCAATTTCTTCGAGCTGGCCGTCGCCACGGCAATCGCCCTGTACGGCCCGGATTCCGGCGCGGCACTCGCGACCGTCGTCGGTGTGCTGGTTGAGGTTCCGGTCATGCTCAGCGTGTGCGCCTTCTGCAATCGGACGCGCGGCTGGTTTGACTCCGCCTCGGCCGAGGGCTGCCCTCAACCCGCTCCGGGTTGCTGCGCCAACTGGCGCGCATTTGCATGCGAAGCAGCCGAGCGCGCGGGACGAGCGTAACGAAAAAGCCCGGCTGCGATGCGGCAGATTCCACAATCCGATTCACGACGCATTGTCTGACTTGACATGCGGCGCCTCTTTGCGGGCCTTGCAACCGAACAATCATATGCCGCGCGTGTGGACTGATTCTCATTCTCAGTGCCTTCGGGCGCGGCCGGTTCGAGCAAACATCGCCTCGCTGTGCATGCAAGCGCGCTCGTGCGTGCACGGACGCACGTCGTACGCGCGCCGCCCTTCCGACCGGGGCGAAATGCATCCATCAATCAGCGTCAACACGGCCCATTCAGCCGCTGCGACACGGAATTGCGCCTGCCCGTACGCACTTTGAGACCGCTGGCGCGCCGATTGCAGTTCAGCGTTCAGGGACCACGCCCACTCTGACGTTGATCCACCCGAGCAATCGACTGGAGGTACCCATGTCAAATGAGAACTCATCAAGTCCCGACCCAGCGAAATCATTGTCCACGCGCGTGCGTGTAGCACAGCGCCGATATCGGAGCGCCGTGACCGTGCTCGTGCTCTGCGCGGCGATGAGCGCCGCGGCGGGCCCGGAAGCCCGGTCCCTTCGCCCGAGGATAGCGCCCGGCGGCAACAATCGGATCCTTCCGGCCGGGGCGGTCCCGCGTGCGCTGGTTACACAGGACCTTAATGCAGGTTTGACTCCCACCGATCTTGTTCACGCCCTGTTGGGCACCGGCGTTACAGTGTCCAATGTGACCTTCAGCGGTGTCAACGCCGCGGCCGGCACGTTCATCGGCGGCACGGGCATTGTCGGATTCGAGAGCGGAATCATCCTCAGCAGCGGCGATATTTCTTTCGTGACCGGGCCGAACACGCAGGACGACATCAGCGCCGTCAACACGGGCGCCAGTGATCCGGATCTGGCCGCGCTGATCCCCGGCTATACAACCTACGACGCCGTGGTGCTTGAATTCGACTTTACATGCACAGGGACGCAGGTCATCCAGTTTCAATACGTGTTCACCTCCGAAGAATACAACGAGTGGGTGAACTCGCCGTTCAACGACGTGTTCGGATTCTTCCTGAACGGCGTTAACCTGGCCCTCGTCCCCGGGAGCGCCGGAACGCCGGTCAGCATCAACAACGTGAACTGCAACAACCCGTACAATCCGCCGAGCGGCAGCTTCTGCAATCTCTTCATCAACAACGACTGCTCCGATATTCCTCCCGGGAGCATTCCCTGTGCGGGCGTCCGCGATACGCAGATGGACGGGCTCATCGTGATCCTGACGGCGACCGGGACACTCAATCCGGGCGTGAATCACATCAAGCTGGCGATCTCGGATGCGGGTGACCAGGTCCTGGACTCAAACGTGTTCATCCAGGGGCAGAGCTTTTCGTGTGGCGAGCCGACCGGGGCCTGTTGCGACACCGGCGCCCTGACCTGCACCGACCATGTCCTGCTTGCGAACTGCCAGGGGCCCGGCAAGGAGTGGACCGTCGGTCTGAGGTGCGATCAACTGAATCCCGCCTGCCCGACAGGGACAACGCCCCCGGGGACGGACTGTGCGAGTCCGATCCCGATCACTTCGCTGCCCTATTCGGATACGAACACGACGCTCGACAAGGGCAACGAGTACTCGGACACCTGCCTTGGCACGTACGACAACGGTCAGGATATCCTTTACGAACTTACGATCACAAATACACAATGCGTCGACATCACCGTTACCGGCGCAACGCCTCAGGACAACTGGATCGGCATCGCGCTCGACAGCGCGTGCCCGCCCGATGCGGCTTGTGTCGCCCAGGGAACCAGCCAGGGCCCCGTGGCGACGATCACCAACCTGACACTCTCGCCCGGCATTTACTACCTGATGATCGATCGGTGGCCGCAGGCCGACGGCAACCTGGATTTCACGCTGACGATCACGGACTGCGGAGGAGGGACGACCGGCGCCTGCTGCAATTCCGCCACTCAGATCTGCACGGACAATGTTCTGGAGGCAAACTGCCAGGGGCTTGACGACACCTGGACTGTCGGCGTGGCCTGCGGCGACCTGAATCCGCCCTGCGCTCCGGAAGTTGATCCGATCGGACAGGATTGCGAGTTTCCGATCTACGTCACTTCCATACCGTTCGAAGATGTCAACACGACGTCGGACAAGAAGGAGGACTACTCCAGCTCGTGCCTCGGCGTTTATGACGACGGCGACGACATCGTTTATCAGATCACGCTGTCGAGCGACCATTGCGTGGACATCACCGTAGCGGGGGCGACCGAGATCGATCACTCCATCGGCGTGGTGCTGGACGACGGGTGCCCCCCGGATTCTTCGTGTCTTGCCCAGGCGAGCACGCCGGGAACCGTGGCAACGATCACCAATCTGTCGCTCACGGCCGGCACGTACTGGTTGATGATCGATCGGCAGCCCGACGACCAGGGATTCGCCATTCTGGACTTCCGGCTGAGCATCGCGGATTGCCCGGATCCGTCGGGGGCCTGCTGCTTCCAGGACGGCCAGTGCGCGCAGCTCACGGAGGCGGACTGCAACGCTGCCAAAGGCCTGGCATGGACCCTGGATACTCCGTGCGATCCCAATCCGTGCCCATATCTCAAGGGCGACACCAATTGCAGCCACTCCGTCAACACGGATGACATCCCGAGTTTCGTCGAAGCGCTAATTGGCGAATACACCGGCTGCGACATCACGCTTGCGGACATCAACGGCGACGGGTCGGCGGACGGCGATGACATCCAGCTCTTTGTGAACATGTTGAGTTAGGCGCGTCGTCCGCGGTAGGACGCGTTCCGAAACCCCAGGGGAGCGTGATGAAACGACTCGGGACAATCAGTTCTGTCACCGTGGTACTTTGCATGACGACCGCGGCCTATCCCGCGATCTGGTACGTCAACGCCGCTGCGACCGGAACACAGGACGGCTCAAACTGGCACAATGCGTTCCTCAATCCACAGCCCGCGCTCGCAGCGACCGCCCCCGGTGATGAGATCTGGGTCGCCGCGGGAGTCTACACGCCCGGCCCGCCCGGCGACGCCGTCTCGAGTTTCGTCATGCACGAGGGCGTAGCGCTCTACGGCGGCTTCGCGGGAACGGAAACGGCCCGCGACCAACGCAACTGGATCACGCACGCCACGATCCTTTCCGGCGACGTCGGTCACGATGACATCTACGGCAACCCCTGGTACGTCGGGTGGAACATCGTGACCGCCAACAGCGGCCATGTCGTTGTCGGCAGCGGCGTCGGTCCTACGGCCGTCCTCGACGGCTTCATCGTCCAGGCCGGCGCGACCGGCCCCGCGGGAACGCCGGCCGGTGATCCGCTCGGATACGGAGGCGGACTCTACGTCATCGGCGGCAGCCCCACCATTCGGAACTGTATTTTTACGCGGAATCTCGCGGCGTTTGCCTCCGGCGGAGCCATCTACTGCCAGGACGCCTCGCCGACCATTGCACATTGCCGTTTCGTTCAGAACTACGTGCATCTCGGAAACGGCGCAGGCATTGCCATCGTGGGAAGCGCCATTCCGTCGATCTCAGACTGCGATTTCGTGGAGAACCACGCCGTGGCGGACAGCGGGAACACGGGCCAGGGTTCCGGCATTTCCATCAATTTTCTGACGGCGCCTCTCAGCGCGCTGATCGAGCACTGCCGGTTTGAGTACAACGTCGCACGCACGTTCTTTTCCGCCGGCGGCATCGAAATCGCACGGGGAGCCGGAATCAGCAACTTCGGCGCGACCCTTACGGTGCGCGACTGCATCTTTCACCACAACTCCGCCAATGCCGGCGCCGGCATTCAAAGCTGGGACCCGATCACCGTGGTGAACAGCTTGTTCTACGCCAACACCGTCTATTCGCATGACTTTGGCGCCGGCAGCGACGGGGGCTACGGGGCAGGGATCTGCATCTACTCCTTTCAGCCCGACGTCGCAACCGTGGTCAACTGCACGATCGCCAACAACTCGGGCGGCGAGGGTGTCGGCATGCAATCGCTTGGAAACGCCGCCATGCTCGTCTTCAACTCGATCATCTGGGGCAATGTCGCCACCGGCGAAGACGTCGCCCCGCGCGACGCTGGGATTCGCGGCAGTTATGACGCCGAGTACGCGTGCATCCAGGACCTGCTGACTCCCGTCCCCGGCGAGGATCCGCCCGACCCCGAGAATTACCCCGGATGCATCGTCGCGAATCCGCAGCTCATCAGCGCCGCCGACTACCATCTCGGCGCGAACTCGCCCTGCATAGACGCAGGGCGCAATTCGTCCGTTCCGACTGCGCTCACGACCGATCTGGACGGCCGCGTACGCTTTTTCGACGATCCTGCCACACCCGACACGGGCCAGGGTGTCGCCCCAATCGTCGACATGGGCGCTTACGAATTCGCCCTGGTTGTTGCCGGCGACATCGACTGCGATGGCGATTGTGACCTGCAGGATGCACTGGCCCTCACGGCGGTGCTCCTCGGCCAGGACGATGCGGCGTGCCACGTCGCGGCAGCCGACATGAACGACGACGGGGCCGAGGATGGCCTCGATGTTCAAGGATTCGTGGATGCCCTTTTGATCCCGTAACAGGCCCATCGCACCGAATGGTCGCGGGGGCCAAAGGACCCGGGCGAATGGACGCATAGTCCGCGGCGTGCGAATCGACTTGCTAGTGCCTCGTCTCACGCCGGGCGTAGCGGACGGCCTGGCGGACCCAGTCGAGACAGGGTTCGGGCGTCAGGCCGTAGTTCTCGAATGTGATGCTGTCGAACCCGGCCTGAGAGGCCTCGTGGGTGCGGGCCACAAGTGCGGGGCCGTCGGGCGCAAGCGGCGGGCGGCAAGTCAGACGCACCTCGACGGACTTTCGGAGGACGGCCCCGTGCCCGGCGGACAGTTCGGTGCTCCGGTGCCCGGCGTCGAAGGAAGTGTTGAGTGCGTCACAGGCGTCGGCAAGGGCGACGGGGTCGACTCCACTGGCCGTCAGATCGCCGTCCAATAGATACACGACGCGGTAAGGGCATTTGGCCTTCACCGATCGCACAAGCGATGTCACCGACTCGGCACGGACGCGCTGGTACGCTGCCAGTTCGGGACAGCCGGCGATGACATCGGCGAACGTGGCGTGATCGCGCATTTCGAGGCGCGCCGCCGCGGCAAGTCGATCCTGAAGGACGGCGGCGGCGGCCTCCGCGGAGACGCCCGAATCAGCGGCGCGCTGCCGGCACGCCGCGCAGAAGCACCATGAGAAGAGGACGCGATCCGCCGGGGGAAGATCCACCCCGCTGTCGGCAAGAGACCGGGCTTGCGAGGGGTCGCCGAAATCAGCCCCGGCCAGTTCAACAGCCTCGACAGGGTAGTTTGAGACGAGATCTTCCGCGAGTGCCGCTATATAGGCACGGACCTCGGGGTTCGAGGGGCACAACCGCGTGTCCGACGCCTCGCCGAAGAGATCCATGCAGGCGGCGTGAGAAAAACGCTCGACCAGTTCGCGGCCGCGGCAGGGGTCGATCGACACGCGAAGGCGAAGCCGTTCGCGCTCAGCGATGCGGGCGATGTGTTCCAATGGATTGCGGGATTTCATCCATGCAGCGGTAATCGGGCGGATCCTCGCCGCGGCGTACCGGGGGGCGTCTGGCTGAAAGTGCGCAGCGGCGCCGCACCGGAAGGCCCAGCGGCCGCCGAGAGGCCGCCCGCGAAGTTCGTGGATGCCGGGGTGAACGACGGCAACAGTCACGCCGTCGACGCCGAGTTCCCCGGCGAGTCGGGCGAGCGCGGCGTCTGGGCCTTCATCGGTGAGGTCCCAGGGGAATGCGGCGAACAGATAGGAGGCGCGAGACATCGGCAGTCCGTCAAGTGTTCAGATCCTTCGTATCGATATCGATGGGCGAGTGCATATGCTCGGTCGCGCTGGGCATGGAGAGAACCTTTAAGAAGCACCACGAAATCAACGCAACCACGGAGCCGACGGAGCAGACCATGAAGATCCATCCGGAGTTTGTCATCGGTGCACCTCCGGCGTGCGGGATTCAAGGAGCGACGAAGCACCGGCCGCTTCGGCGTTCCAACGTCGGCCCCCGATGTGAATGAGGATAAGCAGGAACACCACGACAATGATAACCAATCCGAAGGAAAGGGCGATGACCTGATCATTTCGAATCTGGTCAAAGTACCTGTAGGAGTCCTTCCAGAACCACATTCCGAGCATTGTAAGCAGATACAGCGGGCTCACATACTTGATGATGAACTTGAAAAAGAAGGGGAGTCGAATCTGAGCGCCTTCGTGGGCAAAGGCAATTCCTCGATCCACGCCGAACACCCAAGAGAAAAGAATAACCTGTATCGCAGCGAGAATTACGATGGTAATGGTACCGACCGTATCATCAAGAAAAACAAGA
The DNA here is from genome assembly GCA_003576905.1 of Planctomycetota bacterium. Taxonomy (GTDB): domain Bacteria; phylum Planctomycetota; class Phycisphaerae; order UBA1845; family UTPLA1; genus UTPLA1. The sequence goes on along the minus strand of QEVG01000019.1, from coordinate 103,620 downwards.
GATTTCAGATCCTTACTGAAAAACACAACAAAGAGCGATCCGAGCCCGGTCACGAAGCCAAGAAGAGCCACGGAAGCCTTTCGCCCGATCCCCAACGCCTCCTCCAGGAACGCAATCGCAGGCTGAAGCATTGAGAGCGAACTGGTGATCGCGGCGAGGAACAGCATCAAGAACCAGACAAACCCGAAGAAGCGGCCGCCCTGCATGTACTCAAAGACGATCGGCAACGTGTGAAAGCCAAGGCTGAAAGTGCCGGTCGCTTCGGCACCGGCCACGCCCAGAAAGACAAACGCCGCGGGAATCGTAATCAACCCTCCGAGGCACACTTCAAAGAACTCGTTGGTGGCCGAGGCCGTCAGCCCCGAAAGCACCACATCGTCCCTGCGCCGGAGATAGCTCGCGTAGTTGATAATGACCCCGAATCCGACCGAGAGGCTGAAGAATATCTGCCCCGCGGCAGCCATCCACACCTTGGGCTGCGCAAGGGCACTGAGCCACGTTCCCTCGCCGTTTACCGGTTTGGGGTTCCACATGAATCCCAAGCCATTCAGAACGTTCAATTTCGGCTGGTCGGGATTCGGCGTCCCCAGGGTCAGAACCCTGAATAGCACTATGAGCGCGCAAACTGCCATTACCGGCATCGCGCACGTGCAGAACTTCTCAATGCCACCGGAAAGCCCGCGGAAGATGAAGTAAAAATTTACCGCGAACACCACGAGCCAGACTACGACGCTGATGTGGAGCCGCCCGTCGAGCATCAGTCCGTCCTGATTGGCACCGACGAATCCGTTAAAGTACTCGACGCTTTTCGCGGCGTACTGATTCGGGTCGTCGCCAAGGTCGATCCAGCCAAAGGCAAAACTCAGCGCGTAGCCCATGCACCACGATTCAATCAGAACGTAGTACATGTAAATGATGACAGGGATGAGGAGGCCGAAGACTCCGAGATAACGCCAGATGGGGCGCCGTCCGAGCACTCCGAAAATAGCCGGGCAGGAGTTGAATCCAAACATGCCGCCGTACTTGCCCATGGTCCACTCGGCCCAGCAGATCGGAATGCCGAGGAACACGAGGGCGCAGAAATACGGAATCATGAACGCTCCGCCGCCGTTGGCGGCGGCATTCCCGGGGAAGCGCAGAAAATTGCCCAGGCCGACGGCCGAGCCCGCCACCGCGAGGATGACGCCCAGTCGACTGGCCCATTGTTCCTTCGGTCGAGACATGCCTGCTGTTTCTCCTTTGCGGCGAAGGGAGACTTTCAGACGATTCCGATCCTGAAAAGAAGGTGCATAGCCTAACCGGGCACGGACCCTCGTCAAACCGCCGAAACGACCGCTCGCGGGCGAGATTTCAGGGACCCGGCCGGGTCGCCTTTTTTCTGCCCGGCCCCGGCTGTTTCGAGCCGCAGGTTCCGGGTATATTGGAACGAGAACACGAGACGGGGGGACCGAGCCCCGACCCGTTTTTTTCACACCACGCGCGAGCACAAGGAGCGAAAGAAGATGTCAATGCCATCCCGGCAGCAGTGTCACTCCGCATTCATCGCGGCGCTTGTCCTGGGCGCGGTCCTGTGCGCCGCGGGAACAACCGTCGAGGCCCAGCCGGTGAACAACGAATGCAGCGCGGCGATCGAAATTTTCGCCGACAGCCCGGTCGGCGGGACGACCGTGGGCGCCACCGGGACGGACATTAACTCGTGCGCGGGCGGGAATGACTCGCTCGATGTGTGGTACTACTATGTCCCGACCGACGACGGCATCGCGACATTCGACCTGTGCGAGGCGGCATCGTTCGACACGTCACTATCGGTGTTCACGGGGTGCGGCGGCGTGGAGATCGGCTGCGACGACGACGCCTGCGGCTCGCTTCGATCCAGCGTGTCGGTGGCGGTCAGCAACGGCTCGCCGTGCTACGTCCGCGTGGCGGGATACGGAGGCGAAATGGGTACTTTCACGCTGAGCGCCTCGCTGACGACCGGCGGAGGCGGCGGAAGCGGGCCCGACGTGGTCTATTCGGATACGGTGGACATCACAAACTGGGGCGCGGTCGGCGGCATTCGCGGCTATTCCCTCGGCAGCTACACGTGCAACATCGGAAACACGAACCTGCCGTGGAACTCGACCTCTCCCCTGCTGGGAATGAATGCGTACCGCCTGGAAAACGGGCGGCTCATGCAGATCGGCATGTCGTGGCTGAAGAACGCAACCGTCGCCGCGGCGGGCAACGGATGCGGCATGTCGTGCAACGGCACGGGCGGAAGCCAGCTTGGCGCGGGCTGCCGCGACATTTATTCCGCGAGCTATAACGGCGGCCAGGGCATTCTTGGTCCGCGTTCGCAATGCAACGCCTATACGGGGCAGTATCCCGGACCGTCGGGCGGCACCGGCAACGCCATATTCAAGCGACTGCAAATCGCCCAGGCGGACATCGACCCGGCGCTGCACCCGACCGCGCTTTACTTCAGCGAGGGCGTGTATGTCGCGGCGACGGATGCGCTCGCGGGCAATGCCCTGAACAACGCGTCGCACAAGCGCTTCACCGTCACCGCCGGCACCTTCAATCTGTCGCCTACAGGGAGCATGCAGGTCGGGGTTCCGGCCATACAGGCATGGCAGAATCACGGCGGCGGCGTGAATGTTCCGGACCCGTCGGTCGCGATTTCGACGGTGGATGTCCCCGACGAGGGGCGATTCTACATGGCCGCGAAGGTCACGCCGCTGGGCAACGGCACCTGGCGCTACGACTACGCGATCTATAATCTGAACTCGCATCGCGCCGCGTCGTCGTTCACGGTTCCGATCCCTGCAGGCACGACCGTGACCAACGTCGGTTTCCACGACGTGGACTATCACTCCGGCGAACCGTTCGACAACACGGACTGGATCGGCGGCGCAGACGACAGCAGCGTTTCGTGGAAGAGTCCCCAGACTTTTGCGCAGAATCCGAACACCAACGCCCTGCGATTCGGAACAATGTACAACTTCTGGTTTGACGCCGACGTGGGGCCCAAGTCGGGCAGCGCGGCGATCGGTCTCTTCCGCCCCGGAACGCCGGAGTCCGTGGCTGCGACAGTTGCCGTGCCCGGCGCGTGCGCCGGTGACTGTTTTGTCGACGGACTTCGCGACGGCAATGACGTTCAGGCGTATGTCGACTGCCTGATGGTCGGCGGAAAGAGCTGCGCCTGCGCGGATTTCCTTGCGACGGGCACGCCGGACATTGGGTCAATCGACGCGTTCACCGACGCAATCCTTATCGGGACGCCCTGTCCCTGAGGTCAGATAATCCTGAGCCCAACACGCCGTGCAACCCGCTATCGGGGCGCAGTTTAGGTCTGCGCGCTTCCGTCAATTGAATCAACCTTGTGGAACGATTAGAATCGCAGGTAAATCGTTTTGCCAACAGCCACCGGCCTGCACTGCCCGAAGATGGAACGAGACGAATCCGGGGTCGGGCGGCTGTCGAACAAACCGCCGGGGGCAAACGGGGAACCAAGTGATGACATTGGGGCACAATCGCCGGACAGCGCAAATGGTATTGGCGGTCGCGCTGATTTCGTTGGCTCCCGCACGGCTTTCCGGCGCGCCGACGGCGGTCGAACACGACCCGTCGATGCAGACGTTCGGCGAACCGTCGGGTGTGACGCAGCGCGAGCCGGACATCACGCGGGAGGATGACTCGGTCACGCTGTACTTTCGCGTGTCGTTTCAATTCACCTACGACCGCGTGGCGGTCTATTACACGACCAACGGCCTGGAGCCGTTCGGAACCCTCGGCACCGGGCAGGTCGGAACGCTGGTGCTGAGCAGCGCGGGCGGACAGGTCACGTTTGTCCGCAACGAAAGCACGATGGAGGGGACGCGCGACTGGTGGAAGGTGACGATGCCCCCCGGGACGCGCGGATATGGTCAGCAGATTCGCTACAAGATCGGCGCCTGGGACACCGGAGGCGGTGCGGAAGTTCAGGCCGCCGGCGGAGGGACGGGCTACGAATACGTGAACAGACTCGCGTGGCCCGGGGCGGGAGCCGGTTCGGCGAATCCGGGCGTTGGTTATCCGCCGGTCTCTTTCTGGAAGGAAGAGGCCATGGTGGGAAACAACTACATCAATCTGATGCTCGACCAGAATGGAACGATTTTCGACATTTTCTACCCCGGCGCGGGGGCGTGGTTCGGCGTGGCCACCCGGAACGAAGGGTATGCGGGAGGGAACGACACGTTTCCCCCGTTTACCAGCGGCCGCGGTCAGATGCATGTCAACCAGGTCATGTGCGGCATCCGCGTGGAGGGCCTGACATATTGGATGAGCAACGAGAACGGCGTCGGCTACGACAACGTGGCGCAGGCCTACGATCCGGACTCGAATACGTTGCACACGACCTCGCGTCTGTCCGGGGGCGGCAACGACATCTCCGTGAGCCAGACGGACTTTTGCCCCAAGGGCATCGCGTTTCCCAATGACCTCGACGGGAATCCGAATCGCGGGCTTTATGTGAAGCGCATCGTGTTGACCAACAATGCGGGAAGCGCGAAAACGGTTAATTTCTATGCGTACGGCGACTTCGCCATCAACGGCGGCGACGGCTCCGACGGGATGTACCAGGACTCGTTCGCCTCGCACGGCGCGATGATCGCGTACGACAACGCGGGCGGATCGTCGATCAGCCGCGGGGAGTACAACCCGCGCTTCGCTCCGAATGACTATCCCAAGGACGTTTCCGTGTTCCTTGGAACAGCGATGAAGAAGTGCGATGCCGTCGGCGGATCGAGCGGCACGCCGGCGACCGACTCGTGGCGAGACACCAGCACCGACAGCGGGCAAGGATGGATCGGCCTCCAGGTCACGCTCGACCCCGGCGTGCCGATCGAAATCGATCTTTGCATCGCAGGCGGATTCAAACAGGGCCTTTTCGCCGACGTGGGCGATCGCCAGATACGCCCGGCGTTTGACTGGTTCTTTGCCAATTCGATGTCGGCGATCCAGAGCCAGACGGACACCTACTGGGAGAACTGGCTGGCGTCGGGCGTGACGCTGGATACGCCCGATGAGACCTATGACAACCTGTTCAAGCGCGGACTGCTGGCGACGGCGCTGCACCTGGACGGCGTAACCGGGGCCGTGGCGGCCGGCTATCACAACGGTGCCTATCCATTCTGCTGGCCGCGTGACGCGGTGTACGCCGCGGTATGCCTGGCGCGGGCGGGACATCTCCCTGAGGCGGCAAAGGTGTATGAGTGGATGCGCGACGTGGCGTATCGCGACAACGAATCGTGGGGCAAGGGATTCTGGAAGCAGAAGTACACGATGGACGGGCACGTCGTGTGGCCCTCGCCGCAGATCGACGAGACGGCGGTCTTTCCCTGGGGCGTTTATTACCAGTATCTCATCACCGGCGACCTTGCGTTCCTCGGTAGTCATTACAGCGCGGTCCGCGACGCGGCGTTCACATGCAGCAGCAATCCGGGTGACCCGGGTCTGTTCCCCCTGCTTAACTACAACCCGACCGAGCGGCTCATGTGGAGCAACAACGTCTGGGAGGACCAGTACGGGTTCTTCATCTATTCAAACGCAAACGTCGTTCGCGGGATCGAAGACGCCGCGGCCATTGCCGGGGCCCTGGGTAATAACGCCGATGCGATGGACTTCGGAAATCGCGCCGACACGATTCGTGGCGGGCTGACGGACAAGCTGAACGCCAACGCTGAAGTGACGGACATCTCGCAACTCGGCATCGTTTATCCGTTCAAAGTGTTTGACGCGACCTCGCCCCAAGCGGTGAATTACATTGACCGCATCAACGGGGTCGCCAACGACACGACAGGCAACAGCCACCCGCTTGTCAACTTCACCGACGACTACGGCTGGCTCGATCTCATTAACCGGTACTGGGGCGACTCCTACTGGGGCAACGGGAGTCCGGCATCGCCCTGGGGCGCGGGCCCTTGGTTCCTCAGCACGCTCTGGTACGGGCTTTATTACGCCGAACGTGCCGACAGCACGGGGGACAAGTTTGACATCGACAACCACAAGTTCCACATCGACCTCTGCATTGACGAGTTGGGGCCGGTGGGCTTCGGGGCGGAACAGATGGCTCCGGCGTGCAACCCGTGCACATGCCCGAACTGCGGCAGCCTGCTCTACCCCGGCCAGACGGATTTCGTTCTTCAGACGGCATGGCCGAATGCGTGGGAATCGATGTCCACGTTCGTTGATGCGCTGATGGCCTTCCTTGACTACAGCCCGAACGCGCCGGCGGACAGTTTCATCATCGAGCCGAAGTTGCCGACGGGGTGGAACACGCTGACGTATCGCGGCCTGCGGCTCGGCAACAAGCGATTCGACGTTCGCTGCGACGAGACGCCCGGCCTGAACAGCCACACGCTGACGAACGTGACCGGCGGGACACTTCATTACACGACGCAGCTTCGCGTGCCGACGGGATCCAACGTTTTCGCCGTGACCGTCGATTGTCAGGCAACGGCTTCGGTCTTTCATGCCCCGACGGGGCGGGTGCAGATCAGCGGAACGATGAACGCGGGGGCGGGGACCGACACCGTGATTCGCGCCTATTACGGACTGCGCGGCGATTTCGACCTGAACGCAGCGGTGGACATGGGCGACCTGCCGGTGTTCGTGGATGTTCTGCTGGGGCTTGATCCGGACTGTGTCCACGAACCGATCGCGGACATGGACGGGGACGGCACGCTGACCGGCCTCGACGTTCAGCTTTTTACCGATGCGATTGTGCCGTAGCGAGTGGAGAGCGCCGAGGCCGCGTGTTGGCGCAGGCGGCCCGCCCAGGGTGACTGCCGCAGCGAGTGGAATCCTGCAAGTTTGCACGTCACCCTGGCCGGCGCGGCCGGGCTCAGAATCGCCTGGCTCCCTTTGATTATCCCTTGATGATTCCCCCAAACCGATCGACGATGGGACCGCCCGCCCGACAGCCGGGGCGCGGAGTAGGTCGACCGCATGGAACTCACGCTTGAAAACGGAAAGACCTACGAGAACCCGGATCCGGGAATCATCGAGCGCTCGCTTCGAACGCTGGACGGGGAGAGCAACAGCTACGCCATCCTGTCGGTGAGATACGAAATCTACATGCAGGCGTGCGGCGGACCGGCCGACGGGTTTGTGCTCGAATATCGCGAGGGCTCGGAGGAGCGGCACTACCAGACGACGCGCGACGATGTTCCATTGGATGAAATCATAAAGGCGTTCAGCTTGTATGCCCGCGGGGATGACGGGTGGCGAAGTCAATTTGACTGGAAGCCGCTGGACGTGACCCGGTTGGCACGCAGACCGGGCGCGGTGTGGATTCTCCTGCCGATCCTGGGCATCCTCGCCGCCTGGGTCATTTCAAAGCTCATTAGCCGCTGAGGCAGTCCGCCGAGGCAAATCGGCTCGATGAGATTCCCTGCGGCGCGAATCGGGTCTCCTACGTATCACAGTTTGCGAAACGAGATCGCCCTCCGATTGGAAGGGCGCGGAATCCGAGAATACAATTCGTTGACTCAGATGCGGCGGGACAACGGTTGCGTCCGACCGCACCGGAGTTTTCGAATCGCGGGCCAACCCATGTTCAAAAACGCGGAAAAGTTGCTGGCACGTGCCGTCCAGGGCGACGCCACGGCATTCACAAGACTGCTCGACGAAATCAAGCCGGCCCTGCACGCCCGGATCAGCGCGGATATCGGCGCAGCCTGGCGATCCGTCCTCGACGCCGACGACGTGATTCAGGTGACATCACTGGAGGCTTTTCTGCACATTGTGTCGTTCAAACCAACGGGAATGGCATCGTTCGTTGCCTGGATTAATCGAATCGCCGACAACAACCTTCAGGACGCCATCAAGGGGCTTTGCCGCGACAAGCGTCCCAACCCCCGAAAGCGGATACAGCCCGGCGGCGATGACGACTCGGTGACCGCCCTCCTGGAACGGATTCACGCCGATTCCCAGTCGCCCAGCCGCATCCTGCGCCGGAAGGAACGCGAGTCGATCATCCGGGAGGCCATCGCGCGACTGCCGGAGGAGTATCGCACGGTGGTGACACTCATGGATCTGGAGGGCCGATCCGTCGGGGAAGTCGCGAACGAAATGGGTCGCTCCAAGGGGGCGGTGCACATGCTCCGCGCCCGGGCACTCGAGCAAATCCGGTCGCTGCTGCCGTCGGCGTCGGAGATTCTGACCCGCACATAGTACTGGCGCGCCGACACCCGTGCGGCCGCGCCAAGTGCTCGCGCACGTGGGACGCCGGCCGCGCGGAAGTTCGAAGACCCGTCAGATCGACCCCGACGGCGTTTCGATTGGAGCAGTTCTGGCTTGAGTAGAACGTCAGGCCTTGTGCCAGACGGCCGGTCTTTTCGCGAGTCTCGTCGTCTCCCCCAAGGGGTGACGCGCGATGGGTGGGCGCTAATCGCTTCAGGATGCGGCCTGTGGCCAGAGCCAGCCGAAGGTGCCCGCGGTGACAAGGGCATAGATGGCGCCGTCGACCACGAACCTGAAGTTCGTTCCCCAGCTCAGACCCTTCCAGATCGACTCCGTCATGTGGTCCATAGCGTAGGTCATGAAGGTGACGGTCCCGATGATTCGAAAGACGGACAGGTACGGAGCCCCGGCGCCCAGCGCGTGCCAGCCGACATACGCCGCAAACACGCTGACCACAATGCTGTAAAGAAACCACTGTCCGAGGCACTTTCCCATATTGGCCCCGCCCGGCGGCAGAATGGTCATCCAGCCGACGGGCCCCCGCTTCATTTTCTCGATCATTTCCGGGGAGCTCATCTCTTTCATCGAGCCGGCGCAGGGAAACATGTATGTGCCCGGCTCGACGCCGTGGGCGCGCATTGATTCGAGCAAGCCGGCCTCGTTTGTCAGCTTCTTGTAGTCCCCCTTGTGCATCGGCGTCGCCATGTGGATCACCGAACTGGCGACGAAAATGAAGACCGCTGAGAGCAGGATGGGAACCCACAATTCCGCCAGAAAGGTCATGATTGTTCTCCCTTGACGTGCTTCGCCGGACCGCGCACGCCTTTGCGCGCGATCGCCTTGACGGGCGGCAGTATGCCCCGCTGCCGGTTCACCTGCAATAAGTGACCGGAAACCGCGAATGGCTACGAACCACGGATCTGTCAACCGGCCCACTAACGATGGGATTGGAGAACGGTGGCGCCTTCGGTCCTGCGTGTGGATTAACGACTATCAGAGCCGAAGAGGCGTAAACGAACGACCTGTCGCTGCGACGACCGCGCCCCTAGGAACAGGAATCGACAATCACTGGAGCCGAAGAGATTTGAACTCTCGACCTCTTGCATGCCATGCAAGCGCTCTCCCAACTGAGCTACGGCCCCGGGGGTCTGATTTCTTCACTGATTAGAAAGTACCGCGCCGTGCCTGTCAAGAATCACATCCCGTGGCACCCGAGCGGTTTATGAACCGGCTTCGGCCGTTTGAGCCGTCGCCGGGCTGCACGTGGCGGCCGCGCGGAGCTTCCGGGCCGCCACGGCAGGATCCTCTGCTCCGATGACCGCCTGACAGACCGCGATGGCAACCCGGCGCGACGTCTCGAGCCGCGCAACATTCGCCTCGGTAATGCCCCCGATCGCGACAAGCGGCAGGTGGGTCATCCGCGCCGCCTCGGCGAGCAGACCCGGCCCCTGCACGCGGACGTCCGGCTTGGTCGGCGAAGCGAACATGGTGCCCACGGCGATGTAGTCCGGCTCTTCGAGGACGGCCTCGCGAATCTCCCGCGTGCTGTGCGTGCTCTTGCCGACGAGCAGGGTCGGCCCGGCAATCTGCCGCGCGTCGGCCACGCTGAGATCGCCCTGTCCCACGTGGACGCCGTCGGCCTTGGCGAGGCGGGCGATGTGCGGGCGGTCGTTAATGACGAGGAGCGCGGCGTGCCGCTCCGTCAGCTCGCGCAGACGCAGCGCGCGGCAGAGCAGCTCACCGTCCGCCAGGTCCTTTTCGCGCAGCTGGATCACGTCGGCCCCGCCCTCGAGGACCCCTTCCGCCGTGCGGTACCAGTCGTGGCGACAGAGCGACGCGGTGATAAGCACATACATCCGGGCTTGGGCCAGACGCATGCGGCGCGGCGCGGTGAGGAGCATGTCCTGTTCGATGATATAGAGGCGATATCGCAGCGCTTCGACCGCCTCTGCCGCGCCGGCGTCGATCAGCTTTCCGTATTCCTCGATGCAGCGAAGCGATTCGCCGAGGCGCCGGGCCGCGGCGGCGGCCACGTCGACAGGCGTCCCGCGATGTATCTCGGTCGGCACCGAGGCAGTCGTGCCCACGTCGTGACGGGTGTCGCGCCACCCCAGAGCGGGGCGTCCGGCAAGTCGGGGTTCGAGGGCAACCAGGTCGTGCCGAAGGGCCTTGAGCCGCTGCGTCAGGGCGGAATCATCGAGGACGAAGCGGGCGTGTTCTTCGAGCACGCGCAGCCCCTCGCGGGCGCGGTTGAACTCGGCGTCGAGAATGCGAAGGGCGGCGGGGTCCATCGCCGTATTCTAGCCGGAGCGTAACCCGCCGGAATCACGGGCAAATCGGGCTCGGGTCGCCGATGCCGAGGAGCTTGTCCACAAACGCGGAAATGTCCGGTTCGGTCAGGGCGAGGTCGACGTTCATATCGGCGCAGGGGCAGCCCGGCGCGCCGGCGCTGCCGCCGAGATAGCAGGTAATGAACGCGTCAATATCCCGCGCGTCGGTCAGATTGTCGTGGTTCATGTCGCCCTGGCACCACGGGCACTGGCACTCATCGGGTGTTTCGTCGCCGTTCACGTCGGCACTGTAGCCGGAGAAGATGTCGCACGTGTCGCGGAGGCCGTTGGCGTTGCAGTCCGGGCCGATGAAATTGAGCGGCACGATCTTGAAGAGCTCGCCGCCCAGATCGACGATGTAGATTTCGCCGTAGGCATCTTCGCCGAACGAGGCGGGGTTGTTGATCTGAAGCGCCCCGGCCGGGTCCAGCTCGGCCGTCCGCTCCTCAAAGGCGGACACCACGCTGCCGTTGTACTTGAACGACCAGATGCGGCTGGTCTGGTAGTCGGCGTAGAAATAGGTGCCCTTTAAATCCGGAATCGCGCAGCCGCGATAGACATATCCACCGGTAATCGAGAGGCCGAAGGAGTGGCTGTATTCGTGAATCGGGCAGGTCAGGCCCGATCCGGACGGGCAGTTCAGCGAGCAGGTGCAGCCGGTCAGGCCGGTGCAGTGATTGGCCTCCATGCATCGCCAGCCGAAGTTCTGGCCGCCGGCGCTTCCGACAGGTATGTAGTCGACTTCTTCCCAGGCGTTCTGGCCGACGTCACCGATGTACAGGTGACCCAGCTGACGGTCGAACGACGCGCGCCAGGGGTTGCGCAGTCCATAGGCAAAGATCTCATCCTCGCCGGCGACGCCCACGAAGGGGTTCGTCGGCGGGATGGCATACAGCTTGTTCGGGTCGGCGGGAAAGCCGTCATCATCGGCGCTGCCCATGATGTTGTCGGGGCCGTCGACATCGAGCCGAAGCAGCTTGCCCTGAAGCAGATTGATGTTTTGTGCGCGATTGTTGGTGTCGTTCTGCGGGCCTCCGTCGCCAAAGGTGCAGTACATGTATCCATCGAAACCAAAATCGAGCCATCCGCCGCGGTGGTTGGAATTCGGCTGATCGATGTAGAGTACCGTCTCGCGGCTCGCCGGGTCGGCGACATTGGGGTCCGCCGTCACCCTGAAGCGGGCGATGACCGAATCACCCGTCAGCTCGATGTAGTTGACGAAGAAGTACCCGTTGGTCTGGTAGTCCGGGTGGAAGCACAGCCCGAGGAGGCCGAATTCCAGCGTAGTGGAATTGACGATGGGATCGATGTCGAGAAACGGCGTAGCCAGCAGGACGCCGTTTTCGATTATGCGAATCCGTCCGGCCTTTTCCACGACGAACAGCCGGCTGAAATCGCCGGGCGCGTGGGTCATGTAGAGCGGCTGGCTCATGCCCGAGGCGATGCGTACCGTGGTCAGCGGGGTGCCGCCGGCCTCTGCGCGAACGCCCGACACCAGCACAGCCGCAATGGCACACAGGGCGGCGCACGCGGGCAAACTCCGCCCTTCACCCCGACCGATCACCTTCTGTTTTGACATGGAGAATCCCCGAATCGAGGTATGCGTAACTTCCTCCCCTGGAGCTTTCATCCTACCGGATGGCGGGCCCGCAAACAAAGGCGAGCGGTGCCCATTTCGCAGGCTCCGGGCCGAAGGGTCGTGGCATGCAGCCCGTCGGCCGGCGGCAGCCCCTCGTAGCCTCGGCTGCACGTTGATACCATGGCTTCGCGATGCTCGGCTTTTACAACGTCCATAAGACCTACGTCCGGCGCGGCGCCGCTACGAAAGCGCTGGACGGCTTGACCGTGTCGGTTTCCGCCGGAGAGTTCGTGGCGGTTGTCGGGCCCAGCGGCTCCGGCAAGAGTACGCTGCTGCACCTCGCCGCCGCTCTCGATCTGCCCACCGAGGGGCGCGTTCACATCGACGGGCGCAACGTGGCCGAGATGACCGAAACAGAGCGCACGCGCCTGCGGCGCTACCACATCGGTCTCGTGTTTCAGTTCTTCAACCTGATGCCGACGCTGACCCTCGAGCGCAACATTGCCCTGCCGCTGCTCTTGGACGGGCAGCCGCTCGCAACGGTCCTGTCGCGCGTCCGCATGCTCCTGGAGCGCATCGGGCTGGCGGACCGGGCACATGCCTATCCTGACGAGCTTTCCGGCGGGCAGATGCAGCGCGTCGCGATTGCCCGGGCGCTCGTGACCGAACCGAAGCTGCTCCTTGCCGACGAGCCGACCGGCAACCTCGATTCGGCGACGAGCCGGGAGATCATGGCGCTGATCCGGGAGACCTCCGCCGAGAGCCGCCGGACGACCCTGCTCGTCACGCATGATATGCAGGTCGCCGCGATGGCCGATCGTATCGTTCACATCCGCGACGGACGCGTAGAAGACGACCGGCGCACGGGCGTAACCCTCCCCGGGGTTCTTGCGCCGTGAAAATCCGCTCGGTAATTCAGCAGATGGCGTGCACGACGCCGACGCACGTACGGCGGTATCCACTTCGGTACGCCCTGTCCATGCTCTCAATCAGTGTGGCGGTCGCGATGTTTGTCTCGATGCGCGTGACGCAGGAGAGCATTCTTCAGACCTTTGAAGGCAACCTCGACGCGATGACCGGAGGCGCGCAGTACCGCGTCCTGCCGCCGGGGCCGATCACGGATGGTACGCTGAAGACACTTGAGCGCACGGCGGGGGTCACGGCGGCGCCGGTCATTCAAGGCCCTGCTGTGCTTCCGGACGACAAGCAAGCCGTCACGGTGCTCGGTGTCGATGTCGCGCGCGAGACAACGCTTCGAAAGCTGGAACTCGCCGGGCGGGTCCGGTTGAATCTGCCGACGCTGCTGACGAAGCGGAACGCAATCGTGATACCGGAGCGCCTCGCGCTTCGCTGCGGTCGAAAGATGGGGGATTCGCTTGCCGTGTCGGGACCGGCCGGGCGCGTCGAGTTTGCTATCGCGGGCCTGCTGACGGACGAAGGCCCGGCGGCGGCACTCGGCGGAAACATCGTTTTCATGAGCATTCCCGCCGCGAGGGATTTCTTCCGCCGAGATGCCGACTACGACCGGATCGACTTTTCCATCGCGCCGCCGGGCACGCTGGAGGCCGTGACAGTCGCCCTGGGGAAGAACCACGTCGTCGAACCGGCGCGCGCCGCGAACATGAGCTTCGAGTACGTATTCATTCAGTTCAAGACGATTCTCGTGTGCATCTGCGTCATGGCCGGCGTGATCGGGCTCTTTATCGTGTACAACACGATGTCGCTCTCGGTCGTACAGCGCGCAAAGGAGATCGGCACGCTCCGGGCCCTGGGAGCGCAGCGCGACGAGATCCTGATGGTCTTTGCCGCAGAGGCGGCACTGCTCGGCCTTGCGGCGTCCGTCGTCGGCGCGATCGTCGGACGGCTTGTCGCCGATCAGGCACTGGCGCATACCGCCAAAACGCTTTCGCTGATGATGGATCTTGGGGCGATCCGGCTCGTCGTGCCGCTGGATGCCTGGCTGCTCGCGCCGATCATCGGCGTCGCCGCCGCCCTTGCGGGAGCGATTGTGCCCGCCCGCGCCGCCGCGAACCTGCCTCCTGTTGCCGCCCTGCGCCCCGGCGCCGCGGCTCTCCAGGCGCGCACGCGGGCGGCGGCGTGGATGCTGTTCGGGCTAATCCTGATGGCGGCCTGTATCGCGGTCGTGTGGCATCCGGCGTCGGACTGGGCGCAGTCGGTCGCCGCGATCGGCGCGGGCCTCGTGGGCGTCGCGCTGATCGGGCCGCAGTGTCTCATCTGGCTCACGCCGCTGATCCGGCGACTGGCCGAGCGACTTCCCGTCGTGCCGCTTTCTATGGCACTGGACAGCCTCGTCAAGTATCCGTCGCGCACGTCGCTGACGGTCTTCGCCCTGGGCGGAAGTCTCAGCCTGGTCGTGGCCGTAACGGCGCTCGTTGGCGGCATTCAGCGGGAGATCGACCAGTGGATTCGCGAGGTCTTTGTATTCGATCTCATGGCCCAGACTAACGACCCGGCGACCAGCGCCTATCCGACCGGCACGTTTCCCGGAGAGCTGGTCGAAGAATTGCGCCGCGACCCGGCCTGCGCCGAGGCCTACGGTGTGCGGATCCTGCGGCTCCCGTTTGACGATGACGAAGTGATGCTCATCGCCTACGAGCCTGATGTCTTTCGCCGCATCCGAATCGACACGGGAACGGCCACGGACCCGGCGCGTGAGCATCGGCTCGCGGCGGCGATGAAGGCGGGGAAGATCGCGATTTCGCACAACCTCGCCCACCTGCATCGGCTCGCGGCCGGGGATCGGATCACGCTTCAGACGCCGCGCGGCCCACGCGCGTTCGAGATTGACGACGTGCAGACGGATTACTCGTGGTTCCGCGGCGTCCTATTCATGGACCTGCCGATTTACCGCGAACTTTGGGGCGACACGTCTCTGTCCTACGTGGATATTCGCGTCCGCCCCGGCGTCAATGTCGAGGAGTTCCGCGCGGAGCTCACGCGGCGCTGGTCGGATCGCTACGGCCTGTTCGTCTATCCGGCCCGACAGCTCCGCGAGCATGCCCAGAGGTACACGAGCGAATGGTTCGCCCTGGCCAATGTTCAGCTCCTGCTCGCCGTCGTGATCGGCGGGGTCGGAGTCGCCAACACCCTCCTTGTTTCGCTTCTAACGCAGACGCGCCAGATCGGGCTCCTGCGTGCCATCGGCGCCGACACCGGTCACATTCGGCGAATGCTCACGGCCGAAGCGGCGATCCTCGGGCTCCTCGGCGGCCTTGCCGGCTGCGTACTGGGGCTTCTGACAGTCGCATTCCTCGTCTCGCCGATGGCCGTCAAGGTAACCGGCTATGCGCTGCCGCTGGTGCTCCCCTACGGACCCATGGCGGCGGCGCTCGTCGCCGGCATTCTGATCGCGCTGGGCGCTGCTATCCTCCCGCAGCGGGCGGTCAGCCGCATCGACATTCTCCAGGCAATCGGATACGAATAGCTGTTCCGGGGGCGATGGGGTCAGGGCACCGCGTTCTGTGTGGCGCAGGACCGGCGCGGCGAGGCAGGCAGAGGAGCGAAATGAACAACCGGACCGCCCCACCAGCCCAATGCACGATTCAGATCGGTTTTTCTGACGGACCTTCCGGCCGTGACATCCGGCTCGATCATTTCATTCACTTTCAAAGGAATGCGCAGGATCGGACGGTTCCGGAGCCGCGGCACGCTCGCTTGGCTGAATTCCGGATCGCGAATCGGCAACCACGCGAGGTCATCCGAAGTCTGGGTGTCATGAGCGTTGTCTTTCCACTTGCGGTCGCGGGCTGCGGCCGCCAGCCGCTCGTCGTGCAACTGGCCCCCGGCGTGAAGGTTCCCGAAAAACGCGTCGTAATCTTCTTTCCGGACGGGCTGGATGAGCGGCGGCTGAACACCCTGCTCGCCGAGGGGAAGCTCCCGCACATTCGGAAGCGCTTTGTGGAAGGCGGCGTGCGCGTCAAGCAGGCGGTTAACAGCATCCCCGCGCTTACGTATCCCAACGCGGTGTCGCTGTTCACGGGACAGTTTCCCGGTCACCACGGGATCGTGGGCAATCAGTGGTTCGACCGGAGGAACATGTTCTGGATCAACTACATTACCGCCGAGCGCTACCTGGACGTGAACCGGAACTTCAAGACGCCGACGTTGTATGAACGAATCCCGCACCTGTACACGGTAAACGTCCAGGGGCACACCCATCGCGGCGCCACGTTGTCCCTCAACAACCCGATCGAGACGGGATTTGGATGGGCAATGGGCTGGTACAAGGAGGTCGATCAGTTCGTCGGCGGCAGCCTGGAACAGGTCGCGCAAGCTGCGAACCGCGAGGGAAGATGGCCCAGCGTGCTCACATTCTACTTTCCCGGCGTTGACCAGGTCGGCCACCTGAATGGACCGGAGAGCACCGCATACGGCGAACAGGTCATCAATTTCGACGCCCAGGTGGGCCGGGTGACCGACGCGCTCCAGCGCGCCGACCTGCTCAGGGACTCCTACCTTGTCCTCGCGACGGACCACGGGCACATCCACACGCAGAAACTTCAGTCGGCTGACATAAAGGGGTGGCTTGCAACGAAACTCGGCCTTAAATGCCACGAGGGCGACCTCCCGCGGACGGGCCACGCCGCCCGCCGCGCCTTTCTCGACGCCTTTGACGTGATGGTCGTGGACGGATCGCACCGACGGATCATGCTCCACGTCAGGGGCGCAGCCGGATGGGACGGGACGCCGACGCCGGAGGAAGTGGAACACATCATCACCGGCAACGGCCGGAGCGAGCCGTTGCACGAAGTGCCGGGCGTCGAGTTCGTGTGTTCGCGCGCGGGCCCCGACCGCATTGCGGTACGCGCTCGGCCCGGCGCCATTACCGTCGAGCGCCGCCGCGCCGGCTCCATCAGGGAATATCGCATCGTCGTTACGGACGGCCCGACGAACCTGGACGCGCTGGGTCTTTCGGACTGTCCAAAGGAAGGAGTGCGGTTCGCGACCCAGGGCGGAGCAGATCCGCAGGACGCGAAGTCAGAGTGGAACTGCATCGCCGGCGGATGGCTGTCTTCGGAGGAGTGGCTGCGCCGCACGGCCGGCTCACGGCACCCCGACTTCGTTCCGCAGATTGTCGAGTACTTTGATTCGCCCTGCGCCGGCGATATCGTCATCTTCGCGGCGGACGGCTGGGTCTTTTCGGGTCATGGGCACGGCGAACACGGGTCCTGCCTGACCGAGGACATGCGCGTGCCGCTCTTTTTCGCCGGGCCCCACCTGCCTCAGGGCCGATCGATCGAATACGCCCGGCTGGTCGACGTGATGCCGACGATTCTCGATCTGCTCGGCGCGTCGAGCGAACGGGACGCGCCGCCGGAGATCGACGGCGTCAGCCTTGCGCAGCGCCTCCGTTCGGCAATGAACCGGCAATGAAGAGCGAACTCCTACGCATCGCAGTGCATGCCGCCTTTTACCCGGCGCTGTGGTTCAACCGCGCCCTTTGCGCAATCGGTATCTGGGAGCAGTCCGCCTGGGTCACGCCGAATCTCGCGATCGGCAGCCTCCCGTCGGCCGGCGACCTGCGGCGGATGGCTGCGGAGGGCGTCACGGCGGTCGTCAACATGTGCGAGGAATACGGGGGGAATGTCACGCTATTGGCATCTCTCGGGGTTGGCCAGCTTCACTTGCCGACGCTGGATTATCACTGCCCGAGCGAACCTCACCTGCTCTCGGGCATTCCCTACATCCGAGACCGCCTGGCGGAGGGCGGCAAGGTCCTGGTCCACTGCAAGGCGGGGCGCGGGCGCAGCGCGATCATGATTCTCTGTTACCTCATGGCCGAGCGGCGGATTTCGGCCGCCGCGGCGCTGGAAATCCTGCGCCGGGCCAGGCCCCAGCACGCCCGTTCGTGCCCGTCGCCTTCCCGGGCGGCGGCCTCCCGGCGGCAACTCGCTACGAATCTGGGCGAGAGCGTTGAACGCGGACTGTGCAGTGAATTTCCGTATGGCGGCGCATCGAGGCCGCCTATTCGTAGGCGAGGATTCGTTCGAGCAGGCGGTCTTCCATGGCGGGGTCGCGACCGACGGGCGTCCAGCGCCGCATCAACCGCGGCCCCGCCTCGCCCGTGACGGACGGCAGGTCCCCGCTGAAGCTGCGGATTCCCGAAGACGCCGTCGTCACCTGGTAGTCCGGCGCGTTGAGCAGATAGACGTCGACCTGGACCTCAACGGTCCAATGGTCGGGCGCTGAAGGGTCGCGAACGAAACGCACCGTCGCCTGGCGCCGAACCGTGTGCAGGCTGGATAGCGCGAGACTGTAGCCGTCGGCCACGTCGGCCCGCCAGGGTTCGTGCCACTGCATGCTCGTCGTGGGAAGCGTCGTGATCACGCCGGCGGCGCGGTCCTGCCGGTCCGGCTGGAAGTCATGCAACCGGAGCACGCGCAGCGAAGCCTCCCAGAGCGTGTCCAGTTGGTCCTCGGCGACGGTTGACGCCGTCGGACCCTCCGGCGGAGCCGGACGGCTGCAACCGGCTATGGAATGGGTGGACGCGACGGATAGGACCGCCGCGAAAAAGGAAAGACATCCGTGTCGCTGCCGTTTCCGCATGAAGCTACCATGTTAAGGCCGCCCCTGATGAGGTCAAGACAAATGTCCCGAAACCCGTACCAGGCTACGCTTGATCAGCCCGAATGCGATAAACGCCGAGTGAGCACCCCCATCCATACGGAAGATCCATCCATGTTGAATCACCGCCGCCGCAGGCCTGCCGCGATTTCGCTAACCGTCGCTGCCGTCGTTCTTACGGCGATTCCGACCCTGATTTTCGCCGACTCCGACCCGGTCAAGTACCCCGACATGGAGGAAGAGTGGTACGTCGTAACGATGCAGGATGCCAAGTGCGGCTACATGCGCTCGACCTCGAACCGGGTCGGCGACGTGATCGAGACCCGGGTGACGATGTTCTTCGAGATCGCCCGCGGCGACGCCCGGGTGAGCATCAAGAGCGACCAGCTCTACGTCGAATCTCTTGACGGTAAACCCAAGTCCTTTTCGCTTGAGATGTCCATGGGGGAGATCCCCGTCCTTTATCGCGGGGTCATCAAAAAGGGCAAAGTACATCTGACGACCGAGCAGAGCGGCGTACAGCGAACGGCGGAGTACGACTTCGATTCGGAGATCAAGTTCGCCTGGGGCCAGCTCCTCGAACAGCGCACGCGCGGTCTGACGCCTGGCACGTCTTTCACCATCAAGACCTACGAGCCGAGCCTTCGCGTGGACGGTCCCGTGCAGACGACCCTGCGCGTTCACAACAAGGAGAAGGTGGACGTCCTTGGCAAGTCAAAGGAACTGACGCGCGTGACGTCGACGGTGAAGCTCGGCACTCCGCCGGCCGCCGCCGCCGCGGGAGGCGCCGCGTCCGCCAACATGGAAGTCACCACAGAGAGCTGGGTGGATGACGAAGCCACCCCGGTCGTGGCCGTGGTGGACATGGGCATGCTTCAGGTGCGCATGTATCGCTCCACGCGCGAAGAGGCTATGACCAAAGGCGCGCCCCCGGAGATGTTTCTGAACACGTTCATCCACGTGGACCGAAAGGTGCCCCGGACGGCCGTCGAGGTAACCTACCGCCTGAAGCTGCCGAAGGACAGCAAGAACAGGCTGCCCGAACTTCCGGCCACGTCGATGCAGTCCTTCAAGCGCATCAGCGACCACGAAGGACTTCTCACGGTCAAGCGCATCGACTGGAAAGCCCTGGAGGACGCCGCGGCGACCGAAAAGCCCGACGCGAAGTTGAAGCCGTACTTGCAGGCGTCGACGATGCTCGACATCGACGATCGGCGCATCAGGCGGCTGGCACGGCGCGGCGCGGCATCCGCGACGACGCCGGCCGGGAAGGCCGCGGCGCTTCGCCGATTCGTCACCGACTATGTCAGCGACAAGAATCTCGACATCGGCTTTGCCACCGCGTCAGAGGTCGCGAAAAACCGCTCCGGCGACTGCACGGAACACGGCGTCCTGCTTGCCGCCCTGGCGCGCGCCGCCGGCATTCCGTCACGCGGCGTCTCGGGCATCGTCCAGGTGCCCGATGGACCTCTGGGCGCAGAAGGCCTGAACGCGTTCGGCTATCACATGTGGACGCAGGTGTACATCGGCGGCCAGTGGGTGGACATCGACGCCGCGCTGCGGCAGACCGACTGCGATCCGACGCACATCGCCCTCGCGCTGATGCCCCTGGGCGATGAAGGCATGCTGGAATCGCTGATGGCGATCTTCCCGCTCCTGGGCCAGCTTGAAATGGAAATCGTGAAGATCAAGTAGAATCGGCCTTTCCGGGGCGCTCGGCGCATTAAAATGGCCCGCGGGTTTCACGCCTGGCGGGCCATCTGCTTTCATCCAAAGTGCCGGACGGAATCTACCCGGCGATCATCTGCGATATCCGCCGCCGCGCTGAACGACGACCTTGTTCGATCCGTCCCGCGCCGCGGGAATCCGCCGGGCCGGGCTGAACACGCCCGGCACCTGTCCCTGGCCGATTCCGAAATCGCCGCCGTTGTTGTGGCGCACCGGCTGAAGGCCCTGATTCAGGAATGCCGCCACGGTGCCATTATCCTGTCCCTGGAGCCCCGTCTGCGGGAGGGTAAGCGGCCCGGCCTGCTGGCCGTTGTTGCCGAAGAAGCTCCAGGCGCTGTTGCCCGCAGGCAGCATGAAGCTGATTCCGCCCCGGTCGTTCAGCAGCGTGAAAAGCTGGTCGATACCCTCAAGTCCGTACACGTCGTTGACCAGCACCTTGCGGTCGAACTGAACGTTGTCGATCGCCCGGGCCATCTGCTGCGTGATCCACTGACCGGGCGTCAGGAAGCGCGAACGGACCTGTGTCCCGCCGAAGGCTCCGGCCTGGGTCATGATTCCCTGAACGAGCCCGCGTCCCTGTTCGCTGAGACCCATGAAGAAGCGGCCATCCGGCTGGACATCGAAGCTGAAGATGTCGGTTCCCTTCTTCGAGAGCGTCGCGGTCGGCCCGGCAATCTCCATGTTGCTGCGGACTTCGCCTTCGGCAACGCCCGCCTTTATGGTGCCGTAGGCGAGTTCCATACGCGATTTCGCCTCGCCGCCCTGAAGCGCAAGCTCGCTGATGTTGATGAGACTCGCCGTATCAAACAGGAGCACCGTCGGTGGCTCCGCCGGCCGGGCAACCAGTTTCACGCGGCTGCGAAGCCCCACGCGAACCTGCTGTCCGGCGCGGATCATGTCGCCTTTCTGTACGGGGGTCCATCCTTCGTCCCGGAGCGGATCGATACCGGTCGCGCCGACCTTGACGCGGCCGGTGATATCCACGACTTCATAGACCAATGAGCCGTCGGTCGCAGCGGGCTGGGACACCGCCGTTTCCTCGGCGGGCGCAGCCGTCGCCGAAGTCAGAAACCCGGCGACGAACACCCAGAACGCCACTCGATACGCGAAATTTTTCATGTCCCAAATCCCTCGCTCTCCAGGCAGGGCCATGGAGCCCGAACTCAGTCGGCAGCGCAGTGGCGGCGCACTCCGCCGCAACCGCCGGTAAAACCTACGATAGGCCTCCCCTGCCGGGCAAATCAAAAATCCCAGGGTCCAATAATGTCGCGAGGTCTTGCCAGGCCATTAACATCTTATCAGAACGCGAATTAGCGCAGCCTAGTCCACGGGCGGCGGCACGATCAGATTGCCCTTTTCGTCGCGGTCACCCTCGTCCGTCAGGTCGACCTTCTCAGATTCGTAGATTCCCTTCTCCATCATCAGGGTGTCCGCCTTCCGCAACAGGGTATGCAGGTCGGACCCCTTGAGGTATTGATAATCCACCGACTCATCCAACATTTCGCGGTAAATCAGTTCCCGCGTTGCATAGCGCCGGTCGCCCAGACCCCATGACCCGAAGGCATGCATATTCACGCCACCCGGGATCTGACAGATCTTGCAGACCATGAAGGCGACGCTCCCCGTATCAATCACGTTTTCAGGTTGAAGGTTCCACTCGGGCCGGGCGATTCCCCTCGATTCCAGTTCGGCCTTTCGCTCCTCGAAGCTCTTCCGACCGTCTTCGCCGTCGGCCAGGAGCAGCATGGCCCGGTACGCTTCATCGACGGTCACCACGTCCAGCTGGGCGATGTAGTTCGCGAAGCCCTCATCGCTCAGCGTGTTCGGATCAACTTTCGGGCTTTCCGCGCGAGGCGCAGCACAAGCACCGGCCAACAGGCCGAGGCTGATCGCGAGGCATGCCAGGGTCGCTGTGCGAAGGGGTTGTGCGTACCCCATTATAGGCGCGGCCCCGGGCCGGCGAGAAGTTTGTCGCGTCAGAAGGACCATGTAATGCCCGTTAACAGAAAAGTTCGGGGCGAAGTGTCCGAATAAGCTTCGCCGGGGAAGAACGTCCCGAATCGCACTGTGTATGATAAGTCGCTGAAAATACGGTAATTAGCGTAATAATCCATCTCCCATCCGAGGTAGCCGGATCGCTCGTCCGCGAGGACGTCACTGACCGCCGCAACGCTCTTGTTCTTCCAATAAAGGTAGAAATCGGACCCGAGTTCCAGGTCGCGCACGACCTCGACATCCGGAAACGGGCGGAAAGTCCCGCCCAGGCGCCAGATGTGAATATTGGAGAGGCGCGGCGCAAAAGAGATGCCCGTGTCGCGGAATCCGAATCCGACGAAGCTGTGATCGACGTAGCCGTTGGAGACGCCGCCCTCGGCATTTGTGGGGCTGCCCAGGCGCGTCGGCTCGCCGCTGGCGAACATGTACTCCGCGGAGATGACGGGCTTCATCTTGTGGCGGAAGTAATAGTCGAGACGCTGATCGAAGGCCCATGCCTTGATGTCGTTGGTGTAAAGGAATCTACGGTCGCCGTAGCTCGAACCGCGCTCGATCACCCACTCGGTGCCGTACTTCAGGTTGTCAACGAGTTCGCCGGTCGAGCCCCAGCCGATGTAGCGCGAGTCGTACTTGTAATTCTGAAAAAGGTTCGGCGGGTCCTCACGCGTATGGTCTTCCTGCCATGCGATGTAGACGAACGGCTCGTGGCTGTCCCACCCCTTGTACCGCTCTTCGATGATCCAGAAATCGCGATTGCTGTGATCCTGGACCGGGCGGCTTGTATCGATGTTCGGCGTGCTCCCCGGCGTCCGGCCGTAGAGCATGGTCGTCTCGAAGCCGAACAGGTCCGACTGAAACTGCACATGATCGAGCGGAAGGCTTATGGCGTAGCCCGTACCCGTGTTGACCAGGTCCCGCCCGATCTTGACCCGCGCGCCGAGCGGTGAATTGAAGTTCTCATAGAGTTGAAGCGCCTTGGCGATGTCAAACTGGTACCAGCCGCGCTCGAGATTCGGACCGTTCAGGTCATCATCGTTTCCGGTGTAGCTGTCGCCGCTGTTCCAGTCGAGATAGGTCATGCGCATTCGCGCATAACCCTCGTGAATGCCGCGGTCGGCACTGAGGGACATCCACAGTCGCAATTCGTACTGGCGAAGGGTCCGGCTGCTGTCGAATCCGTCGTCGAACAGGAAATAGTAATTGTTGTACCAGCCGCCGTAATCCACGCGGATCTTCTGGGCCGCAGGCAGGTTTTCCTGAAGACGCGCCTCGTTTTCTCTCGCGAGATTCCGCTGGCGATCAATGAAGGACATCTGCTGGGCGCCAGAGTCCAGCTGCATCTGCGCCGATGCCGTGCACGGCCAAACGAGCGCCGCGAGGGACATGAGCCCGGTAAGCATTGCGGTTCGTCGGTCGCCCGTCAGCAAGTCCCTGCGCGCCTCCCTGATAAGCAGACGTCCTCCGTGCCCACGCACCCGCGTCACCCTTGCCCGGCGGCGGCGCCAATGCCACGCCCCGAAGTGAGCATCCTTGCCAGAGCCGGCGGAAATCGCAAGCGCACCCCGCGGTCACGTGGTCCGCACGGCCTGCCGCGCGACGACTTCGTGCACGCCCGGCCGGCTCCGCGTGCCGGGGCGCACCTTGCTCTCGCCCTCGCGCGACGTGCATCTCGATATCGTCGCATCCGCGATCGCGTCTCAAAGGCAACCCGCTGGAATTGCCCAAGTTAGCCGCTGCACCGCCCTCGGGCGAATGTACTCGATTGCCGGTGAAAATGCCCGTGAATACCCTCCAAAGGCTGATGCGCGGGCGTTGAGAATCCGCGATCCCAATGCTTATACGTGGGGCGACGCACAACGGTCGCAAGACGGCCACGGAGCCGCTTTCCGCAGCGCGAAAGGGCACGTCCACTTCGGACCGACTAGCGATAGGGAGGGCTGCGGAAGCTGTCGCTCCGGCCGCCCTGTGAGTCGTCCTCGCCCTCGTCGCGCGGCGTCGGAGACTTGAGATTTAGGACGATGCCGCCCTTCCGCCCATAGACCACGAGAGCGTCCACAGTCTGATTGGCTTCGAAGTCGGCCGGATCCAGTTCGTGGTTGTCGGCGTCGCGGAATTGCGTCACGTCTTCGAGGACCTTCAGCTTTAGCTTCTTGAACGCGATTGGCTTGGGCTTCGGCGCCGTCTGTCCGCTTCGGGCGGGCTTTTTGTCGTCAGGCTTGGCATCGGGCCAAGGCCGATCATTCTTCGGCTTGCACCGGATAACCAGCAGGTCGGGGCGGATTTCGTCGATCTTGCCGGAGACTTCAAGGTTGTCGAACGCCACATTAGTCAGATCGAGAAGCTTGGCCTTCTTTTTGTCGCCCGGAGGCTGAGTGATCTTCCACGAGAACCGGCAATAAAGACCCTTCGTCAGAATCTCCGGGATCACTTCGGGGTCGAATTCCTTCTTGTCGCCGAGTTCAATCTTTGGAGGACTGCTTCGCAGGATGCGCACCTTGATCGGCTTCGCGCCTTTCGCCGGGGGCTTGAGCGTCACATAGGCCTGGATGTCTTCGTCATCGCCTTCCTTCGGCGTTTCGTACTTCATGATGTACCCGGACTCGGAGCCGGTCGGCCGACCATCGTCCTTTGGTCCGCCTTTACCCGGATCCTCCGGGCGCGGCGGTCGGCCGAGTCCGCCACCCCGCCCCTGGGCGAGCACAGAACTGCAAAACGAGAGGAGGACGGCCGCCCCCAGCAGCAGGGAAACGCATGCTCGAACGGAAGGGTAGCGTGCGGGATTTCGCATGTGAGTCTCCTCGGCGTGCAGTGCCGCTTTGAGTTCGGCCCGACTCGCCTGCGGTCGGTATGAGGGAGGTTATCGGGTGTGTACCGTCCGGGGCCTTTCTGATGGATTATACCCGCCCCGTTCGATTGGACACCAGCGGATCCTCGTGGTGAGCCCCGGAGGAGGCAAAGGAACCCGGCAATCGCCCCCTCCGGACGCTTTTGGGCGCGCAGGCCAACCGCCACCCTTATGAAAACCCCCTATTTACCGCAGTAGTCAATAATCCGGGCGATCTCGCTTCGGAGGTTTTGGCGCTCCACGATTCGATCGACGTACCCATGCTCGAGCATGAATTCGGCCGTCTGAAAGCCCTCGGGAAGTTCAGCTTTGACCGTGTTCCAGATGACGCGAGGCCCGGCAAACCCGATCATCGCCTTTGGCTCGGCAATCGTCACGTCACCCAGGAAGGCGAAGCTGGCGGCGACACCCGCCGTGGTGGGGTCGGTCATGATCGTGATATAGAGTCCGCCCTGCTCATCGTGTCGGGCAATCGCCGCGGAGGTCTTGGCCATCTGCATCAAGCTGACCAGGCCCTCCTGCATGCGCGCGCCACCAGAGCACGTCACGATGACAACGGGCAGCCCGCTGTCGGTGGCACGCTCGATCGCCGCGGTGACTTTCTCACCGACGACCGAGCCCATGGAGCCCATGACGAAGAACGGGTCCATCACCGCGAGGATGACCGGGCGGCCCTTGATGTAGGCCTTGCCGGTGATCACCGCCTCAGAAAGGCCGGTTTTCTCGCGCGCCTGAACGAGCCGCTTCGTGTAGGGCACGCTGTCGGTCCATTCGAGCGGATTCGTGCTGACGAGATTCTCGTTGAACTCTTCAAAGGTCTCGGGATCGACAAGCTGCGTAACGCGGGTCCGGGCATCAACACGGTAATGAAACCCACACTCGGGACAGACCCGGAGTTTTTCTTCAAGCACTTTCTTGAAGATCATCTTGCTGCATCCATCGCAGCGCATCCAAAGGCCTTCGGGGACTTCGACTTTCGCCATTGCTGTTACGCCTCTGAAAAACCGCCGGCACCGCAGCATCATGCGGGGTCAACGGCGCTGTCCGCGCCATCATACCGGAATCCCGGTGCCTCATTTTCCACGAAAACCCTGCCGGTGCACGGGGGCAAGGGGGGGTAAAAAAGGAACAGGACCTGAACGCCTATCGACGCTTCAGGTCCTGCGACTGCTAGCAGAAGCAGATTGTCCGTCCACCTCAAGCGTCACACGGGGCAACGCCTGAAGGTTTCATGAAGCGCGAGGTACCCTGCCATTCGAACAAAGCAGATTTCCAGCGGGTACCCGAGTAACGGCTGCACGCCGCGCTTCGATCGGCTCATGAACGAAGCGTCACATGAGCCTTGCAGCATTCTTGACCGGCTATTGGTTCCGCCCCCTGAGGGGGGTTGGGAAACCCTGCCGACCCTTCATCACGTGATGTCAGTTGCCAACCCAGAAGGTCAGCGCCCAGGCAAGCGGCGTGAAGATGAGGTCGAGCAGCGGGTTCAGGTCAATGATCCCGATGAGAGCCGAAATCACAAAATCCCAAGTCGACATTTCAGGTTTCCTTTTTGCAAGATTGTGTTGTCAGGCGGGTGGCGCACGACATCGTGCGACTCACCCACCCGCACCCACTGCAACTTGGTTAGTTGCCAACCCAGAACGTCAGCGCCCAGGCAAGCGGCGTGAAGATCAGGTCGAGCAGCGGGTTCAGGTCGATGATGCCGATCAAGGCCGAGATCACGAAGTCCCAAGTATTCATTCGTATTCCTCACTTGTTCCCGAAAACTTTACACGCTTCCACAGAGGCCCATCTCAACGTTGATCGGCGGGAACAATCCCGATCTCGCTCAAGGGGCCTCGACCTTGCCGCGCCGAAGGACGAGGCTTATCAGGCTTTATCGCCCGATGTAGAGGGCGGAGTTTAGCTACCCCTGGTTTTTGATGTCAACAGGTTTTCAGCATCGTTAGGGCGGTTTTTTTCCCCGTTACCGGACCAAAGTTCACCGATTCTCACGGGTTTTCACCTCTGTTACGCGAAACCCGCCTGATGTGCGCAATTATTGCCCGATCCTAAACTTATACTCGTCATGGCGTTATGAACAGGCGCCCCAAGACTGGGCCAGGTCTGGAACCGTAAGGCAACCCTTGCGCCCAGTGGGGGAGTTCAACGCAACGGTTTCAAGACATCGTGAAAAAATTCCCAAAAAAGTTCTTTCGGGCGGCTATTGAGATGGCGGAATCCGAAATTTCGCACAGACCGGATTGTGGTCAGAGCCGCCCGACTCAACCGTGCTCGGCGTAATATGGTACGACTTCTCCACGTAGCACTTTGCCATGGCCGGCGAGGCGAGAATGAAGTCGATGACGCCGGCGTTCCGCATGCGGTTGTAGCTGGGCACGTCCTTCGGAACCTCGGACATGAAATCGCGCAGTGCCAGCTCGCCCTCGCCCATGAGTACCTTCATGGGCTTGCTGTCGAACGTATCATTGAAATCGCCGCAGATAACGAAGCGCGCATCGGGGTCATTCGCCAGCACATCCGAAAGAATCTCCCTCGCCTTGCGGCATTCGCCGATTCGAAATGACTCCGTCTGGGTCTCTCCGCCCCGTTTGCTCTTGAAATGGACGACGAACACGTCGAACGGGGCGAAGCCCGGCGGCTCGATCCGCGCGCGGAGAAGATCGCGGTTGAATCTCATCGCCCCGCCGGAGCCATCGCTGAATTTGAGATGCCGATGAGATGTCACCGGTCCGACCGGAAGCCGCGACAGCAGGGCGACGTCGATCCCCCGAAGGTCGTTCCCCTCGAACAGGACCACGTGTTCATAGCCCATGTCGGACAGCATCGCGGCGTTGAACCGCTCCAGCATGCCGCGGTTTTCCACCTCCTGAAGGGCCAGTATGTCGGCATCGAGCTTTCGGATGGTCTCCGCGAGAGCCTTCATTTCCGCAACGGGCTTGGCCTCCGTGCCCTCGTCGGCGTGATACGGGTCGTCGTGCTCGTCGAAGAGATTGAGCGCATTGAACGTGGCGATCGTGAGGTTTCCGTCAAAGGTCCGCGCTTTCGGCGCCTTCTGCTCCGGAATCGGCAGCTCTTCTTCGAGGATAGTGATCTGTTCCTGCCGCGAGACCTCGATCTGCGGCTTGCCCTGGTATGAACTGATCACCCCGCGGATGCGCACGATCTTGTGGGCATACACCTCGTTGGGAAACTCCGGAAAGTTCTTGAAGTTTCGCTCGTGGATGACGGCCGTAAACGTCCGGGCCCGGTCGAAGTTCAGGAAGCAGATCTTTCCGATGTTTCGGGCCACGACGATGCGCCCCTGCACGATCACCTCCTGATCCATGTACTTGGGAGCATCTTTCCAGTGAACGATGGGAATCCCGGCGTCCGCCGGCAGGCCCTTTTCCTGGGCGGGAGCAAGGTGGCCCGCCGCAAGGACCAGAACCCAGACCGCGGCGATTCGAGCTCGAACGTGCATGGTTGTCTCCGTCTTTCTAATGGGCCCCCGAGGGGCGACCGACTGTCTATGTCCAGTCCCGCCGGCCCGGCGGAAGCGGCTCATTGTAACAGACAGGGGCGGCGCCCGCGCAGAGGCGATACAATGCCGAACGTGCGTACGGAGACGCCGGTCAACTCCCTGTTCGTCGGCAATATGGCCCAGCTCTGGCGCGTCGATGCGCGACTCGCCCAGGCCGTGGACGATCTGCCGTCCGAGGCGACCTTCGGCGTTGTCCCCAGCCGTTCCGGGCCGCCGACGGCAACCGTCATCACCGCAGACGGCCGGACCCTCTTTCTGCACAGCCGATACGATCCGATCCGCGAGGCGACGGAGTTTATCGAGCGGCTGGCTCCGCCGGACGACGGGGGAGGTGGCGTGGGCTGCGTGGTCCTGTGCGGGCTGGGGCTTGGATATCACATCAAGGCGATTCACGCCCGATTCGGCCCGCAAACCGTGGTCGTCGTCAGCGAGCCGGATCTGGTGAACATCAAGACGGCCATGGAGACCGTGGACCTCTCCGCCGAACTGGCCACCGGACGCGTGATTCTCCTGACCCGGCTCGACAAGGCACAGCTCCACGAGCGCCTTCAGCCGCATGCCACGAGCCTCATGCTCGGCACGCTCCTGGCTGTTCCGCCCGCGGCGCGCGACCACCATGGAGACTTTCACGCCGAGTGCCGGACGGCCGTCACCGACTTCGCCGCGTTCGCGAAGATGTCCGTGGTCACCCTGATCAAAAACGCGGCGATCACCTGTCGAAACATCGCCTGCAACCTGCCCGCCTATGTGTCGACGCCGCCGGCCGATATCTTTCGAAACCGCTTCCGCGGCTGCCCGGCAGTCCTCGTCGCCGCCGGGCCCTCGCTGGCGAAGAACATCGATCAACTGGCGGCGGTACAGGACCGGGCGGTGATCGTCGCGGCCCAGACGACGCTGCGGCCGCTCTTGAGTCGGGGCATTCGCCCGCACTTTGTCACTTCGCTCGACTTCAGCGACCTGTCGGCGCAGTTCTTTGGGAATCTCGACATACCCGAGGACCTCGTGCTCGTCGCCGAACCAAAGGCCGCGTGGCAGGCCGTCGATGCCTTTCGCGGGGACGATCCCACAAGGCCGCGCCGTGTGATCCTTCTCGACAATCGCTTCGCCCACAAGTGCGTCGGCGAGGTCCTGGCCCGGCGCACTCCCATGGAGCCCGGCGCGACCGTCATGCACCTGGCCTATTACCTTGCCCAATGGCTCGGCTGCGATCCGATCATCCTGGTGGGGCAGGACCTCGGCTTCGGAGGGCACGTTTATTACACGCCAGGGGTCACCATGCACCGGACGTGGACGCCGGAACTGGGCCGCTACGGCACGCTGGAGATGAAGGAATGGGAGCGCATCATGCGTCAGGGATCGATCCTGCGCCGGGTCAAGGACATTCATGGCCGTGAGATCTACACCGACGAGCAGATGTTCACCTATCTCCAGCAGTTCGAGCGCGATTTCGCCCGATCAGGCGGAACGGTCATCGACGCCACCGAGGGCGGCGCACGCAAAGCCGGCACGGTCGTCCAGCCGCTTGCCGAGGCGCTGGGCCGACACTGTCCGGCCGCCCTTCCGGCGGAGCGGTTTGACTATCTGCGCATGCCCTGGGAGGACCCTGCCCGGCTCGCGCCCGCGCGCTTCCAGCTTGCCGCGCGCCGGTCGGAGCTTGCCGGCTTCCGCACCCTTTGCGAAGAGACGCGCGACCTGCTGACGGAGATGAAAGACCTCGTCGCCGAGCCGGCGAAGTTCAACGCGCGCGTCGTCCGGGTGGACGAGCTTCGCACGCTTGTTCAGAGCCGCGCCCAGGTTTTTCAGATGGTCCGCGACGTGGCCCAGCTCGGCGAGCTTCAGCGCATCGCCGCCGACCATCGCCGAACGGCCGACGACAACGACGCTCGCGGACAAAGCGCGGCCAGGGCTCGGCAACAGGTCGAGCGCGACCTGTCGTTCGTAAGCAGCCTGCTCGACGGCTGCGGGCTCCTCGACGACATCCTCTCGCAGGCGCTTGATCGATTCGACGCGGAGCTGCGTCGCCGCGGTATGGACGCACCGGGAGATCAACTTCCAGCGCACGGTTGACCCATGAAGTGCATCGCCACATTGATCGTGGATCTGGAACGCACGCCGCTCGGCACGCGGAGTCGGCTGGCGGACGACCTGGCCGGCGTACCGGTCCTGCGCCGCACGGTCGAACGTGTCGCGCGCGCCCGCCGGATTGATTCGATCTATCTCCTGACTCCGCCCGATCAGGCCGATCGCGTTGGGCAGATCGTTTCCGGCATCGGCGGTTCGAAACCCGAGGCCCGTTCGGACGCCGCGGCGAGCATTGTCGTGGAACCCATCCGCGTCCCGCCCGCGCCATTCGCGGAACTCGTGCGCGCCGGGCGGATGTGGGGCCTCAACGGCTGGCGCGGAGGCATTGGCGGGCTGTGTTCGTTCGATGAGGACATGAACGCCGCGCTTCTGGCGGCGATCGCCCGCAAGCACGGGGCAGAGGTAGTCGCCGCGGTACCGGCGGCGGCGGCAATAGTTGATCCCGCGCTGATCGATGCGATGATCGATCATCAGGCGCGCATCGCGGAATCGTACCTGTTTGCCTTTGCACAATCTCCGCCCGGCCTGACGCCCCTCATCGCCCGACGATCACTCCTGGAGCAGCTGGCCCCCAACAATGAGCCGGTCGGGCTGCTCCTGGCCTGCAACCCGGATCGACCGTTCCCAGACCTGACGGGCAAGGAACCGTGCTATCGACTCCGGGCAGAGGTTGTGGAGGCGTCGGGCCGTCTGATCTGCGACACGCGGCGGAGCTTCGAGCGGGTGGGCGATCTCTTGGCTGACGGCGGCGCGGACTGGGACGCCGTCCGGATCGGCAATTGGCTTCAGGACCGCGCGGCGACCCACGTTGAGCCAGTGCCTTGCGAGCTTGAAATCGAACTGACAACGGGCTCGGAGGCCGCACTGCGCCCCGCCCAGCACGCCTCGATACTCCGGCCCGTCTGCGCGGCGCCGCGCAGCCCGATCGGAATGGAGACCATTCGCCGGATATGCGATGACATTCGCACGTATGACGACGTCGCCATTGTGCTGGGTGGCCACGGAGACCCGCTGGGGCATCCGGCGTTAGGCGAGATCTGCCGCATGTTTCGGGCGAACGCGGCGGCCGTCGCCGTGCGGACGTTTGCCCGCCACGAGGAAGACGCGCTGGACGACGCGCTTTTTGAAACGCCGGTGGATGTCATCGAGGTCATGCTCGACGCGGCGACGGGCGAAACCTATCGCCGTTTGCACGGGGTCGACACCTTCGACGCGGTCATGGCGCGGGTCGAGCGATGGCTGTCCCGCCGCGAGAAGAACATGAGCGCCCGTCCCCTCATCGTTCCGTCGTTCGTGAAATGTACGGAAAACCTCGATGAAATGGAGGGCTTTTACGCGACCTGGCAGCGCCGCCTCGGCATGGCCCTCCTCACCGGGCACACCGGCTACGGCGGGCGGTGGAAGAGTCTTGCGGTCACGTCCATGGAGCCGCCGGGCCGCGGTCCGTGCCGGCGGACGCGCTCACGCATGATGATACTCGCCGACGGCCGCGTCTCGACGTGCGATCAGGACCATGACGGTCTCCAGACGACGGGCAGCCTTCGCGAAGATACCCTGCTTTCGTGTTGGCGATCGAGTGCGTTTGAGGCATATCGATCCGGCCAGACCGAACGCGCCGCGCTTTGTCCGCAGTGCACGGAATGGCACCGACCATAACCGCGCGGACTCTGCGCGGATGCCGCACGCGCGGCGCGCGTTCAACTTGGAAGCATATAAGACGCGAGGGTGACGGAGCGGATTACTTCCTGCCCGCGAGGATTCCCCAGATGCCCATGCCCAGCGCGATGACGGCCAGGCCGCCAAAGACGCTGTAATGGATGATGTCCCTGGCGACGAGATCGAGGAACGACGGCCACACGCCCTGAATCTGTCCGGCAGTGGCCAGTCCGGTGACGGCGAGGGCGACCAGGCCGATGATAAGCGTAACATTCATCGGCGTCGCGCCGGCAACCGCGACAGAGGCGGCCATGCGCGGCGCTGCAACGGCGGTAGCCGCGACCGCGGCCGGCGCCTCGGCATAGGCCTCCTCGGCATGCTCTTCAACGGCGACGACCGCGCCGCTGTCTTCGACGGTTTCCTCCGCCTCCGAAGAAACGATTTCCGGTTCGGATTCATCCGCCGCCGTTTCACCCGCGGCCTCTGTGGGAGAGATCACGTCAAGCAGGGCGGCTCCGAGGCTGGTGTCGTCACTTTCCTGGGTGATGTCGAGCAGGCCGCTGCCGCTGCCCACCGCCTCCAATTCGTCCATGCCAGAAGAAATGCGCGTCTCGCCCATCGGGTCGGCGTCGATCTGGAGCTCATCCTCATCGAAGACGCTGATGCCCTTCTTCGCGCTTGCGCCTGCGCCCGCGCCTGCGCCGGAGACGGCCGGCTTCGCGGGACTCGGCGCGACTTCGTCCACGTCCGGCTCAAGGCTGATTATGCTCGAACCGGAGAGCCCGAAGTCAGGCACTTCCAGCTCCGCAGCGCCCGCGGCCTCGGCCTGCGGCGCGGGCGAAAGCTCGATGTCGGGGGAGATGCCGCCCAGGGGTGAAAGCCCCGCCGAAGCATCGTCACTGTCAGAAAGCAGGTCGATCTCACTGGTCAGCTCCGTGGCCTGCGGGCCGGACGCCACGGTTTCGGACTTGGCGGCAGCGGGCAGGTGCTCTGGGAAACTGTCGGAAGTCAACTCGACCACCGGCGAAGCGTCCTCGTCATCCTGAACCAGCTTGAACGACGACGGCGACTCGGCGGGGGCGGCGGGTGCAGGCTCCTCGGCGAGCCCGAGTTCTTCGGGCATGGCCTGTGGGCTTTCATCGAGAATGCCCATGCTCGAAGACTCATCCTTCAGACTGGAAAGGGCGGAGGCGAACGACTCGACGTCGCCGCCCGGCATGTCACCGATTTCCTCGGCGGCCGCGGCGAGGTCAACAATGCTGCTGCCCTCGGCGGCGGCAATCTGATTCAAATCGGCCTTCTTGAAGTAGATCTGATTTCCGTCGCGCAGCTCGCGGAGCTTGCCTTCGGCGACGAGGGATCGCACCTCGGCATCGGTCTTGCCCAAGAGCTCGCAGGCTTCATCAAATGTTACATAGTCGTTTGCCATGGCGATAACTTCCCACCGTGGTTGGTCTGTGCGGCAGCGCGCTTCACGATGCCGCTCTGAAGACGGCGGCGCTTCCACCCCTCGAAGTCCTCGGGCGGACTCCATCCTCTTCGCGACCGCTCTCGGCCGTACCGCGAATCACCTCTCCGGTTTTGCTTCGTTCCGCTGTGAATCCGGCAGGCCGGGTATGCTGATGCCAAGCGCTTCGTCGGCATCGCCGCCGCCGCTTCGCTCCCGACGCTCGTTGATCATCCGCTGATCTTCGATCAGCCCTTTGACCTCGTCCTCGGTCGGGCTCTCATTATTATAGTTCTTCAGGTAGCGGTCGTAATCAAATGACCGCGCTGCCACCAGTTTCAGCTTGCGCGTGCCCGGAAGATACTGATAGCACCATACGGTCCGGGCATCGACGTCCATCATGAACAGCCCGTGGCTGTTCTTGTCGAGCTGGCCCATGAAGGCAAAGATGCCCCGGGCGCCAACCATCGGCTGGTCGCCGAACGCGGGCTGCACGACGAAGGGTGCCGTCGGGCGGACGATGAGCACGGTGGCGATGATGGCCAGTAGGAGCGCAATCAACCAAAGCACGGTCTGCGAGGGTTGGCGCGCGGTTGCTGCCGCTGAATGAGGTACGTTTTGTGGCGTCATGAACGGACCTTCGGCCTGTTGTCCCCCGGGCTTGCATTCCTACTGGATTATACAGTCTGGCCGCCCCGCCTCAAGCAAACGGCGCCGGTTGCCGCAAATTACCGACCCGCGGCCCGGCCGAGAAAACGCGCCCAAAAACCGCGGAACATGGCGAGCACCGCCCGGAACGAGATATACTGCCCGCCTCTATGTCCTCTCGTGTGCCCGATATGCGCGTGACCTGGCTTTCCCGGACCCTCGATCCGCCCGTATCTCCGGAGACGCTCCGGCGACGGATCGCCGAGCATCCCGGCGCCGCCATGCTGGAATCGGTCGCCCAGAACAAGACCTTCGGCCGATTCTCGTTCTTCGCGTGGGACCCTGTTCGGGAAGCCAC
Source organism: Planctomycetota bacterium (assembly GCA_003576905.1). Taxonomy (GTDB): domain Bacteria; phylum Planctomycetota; class Phycisphaerae; order UBA1845; family UTPLA1; genus UTPLA1. Next base: position 68,639 of record QEVG01000019.1, on the reverse strand, counting down.
AACGCCGCATGGCGGCGACGGCGAGGACCCTTTCTCCGTATTGAAGAACGTGTGCCGGCCGTGGCTTCGATTTGCGCATCCGCCGGAAATCCCGTTCGTCGGAGGCTGGATCGGGTGCGTCGTCTACGACGCAGGGCGATTCGTTGAGCCGACGGCCGGCTGGCGGCACCGCTCGCGCGACGGCCTGCCGGCGGCAAGCTGGCGACTGTACGACACGGCGCTGATTCACGACCGGCTCAAGAATGAATGGATCGCGGCGGGTGTCGAGCTTCCGTCACGGTTGTCGGGCGGACATCGACCGCCGCTCGCCGAGCGCCTCGACGCGGTGGAGCAGTTCGCGCGGCAGGCGGCGCGCGACGTCTTCCCTTCCGGGCCGACGCTCGCGGCGGAGGGCGAATGGAACGACTCCAAGTGCGATTACGTCGCGAAGGTCGAGCGGATTCTCGATTACATCCGCGCCGGCGATGTTTTCCAGGTAAATCTCGCGCGCGGGTTTCGCGCCCGGTTGAAGGATTCTCCCGTCGAAATCTACGAACGACTGTGCCGCGCCAATCCCGCCGTCTATGCGGCCTATCTGAATCTCCGCGGAACGGACGGCGAAGCGCCGATTTCCATTCTCTCCTCGTCGCCGGAGCTTTTTCTCTCGGTGCGCGACCGGCGCGTCACCACGCGGCCCATCAAGGGCACGCGCCCGCGCGGTCGCGATGCCGACGCCGATCGCGCTGCCGCCCGCGAACTGGCCCACAGCGAAAAAGATCGCGCCGAACTGAATATGATCATTGACCTCGAGAGGAACGACCTTGGACGGGTGTGCGAGTACGGCTCGGTCCGCGTACTCGATGAGGGATCGATCGAGACCCTGCCGACCGTCCTGCACCGGACGGCCAGTATCACCGGGCGGCTCCGAGCTGACGCCGACGCCATCGACCTGCTCGCCGCGGCCTTTCCGGGTGGTTCGATCACCGGCGCGCCCAAGGTGCGGGCCATGCAGATCATCGACGAGCTAGAACCCCAGGCCCGCGGCGCTTACTGCGGCGCTGTCGGATACATCGGTGTCGACGGCGACATGCAGCTCAACCTCGCCATTCGCACGATGACGGTCGCCGGCGGACATGCGGAATTTCATGTCGGCAGCGGGATCGTCGCCGACTCGGATCCCGATGACGAGTTCCGGGAACTCAACGCCAAGGCGGCGGGAATGCTCGCCGCCCTGGGGCTTCCCAATGGAGGCGCGGAAGGCAATTGCAGCGACACGGTCGATGCAGCCATCGCCGCGCCGCTGCAACCGTCACGTGCTGAGGTGGAGAAGAGCCGTGGCTGAGTTCGTCTTTCTCAACGATCGACTCGTGCCCGCAGAAGAGGCCACGGTCTCCGTCTTCGACGCGGGCTTTACGCACGCCGCCGGACTTTTCGAAACGATGCGCGCGTACAACGGCCACGTGCTCCGGCTCGAACAGCACCTCGACCGTCTCATTCGCTCCGCGGCGACCCTGGAACTTCAGATGCCCGCCGCCATCGAAGCGCAGGTGCCCTCTTCTCAGAACGATCTCAAGACGGCGATCCTGTCCGTCCTCGAAGCAAACAAGCTGCGCGATGCACGGCTGCGGCTGGTTATCACGCCGGGCGACGTACCGCGTCCGGGGCAAAGCCTTGAACATCGCCCGCCGCCGACCGTGCTCATTACCGCCAGCCCGCTCCAGCCCTATCCGGGCACCTACTATCGCGGCGGCATGCGCGTCACGATCTGCCCCTACAAGATCAGCCGAACCGATCCCCTTGCCGGCCACAAGACGCTCGCCTATCTGCCGAGGCTTCTGGCCATGAAGGACGCCGCCGACCGCGGATGCCAGGAATCGCTTTGGTTCACGACGGAGAACTTCCTTGCCGAGGGCTCCGTCTGCAATGTATTCATCATCAGCGGCGGAACGATCATGACCCCGCCGGCTGACACGCCCATCCTCCCGGGCATTACGCGGGCGATCGTCATGGAGCTTTCCCGCGAGGGCGGCGCGGCGGTTGAGGAACGAAAGATCGACATCAACATGCTGCTCGCGGCGGAAGAGGTCTTCCTGACGGGCAGCATCATGGAGATCATGCCGGTCACGTCAATTGAGAAGCACATGGTGGGCGACGGCTCGGTCGGCCCGCTGACGCAGAAAGTGATGGAATTGTTCAGGTCGTTCATTAATAAGGAGTGCGGGACGGATGGCTAAGCGCGGTGGCAAGTCGGGACAGACCCGTCGCCGGGTTCGCACGAGGGGCATTGGCGCCTCGCCGACCCCTGCAACGGTCGGCGCGCTCCGCGACGCCATGCGCCGGATCGCTCCCGAGTGGTCGGCAGCCGACTGGGACAACGTCGGACTCCTCGCCGGCGACCCGGACTGGCCCGTCGGTCAGGCGCTCCTCACGATCGACCTGACGCCCGCGGTGCTCGACGAGGCCATCGCCAGCCGCTTCGACGCGATCATCGCGTATCACCCGCCGATCTTCCGGCCGATCAAGGCCCTCCTTGCAAGTCGCCATACAACCGAAGGGCTTGCCGCATCGGCGCTTGCCAACCGCATCGCGATCTATTCTCCGCACACCGCGCTGGACTGCGCCCCCGGTGGCATGAACGACGCGATCGCCGCGCTCTGCGACCTGACGGATGTCCGCCCGTTCGAGGCGGCGCGCCCGCCCGCCCGTCAGGCCAAGCTCGTTACCTTTGTCCCGCCCCGGCAGATCGACCGCGTCGCCGAAGCCCTTTTCGCGGCCGGTGCCGGCCGCATCGGGGCGTACGAAAAATGCAGTTACCGAACAAGCGGATACGGTACGTTTTTCGGCACCGACGACGCGCACCCGGCGGTCGGGAAGCGGGGGCGTCTCGAGCGCGTCGACGAAGTGCGCATCGAAGTCGTCTGTCCGATGTCCGGGATCAGTGCCGTTGTTTGGGCACTTCGCGCAGCGCATCCCTACGAAGAGCCCGCATTCGACATATACCCGCTGGAGCCCGCGCCCGACGCGTCGATCGGCCAGGGCCGCATGGGCCGCTTCGCCAGACCCACGACGCTCGGCGCCCTGACCCGCGCCCTGACACGAAAGGTCGCCGCCAAGAATCCCATCGTGAGCGGCGCCCCGGCCGCGCCGCTGCGCACCGCCCTCGTGTGCGTCGGCGCCGCCGGTTCGCTGCCGCTGGAGATTCCCGGCCGCCCATGCGGACCCGGCGATGTCATCATCACCGGTGAAATCCGCCATCACGACGCCCTGCACTATCGGCGACTCGGCGCCTGCGCGATCGGCCTGGGCCACTGGGCCAGCGAACGCCCGGGCCTGACGCCGCTCGCTTCCCGGCTTCGCGACGCCATGCCGGGGGTCCGGTTCGTCATAAGCCGCCAGGATCGCGATCCGTTTTCTTGAGAATCGGGGAAGGACACTTGATGCACGCTCCGCCATCCACACACCGCAATAACGACCCGAACGCACGGACGCGGCTTGTCAAAACGGCTCGACGCACGATTGCGATTCTGTCCGGTCCGCTCCTCCTTGCCGCAGCCTGCGGGTCTCCGGCGCACGTAGGTAACGCGCCGGAAACGAGTGTAACAATCATTGATCCGGCCCGAGCCGGTCTCTACGACGATGTCGGCGTTCGGCCCGGTCCGCCGTTTGCGGACCCGCAGCCGCAGGCCCAGCGCCCCGCGGCGCTGCGTCCCGTCGCCACTGTCAACGGCGAGCACATTCCGCGGCGGCAACTCATCGACCTGCTCATCGAGACGCGCGGGCTCTCCTACCTTCAACAGCTCATCGTGGCACTGGTCGCCGAGCAGGAGGCGCGGAAGCTGGGCCTCAAGGTCACGGCCCGCGATCTCGACCGCGAATATCAACTGACGCTCGAGGCCGACCCCTTCAACGGAAAGGACAAGCCGGCCCTGACCGAAACGCGCAAGGAACAGCTCATCGCCGACTGGCTCAAGTCGCGCGGCGTAACGCGGCCGGAGCTGGACCTTGCCATGCACCGCCAGGCCTTTCTGCGGAAGATGGCGGAACAGCGCGTGACCATCACCGACGAGATGCTCCAGCGCGAGTTCCGGATCAAGCACGGCCCTCGGGCCGAGGTCCGCCACATTCAGCTCGCGGCCCCCCGGGCGTACCCACAGGTACAGCAGCGGCTTTCCCGAGGAGAGGACTTTCAGAACCTCGTCCGTGATTTGAGTGTCAACGTACTGACACGAGAGAAGGGCGGGCTCATGCCCCCCCTGTCAAAGGACGACCCCACGGTGCCGCCGATCTTCGCCGAGATCGCCTTCGGCCTGAAGCCTGGCGAGGTGTCGAGCATGTTCGAGGCGGAAGGCAGCTACCACGTCGTCAAGCTTGAACGCATGATTCCCGCCGATGCCGAGACATTTGACCAGGTAAAGAGCCACATCGAGACGACCCTGAAGGCCCGGCTCGTCGCCCAGGAGATGCAGTTGCTCGGCGAACAGCTCCTGATGAAGAGTAAGCTGGAGATTGTCGATCCCGTTCTGCGCAAGCAGTACGTCGAAAGGCTCGGGCGACGCGAGATCATCGGCCCGCCGCTCCAGCCGTAGCACCGGCCGCGCGTCCTGCTTCACCGCACCGCGTCGCCGAAACAGGTCCCCACCGCCCGGGCGGCCCGAAGCAGGTCAAAGTCCGGCGGAACCAGCCGCTGCTTGTTGGCCACATCGTCGATCGGCACGCTGGTCAGCGCGCCGTGCTGCACGACCACGAGCCGGCCGAACTCGCCCGTGGCCAGAAGCTCCGTCGCCTTGAACCCGAACCGCGTCGCCAGCACCCGATCCATTCCGCTCGGGGTGCCGCCCCGGACAACGTGCCCCAGCACGACCGCCCGCGCTTCGATCTGGCTGCACATCTCCAGTTGACGGGCAAGGACCGGCGCGAGACCGCCCAGCCGCACCGGGTCCGGGCTGTCGGCGATCGTCTGCTGCACAAACTGCTTGCCGTCAAGCGGGCGCGCGCCTTCCGACACCGCGACAATCGTGCTCGAGTGGCCCGACGCCCGGCGCTGTTTGCAGAATTCGCAGAGAATGCCCAGGTCGTACGGAATCTCGGGAATAAGAATGATGTCGGCGCCACTGGCCAGGCCGACGAAAAGCGTCAGCCAGCCGGCATTTCGACCCATCAACTCGACCACCATGATCCGGTGATGGCTCGCGGCCGTCGTGTGCAGCCGGTCGATGGCCTCGACGCCGGTCTCGACCGCCGTCGTGAACCCGAACGTGATGTGAGTGTGCATCAGATCGTTGTCGATTGTCTTGGGAACGCCCACGCACCGCACGCCGAATGACGTCATCCCGTCGGCGCAGCTCATCGTCCCGTCGCCGCCGATCACGACCAATGCATCCAGCCCGAGGGCGTGATAATTCGCCGCCGCCTTGTCGCGCACGTCGGCAAAGATCGGATTGCCCAGCTTGTCGGCGCCGACGGCGAACCTTGCGGGGTTCGCCTTGTTGGATGTGCCAAGAATCGTCCCGCCCCGCGTGAGGATGTTGCTGACGTCACCCGCCCGGAGCGGGCGGATGCGGTTCTCGATCAGCCCCAGGAATCCATCCTCAATGCCGAAGCACTCCCAGCCATGATCGAAGATCGCCGTCTTTGTCACCGACCGAATGACGGCATTGATGCCGGGGCAGTCGCCGCCCCCCGTCAAAATGCCGATACGCTTGACCGCATTGCTCCCGGCCATGTTCGTTCTCCTGAACGGGCACTTGCGCGACGCCGACACATACCGGCGAGCAGCCAATGCCTTGATACGCGACGGTCGTCGGATGCACTCTACGTTTTGCCCTGCCCGGCGTCGAGACCTAACATGGCGAGCGTGACATCTTCACACTCCGCCAATCCGCCCGAAATTCGCAGGGTCGGCCCGCCCGCCTTCCAACGCTCGCTGATTCTGGCCGGCGTCCTGTTGCTCTCCCGATTGCCCTACCTCACGCATCCAACGCCTGTGCACCCGGACGAGGCGGAATTCCTCGCCGCGCTCGGTTTTCCGGAACGGTACCCCGTGCACCCGCCGGGCTATCCGCTTTGGGTCGCGCTGGGGTCCGCGCTGCACGGCCTGGGCGTCGGTCCCTACGTCTCCTATGCGGCGTGGTCGCTCCTCGCGTCGATCGCCGCGCCAGTGCTGCTTTACGGCCTGCTCCGGAGGCACGTCGATGACACGCTCGCGGCCCTCACCGCCGCCTCTCTGGGCGCTTGCCCGCTGACATGGTTTCTTTCAGTCACAACGCTGACTTACCTTGCCGCAAGCGCGCTCGCGCTGGCCGTTTTCTGGTTGTGCACGACCGCGGCGATGGATCGATCCGCCCGCATTGCCTGTCTCGCTGCGGCGCTTCTCGCCCCGTCGCTCTCGTTGCGACCCGACCTCCTGCTCTGGCTGGGCCCGGCTTTTCTGTACGCCTGCCTCCGCGCGGGTTGGAGAAGTGCATGGTCCGCCGTTGCCGTTGTCGCCGCCGGCGCGATTGCATCGTCCCTGTGGTCGCGCTGGCTATACGACGACGATACGGGGAAGGCGGCAATGGCCCACACGCGCGATGTGCTGCTGAATACGAGCGTCTTCCGGCTCGGCCTCTACGACGGCCTTCTCCGAAGCGCCGTCAAGCTGGCCGGGTTTCTCGCCTGGTCGCTTGGTCCCGCGCTGATCGCTTTCCTGGCGGTCCCGCGTATCCGCCGCGCGATGGCGCCCGATCGGTGCGAAAAGGACCTCCATCGCATGCTGTGGCTTTGGGCCGGGCCGATGATGCTGTTCTTCCTCACCGTGCACCAGTCGGAGGCGGGCCACATGCTGCTGCTCCCGCCGCTCTACGCGCTGCTGGCCCTTCTGCTGCACACCCGGCTTCCTCCCGCGGCGGGACGCCGCGTCGCATTGCTTATCGCCGTCCTGTCCGCGGCGCAGTTCACCGTCTATCCGTGGTCTGAAAAGAGCAGCGGGATCAAGCGCCTGCTTGATGCAAAGATCGCCTTCGTCTCGGGCCGGGGCCTGATGCGAATCGACAGACGGGCGGAGATTCACCGAATGGGTGACACATGGAGGACGCGGGCGCACGACCAGGAAAAGGGATCAGGGGAGTGAGGGAGCGAGAGTCGCGGCGGCGGCATCCGCGCCGATGGCGACCTGTTTCAGCGCCTCGCGCGCCTCGGCGAGGCGCTCCTGCCCTTTCGGCGGTAGTTTCTTCGCGGCGTCCAGTTCCTCCAGTCGGGCGATCGACCGCTCCAGCCGCTCTCGCGCTTCGTTCGCCAGCCGATCCGCGGAATCGGGGCTCGTGCCGGGGCGGCGGCTGAGCTTGAGCAGAATCCGGCCCAGTTCCATGTGGGCGACGGCCGCATCCATCGCCACGATTGCGTCCTGCGCGTCCTTGGCCGCGACGGCGTCATAGACCTCCGTCGAAGCCCGCATCTCTCCGGCCGCCGCATCGAGATCGCCCAGTTCGACGAGTGTTTCCGCCACGCGCTGAAGGGCGATTGCCAGGTCGCGCCGTGCGACAACGTAGTTCGGGTCGAGTTCGACAACCTTCCGCGACTTGTCCGCATACGCCCGGAAATGAACGAGGGCCGATTGATAGTTCTTCATGCCCTGGTAGGCATTCCCTAGGCAGAACTCGCTGACGGCCAGGTTTCGCCGGGTGCGGAAGTCACGCGGATCGTCCTTGTGCAGTCTCTCCCGGATCTCCTTCGCTTTCATGTAGTGCGTGATGCCCTCGTCGGCCCGGTCGAGGTCAACGAGCGCATGCCCCACGCAGGTGTGGGCCACCGCCACGCCCTCGCGCGAAAAGGGATCCTGCGGATTGGCGGCCATCACTTCCTCGCAGAGCACAAGGGCCTGCTCAAACTGCGCCAGCGCCCCTTTCAGATCGCCCGTCTGTTTCAGCACCTCGCCGATGCGGATCAGCACGACCGTCAGATCGCGCTTCGCGCCGACATTGCCCGCGTCCTCGCGGATCGCCGCTTCGTGCGACTGCCGGCTCAGGGCGAAATATTCCAGGGCCTTGTCGTAATGGCCCATGGCCCACTCCATGCGCCCGATGTTGGCGTGACCGATGGCGACCGTCCGGCGGTATTCCTTGTTTTCGGGGTGTGCGGTCGCCAGGCGCTTCATGATCTCGAAATGGGCCTGCATGTGCTCGTTGGCGTCCTTGGTATGGCCGAGGACCCTCTGGGCGGCGCCGACCGCCTCGTGCGCCCTGGCCAGGGCGAGGAGCGCCTGTTCTTCTTCTGGAAGAATCTCCACCACGCGCCGCGCAAGCTCCAGCGCCTTCGTGCAGCTTTCCAGGCCTCCCTTGGTGTCGCCCAGGTTCATCTGGCTCGATCGCCCCAGTATATGCCCGAGCCGCGAATAGGCCCCGCAGAGTTCCTTGAGCAGCCCCACGTCATTGCCGGCTTCCGCCGCGAGGCTGTCCAGGTACTTCACGGCGGTCGAGATCAACCGCTCCCTTGCTTCGGTCGTGCCCGGCACCTTGTCCAGTCCGTCGTGAACGTCGAAGATCATGGCGTTGGCAAGGGCGCGGACTTCATTGAACCGTCGCTCGGCGCGCTCGCGCTGGCGGGTCTCGGCGTCGCGGGCTTCGGCCGTCTCGCGGAGCGAACGCTCGGCGATGACGCGCTGCCGCGACTCGCGGACCGCAAAGACGCTGACTCCGACGACTCCGGCGACGAGGGCCACAAACGTCGCGGCAACTCCGCCGACGAGGGCCTTGTTGCGCCGGGCGAATTTGCCGAACTGGTACAGCGCGCTGGGCGGCCGCGCGACGATCGGCTCGTCGTTCAGGTATCGGCGGATATCCGCGGCGAGATCGGCGGCGGTTTGATAGCGCCGTTCGCGCTCTTTTTCCATGGCCCGCGAAACAATTGTCTCGACGTCTCCGCGGAAAACCGTGCTCACCGAACTGAGACGCGAGGGCTCGTCCTCGCGGATCATCCGCGCCGCCTCGGGGATCGAACGCTCCCGTACGTCAATCGGCAGCCGACCGGCCAGAATCTCGTACAGAATGACGCCGAGGGAGTAAACGTCGGAGCGGACGTCGAGCTGCTGCGGATCACCGCTCACCTGCTCGGGGCTCATGTAGGGAACGGTGCCGAGGAGCTGACCCACGTCGGTGCGCATGGTCACGGTGTGGACGTCCGAGTCCGTCGCCCGCGCCACGCCGAAGTCGAGAATCTTCGGCACCGCGGGCGGCGAAAACATCGAGCGCGCCCCCGACGACGGCTCGGCGCGGCGATCGCCCCGAGGCACCTCGGGGCGGGACGCGCCGGCGTCCTCGTCCACGACCAGGATGTTGGCCGGTTTCAGATCGCGATGAATCACGCCCTTCTGATGGGCGTGATGCACCGCATCGCACACGCTCGCCACCAGGGCCATTCGTCCGCGCGCGTCAATGCCGCGGTCGCGGCAGTAGTCGCCAAGGGGCTTGCCCGAAATGAATTCCATCGCCAGGTACGGCTGCTCGTACGCCAGCCCGCCCGCGGTCCGCACCTCGGCGACCCCGGCTTCGTAAATGTGAGCTATGCCGGGATGCTGGAGCTGTCCCAGCACTTCCGCCTCGCGGGAAAAGCGATGCAGGAGCTGCCGCGACGCCATGCCGGGGGCAATCACCTTCAGCGCGATCGTACGATTCGGGTGTTCCTGGCGCGCCTCATATACGACACCCATTCCCCCTTCACCGATCTTTCGGACGATCTCGTATCGTCCGATGCGCCGGGGATGGGATGAAGCCTCGGCGGCCGCATTGTCGAACTTGTCACGCGCAACCGCCGGCGTCTCCAGGAATCGCGTCAGTCCCCTCTCGTCGCTGTCCAGCAGCCGCTCGACGAAGCGCGCCAGTTCAGGGTCGTCGCCGCATCGCTGCAAAAGAAGCGCGCGGCGCTGCTCTTTCGGAAGCTCCACCAGCTCCTTGAAGACTGCCTCCGCGCGCATCAGTCCAGCCGCGTCCAACACCGCATCACACCCTGAAATACAACCGCCACCCCGGCGGCGATGTTTCCGTTACGTTGCGTCACCCTCCTTGTTCGAGAGCTGGGAATGCAAAAGCGCCTTCACGAACCGCCATTCGCGCTCCGCCGTCGGCACCGATATGCCCAGTGCGGCCGCCGTCTCCTCCATCGTCAGTCCCGCGAAGTAACGCAGCATGACGATCCGCGCCTTGCGCGGGTCCTGATCCTCGAGTCGCCTCAGTGCTTCGTCGAGGGCGAGAATATCCTCCGACGGCGGCTCGATGGCCAGTTCATCCGCGTCGATATCGACCTTCTGGAACTCGCCGCCGCGCTTCAGGCTCGATTTCCGCCGGGCTTGCTCAACGAGAATCTGGCGCATCGCCAGCGCCGCCGCCGCGAAAAAGTGGCCCCGGCTGTTCCAGGTCGGCGGGTCCTCCGATCCCACAAGCCGCAGGTAGGCCTCGTGTACCAATGCGGTCGGCTGAAGGGTATTGCCCGGCGGCGTCTTGGCCATGCGCGCCACGGCAAGCCGTCTTAGTTCCGAATAGACCAATGGCAGGAGTTCATTCGCCGCGCGCGGATCGCCCGCGCTCGCCGCCCTGAGGACCTGTGTCACCATGCCTGCACGATCTTCACCCACGGCCTGCACCCCGGTCGGCGGACGATCGCCGCGAGGAAGCCCTGCTCCCATTCGGATTCTCTGGCCCGGTTCCTTTCAGCGGATGCCCGAACATGAATTCATTGTACCTTCTTCCCACGCGCCGAGGATGGAACCGGCCGTGAGTCGCGCATGGGGCCGGGTCGTTCCTTCCCAACCCAGGACGCCGTCAATGAGAATCCGCGTGCCCGTGATACCGCCCGGCCCCCGGCGGATACATTTCGGACATGAGATCGTTCATTCATGGCCAGGCTCCGCCTGGATGTGCGCATCCAGGTGGCTGCATTCGCCCGTGGAAAACGGACATTGTATTTCGCACCGCGCGCGGTTTCGAGACGCCTGGAGCCTTGCGCCGTCGTCGCCCGCCGGGTACGATCCTGACCTCGTCGCGGGTCCCGTGCAGGCCGGGCCCGCCCAAGACGAATCCGAAAGGAGCCGCCGCATGTCCGCTTCCATTGAATCCCTCGACCCTCGGCAGGTCTGGCAGATCTTTTGCGGGATAGCCGCCGTTCCGCGGCCTTCGAAAAAGGAGCGGCGCATCCGTGATCACGTCAAGGAATTCGCCGCGGCCAAGGGCCTGGCTTTTCGTGAGGAGGCGGCCCCCGGCCCCCACCTCGAAGTCGGAAACCTGATCATTGAGGTCCCCGCCAGCCGCGGCTGCGAGAAAGCTCCGATCACGGTCCTTCAGGCCCACCTCGATATGGTCTGCGAAAAGAACCGGGACGTGCGCCATGATTTCGACCGCGAGGGGATCAAGCTGCGGATCGGCGCGGACACCAGGACCGGCAAACAAATCGTCTATGGGGAGGGCACCACGCTGGGCGCCGACAACGGAATGGGCGTCGCCATGGCCCTCGCCGCCGCGACCGACCCCTCCGTCCGGCACGGGCCGCTCGAGATTCTACTTACCATCGACGAGGAAGCGGGCATGAGCGGGGCCAAGGCCCTGACGCCGGCTTCCTTCAAGGGCCGGCGGCTCCTCAATCTCGACTCCGAGGAAGACGACGCCATCTACATCGGCTGCGCGGGCGGATGCGACACGAACCTTGCGTGGGACTGCCGCCGGCGGGCTCTCGGCGGCTCGATGGAGGTCTGCCGCGTCAGTGTTCACGGTCTGCGCGGCGGCCACTCGGGAAGCGACATTCACGAAAACCGCGCCAACGCCATCAAGCTCCTGGCCCGCGTCCTCATCAGCGCTCCGGCCGGACTGCGGCTCGCCGAGATCTCCGGCGGCAGCAAGCGAAACGCCATCCCGCGCGAGGCCCATGCCGTGGTCGCCGGAGCGGGCGGGACGGTCGCGGCGCTCCAGACCGCCGCCGCGCGGGTCGCCGCGGAGGCCCGGGCCGAGTCGTACGAGGAATCGGTCGCCCTCGCGGCGGAGCCGGCGGACCCGGCGGGCCTCCTCGCGCTCGACGCGTCGGAATCGAATGACATACTGTCGGCACTAATCGCGATTCCCAGCGGGGTCATCGGGATGCATCCCCGCGTCGCCGGACTGGTGCAGACGTCCAACAATCTGTCCACGATCGAATCCGCCGCCGACGGAGAAAAACTTCGCGTGTCCGTCGGCTGCCTGTCGCGCAGCAGCAGCATGTCCCTGCTCACGCTCACCGCACGACAGATCGCCGAAATCGGCCGGCTTTCGGGCGCGCACATCGACCACGCCAACAGCTATCCCGGCTGGGAGCCCAACGTCGACTCGCCGACGCTGGCCGCCTGCAAACGTGTGTACGAAAAACTCTTCGGCAGGCCGCCGAAAGTGATGGCCATTCATGCCGGGCTGGAATGCGGCATCATCGGCGAGCGCGTCGGCGGCGGCTCGCCAGGGGACAGGATGGACATGGTCTCCTTCGGACCCAACATTACCGGCGCTCACAGCCCCGACGAACGCGTGTACGTCGATTCCGTCGCGCGAAGCTGGAAGTACCTTGTCGCCGTGCTGGACGAACTGGCGAATGGATGACATTGACAGCGCCGCGGTAACGCGGGATGCTTTGTCTTTCCGAGTCGGAGAAAAGACACCCCTCAAACGGAGTTCCTGGCCCATGCACCACGCGCGATCCTTCGTCGGTCCCCGTTCCGCACAGCTGCGCATCGCCGGCCTCGCCCTGCTCTTCGCCGGCGGCTGCGCCCCGGCGCCGCACAAGGGCGCCTGGAACCAGTGGGGCGGCCCGCATCGCGACTTCACCGCCGTCGAGCCGCAGGTTGCGCCCGCATGGCCCGAACCGGGACCGAAGAAACTCTGGAGCCGCGAACTCGGCGACGGCTTCTCCACGATCGTCACCGACGGCCACACCCTTTACACGATGTACCGCGCCGATGCCGAGCACGACGCCGTCGTCGCCTTGAGCGCTGAAACCGGCGCCACCCGCTGGGAATACAAGTACGCCGCGCCGTACCTGTCCACGGAAACCGACGTCATCGACATGGAGACCGGCAAGAAAAAGACCGAGCCGCAGGTCACGAAATTCGGCACCGGCCCAAACTCGACCCCGCTCCTGGTCAACGGGCGACTGTACGCCATCGGCTTCACCGGGATCCTCAACTGCCTCGACGCGCACAGCGGAAAACTTCTCTGGACGCGCGACCTGTACAGGGAAATCGGCGCGACCTACCAGATGTTCGGCTGGGCCACCAGCCCCATCGCCTATGGCGACACCGTCATTGTCCTCACCGGGGGCAAAGGCCACGGAGTTACCGCATTCGACCAGGCCACCGGAAAAACCGCCTGGCAGGCCACGGACTATGAATGCAGCTACTCATCGCCCATCCTCGTCAACGTCGACGGACAGGATCATCTCGTCGCCTACATGAGCAAGGACATCATCGGCGTCTGCCCGAAGACCGGGGAACTCCACTGGAGCCTGGAACACAAGAATCAGTTCGGCTCGACGATCGCCACGCCGCTCTGGTGCAGCGGCAACCGTCTCTTCTTCGTCAATGGCGGTGACACCGCCGGCGGCCGCGTCGTCAAGCTGGCGAGGTCCGCCGACGGGAAAATCATGGCCACCGACATGTGGACCAACAAGAAAATCCGCGGCGGCCTATCCAACCCGGTGCGCGTGGGCGAGTTCATCTATGGCCCGAACAGCGCCGGGGAAAACGTGAAGCTCATCACAGCCGTCAGCGTCGAGAACGGCGAGATCGCCTGGCAGGAGCGCGGAGTGCCAGGTCCCAAGTGCATCGTGATCGGCGAAAGGTTCATCGTGCTCGACGACGAGGGGAATCTCATGCTGGTCGAGGCAAATCCAAAAGAGATGAAAGTGGTGAGCAAGACCCGGCTGCTCGAGGCCCCGGCCTGGAGCGCTCCCACGCTCGTCGGCAACCGGCTTTACCTCCGAGATCGCAAGACAGTCATGGCCCTGGAAGTCGGTTGATGCATAGGCGCGGGCGACCGTGCCGACGCGCGCGTCACGGTGATCAATGAGCGGGCGCCCTGCGCCCCTCTCTCGGGAACCTGACCACTCTTGTTACGACCCGCCCGGAACGCGCCCGCGAAGCTCGACGATTTCCGGCGCATTCGCGCAGGTCACGGGCACCTGGCCCAGAACCTCTCGTGCCCGCTCGGGCTGCCCGAACTCGAGCAGCACGTAGACCAGGTCGCGCCAGATGGAGCAATCCTCAGGGGCCATACGGGCCGCCGTCACAAAGGCGTCCACCATCGGCCCGATCTCCCGCCGCGCCGCCAGTACCTTCGCGAGGTCCTTGCGGTACATGACATTGCCGGGGTCTCCGGCAATCGACCGCCGCGACGCTGCCAGCGCTTCGTTGAGCTTCCGTTGCTGAAGGTAGATGCGGCACAGCAGCGCCCAGTTGACGGCATTGTCCGGAAGCCCCGCGACCGACGCTTCCAGATGCAGACGCGCCGGCTCGAACTCGTTTTTCGTAAACAGCCGCCGTCCCAGTAGCCCGCGCGTCACCGCATCGTCCGGATTCAGCTCGGCCGCCGCGCGGTAGGCCGCGATCGCGTCCTCCAGCCGCCCGAGCTGATCCATGATCTTCGCCCGCGTGGCGTGCAGGACCGCGAGCCCAGGGTCGATGCGGATCGCGTCATCCACCAAATGCTCCGCCAGGGCGTACTGACCCATATTCAGCAGAAAAATTGCGACACGGTGCGCGGCATGCGGCGACGAGACCCGGGCATACCACGGCGTGTCGGCGATTGGCCGGACCTCCGGCAGGCCGGACCGCAGACGCTCGACGAACGGCTCGAAGCCCACGTCGCGGCCGATGACCGGCACGCCGCCGCGCGCAGCGCGATGGACAAAGACCGCCGCGACATCATCGAAAAAGACCAGCCCCCACTCCGACCGTCCGGACAGTATTCCCAGCGCCGTGCTGCCCAGATCAACAACAACCACGCGAAATCCACACTCTTTCGCCTTCGCCTCCCAAAACGGCCCGTCCACTAGCATGCGCATGTAGTCGTCGAAGAATCTCTCTCCGTAGACCTCCAGTCGCGGATCGATGTACACCCGTATATCCCGCGAAAGCAGGTACGACCCTTCCATCATCGTGTTGAACACTGGTCCGGAGAGCCCGTTATCCCTTATGAACTGGGCCGCGGCGACCGGGTAGCGATTCGGCGCGAGGGACAGCCCGAACCGGTTGGTGTCGTTCTGCCAGGCGTTGAACCGGTCCGTCGCCATGCTCCACGTGCCGACGAGACAGATCGCCACAATGGACGCGGCCGCGCACCCGCGTAGTTTTCCCTTGTGCAGCCGCGCCCATGCGCCAGACGACGCTGCGTTATGCACCACCAGCGGCACCGCGGCGATTGAAAACAACGGCAGGTTACGAATAGCCGTCACCGAAAGATAGCCGAGGCAGGCTGCCGAGATCAGCAGAAAGTAATCCAGCCGGCGGATGTTCATCAGGCAGCTTACGACGCACACCGCCAGCAGCGCCTCGAAAAAGAAAACCGCCGAGTAGGTCTGGCTGAAGCTGAATGTCCCGGCCAGTTCGGCGATGTATCGCTTGAACGCCGTTGTGTGAATTTCCGACGCCAGCAAGAACGGAAACAGGAAACCCCGCCAGCCGTAGGGGTTTACAAAGCACGCCCCGACCGTCGCCGCGAGCGTAATGGCGGCCAGTCGCGGCGCGGGCTCCACTTTACCCTCCGAACGTGAGTTCGCGCCACCGCCCAATGCGCGTCGCAACAACGCATCAACCAGCCATGCGCCCACCAGGAGCGGGCCAAGAATGAATACCGTATGCGCATTCGTCCACACGACCTGAAGCACGGGCAACGCATACGCCCAGCGCCGACGCCCTGCGCGAATCTTTTCAATCAGGACGATGTACACCGCGAGAAACAGGTACGTTACCTGCTCCGGGCGGCACTGAAAGCGCTGGCTTGCCGTCAGGATGGCCAGCATCATCACGGCTGCCGTAGTTACCGGCGCCTTCCGCGCCGCCGGATGGGTCGCCAGCAGCCCAAACGTCAGCGTCATGACCACCCACTGCATCACCACGACGCCCGCCGCGCCGAAGCGATCCATCAGGCCATACGTGGCATAGCAGAACAGCCAGCGCAGCTCGATCCACTCCGCCCCGGTCTTCGTGTACGAGAACACATCCTGCGTTGGAATGCCGTTCTTCGCGACCAGCTCACCCGTCTTGTACTGCCACCAGAAATCGGTGTTCCAGATGCACCGGAACGACGCCGCAGCCAGCAGCAGGCCGACGGCCGCCAGGGCACACACACCGACCCGCGACGATGCAACCCGTGCGCCCTGCGACTGTCCCGGAACCTTCGTTTCCGCGCTGGAATGCATCTGCAAACCTCGTCTCCGCCCCATGCCACGGGGCCGACTCGTCAACGATTGAGCATGAGCCGGAATTGACATCCCGTCAATCTGGCTCTACCGTGTCCGACTTGCTTGGTCGCCCGCACACGCTCTTTTGAACCGCCGGGCGTCAGACGTAAAAATCAGGACTGTCGCCCGACGGATACCGCCATGGTGGACCTGCGTTCATACGTTTTCCTCGACAGCATGCAGCCACAGTTCGCGTCGTTCATCGCGACCGTCGCGCAGGGATTCCTGCCCGTGCCGCGCATGGCCTCGCTCTATGTCGAGATTTCACCCGGCATCGAAATCAATCGCATCACCGACATCGCCCTGAAGAGCACGCGGGTCACGCCCGGCATGCAGATTGTCGAGCGACTCTACGGCATGCTCGAGATTCACTCGGAAAGCCAGGCGGACATCCGCGCCGCCGGGCGTTCCATCCTGGAGACCCTCGGCATCAAGGAGGAGGACCGCCACAAGCCGCGCGTGCTGTCGAGCCAGGTCATCCGCAACGTTGACGCCTACCAGACACAGCTCATCAACCGCATGCGTCACGGCAACATGATTCTTCCGGGCCACACGCTCTATGTGATGGAGCTGGAGCCGGCGGCCTATGCGGCCCTCGCGGCCAACGAGGCCGAGAAGGCCGCCGAGATCAACATTCTCGAGGTCCGCACGTTCGGCAGCTTCGGCCGCGTCTATCTCGGGGGCGAGGAACGCGACGTGGACGTCGCCTACCGCGCGGCCGAGCAGGCGATCGGGGAAGTGACGGGGCGCGTTCCGGAGAAAAAACACCATTAGGAGCCGCGCCGACTGCGCGCTTCACGGCGATATCTTGATTTGACCGCACAGACGGTCGGAGGTTTTCTGCGATGACGGACGCATTGGGGATGATCGAAACACGGGGCTTCGCCGCGATGGTCGAGGCTTCCGATGCCATGGTTAAGGCCGCCCGCGTTGAGCTGGTCGGTTACGAAAAGATCGGCGGCGGGTACGTCACGGCCATCGTCCGCGGAGACGTCGCCGCCGTGAAGGCCGCGTGCGACGCCGGACAGGCCGCAGCCGCCCGCGTCGGCGAAGTTGTTTCCGTCCATGTCATCGCCCGCCCGCACACCAACGTCGATACCGCGCTTCCGCTCGGACGTGCCGAGCAGGCTCGGAAGGCGGCCAAGGGTTGATTCAGCGCCGGGGATTCAGGCGGCCGCCGGCCCGTCGCGTCCGTTAACGGCATCGGAGCCGCGCCGTTCACCCGGATTTTGGGGATCGTTCTCGTGCTACTGGCCCAGGTCATCGGTACCGTCGTCTCCACGCGGAAGGAAGCAAGCCTTTCGGGGCTGAAGTTTCTGCTCCTCCGCGGGGTCGATCTCGATGGCAAGCCCAGCGGCCCCCTGGTCGTCGCGGCAGATGCCGTCGGGGCCGGCGTCGGCGAGATGGTCCTGTACGCCAGCGGCTCCAGCGCGCGCCAGACCGTGGCCACCGACAAGCGGCCGGTCGACGCCGTGATCATGGCCATTGTCGATCAGTGGGAGGTCGGCGGAGATCTGAAGTACAAGAAATAGCGGCCGCGGCGGATTGGCGCCGGGGGGCGTACGCGACGCCCCGGCGCTTCGGGAGCCCGCCGGCACGGCACCGCTCGACCGACGAGACACACGACCGCCCCAGGAAGTTCGTCATGTCCGCATTGTCGGATTCACAGATCGATGCCATTGCCCGGCGCGTCGCCGAACGCATGCGCGCCGCGGGTGCGCCGCCGGCTCCGTCGCTGGGCGATTCCGTCCGCGAGTCCCTTGCCCGAGAGGGCGCGCTTCCGATGGGCGTGTTCCGGACCATCGACGAATGCGTGGCCGCGGCACACACGGCCTTCTCCGCGTTCTCGAAGCTCGGCCTTGAAAAGCGGAAGGTCATCATCGCCTCGATTCGCGAGTCCATGATGGCTCATGCCATCAGCCTGGCACGCGAGGCCCGCGAGGAGACCGGCCTCGGCCGCGTCGAGGACAAGATCATCAAGAACCGCCTCGTGACACGCAAGACCCCCGGCCCGGAGGCTCTCGAGCCGCGCGCCTGGTCCGGCGACGACGGGCTCACGGTCATCGAGCGGGCGCCCTTCGGCGTCATCGCCGCCATCACGCCGACCACCAATCCGACCTCCACGATTATCTGCAACACGATCGGCATGATTTCGGCGGGCAACACCGTCGTCTTCAACGTCCATCCAAACGCGAAGCGTGTCTCGTGCCGAAACGTCGGGCTCATCAATGAGGCCATTATTCGCGCCGGCGGTCCGCCCAACATCGTGACCGCCATGGCCGAGCCGACCATTGAGAGCGCGCAGGAGCTGATGCAGCACAAGGGCATCCGCCTGCTCGTCGTGACCGGCGGCCCCGGCGTCGTCAAGGCCGCGATGGCCAGCGGCAAGCGCGCCGTGTGCGCGGGGCCCGGCAACCCGCCGGTGGTCGTCGATGAGACGGCTGTCATCGAGCAGGCCGGCCGCGACATTGTCCTGGGTGCGTCGTTCGACAACAACGTCGTCTGCACCGATGAGAAAGAAGTCTTCGTCGTACAGTCCGTCGCCGACCGGCTCCTCAAGGCCATGGAAGCCGCCGGCGCCGTTGTCCTCACCGGCCCGCAAACCTCCGCCATTGAAAAAGTCATCTTCGAGGAGACCCGCGGCCCCCGAAAGCCGGGCGTCACCAACAAGAAATGGGTCGGCAGGAACGCCAACGTCATTCTCGAGCAGATCGGCATGCGCGTGCCGGACACCGTTCGACTCGCCGTCGTCGATGTGCCCGTCGATCACCCGCTTATCTGGACCGAACAGCTCATGCCCGTCCTGCCGGTCGCCCGTGTGGCCTCCGCCGACGAGGCGATCGACCTCGCCATCGCCGCCGAGCACCGCTTCGGGCATTCGGCCGCCATGCACTCGATGCATCTGGGCAATCTGAGCCGCATGGCCCGCGATATAAACGTCAGCATTTTCGTCAAGAACGCCCCGATCTACGCCGGGCTCGGCGAAGGCGGAGAAGGCTACAGTTCGTTTTCGATTGCCAGCCCCACCGGCGAAGGACTCACCGATCCGCGTTCCTTCTCGCGCGAACGCCGGTGTGTCTTGAAGGACCATTTCCGGATTGTATGAGGTCTTCGTGCCGACCCAGCCCGCCCTAGCACTCATCGAGTACTCCAGCATCGCGGCCGGTACGCGCGCGTCGGACGCCATCGTCAAGAAGGCGCCGATCGAGTTGATCCGCACCGGCACGCTCCACCCCGGCAAGTTCGCGGTCCTTTTCGCCGGCCAGGTGGCGGCGGTCGAAGAGTCATACGTCGAGGGCCTGCGCGTCGGGGCCGATGCCGTCATGGATCGCGTCCTGCTGCCCGACGTGGACCCCACCGTGTACGACGCGATACTCGACAAGGCCGGTGACTGGTCCGCCGATACCCTCGGTGTCATCGAAACGCAGACCATGTCCGCCGTCGTCGAAGCCGCCGACGCCGCCGTAAAAGGAGCAAACGTGGCGATGGTCCGAATCCGCCTTGGCGACGGCCTCCACGGCAAGGGCCTGGCTCACTTCGCCGGTCTTCAGGCAGACGTCGAGGCCGCCATCGAAATCGGCGCGAGTCGCATCGCGTACAGAAACATCACCGTGTGCACGGCCGTCATTCCGCGGCTCGACGCCGAACTGCGCGGAGTGCTTAAGCAATCGACCTTCTTCTCGGAGGGCCGCTGATGCACCTGGGCCGCGTCATCGGTACGGTCGTTCCGTGCATCGTATACGAGGGTCTCGCCGGCGTGCCCATGCTTCTGGTTCAGCCGCTCTCGAAGGAAGAGAAGCCCGCAGGCTCGCCCATCGTGTGCAGCGATGCCACGCGCATGGCCGGCCCCGGCGAACTCATCTATTACGAGGGTGGTCGTGAAGCCGCGCTGGCCTTGGACCCCTGGTTTGTCCCGGTCGATCATACGATCATCGGCATCGTGGACGGCGTCCACCTTTCGGAGGACCCGCGATGATCCTCGGACGCGTGCGCGGCGAAATCTTCTCGACCATCAATCACCCGTTCTACAACAATCGAAAGCTACTCGTTGTCGACTACGTTGACGACGCTGACAAACCGACGGGCAAGTACGTCATCGCCATCGACGCGGTCGGTGCGGGCGTCGGCCAGCGGGTGCTTGTCAACGACGAGGGAAACGGCGCGCGTCAGGTATTCGCCGATCCGTCCGGGCCGGTCCGGTCGGTGATCGTCGGCATCGTGGACCACGTCGAGACGGACGAAGCAGGATCGTTGTGAACCCCTGAGCGGAATCCGGTCCGCGATTGCCGACGGCCCGAAGCAACCTCCACCCTTTACTTCGTCTTATGGAACTGGCGCTGCTCATAGTTCTCATTCTCTTCACCCTTGTCGGGCTCTTTCTTGCGGTCCTGCAACTGCCCGGCGCATGGCTGATCCTCGCCTGCGCCGCCGGATATGACTGGTACTTCGGATGGCAGCGAATAGGCTGGAAATGGCTCGTTGTCCTCCTTGTGCTTGCAGCCGCCGCCGAAGCGGTGGACTCGCTCGCCTCCATGGTCGCGGCCAGACGCGCCGGGGCGAGTCGTCGCGCCGCCGTCGGCGCGCTACTTGGCGGTTTTGCGGGAATGCTGCTGCTTTCCGTGCCGATCCCGGTAGTCGGGACCGTCCTGGGCGGGCTGATCGGCTGCTTTGCCGGAGCCCTGGCCGCCGAGCTGACCAAGCGCAGCGACATCGTCGCCGGCGCCCGCGTGGGACTCTTTGCCACCGTCGGCCGGGTGATCGGCCTGGCCGCGAAGACCGCCGCCGCCATGGCCATCGGCGGAGCAACCATCGCCCTCGCCGTTATTGCCATGATGAGATAGCACGCGGCCCGGCGCGCCGCGCGGGTCGGCCGCCCCGCTACAATGTGCGGAATGACGCGCGGCCCGAATAATCCTCCGCCCGGCACACCACGGTCTCGACAAGCGCGCCGCATGGCATTCGCCCGGACACCACAGACAGGCGGTCGATTGACTCGCAACGCCGCCATGCTGGCACTCTCCTTGGTCATCTGGCTCCCGACGAGCGCCCGCGGCTTGACCGATCACATCACCGCAGGTGCATCGGCGACCTCGCAGCCCGCCGCCACGCAGCCGACCACCGCGCCCACCGCGCCCCCGGAGATTGCCACTCTGGTGCGCCGGCTGGCAGACCGCTCGTTTCAGGCGCGCGAGGAGGCCCAGCGAATGCTCGCCACGCTCGGACCCGACGCCACGAAGTTCCTCGCGCCTTACATCACCGACCCGGACCCCGAAGTCGCGGCCCGCATCGCCGCCCTCGTCGGCACACCTGACGATCCCGACGTCCGCATCGCCGTCGCCCTGCGGCTGATTGAATCCACGGACCCGGACTGGATGGAACGCGGAGTTCACATGCTCTTTGCCGAGCCGGGCAAGGTCCACGACGCCTTCATGCGCCAGACCCGTGAGACTACCGGCATCCGGCGGATCATCTTCGAGCCCATTCGCGAGCAGATGACCAGTTGGAAGCGGCAGGACGACCTGTTCCAGAGGAACTACGCCCGCGCGATGGAGAAAGACCCCGCGCGCGCCGAGCAATTGAAAAAATCGCATGCGGACACGCGCCTTTACTGCGCGGAGGCCGCCTACTGGGGCGCGTTCGAGGCGATGATGGAGGAGAAGGAACACGAGCGGGACCGCGCCGGGGCCGAGCCCACCCCAACCACTCGGCCCGGCCCCTAGCCGGCTGCGGCATCAGGCCCCGTTATCGCGCCGCAGCACGTCCGCGAGCGTGGTCTTCGCGAAGAGGTCTTTCATCAGCTTTCCGGCATCGACGTTGGCCCGCTCCAGTACCGACTGCACGACGTTGGGAAGCCCCTTAACCGCAGTAACCCGGCTGCCGCGATCCGGAATGATCGCCCCGACGCCGTTGAAGACGTCGTATAGGGAGATTTTGTCTTCGGGACGATTGAGCCGGAACCCACCGCGCGGGCCGCGGTCTGAATGCAGTACACCCGCATTGGCAAGTTGGCTGAGAATCTTCGCGGCATACGCTTTGGGCATCCGGTGCTTTTGCGCGATATCGTGTGCGCGGACCCCGGTGGGGTTATCATCGCCATGTTGCTGCTGTGCGATTTCGTACATGGCAAGAAGGGCGTACGCGGCTGTCTTTTTTCGAAGCATGACTCGCTCCCGTTTTCTGACGGCCTGGAAGGAGGGTGGGTTAGTAAAACATACGATTCAAACATGGGAAATGCCGCATTTTTGGCGAGGGCGGCGTCCCAACGGTGCGAGGCACTGGATAATAGCTGTCCAGTATTTATTTCGCCACGACACCGGTCCGGAATTTCCAATCTTCTAAACAGGGTTCGCGGGGATTCAATTCCCGCGACGCCGTGCATCGGCAATTTCTTATATGATTGATGCGGAAGCGAAAAAACCGGCGACTCGTCCCTGGCTCATGGCCCTCGGTAAAAACGACCTGCCAAGCTGCCTCACCGTTGAGCGCGCCGCATTTCGACACACTAAAACATTTAAGCACGACTTCTTTGCCGCGACCGGACTCTACGAGGGCCCGCAGGGCAAGGTCATTCTCAAAATCGGGCGCGTGGCCCCCCTTTTCGGACTGCCCCTGTCCTGGATCGGTCGCCTGCTCGCAAGGCACGAAGCGCGCCTCTACGCGCTGACCCAGGGTGTCCCCGGCGTCCCCCGGTTTTTCGGAATGCATGGGAAGACCGGCATCGTTCATGAGTTCGTTGAAGGCCGACCGCTCAAAAAGGACGACGCCCCCGCCGACGACTTCTTCCCGCGCCTTTCCGCCATGCTCGCTCGCATTCATGCCCTCGGCGCAGCTTACGTCGATCTCGAAAAACGCGAGAACATTCTCCTCGGCGACGACGGGAGTCCGCACCTGATCGATTTCCAGATCTCCTGGCACGTCCCCGCAAACCGCGGCGGCGAGACGTGGCCCCTGCGCCTCGTGCGTGACATGCTTCAGGCATCGGACCGCTACCACCTCCTCAAACACTGGCGCAGGCAGCGACCCGATCAGCTCCCCCCCGAAGCCCTCGCTGACGCCGCCAACATACCTTTCTGGATTCGCTGGCACCGCCTCCTCTTTCGGCCCCTTACGCTCCTGCGCCGGAGGATTCTCGTATGGCTCGGCGCACGGGATTCCATCCGCGTCCGCTCACCGGGATGAGCGGCCGGTTTTCGATTAGAATCCCCCGACCGGGCGGCCATGCCCGAACAGAATCATGCGGCCCGCCGGCGTAGCCCGGCTCGACGAAACCCGGAGGAACAGGCGCAATGGCGGCAACACAGGTACATCGCGAACAGGTCGAGAGTTTTCGAGCGGCGGTCGAAGAGGCCCTGCGAGACGACCCGCGCTTCAGCGGCGCGCACCGACACGACCGACCCGACGGCTCCACGCTCGCAACGCGGTGGCAGTCCTCCGAAAACCCGCGCGTGTGGTTTGAGATCGCTGTGCGCCCGATGATCCCCCAGGTGCGCGTCGGCATCCTCACGGACGATCGCTGGAAGAGCGAGGACTTCGAGGAAAAGATCGAGGAGTCCGGCGACACGATGTCGGAATTCGTCGAAATGGGTTTCGACGAAGCCGGGCTGAACTGGCCCGACCCGATCGTGGAGCACTACCGCGAGGATACGCGGTACTTCTACTTCGCTACCGCCTTCGAGCCCGCCTCGCTTGATGACCTGTCTTCCAAGGATGTCCGCGCCAAGGCCCTGAAGATGCTCAACGGCTACCACACCGCCTTTGGGCCGTTCTTGAGGTAGTTCTCAGGCGCCCTGCTTCGCCGGCGCCTCGGCGCCTTTGTAGAGTGCCGAATCCTTGCCCGCGGCGGGCGTCACGAAGTGCGAATCCTCGCCGAACAGGTCCTTCCGCATGACCACGCCCAGCGGCGTCGTGTAATAGTTGTGAATGTACGCGGCGTACTCGGCAATCGCGTGCTGCCACGCCTTCCCCGCATCCTCGGACTTGCGAAGCGCGTAATACACGCCGTCAATCTGTCCGCGATGCCGCGACATCAGATCGGCAATAAGTATCTCCTCCGCCGACGCCCGCACAAACATCGGGTCCAGGTGTTCGGCATGAAACACGACGCGCTGGAGATGCTCGATCCGCCGCAGAATCCGGTGAAGGAAATCATGCTCGTGAATCGCTCTTATGAGCCGGTCGCGCTCTTCCTGGCTGATCCGAGCCATGTTCCGATTCCTGTCCATGCGGCGCGATCGATCGTCGCGCCGGGCGGTTCTTGCCTCGCGTTTTCCGGACCTCATGCTAGGCACATCCACGCTGCGCGGCAACCCGTGGGCTTGTTTGACCGGTTTTCCCGCGAGAGGTAGACTTTCTGGTGAACAGCAACAGGTAGTAATCGCCGATCCCGGACGGGTTCTCACTTAAGGGATGCGGACGCTGTGCCGAGATGGGCATGGCGCGGCGCTGTGGCCTGCGCTCACCGGCGGCGCCCTGCCCCGTTGTGCGACGGCTGCAGATTTTCGCACGGCTCCGGCTCGTCGCGATGCGCTGGGCGGAGATGAGGGAAGCGCCGCAACGGCATTACTGCAGGAGGCGGGCGGACGGGGCGCTCGGTGCGGCTTATTGCCCGTCGCGGCGCGGAAAGTCGAGGAACATTTACACCGTGCCCAGCCTTCTCGTACTTCAAGGTCCCGATAAGGGACTGCGAATTCGAACGCCCGACGTTGCCGCGCCGGCGGCAACGTCGCCGGCCTCTGCACCTCCTTCCCTCTTTCTCGGCCGTTCCAGCCCCGACGCGCCGCTTACCGATTTCACCGTTTCGCGCCGCCACGCCGAGATTCGCCCCAGCGGATCCGGCGGCCGCGCATGGGTGATCGAAGACCTCCGAAGCGCCAACGGCACCTATCTCAACGGGAAACGCCTCGAGCGGCCGACCCGGCTCAAGCATGGAGACCAGATTAAGCTCGGTGGCACCCTCATGGTCTGGGACAGCAGCGAGGAGCGCACCCTCTCGACGGCCGACAAGCAGCCCCCGCTCATCTCCGATCTCGTCGATCTCGGCGCCGGGCCGGACCGCGTCGACGCATCCATCCTTGGATCGGTGAACACCGCGGATGACAGCATGATTCTCGCGTCCCCCGCCGCCGCCGAGGCCGTTCGCTCATGGCGCGTCATGTCGGCACTGCTCGACGCCGTCGGCGCGATCCTCTCACCGCAGCAACTGGTCGAACGCGTCCTCGATCTGCTCTTCGAAGAGATCCCCGGCGACCGAGCGCTCGTGCTCCTGAAGGACGAAAAGTCCGGCAAGTTTGACACGCAGGTCGTCCGCCACCGCGATGAGGGACAGGGAGAGGAGGGACGCAGCAGCGAAGAGAAACGCGGCGAGGCACAGAGCGCCGACGCGCGCCGCAACAGGATGCGCCCCAACCGCATGATCATCAGCCACGTCATCGAGCGCGCCGAGGGCGTCCTTTGTTCAAACACGACTGCCGACCCGCGATTCAGCGCCGCCGAACGCGAGCCCGGCGCGGCCGGCGTCGGCCTTCAATCCGTCATCTGCGTCCCTCTTCTCGCCCGCGAACAGGTCCTCGGCGTCATCTACGTCGAGTGCGCCATGGCCCGGCATATCTATACAGAGGAGCAGCTCCGGCTCGTGGCGGCCATCGGCCAGATGGCCGGCCTCGCCGTCGAGGACGTCCGCCTGGTCGATCAGCGCATGCGCACAGAACGCCTGGCCGCCACCGGGGAAACCGTCGCGGCCCTTTCGCACTACATCAAGAACATCCTCCAGGGCATGATGGGCGGAAGCGACGTCGTCGAGATGGGCAGCCGCGCCCGCAACTGGGACATGGTCGACCAGGGCTGGCAGGTCGTCCGCCGCAACCTCGACAAGATCTACTCCCTCTCGCTCAACATGCTCGCCTACGCCAAGCGCCGAACCCCGCGCCTCGCCCCGGTGCAGCTCAACGCCATCGTCGAGGACGTGCTCAAGCTCGTCCAGCGCCGCGCGGCCGACAAGGGCGTTCTCCTCAAGAGCGACCTTGCCGACGACGTTCCCGCGGTGCTCATGGACGAAGACGGCATTCATCAAGTCGCGCTCAACATCGTCGCCAACGCCATTGACGCCGTGCCCCGGACGACCGGCGCGGTTACCGTGAAGACCTCGCTCGATGCGGGGGCCGCGACGACGCCACGCAACACCGGCGACGGATGGGTCGTCCTCACCGTCGGCGACAACGGCCCCGGCATGACCAGGGACGTCGCCGAGAAAATCTTCGACGCGTTCTACTCCACCAAGGGACACGGCGGCACCGGCCTCGGACTCGCCGTCGCCAGGAAGATCATCGACGAGCACTCTGGGAAGATCGAAGTCCGAAGCGTCGAGGGAGAGGGGACGATCATCCGCGTGCGACTGCCCATCGCGCGGAGAGGAGACATCGACAGCGCTGAGACCCACGGTGCGGGCATGAGCCCGGAGGATACCGGTGGCCTCTGAGATTCCGGCAGCATCCCCTCAAGACGCGGCCCGTGCGGCCGCTGCGGTGTCTTGGATGAGTGCCCGTGGGTGCCACTTCCAGCCTGGTGCGGCTGGTGCCCGTCAGGGTCGGATTGCGCCAAGTCCGTGAGACCCCATCGCATCCGCTTCCTCGCGATGCCCTGCGGTGGCTACAGCCGGCCAAGCCCGACGGGCCCTTGCCCGATCGGGCGGTCACCCCAATCCGCGGCGGCACCGAACCACGATGCATCAAACGCGGACCCAACTAGTACACGCAGATGAATCGAACCTGGTACGAATTACGCAAACAAGTGAAACAGCGAGGAGATGCGGCGTAAGTCAAGGGTATTCGAAAAGGTCCCTATTTCTTTCACCGCGGGTCAATGGTCGACGGGTGGTCGGGCGAAGGTCGAGCTGCGCCCCGCCGCCGCCAGAGGCGATTGGACGCCCGCCGAGCATCGATTCGGCCTTCCGCATAGCCAAAGCGAGCACCGTGAGCGATCAAAGGCTCACCATAAGCCCTGGATCGAAGAGGCGCAACCGTTATCATGGCCCGCCGGCGTTCCTGCTTGGCCGGGATGCATGGCATGAGAGAATCGTCGGATTCTTAGCAACTCGAGTCCGGGATTAGTTATTGCGAGGCAGAAGATCTCGAATGTTGACATCATCCCGTCCCATCGTAGCGCTTTCCGCCTTAGCCAGCGGCTGCCTGTTTCTCGGTGGCTGTTCGATTCCGCTGCCCTGGCCGGAAAGCCCGCTGTATGAAACGCCGAGTAATGCTTCAAATTGGGTCGCACCCACCAGCAAAGAAGAGGCCCTGGCGGCCATGGCGGGACACTATGCCCAGTACAACATCGTCGCCTACGAAGGCCAGACGCCAAATGGCCCGCTCTCAACGTTTATCATCACGTATGGCTCCACCGATCTGGTCATCGAAAACGGATCCCTTGTTGCCTATGACCGGTTCTGCCGGGCCGAGTATATTGCCAACCAGAATTTCGATACCGTCTTTTCGGATGCAGCCACACAGTCCATTCAGCCGCTCGGTGCAATCGTCGACGTAAATGAGGAGGATGGCGCGTGGAAGCTATTCCGTCCTGCGACTCCGACGCTCAGCGGCATTGACGGGGATCCCAACCTGCCGCTATCGACGGACCGAAACGATCCCCGGATCCGCGATGACGATAACGATGGAAAGCCGGGCGTAACTGTGGTCGTGAGGCTTTTCGGCCTGATAGACGGGGAAATTTATATCGCCCGGCGGGAGATATTCAGGTATGACTTGACCCTCTACTCGGATGGTAGCCTGCGGGGCAGTGTGATTGACGATTCCGAGCAGCTCGTGATTGGCGCATCACTTGCGATTCTGGACACGCCGAATAACCCGTTGCAGCGGCGAGATCCCGGGCTCAATCCGATCATTCTGATTCCGGTTTCAGATGACATCGATACATGCGAGGAGCTCATGGCAAATCGAGATTGGCTTTTTCCACCCGAGCCGGCGTTCCTGCAAATAGGTGAATGAGCGTGCAGTCTGGCCCGTCGCTCATACCAAGGGACCAAGGAATGAGATTCGATGACTGGGACAAATGACCGGCGGAGCGTTGACCCCGCATACTGTCAGGACTGAGGCAGGAATGAACAGACTTTGTCGTGCCGTATTCGTTCTTCTCATTCTCGCCTTGAATCATGGGTGCGTCCCCGCGCCCGATACTTCCAATCCTGCAACCTCGGACATCGAGCTGCTCACGTGCGGAATGACGAACTGCACACTACCGATGATTTCATGTTTATTGGATCCGGCGTGTCTGGACACCCTTGCATGCAACGCGGAATGCGGTTCAGCTGGAGCGCGGAGTGAGCAACAGGCCTGTCACCTGTTCTGTCAGCTTGCCCAGGGACAAGACAGTGAGGCATACAAGCAATTGGTTCAGTGCTTCGCCGACAACAGGTGTTTACCGACCCTGCCGGAGGGCACGGATGGCCAATGCCTGGTTACCGAAGAGAACATTCACAAAACATATGTTCTCGGAAGCCTTGACGGTCTCAGCGGTACATGGCTGGAAGTACGCGGCCTGAATTGTGGGGTTCCGGGGTCGAAGTGGGAGGGCGGCTACGATGCCCTTCCCTGCAGATCGAGCTCCTGGATCTTTGCCGCGCAACGATGGTGGTATCACACGTCCTTTTGTGCCCCCGCAGAAGACGGAAGTTGCAGCGACGCGGGCTCTGTTCAACTAATCGCAGAGCCCATGCTAAGCGACCGGGAACCGAGTTTGCTGGAGGTCGTCTACGCGAACCCGCCCCTCCAGCCTCAAATTGAGCGATGGTACATTCTTTCCAGGCCTCATCCGGATTGGATCATGTACACTTATTGCGGCTCAACTCCGGTCGGCGAGTACGCCGGTGTGAATGTTATAACCCGCATATCCAATCCGTCCAATGCCGCGATGCCGCCCGACGTGGAAGCTGCTTTTCGGCAGGCCGCTCGAGAATTCAACTTCGCCTACGAGAACATGTGCATAACGGATCAGTCCCAATGCCCCCCTGTCGTTGCGGCAGAGAATGTACAGGACTGGCTCGATGGGCGGTGATCGGCGGTGATGTTTGCACCCCGCGATCCGTCGCGGCCTCAGGATACCGCTCCTGGGCATGCGTGCCACGGTTGGGTGAGGGTGAGTGGAAGATGCCAGTCGAGGGTTCCGCCTGGTCGCCTCGACCCCCGTGGATGAAATCCCGGGGAAAGGCAAAGGAGACATTCTAGAATGCCATTACGTTAAGCCACAAGTTTGCCTCTCAACAGGTCTTGCCGTAGTTGGTCGCGTGGTTTCTTCATCAGGGGGAACTCTTTCATTCGGCGCTTGATGACGCGGGGTTCGATGCGGCTTTCGCGGGACGGGTTGACGATGAGGGATGTCAGGCTGACGGCATATTCGGCGTCCGGATCGATCACCGCGCGGACCAGCCAGCGGGCCGCGTCGATGAAGCTGACGCGATTGGGTTCGACGCCTCGGCATCGTGCCGCTTCGAGCATGACGAGGCGCACCAGGTTGTACACCAGCGCGAACATCCACATCTCCTTCAGGACGCCTTCGACCGACTTGCAGTGCAGAAGGTCCATGCCCAACGTGATCTTCAGGTGACGCAGGTTGGTCTCGACCTCCCAGCGCGCCCGGTACAGGTCCGCCAGGTCCGAGGCCGGATAGGTTTCGGTATCCAGCAGGGTCGTCACCAGCGTGACCTCGCGGACGCGAAAGCCGCGCGGGCCTACTTTGTATTTCAATTCGCGAAGCGTGATCGACTCCGGCAAAGCCGCATGATCTTCCTCCGACATCCACGTCGGACGCTGCGCAGGCCTGGGCCATTCCACGAGCTGGTCGCAGCAGTGGCATTCGGGTGGCATTCAGGACATTCTACTTTTCCGTCTTGCTCTCCACACATCTTGCACGCTGATGCGTCGCCGCAATCCACCGGCCCCTCGTGCAACAGCGTCGGCCACCGCCGGCGCATTCGGCACCGCTGGACGCTCAACCAGGCCCGGCACTCTGCCTGCCTCACCAGCCCGAGCCCGGCCCGCAGGACCTTTCCCGCAATCTATCGTATCAAGATCAGCAGTCCCGCGTACAACCGAATCGGCATCCGCCGCAGCGGGCCTCCCCGAGGCGCCCACCTGCCCCCCCGTTGATCCCTCACTCCCTCCCGCGCTAGAGTGCTCTTCTGTTCCCTCTTCCCTTTTCCCTTCTTCCCCTTCGTGCCTCTCCCGCACTGGCAGTCCATGCCACCCGGTGCGCGGACGTTTCCCCGTTCCGACGTTTCGGCGTTCCGCACCCGCGCGCACGTAGAGCAAGGAGGAAGGAAATAACCCGCGAGAGCGGGCCGGCGATCGCGCGGATGCCCCCGCGCCGCTCGCCCCGTCCTTTCCACGCCCGGAGGACGCCCCGATGCTTCTCTCTCGAAACCCGCAACTCACCGTTCGCGCCCCGCCCCGCCCCAAACCTGAACGCATTCAGGTTGTTCAGGTTTCATTCAGCCTTCCTGCGCAAGGAACGCCGTTTTTCAGGATAAAAATAATTTGTGCGTGCCCCCATTCAGGTTTGCTTATCCGGACCCTCGAAGTGTCGCGTCAATGGCCCGGCGCCTCGTCTTGCGCAGCCTGCATCGCAGTCCACATCCCGGCCTCATCGGCCCTGTCCCACGATTCGTAGAGATCAACCAAGGCAGCGCACGCCGCGCGCCAGCGGTCTGCCGCGCCAGGGGCGGTTGATCGTGACCGGGCATCGGCGAGTTGCAGCAGCGCGACTTCGGCCGCCTCGTAGCGGCCCATGCCTGTCAGGACGCGTCCATGCGCTTCGATGAATTCCATCAGACGGGCATTGTGGGTCCGCCGGGCGCCGTCGACAAGGTCTGACAGGACGATTTCCGCATCCTCGATGCACGCGGCTTGTTGCAGGGCCTTGGCCAGCTTGAGGGCAGACGCCGCCGTATATGGATGATCATGCCCGTGAATGCGCCGGCTGGCATGTACGACGCGCGACAGAAGCGATCGCGCTTCGTCCAGGCGCCCCTGCGCGAGATAGACCTCCCCCAGGTGCTCCATCGTGATCAGAGTCTCAGGATGCTCCGTGCCCAGCACGCGCGTGAGGCCATCCAGTGCCGATGTGTAGAGCTGTTCGGCATCGGAGAGACGCTCCTGCCGCACATAGAGCAGGGCCATATCTCCGGTGGCAAAGAGGGTGTAGGGGTGCTCCTCGCCGAGTTGCTGTCTCATCATGGGCAGCAGCTC
The DNA here is from genome assembly GCA_003576905.1 of Planctomycetota bacterium. GTDB lineage: Bacteria > Planctomycetota > Phycisphaerae > UBA1845 > UTPLA1 > UTPLA1. The sequence continues at coordinate 36,966 of QEVG01000019.1, read as the reverse complement.
GGCGAACAGCGCCTCGGATGCTTCGAGGTGCCCGCGCTGCATGTGCAGGACCGCGAGGCTGCCCAGCGTGAATAGAGTATGCGTGTGCTGCGGGCCGAGCTTCTTGCGTTGCAGCTCCAGCGTGCGCTCGATCATGGACGCGGCTTCATCGAGCTGGCCCGTCGTGCGCAACAGCGCCGCGAGATTCGTGTAGGTAAGGAGTGTCTCCTCGTGTTCCTCGCCGGACACGCGCCGACGAATGTCCAGCAGCTGGCGAAAGACCTGCTCCGATTCCGCCAGCCGCCCCTGTCGCCGCAGCACATTCGCCAACTCGCCCATGATGTTCGGGCCGTTCGGACTCTCGGGCCCGTTCAGCTGCCGGTCGTGCTCCAGCAGTGCCCGCAAGGCGGCCTCCGACTCGGCATAGCGCCCCTGAAGGCTATGGACCTTGGCAAGATAATGCACCGCCTCCAGGGCGTCGGCGTGCGTTTCGCCCAGCGCGTTTTTGCGCAGCTCAAGCGCCCGGGTGAACTGCCTCTCTGCAGCGTCGAGCTCGCCCAGATGCATGAACGACCCCCCGATCGTCACGCGCACCGATGCCTCGACCTCCGGCTGATTCGGAAATCGGCCCTCCAGTCGGCGGGTGGCCTCGTCCAGCACCTGCCGCATGGTCACATCCTTGCCCTGCTCATCCGGCCGTAGCGCGGAGAGGAGATCCTCGTTGAGAAAATTCGTCACGGCCGTGGCGATGGCGGCCTTCTCGTCCGCACGCCGGCGCTCCGAGGCTTCCCGATCCCGCGCGGCCAGTGCCCTTACCATGCCGACGCTCGTGCCGACAACCCCGCCGACGAGCAGGAGGAGCATGCCGAGTGCCGCCCCAAGCGCCGCCCGGTTGCGCCGGGCGAATTTCCTGAAGCGATAGGCCGCCGACTGCGGCCGCGCAAGGACCGGCTCATCGTTCAAGTAACGGTTCAGATCGGCCGCCATCGCATCAACCGACTCGTATCGTAGCGAGCGGTCCTTCTCGATCGCCTTCATGACGATCCAGTCCAGATCGCCCTGCAGCAGTCTCGACAGCGCCGCCTGGTCGGAGGCGCGGCCTTTCGCCGCCATCGCGCCGCGCTCGCCGGACTTGCGCACCCGCGTGGAGGGCGTCGGCGGCTCCAGTTCCCGGATCAATCGCTGCCACTCAAGCAGCGACGCGCCGGCGTGCGACGACCGCTCGAACGGTGTCGATCCGGTCAACAGCTCGTACAACAGCACGCCGAGCGAGTAGACGTCCGTCCGCGTGTCGATGTCGCGGCTGCCCTCGGCCTGCTCCGGGCTCATGTACTCCGGCGTCCCGATGATCTGGCCGTGCTCGGTCACCAGCGACATCGCTCCGGAGTCGTCATCCAGCGCGCGGGCAATCCCGAAATCGATCACCACGGGACTGGGCTTTCCATCCTGAATGGTGACCAGCACGTTCGATGGCTTGATGTCGCGATGAAGGATGCCCTTCTGGTGGGCATGTCGGATGGCCTCGCAAACCCTGGCGAACAGCTCCAGCCGCAAGCGCGTATCAAGCTGGTGTTCGTCACAGTAGCTGGTGATCGGACGGCCATCGACGAGTTCCATGACGAAGAAGGATCGGCCCGAAGCGGTGGTACCGGCGTCGAGGAACTTCGCAATCCCCGGATGATTCATCATCGCGAGGGTCTGCCGCTCGGCCTCGAAGCGCGCAAGAATGCGGCGCGTGTCCATGCCGAGCTTGATGACCTTCAGCGCGACATGGCGGCGGACGGGCCTGACCTGTGCAGCTCGATAGACGGTGCCGAAGCCGCCCTCCCCGAGCAGCGATTCGACTTGATAGCGTCCCGCGGCGGCAAATTCCTCGCGGATGCGCTGCTCGATCTCATCGGCGTTGCCGACGTGAAAGCCCGCTCCCATCGCAGGGGCTTCGAGGGCTGCCAGCGTGCTGGCATCCAGCGCCAGCATCCCGTCGACCTTGCGAAGGACCTCGGGATCATCGGGGCACTGCTCGCGCAGCCACATGGCGCGGACCTGCTCCGGCTGCGCAAGCGCGGCTTCGAACAGGGCCTCCACTCTCGCATATTGATCGGGCGTCATGCGTCGGCGCCCATGCCGAGTTCATCCGCCAGCCAGGCGCGGGCCGTGCGCCACTCGCGCGCCGCCTGGGTGCGAGAGATGCTCAGCGCGTCGGCCGCCTCCTCGATGCTCAGACCACCGAAGAACCGCAACTCCACAAGCCGGGCCTTGCCCGGGCTGAACGACGTCAGCCGCTCGAGCGCCGCTTCGAGATCGAGCAGGTTCACATCCGGGCCTTTCGGGCCGGGGAAGGAGTCGTCCAGTGTGATGCGCTCTGCGCCGCCGCCGCGCTTGAGCGCTTCCTTGCCGCGGGCGTGATCGACGAGAATCTGACGCATGACTTTCGACGCAAGCCGGAAGAAGTGGGAACGATTGGTCACCCGGATGCCGTCGTTGTCGACCATGCGGAGGAAGGCCTCGTTTACCAAGGCCGTCGGTTGCAGGGTGTGCCCGGCGTTTTCGGCGGCAAAGTGCGTCGCCGCAAGGCGTCGCAGTTCATCATAGACGAGGGGAAGCAGCTCGCGCGCGGCGGCCTCGCCGGAGCCAAAGTCGGCGAGAATACGTGTCACACTTCGGGAATCCAGCTTCCTGTCCACGCCTGCACCTGCGGCCCGGCCTCTTCGGCTGATAACCATTCTAACCCGAGCGCGATTTACCGATGTTCTGCTGTAATCCATTTTAGCTCAATAGGTTATCGGGGCAACGCGCCCGTTCATTGTCTGAACTTTCGGTCACGGGATCACATTCCTGGAGCGCGCCAGGGCCGCTTCACGCTCAGTGATGGGGCGGCCGTCCGTCGGCCCGCCCGAAGCGTGGATGAGTCGTGCGGCCCTGCGGGTCGCCGCGGAACTTTCGGGAGCGGACACATGTTTGAGCGAACAAGATCAGGTCGGAGTGGGCGCGTGGTTCGCGGCCGATTGGCTCTATGTGTGCTGACGGCTGTGCTTGTCATTTCCGAAGTATCTGCGGAAGCGGCGACGTTCAATGTCGCCGATGGCGACGTGGCCGGCCTGATTGCCGCCATCAACACCGCCAATACGAATGGCCAGGATGACACGATTAACCTCGCTGCCGACGGCATCTACACACTGACCGCCCCGCACGCCAACGGCGAGGGCAGCGGACTGCCGAGGATCTACTCGAACCTGGTTATCAACGGGAACGGCTCGGTCATTGAGCGGGCCATGTCCCGTGGCGGTTCGCCGCCTCCGGATTTTCGCATCATGCTCATCCGAATGGACGCCTTCACCAACCCAATTACGGTGACTCTCAACGACCTCACGATTCGCAACGGCAGACTCAGCAACAACAGCAATGCCGCTGGCGTCTACATGCAGGGCGGCACGCTGAACCTGAATCGATGCGTCGTCGAATACAACACGGCTCTTGGCGGAACAGGCGGCGGCGTGCTCGCGAGCGCGACGCATTTCGCGTCGATGGGTGTCAACATCGACCAGTGCACGTTCATCGGCAACGCATCACTCCATGGCGGCGCTCTGGCTTACCATGGTGACTTCGGGAACCAGAAGTGTACGATCCTGAACTCAACCTTCACAGGAAACAGCGCCACCGGGAATGGCGGCGGTATCCACTTCATCGCCCGATCCGAGTTCGTGGTGCGCCAGTGCACAATCAGCGGAAATTCCGCCCCCACAGGGCAGGGCGGCGGCATTTACAACAGCCGAGCCTACGGCGCTTCTATCGTTGAGGCATGCACCATCGCGTTTAACTTGGCCGCGGAAGGCGGCGGCTATTACGGCTTCATCAACGACGTCGGCGGTGGCCCGGAACTCAAGCACACCATCATCGCGAGTAATTCGGCCGGCACCGGGCCCGATCTCGCCGGCGTCACGCAATCCGCGACGCGCATCTTTTACAGCCGGGGATACAACCTCATCGGGATTGGTAATCCCAACCAGTTGCAGTGCATGCAGCCGCCGGCAAGCTCGGCCTGCGCCACCGATATGATCAACGTCGACGCGCACCTCATGCCGCTCGCGAACAACGGCGGGCCGACCGCGACCCACTCGCTTCGTTGCGACAGCCCCGCCATCGATGCAATCCCGCTGGCGGCGTGCAATTCCTGGATGGACCAGCGCGGTCTGCCGCGCGGCATTGAGGGCAATCACGACACAGCAAGCGGCTGCGACATCGGCGCATTCGAACGCCAGCTCTATGAAGCGCTCGATGACTCGGATAGCGACGGTGTTGGAGACACCTGCGACGATTGCCCCGGCACGCCACCCGCGACGCCGGTTGACGCAGACGGCTGCGCACTGCCGAGCGGAGCATGCTGCCTGCCGACAGGTTTTTGCATTCAGGCGACCGTGAACGTGTGTACCGGCATCGGCGGAAATTGGGCCGGCGACGGCGTGAGCTGTGCCTCCGCGGGCTGCACGGTGGTAACCGGCAGTGTCGTAGCGTGGGGCCGAAACCAATCCGGTCAGTTGAATGTACCGGCCCCGAATTCGGGCTTCGTCGCCGTCAGCGGCGGATCGGATCATTCGCTGGGCCTTCGCGCGGACGGATCGGTCGCCGCATGGGGCCGCAACATCGAGGGCCAGTGCAATGTCCCTGCCCCCAACAGCGGCTTTGTCGCGGTCTCAGCCGGCAATCGCTTCAGCTTCGGCCTCAAGTCCGATGGCACGCTCGTCGGCTGGGGCAGCAATATCTACGGCAACCTGGACGTGTCCGCGCCGAACAGCGGGTTCGTCGCAGTCGCCGCAGGTAGCGGGCACACCATCGCCCTTCGAGCAAATGGGTCGATCGCCGCGTGGGGTGACTCTGGGTACGGCCAGACCGACATGCCGGTCCCGAACAGCGGATTCGTCGCCATTGACGCCTGCGGCCACATCAGCATGGCCCTGCGCTCCAACGGCCAGATCGAAATCTGGGGCGATGAATCGAACGGCTCGCTGGATGTGCCGGCACCGAATGCTCAGTTCGCGAGGATTGCGCTGGGCCGATTCCACGCACTCGGCATCAAGTCCGACGGATCGGTGGTCGGCTGGGGCTACAATGTGACCGGACAGACGGACGTGCCGGCGCCGAATAGCGGCTTCGTCGCGGTGGACGGCGGCGAGTCGTACAGCATGGGCCTAAAGGCCGACAGTTCGATCGTCACATGGGGCTTCGCCAGCTATGGTGAGACAAACGTGCCGGCGCCGAATGAACGTTTCGCGAGCATTGCAGCCGGGGAGTATCACGGCCTCGCCATTCGACTGCCCTCTGGCGGATGCTGCCTGCCGGTCGTGCCATGGTGTTCCAACCTGTCGGAGATTGCGTGCGCGAACGAAGGGGGTACATGGCTCGGAGTGGGGACACCCTGTGCGGCCGACGGCGATGGTGACGGCGCGTCGGATACATGTGACAACTGCCCGGCGATCAGCAACCCCGGTCAACTCGACACGGACGGCGACGGCTTCGGCGACGCCTGCGACACCTGCCCGCTCATTGACAATCCTGGCCAGGTTGACGCGGACGGCGACAACGTCGGCGATGCCTGCGACGGCTGCCCGGATGATCCCAATAAGATACAGCCAGGAAGCTGCGGCTGTGGCGTGTCCGATTTCGATTCGGATGGAGATGGAGTCGGAGATGCCTGCGACAACTGCCCTGCAATTCACAACGCCGATCAGCTCGACACCGACGGGGACCACATCGGCAACGTCTGCGACACCTGCCCGAACACGTCGATCCCCTACGGATGGGAATCCTCGACCCATCGCCGCGTTGGAAACGCCATCATCAACAACCTCTCTCTCGCTGATGATGCCATAAATAACGGCGTCATGCCCGGCAGCGGCAGCGTGCCGGTGATTAACTACGCCAACCCAGCAGGGATCACGGGTCGATATCCCGGCGACTTCAACCCATACGGTCTCAGCACCGGCAGCGAGGACGATTTCACCGTTCGCTCGCGAGGCTACCTGCGCATCCGCGAGGCCGGCAATTACGTATTCCGCAATCGCACGGACGATGGCTCGCGCCTGCGACTCGATCTCAACCGAAACGGCGAGTTTGGTACGGGCGAGACAATTATCCTGGACGACAATCTCTCCGCGCCGCACGACTGGCTCAGCAACAGCATTGCCCTCGCACCCGGCGAGTACCTGATTGAGCACGTGTGGTTCGAGCGCGGTGGCGGCGCGATGGGCGAGTGCGATATCAGCCGCGATGGCGGGCCGTTCATACTCTTCGGCGATCCCACCAACGCCGGAAGTGACGCGTACACATCCTACGGCGTGACAGTTGCCATGGTTCCCGGTCTCCACGATCAGACCGATACCGACGGCGACGGCGTCGGCGACGTGTGCGACAACTGCCCGATGGTTCAAAACGTCGATCAGACGGATACGGACGCGGACGGCATCGGCGATGCCTGCGATAACTGCCTGTCAGTGAGCAACCCCGACCAGTCGGACAGCGATGATGATGGCGTCGGCGATGCATGCGACCAGTGCCCCGGCACGAATGCCGGTGCGACCGTTAACGCGGCGGGTTGTCCCGTCGGCGCCTGCTGCCTGCCCGAGTCGCCGTGGTGCGATCAGTTGTCAGAGGCCGATTGCGAGGGCGCGGACGGCAGCTGGGTGGGCGAGGCCGTGCCTTGCGGCCCCGACAGCGACGGCGATGCCATTCCGGATTCGTGCGATCAATGCCCGGACACGCCACCCGGCACGCCAATTGACAGCGTGGGCTGTCCACTGGCGCTCGGCGCCTGCTGCCTCCACCTCAATTACTGCGTGCAGTTGTTTGAAGAACCGTGCGTGGAATTCGGCGGAACATGGCAGGGCGGTGGGACCAAGTGCGGCACGACGAACTGTCCCCCCAAGTTTGGTGGATATGTCGTGGGCTGGGGGCAAAACGTACAGGGCCAACTCAACGTGCCGGCTCCGAATGCCGACTTCGTTCAGATTGCGGGTGGCTCGCGATTCAGCCTGGGTCTGAAGGTTGATGGGTCGATCGCTGCGTGGGGACTCAATTTCAGCGGCGAGCTTAGCGTGCCCTCGCCCAATAGCGATTATGTGGCGATCGCAGCCGGCCAGTATCACGGAATCGCCCTCAAGGCCAATGGTTCCATCGCCACATGGGGACTCAATGACAGCGGGCAGCTCAACGTGCCAGGTTCGAACAACAATTTCGTGGCCGTCGCCGCCGGCGGTTATCACAGCATCGGCCTGAAGGCCGACGGCTCCGTCGTCGCGTGGGGCGCCGGCACGACGAACACGGGGAATTTCCCACACTACGGCCAGTCAATCGTTCCCGTGCCGAACAGCGGCTTCGTGGCAATCGCCGCCGGACACTACCACAGTCTCGGCCTGAAAGCCGACGGATCGATTGTGGCGTGGGGCCAGCACAGTTTTGGCCAGCTCAATGTTCCTGCCCCGAACAGCGGCTTTACGGCCGTGGCGGCCGGTGGGTTCCACAGTCTCGGATTGAAGTCCGATGGCTCCATTTCGGCGTGGGGACTGGGTAATTTCGGCCAGCTAAATGTTCCGGCGCCGAACGGTGATTACGTCAGGATTGCGGGCGGCTTTGAGTTTAGCCTGGGCCTCAGGGACGACGGTTCGGTGGCAGCATGGGGAAGGAACGACACAGGTCAATTGAATGTGCCGCCCCTGAATGACGAGGTCGTGGCAATCGCCGCCGGCCTCTTTCACGGGCTGGTCATCATGCTTCCGCAGGGGGCGTGCTGTCTGCCGGCGGCGCCGGGATGCACTGAACTCACCGAGCCGGAATGCGTCAGCGCCGGCGGCACCTGGCTCGGCGAGGGCGTTCCCTGTGGCGCCGACGTCGACGGCGACGGCAGGACCGAAAGCTGCGACAACTGCAACACAGTCTACAACCCCGATCAGCTGGACACGGACGGAGATACCTTCGGCGATGCGTGTGACCTCTGTCCGGAGATTCCTTTCCCCGCCGGTTGGAATGCGTCCACCCACCGGCGCGCGGGCAATGCAACGATTTCCAATCTCGCGGACGCCGATGACGCAATGATCAGCGGCAGCATACTCGGCAGTGGAACATTGCCGGTCGTCAATCATGCCAATCCGTCCGCGAACACCGGCCGCTATCCCGGTGACACCAATCCCCCGGGCCTGGGCATGGGCGACGAGGAGAATTTCGTGGTGCGGTCCTGGGGCTACCTGCAAATTCGTGTGGCGGGCAACTACGAATTCCGCAACAACACCGACGACGGCTCGCGCCTGCGGGTCGACCTGAATGGAAACAACCAGTTCGATGTCGGTGAGACCATCATCCTGGATGACGTGCTCTCCGCGCCGCACGACGCGATGAGCGGTCCCATCTACCTGGCGGCCGGCGAGTATCTCATTGAGCATGTCTGGTTTGAGCGGGGCGGCGGCGCGATGGGCGAATGCGACATCCGACGCGACGCCGGTTCATACGTGCTCTTCGGCGATCCCTTCGGTACGGGTCGGCAGGCCTTTGACGAGTACGGCGTCAGCGTGACGACCGCGCCGGAAGGCGCCTGCGGCGTGCCCGGCGACATGAACTGTGACGGCGTATTCGACATGGACGACGTGCCGGCCATGGTGCTGGCACTCATCGATCCGGACGGCTACGCGGCTGCTTATCCCGAATGCGACATCATGAACGGCGACATGAACGGTGACAGCCTCGTCGACGGCCTCGATCTTCTGGCCTGGACGCAGCAGCTCCTTGCGCAGTAAGGCGCGAACTCCGCAGAGCCGAGCATGCTCGTCTCTTGCGGAGGAACCCGGGCTGCGTGCGCTGCATGCGGGCGGCGTGCGGATGGCCAGTGCGGCGTCATGGGGCCGGCCTCGTTGCTCGGGTCTCAGGCAGGACCGGGCCCGGCATTCGCAGCGTCGGATTCCATAGCCTGCACTGCTGGGTGCATTCGGGGATCCATTTGAATGGCGGCGCCTCGCAATCGAATCTTTGCAGGACCGGTCATCACATGTCCGATCATCGAACCCTCGCTGCGTTCAAAGTTTGTCTTCTGACGCGCCCGAATGAGTTCCCTCCAGGGCCTGATGCGCTTCATCGCTGAATGGTCGATGGACGCTCGCCTGCACAGGTCAACGGGGTTCTTGCGTGTAGGCTGGATCTAATTGGCAATGACATTGCGCCCCAACGACTGAGTATTGCTGTTCGGGGCATTCAGTTGCCTGCGAACGTCCTCCGGGTTGATGTGGGCGCCTTCGGTCTGCTCGAACTGCTCCAGGTGGTATGGAAGGTTTCCGAGTATCCGCTCATCCATCGCAGCGAATTTCCATACGCACACTTCGTGGTTCGAGCAGGCAACAGCAAACAGCTCTCCGTCCGGGCTGAACGACGCTGCAATCGCCTCGTTCGCACCGCAAGTATCGAGTGTGGCGAGGTTTCGCCCGGTGGAGAGACTCCAGAATCGCACGGTGCCGTCACTGCTGCACGAAGCGAGGACATCCGGATCATCCGGCTTGAATTGAAGCCCCCAGACCGTCGCGTTGTGCCCCTCCATGGATCGCTCGTGGCGACCGCTGTTCACGTCCCACACCTCGATGGTGGATCCCCATGTCCCGGAAAGCAGTTTCGACCCGTCGGGGCTGAAGGCCAGGCACCAGGTCGGCGCCGCGCATTCCAGCTTGTGGAGCAGGCGGCCGTCAAGTGACCACAGGCGGGCGCCGTGCTCGCGACCAGTCGTTGCAAGCATCCTGCCGTCCGGCGAAAACAAGATGGACAATGCCTCATACCCGCCGGCCGCCAGCGTCGCCGTCGGCACGTCCTCGCGGATCGGAAAGACGTTGAACGCCGCATGGTTTCTTGCCAGGGCCCAGTACGCTCCATCCGGGCTGAACGCCACGGCCTGATGCGTAAGGAAATTGACGCCTTCGATCTGGTTCAGGGATTTGCCCGTTCCCACATCCCATTGGTGAAGAACGCGATCGCGCGAGACCGAAACGACTTTGGAGCCTCCCGGATTGAAACAGACAGCGCGCACGCGGTAGAGGCGCGGGTCGTTCGGATTGTTCACGTGGCGCGCGGAGAGGTGTGAACAGACCGTCCATGTGATCGGGTCTCTCAACTCGACCGAGCCATCTTCCTGTACCGTCGCGAGGAACGGGCCAAGCGGATCGAAAGCCACCGATCTTCCGGATTGGGGTCCAAGGCGTTCCAGGACGGCCGAGGTCGATAGATCCCACATTCGTACGTCATTCATCGTGACGCCGATCAGTTTTCGACCCTGACCGGAGAAGGCCAGTCCACTGCACTTTCCCTTGGAAATCCGATCGATTCGCTCCCGCCGGCGCACATCCCAGGCGTCGATGGTGAACCACCCGCCTCCATAAAGGATGCGCCCGTCGTGCGAGAACAAGAGCGACTCGATGGCCCCGACCGACGGCGTCAGTGTGGCCTCGCAGGTTCCCGTCTTCATTCGCCAGAGCTTGACGGCGCGATCCTGCGCGCTGGCGCTCGATGCCAGCCATTCGCCGTCGCGAGAAAACGCCACACATTCGATCAAGTCACGATGACCTTTCAGGACCACCGGTTCCGAGTCCGATGAGCCCAGTTTGGCGGTGTGAAAAACGGAGATCGCTCCGTTGCTTTGACCCACTGCCAGGCGCATGCCGTCCGCGCTGATGGCCAGGCAGCTCAGGGCAGACGCAAGCGGCGGCGTTCCGAAAACCTGGTCGCCCGACGCCGAACGCCACACGCGAAGTACGCGGTCTGAACCGACGGAGTAAAGCAGTTCGCCGTCCGGGGAGTAGCAGACGTCGAGCGCGCGCGGCTTGTGGGCCGAGTGAACATGCACGGGCCGGCCGCTCGACGCGTCCCAAGTGCGCACCGTTCCATCCCAGCCGGCCGAGGCGAGTTGGTTTTCGCGCGGATGGAAAGCCAGGCCGACCACGTATCCTTGATGACCGGTAAGCACGCGTTCGCGTCGGTTCGATCGCAGATCCCAGATCTCAATGAGATCGCTGTCCCCGCTGACCGCGAGCCGGGCCCCGTCGGCGCAGACGGCCACCGCACGGGAGATGGGGATGTGGGTGCGCATCGACGCCGCAATGGGGAAACGCGCATAGAATTCGCGGAGGGCCCACAGCGCAGGCCGGGATTCAGGCGACGACAGAAACTCGCGCCAGATCAGCCGGCCGGCATCAAGGTAGTTTCCGGCGAGCGTCAGAGCGCGGCCGCGCTCGATGTTGCCATGTGCCATTTCGACAGTGAGCCGCCGGGCCGTCTGGTTGGCGCGATCGCGCTGGGCGACGGCGTCATTTCGCGCAGCGATCGACTCGTCGGCAAGTCGTCGATTGGTGCGCGCCTGGGCGGCCGCCCAGACGGCGAACACCACGAGAAGAACGACGAACGCCGCGGCGGCCGCAAGCGCGCCGCGGTAGCGCTTGACGTTCTTGCGGAGAAGGTACAGGGCGGAATCCCGTTTCGCTTCGATGGGCTCATCCGCGAGAAAGCGCCGGATATCCGAAGCAAGCGCCTCGGCTGTCTGATAGCGGCGGTCCCGATCCTTTGAAAGCGCCTTGAGCGCGATAGCCTCAATGTCCGCGCTGATCCGCCCGGTTCGAGAAATGCTGGCCGTGCGCAGCGGCGGGATTGGCTGTTCCTCGATGGCCCGGACAATCTCCATCATGCTGCCCTGGCCGAACGAATAGGGCATCCGATTCGCCAGGAGCTGATACAGCAGCACGCCGACCGTGTAGATATCCGACCGGGTGTCGACCCGCGACGGGTCGCCTTTCACCTGTTCCGGGCTCATGTAGGCCGGGGTGCCGACGAGCTGCCCCATACCGGTCTGCCGGAGGAGCAGCTGTCCGTCGCCTTCCAACGCGCGGGCGATTCCAAAATCGAGCAACTTCGGCTGCGCGGTGAACTGGCGCGTCCCTGACGGTGACATGAGCGGCGCACTGATCGTCGAATCCACAACAAGAATGTTGTCCGGCTTCAGGTCGCGATGAATGATTCCGTTTTGATGGGCGTGCTGAAGTGCATCGCAGACGCGGGCGATGAGCTCCAGCCGCTCGGCCACATCCAGAGGACCGCGCGCCGGACCCGGCTCCTCCGCGTAGGCCAGGAGATTCCGGCCCTGAATGTACTCCATAGCATAGTATGGCACTTGCGACGGCGTGGAAAGCGCTGGCGCGGAATCGAAGACAGCCTCGGCGACGCCCGCCTCGAAGATCTGCGCGATGCCCGCGTGCTGAAGCCGGCCGAGGATGTGAGTTTCGTGCTCGAATCGCCGCAGTGCGTCGGGGGACGTTTGTGTCCACCGAACGACCTTCAGCGCAACCGTGCGGCGTGGGCGTTCCTGTTCGGCCAGATAGACCACGCCGAATCCGCCTTCGCCAATCTGCCTGAGAATGCGATAGGCGCCGATGCGGCTCGGCACCGGTGCCGGGGGCCGAAGAAAGAGTGTCTCCCCGACGGCGCGAACCGCGCCCCCGACCGCTGTGTCCATGCGGAACCCGGGCCGCTGATCGTGTGCGAGCAGGCGCAAGACATGGCTCATCAGGGCGTCGTGTCCGTCGCAGGCCTGATGCACGAAGGCCGCCTGCTCCGACGCCGGCAGTTTGCATGCCGTCTGGAAGATCTCTTCCGCCTTGCGAAATAATTCGGGCGTCATGAGTGTCACTTCCCATGAACACTGTTTTTACCAGCCCGATGCCCCGGCAAATTGAAGGGTCCCGCCGTTGCCGCGACCGACGGACGCCCGGAGGCTCACCTCCATGCCGCGCGCAAGCGCGCGGCCGCACTTACTCATTCGCCATTTCGCTTGATAGCCACGCTCGAGCCATGCGCCAGTCGGCTTCCACCGTCGACGTGGAAACTCCCAGCACGTGCGCGATTTCCTCCACGGTCATGCCGCCGAAGAACCTCATTTCCACGACCTGTACCTTCCGCGCATCAAGCGCGCCCAGACGGGTCAGGGCTTCGTGGAGTTCCATCGTGTCAATATCGTTGCCCTTCGATGGAAGGATCGACGTCGACAAGAGCACCGGCCGCACGCCGCCGCCCCGCTTCTCGGCGGCCCTTGCCTCCGCATGATTCACCAGTGTATTCCGCATGGCTTTCGCCGCCAGCGCCATGAAATGGGCCCGATCGCTCCAGCTGACGTTCGCCTGCCCGGCCAGACGGACATAGACCTCGTTTACCAGCGCCGTCGGTTCCAATGTGTGGCCCGCTCGTTCCTTCCGGAGATAGGACGCCGCCAGTGCCCGCAGCTCGTCGTACAAAACGGGCATGAGCTGATCGACCGCCGCCGGGCCGGCTTCGGACAAACCTCGGAGCAGCCGGGTGGCTTCCCGAACAGCCTGGGTGCCATTTGGGTCGTTCACGACCTTCATCATACCAATGTTTCGACGGTACAGCAGGCCGAAGGCGGCCCCGGCCGGGGGCGACGAGCTCATCCACTGCGGCGGCAACGGGCATATGTGCCGACCCACCGGCCGATCGAAAAAAAAATGGGCGGTTCCTCCAAGGGGTTGACGGCTATTTCCTGCATTTACGGAAGACGGGCCCGGGCGGGTCCGCGGGCAAACGATTCAATTCGAATCCGTCTGAGGAGAACGAACCATGACAACGAAATGGAAAGTATGGATGGGGCTTGGCATTTCATGCCTGCTCGTGGCGGCCACGGCGGGCTGTGGCACTTCGACGGCAGGCGATGTCGCAGGCGCCACCGCCGTCCCCGGTCCGTCAGGTCCGCAGGGGCCACAAGGTCTTCAGGGATTGATGGGCCCGGACGGCCAGTTACGCATTTATGGCGACGGATCGGCGGGCGCGCTGACAATCAGCGGTGTGCCATCCAAATGGCTTCACTCTGATGTGGTTCAGGATCACAATCTTCAGTTCACGGATGTGACCATCGAGGCCGGGGCGACACTGGTCGTCCCCAGCGGGACCGTCATTCGGTGCACTGGGACATTCACCAACCATGGCACGGTGAAAGTCGCCCCCCTCTCCGGCTCGGGCGGCGGAGGCTACTACGACACCGGCGTTACCTACTCCTACAGTCCGCCCTCCCCGGCCATCAATGGTGAAATCGCGGGCGGCGGTGAATACAGCGTTTTTGGCGAGAGTCTCGGCGGAGGCCGAGGCGGCAATGGAGTTAACCAGGGCGAAGCGGCCGGCATCCTCCTGCCGGGACTCATCGGCGGCGGAGGCGGTGCCGGCAGCGTGACGGCGACGGGTGGTCATGGCGGCGGCACGCTGGTCATCCTGGCACAAGGCGGCATCGTTAACTCCGCCAATGCAACCCTCATGGCCGACGGTGACCACGCCTTCAGCTCCAACACGAACGGCGGCGGAGGCGGCGGAGCAGGCGGTGTCATCGTGCTTGCATCTCCTCTCTCCATCGCAAATTCCGGCGTGATTCAGGCGCTTGGTGGAAACGGCGGCGCCAGCAACAGCCACGACGGTCCCGGCGGCGGCGGCGGCGGCGGCATCGTTCATCTCGTCTGCCCGTCCATTCAGACCGGAACAATCAGCGTCGCTGGCGGCTTGCCCGGTACCGGCGGCGCAGCTGGCAGCGTGAACAGCGCCAATCGAGCTGGTGGTGGCGGCGGCGGATCCTGTGGCGGCGGAGGCGGAATCGGCGGCGCCGTTACGATCACGGGTGATCCGGTCCAGGGCTTGGCAGGCAGCATTGGCGATCTTGTTCATACGAACGCGGATCCGACATCGCTGTTCTGATGCCCGCCGGACTCTGAAACTCTCATATGCAACTTCCCTTGAACGACCCGGTTTGTACTCAGCCCTGATGTAAGGGCCGGCCCGGGAATCTCACTGACACCATACGAATGCGCAAGGAGCTCGTGCAATGAAATCAGCAATGATCCATGTCTGTGTTGCACTGACGGTCGTGGCGTGGCTTACAACGCCGCTCAGCGGGGCGGATGTCGGCACGACATTTACGTACCAGGGTCGGCTCACCGACAACGGTGAAGCCGCAAACGGCTTGTACGACTTTCAGTTCAGTCTCGCCACCGGCGACTGGCCCCTCGGATTCCTGACCGGCACGCCGATCATCGTGCCCGACCTCGAAGTCGTCGATGGCTTATTCACCGTCAAGCTTGACTTCGGCGACTCGATCTCGGGATATGCACGCTGGCTGGATGTGGCGGTCCGACCCGGCGCATCTGCGGGCTCCTACACGTCGCTGCTTCCACGCCAGGAACTGACGCCGGCCCCGTATGCCATCGGTCTGGCCCTTCCGTACGTCGGTGTAAACCAGAACGCATCGACGCTCGTCACCCTCGACCAGCAGGGCACCGGAAACGCCATGGCGCTGATGTCCGGCGCCGGACACGGACTGGATGTATCAACGGATGCGGGCGGAAACGCCGTTTACGCCCACACCACGGGAAGCGGAGCAGGCGTCGTGGCGACGACGTCGGGCGCCGGTGCCGCGCTGTATGGTCAGACGTCGGGCGGCGCGCATGCCATCCACGGCTACAACCTCGGAAGCAGCGGGCGCGCGGGTTATTTCCGCAATGAGAGTACGCTTAACACGAGTGATTGCCTACGCGTCGAGACGAACGGGTCCGGCGCGGCCATTCGAGGCATCGGCGGCACAGGGCGAGCCGGTTGGTTTCAGATTACGAATGCGTCCAGCGCTGCCAACGCCCTGGAGGTCACGACCGTCGGCGCGGGCGGCAGTGCCGCTCGGTTTGAAACGACGAATGCCAACAACACGTCCAACACGATCTCGGGGCGAAACACGGGCTTGGGGCGAGCGGCCCTGCTGGAAATCACCAACCCGGCCAGCACGTCAAACGCCCTTGAGGTCATCACAGCCGGGTCGGGGCTCGCGGGCAAGTTCGTCGGCGATGTCGAAGTCGTCGGCCACATCGAAGCCCAGGGGCAGTTGCTGGCCCACTGTGGAAACGTCCTGAACCGAGGCACTCCGATCGCTTTTGGCACCATTGCCTACCCGACGAACGCGCTGACCAACGATTCGGGAAATGTCGTTCTGTTCAAGTGGGGAGATCCGGGAAACGGCGACGCGCACTACGACGTAACAGTGCTCGATGAGACCAATGCGCAGTATTGGGTGGTCGTTGCCGATATCGTTTACAACAATCCCGCTACCACGCCTTACACGTTTGACGCCCGCGCGGGCAAGCCCGATGCGAACGGTAAGTTCAAGATATACGTGAAATGCACCGGCGGATGCGACCAGTTCATGAGCGACCAGATCGATGTGTCGTTTGTCGTGTACAAAGCGCAGTAGCCGGCACATGCCGATTCTTCGCAGCGAGAAAGGAAGCGTACATTCATGAACACTCAATTCGCAAAGGCAATTCAAACGCTGGTTACATGCCTCTCGTTGGCGAGCCCGCCCGCTGTCCTCGGACAGGTGTATGAGATGGACTGGGCCACGCACGATGGAGGCGGTGTATCCTTCAGGGCGGCCGGTGTCTACACCCTTGGCGGCACTATCGGCCAGGCCGATGCCGGCGTCATGACCGGTGGACCATACGCACTCCAGGGCGGGTTCTGGTCGATGTCCTCCTTGTGTCACTGTCCGGGCGACATGAACGGCGACGGCTTTCGGGATGCGCTGGACGTTCAGAAGTTCGTCTCTTGCCTGACGGCCGGCGGCGGATGCTCCTGCGCCGACGTCGATGGACTGGGCGGCGTGTCGATCGATGACTGTGCGGTCTTTATCGACAGCCTGCTGTCGGGTGATCCGTGCCCGTAACGGACCACCAGTGAACAATCGAACAGGCCGGCAGGGCGAACGAGTCGAGACGCGCGCCGTGCCGGCCCATTGTTTTTTGTCCGGGCAGTTCTCCCACCGCAACGTCGGCCAGGAGTACGAATGCGACACCGAAAATCGGCTTGTCCGCATCCGGCGAGACACAGATGATTCAGCTGGGCTACCGAATCCAGGTGGGCAGGGAAAAGTCCCGGAAGTGAAGGTTCTCATGGAGTTCGTGTATGGTGGTCGAGGCGACCAGGCGGGAGCCTCGACGGGTATCTTCCACTCACCCTCACCCAACGATGGCGCGCATGCCCAGGAGCGGCATCCTGAGGCCGTGGCGATGCTGACCTGCAAACAGACGCCTCACCCGTGCCCGCCCGGGGAGACGGCGATACCCCCGTTTCGCCCTTTGCCGTTCTCCGTTCCGGCATTCCCGGTTGGCTGGTCGCCATCTCCCATTCCCCCCTGTCCGTTACGCTCCAACTTTTTTCGCGAGGCGTTCTCGCTTTTTCGCGCAAACGGTGATCAAGAAGATATGATCGAAGGCCGGGAGGGTCTCGCGGCTTGGTCCGCCGCGACCGCGCGGCGGCGTGCCAGGGAAATTCCGGCGGATTCAGGCGGATTTAGCTTTTACTTTTTTTTTCGTGCCCGCTCCCCCCGGCCGGCCCAGCGCCACCCCGCGCCGACCCGCGAAAAAAATATCCCGCGCTCTTTCCCGCCCGCCGCTGTCGCATAGCGCCGAACATGGACAACCCCTGCGACCGCAGCCCCCTGGCGGCGGATTGCAGCACGAACGGTACGTGCGATACGAGCGAAATCGGCTGCAACCTCGGGCAGGAATACGAGTACAACGGGGAGAACCGGCTAGTGCGCATCCGCGGGGACACCAACGACGCCCAGGGCCTGCCAGACGGCCAGGGGGGCAGACCCCCATCGCTGAGCAGAACGTGCAGATGGAGTTCGTTTATGGTGCATTGGTGCGCCGCGTGGAGACAATCGAATACGTGGACGCTGCGACAGGGCAGGTGATGGACGGCGTCGGGTCGAACCCGCCCCCGCGCAGAACGCGGCACGTGTACTTCGGGTTGGAACTCATCCAGGAATACGCCTGCGGCGGCGGGGAGTACGTCTCCTGCGAGGCCGGCCCGGCCCTGGTGCGGGAGTTCGTGCACGGCAACCCGGAGGAATGTGGCGGAGGCATTCGACCAATCTCACTCCCGATGACCCAGTCAGTTGCTCTGTGAACCGCGCTACCGTCCGGCTTTCGACTCCGCCCCGCCGCGATCGGGTCGTCACGTCGTTCGCGGTGGGCGGTGTGTTCGGGCGGGTTTCATTCGTCGATGGCGTCAGGCCATGTGCCTGATGACCCGTTGTCCGGGGGCGTTGTCGCCCACGAGACGGGAGACTCTGGTTACACTCCAAGCGCACGTGGGCGTGGGCCATGTTTGGGGGCGGTGCGAATTCAAATATGGAGTTGTGACGGATTCACCGCGCGTCGGCACGCCCGGCATCAGCGGCGGCCGAGGAGTCCGCCGGATCCCTGGCTTTCGAGCAGGCGGTCCACGAACGGCGCGATATCGAGGGCGTTTACGACGCCGTCGGCGGAAACGTCCGCGTTGAGGCAGTCAATTGCGTTGGGACACGGCGAGAGAATCTCCGCGACCAGGCGATCGGCATCGCTCACATCGACGTCCCAGTCGCCATCGAGGTCTCCTGACCGCGGACCCTTCACGATCGCGAACTTGTCTGAAATGGCGCCCGTGCTGCGCAGGTTGATCAGCGAGAGAACGTCGCCGTCGATCGTGAGGATGCACGAGCCGTATTGCGATTCGGAAAAGTGCATAAGGGCATGAAGGCCGACGCCCGACAGCGAGGCGCCGCCATGGCCGCTGACGACATAGACCGAGCCATTTGGATCAGAGCTTTCGGGAATCTTGACGTACGGGCCGTCGCCTTCAAACTTTCCGTCTCCGAAGTCCACAATGTGTCCGTTTGCGGTCGTCGGCGTGTCGTAGGCGCCGTGAACGAGGTAGGAGCGCTCGTAGGAGTGCGAATGGCCCGTCAGGACAAGGTCGACGCCTGCGGCCTCAAGGATGGGCAGGGCGTTTTCGCGCATGTCAATCATCCGGCCGCCCGAATCGGAAGGATCATCGGAGTCGTGTCCGCCCTTTGAGTACGGCGGATGGTGCCAGAAGGCGATGATCCAGCGCTGGTTCGTGGCGGCGAGATCATTCTGGAGCCAGGTGAGCATGGGGGCCGTCGGAGCGCGATTGGTGTCGAAAGAGTCGAGGCAGATGAAGTGGACGTGGCCGTAGTCGAATGAGTAATACGCCTCGGTGCCGGTCGGAAGTCCGCCGCACTCTCCCACGCGCGGGAGATAGAAGCCGTTGTAATAGGGGCCCGTCTGAGTCTGTGAGTCGGAGGAGACGCCATCGTGATTCCCGAGCGTCGGCCAGTACGGAACATTTCGCAGCACGGTGGGGTAGATGCCGAAGAAGAACGACGTGTATTCGGTGTCGGTTCCGGAGGGGTAGGCAATATCGCCGACGTGCAGGTACAGGTCGGGCGTCTGTCCGGCGTAATAGGACTGCATGGCATTGCGCACGTTTCGCTGCCAGGTGGATCCATTTCCGGAGTCGCCGACGATCCATGCGGTGAATCGCCCGACGCTACCGGCTGCCGGGGCGGTGACGAAAAAGTGACTCTGATCCTCGCCCGCCAGCAACATGCTCTGTGTGTAGACCGCGTAGTAATACTTCGTGGCGGGCGCAAGGCCGGCGAGCCGGATGGCGTGGTCAGTCCGGTTTGAAAGGCCAAAGGCGACGTGCGTCAGGTTGTCGGGCGACGGGCCGTAGCGAATGATGCCGGTCGAGGGGAGATGGGTTCGCCAGGCGATGGTGATGGCCGTCGATGAGGGAGACTGAAGATAGGGCGACCGAATCATATGGGTGCATTCGGATCGCAGCACGACGTTCGTAAACAGGTCAAGGTCGTCAACGTCGATTGGCGGGCCGTCGTGGTCGATGTCGGCGCAGATGTTGTATTCGCCGTGGAAGGCATCGACGAATAACTGCACGTCGAGACCGGTAGCCTGACCGTCGACATCGATGTCGCCGGGACAATCCGACTCACACCGGTCGTCACCCGCTCGTGTGATGGCCTCCGGCACAAGGGCCGAGGAGGCGATCATCAAAAGCAGTTCAATTAACCTGCTCCTGCGCACTCGTCGCCAACCCCCCTGTGCGCGATGCGAGGTCCTCGGGCCGCATGGGGCCCGATCCGGTCGCACATAGTGGTACATCAGCCATCGGCTCGCTAACCATCCACCAACCCATCATCGGCCGGGTCGAAAGGCCGGTGCTTCCACCTGTTCCTGAAGCCTTCTCAAATCCTCGGAAACTGTGAGTCCATTGCGATCGGCGAATTCCACGAGGTCGCGGATATCCACCCAGCCGTCGCGGTTCAGGTCGGCCCGCGCGGTCAGAGGAGAGCGCGATCGCAAGTCCGCCGTCGAGATCGAGGTCCGCCCGCTTCCGGGCAGGCGCGCCGCCCGGTCCGCCGCCATCGGCGTCGCCTCATGGGACGTCAGACCGGGCCGAGGTCGCGGTGTGCCGCCGACCGGCGGGTCGGGCGGCGGGCAGCCGTCCGCGGCGTCGCCGACGGCGAAGAAGTTCTGCTGAAGGGCGGTGAAGTCGACCGTCGCCTGCAGGCCGTCGCCGGAAATATCGGCGCCCAAAGCGCATTCCTGCGGCAGGCCGGTCGTGCAATCCGTAACCATCGTGTTCCAGCGGACGGACAGGATGGCGAAGTCGATGATGTCGACGATGCCGTCCTGCGGGATGCCTGAGGTCTGGAGGTCGCCCGCGATCAGCTTGGTTGATCCGGTGAAGCTGACGGTCGCCTCGAGGGTGGTGGAAAGGTCCACGGCGGCGAGTCGCCGGAGCGTGTGGCCCTCGCGGACGCTGAGCCATGTCACATCCGAGGAGACATCCTTGAGCACGACCGTGGCCTCTCCCAGGCCGTCGATCAGGTTGGGCGTGAACGCGACAGAGATCGAGCGGACTTCAGTCCCGCCGGAGCAACTGGTGATGGCAAACTCCACTGTGCGCGTGACCGTTCCAGCCACGAGGCCGTTGACGCCCAACTCGGCGGTGATGCAGCCGTTGAAGGTGAGAGTCATGCAGTCCGCCGTGCTGCTGCAACCGGTGGAATCCGTCACGGTGACGCACAGGTCATAGGAGCCCGCCGTCGCGGAGGCCAGATCGAAAACGGGATTTGCCGCGGTTGGATCGTCGAGCAGGGCTGCTCCCGTGCCCGTCCAGAAGTAGGTGTACGGCGGCGATCCGCCGGAGCCGGTGGGAGACCCGCCGACGGCAGGGTTGGGGTCGCTGGCGCAGACGACGAGATCATCGCCCGCGTCGGCGGCCGGCGGGGCCGCCGGCGTATTCACGCAGGCGTTGCCTTCGCAGGTGTCGACCGTGCAGGGGTCGGAGTCGTCGCAGTCGGCGGCGTCCGTGCAGCAGTCGGGCACGGGGTCATGTTGACAGGCGTTCATGACGCACGAATCGGTCGTGCACGGGTCGCTGTCGTTGCACTGTGCGGCGCTCGTGCAGCAGCCGGGTATCGGCGAGTGGCTGCAGCCGATGAGTTGAACAATGCCGGTGGTTGTCCATGTCGGGCCGTTGGTCAGCGTTCCGTTCTCAGCGGGGGTAGTCGAGTCGGCGGCGGACGTCCCGCTTCCTTCGTCGAGGGCCCATCGGCCGATGAGCCCGGCGGCGGAGGGGATTTCCTTGTTCATGTCGGCCTGGATGTCGACCTGGGTCCGGGCGAAGTTCCAGATTCGGACTTCGTCGAGCTGGCCGGCGAAAGCGCCGAGTCTTGTGCCCGTCGAGGTCAGCATTGCTCCAAGTCCCGCGTGCTGAATCGAGTCTGAGCGCGGGCTGAAGCTGCCGACGACCAGAGTTGCTTCAAGGCTTCCGTTGAGGTAGAGGCGCCATGTCGTTCCGTCGTAGGCGGCGGCCGCGTGGTACCACGTGTTCAGAACTACAGGGGTCGTACCGGATACGGGGTGATTCAGTCCAGTTGCCATATCCTCAAAATCTGCGGCAAGCACGTTGCCCGCGGTGTTGATACCGAAGATGTAGTTTGCATCGAGGTTTGACCCGTCGGCCTCGGGCGCGCCCTTGGTGATCAAGGGTACGAGCGAAGCGATGCCGCTCCCGCCGGTGGTGTTTCCGATGCCCGTGCCGGTTCGCCTGAACCAGCACTCCAACGTGAACGTGGTCGTGTTTAGAGTCGAAGCCGTACCCATCGTGACGTAGTCGTTCGTGCCGTCAAATGTCAGGGCGGCATCGTTCGATTCGGCGCAGATGTCCATCGTGCAGGGATCGCCGTCGTCGCATGCGGCGGTGTCGGGCGTGTTCACGCAGACATTGCTTTCGCAGGTGTCGACGGTGCAGGGGTCGCCGTCGTCGCATTGGGCGGCGCTGGTGCAGCAGCCGGGAATCGGCGTGTTGGCGCAGGCGTTGGCGACGCAGGTATCCTCCGTGCACGGGTTGCTGTCGTCGCAGTCCATCGCATCTTCACAGCAGCCGGCAATGGGGACGTGGACGCAGCCGCCGGTACCGACACCGGGCAGGCCGGTCGTGATCCAGACCGGACCGTTGGTGAGCGTTCCGTTCTCGGCGGTCGGCGTGGACGCGGAATCGGCGGTGGTCGTTCCGGATGCCTCATCGAGGGCCCAGCGGCCCAGCAGGCCGGAGCCGGACGTCACGGGCACATTCATCCATGCCTGAATCTGTACCTGGGTTCGGGCGACGTTCCAGACGCGGACTTCATCGATCTGACCGGCAAAGAAACCGTCGGCAACGCCGGTCGAAGTCAGGGCGGATGCGATGGCAAAGTGCTGAATGCTGTCAAACCTCGGCGTGCGAGCCGGGCATGACGTTCCGTCGACGAGTCCATCGAGGTACAGCGTCCAGCACGTACCGTCGTAGGTGGCGGCCACGTGGTGCCAGACGTTTGTTGTAATTGTCGTCGTTCCGAAAACCGGGAAATTGTTTGGCGACGGATCGACGGACTCAAAATCTGCTGCCAACCGTCCAGTGGTGGCATCAATTGCAAGGAAGTAGTTGCAGTCTTTGTTGTTACCATCCTCTTCACCCCGACCCTTTGCGATGAGCGGGATACCGGTCGTGACTCCGCCGGTTCCAGAACTCGCCTGATCTCCGCCGCCGGTCCACTTGAACCAGCATTCCAGGGTGAATGTGGATGCCCCCAGACCGGGGGCAGTGCCCATCGTGACATAGTCGTTTGTGCCGTCGAAGGACAGAGCGGCGGCATTTGGAGTTGTGCAGACATCGGTCGTACACGGGCTTCCATCGACACAGTCGGTGTCGAACTCACAGCACTCGGGAATCGGCGTGCCGGCGCAGATGCCGTCCACGCACACGTCATTGTCCGTGCATTCGTCGCCGTCGTCGCAGGTGGCGGTGTTGTTCGTGTTCTGGCAGACGTTGGCGATGCACGCGTCGTCCGTGCAGGGGTTGGAATCGTCGCAGTCCGCCGCGTCATCGCAGCAGCCGGGCACGGGGTCGTGCTGGCAGGCGTTCATGACGCAGGAATCGACGGTGCAGGGGTCGCTGTCGTCGCAGTCGCCGGCGGTGTTGCAGCAGCCGGGAATCGGCGTGTGCGTGCAACCGTCCTGACCAAGGTCGACGAGACCCGTCGTGATCCATGTCGCGCCGTTCAGCGTACCATCATTTGTTCCGACTGAGTCTTCCGTGGTCGTCGCGGTTGGGCCCTCGTTCAGGCCCCATCGCGCGACAAGACCGGGCGCCGAGGTAATCTGCTCGTTCATGTTGTCGGTGATCTGCGTCAGCGAGCGGACGTGGTTCCAGATGCGTACTTCGTCGATGGAGCCATCGAAGTAGATACTTAGCGTGCCAGCCTGCAATCGGGCCGCCCCGAACACGACATTGTCCGTGCTCGTAATGGCGTTGCTGCCCCATGCGGCTGTCGCGTCGACACTGCCCGCCAGGGAGCCATCCACATAAAGGCGAAGCTGCTGGGCTGCGAGGTTATCGCGGTCGATGACGGCCGCGAAATGATGCCACGCGCCAAGCGTAAAGGTCGCCGCCGGAAGGGTCACGGGTGTATCGACCTGGGCGCCGGTGCCCGCGGGCTCGACCGATGCCGTCAGGCGGTTGAATGGTGAGGCACTCGCAAGTTGGACGGCAATCTGGGCGAAGTCGCCCTGGCGTCCGTGTCTGAAAATGCCTGTCAGGGCGGTCGTCGCCGTGTCGGCGCGGAACCAGCCCTCGATGGTGATGCTGCCGGTGCCGAAATCGGTTATCGCGGCGGCATTTCCGAAGTCGACGTAATCGTTGGTGCCGTCGAAGGAAAGCGCGGCGGAATTGGCTGTCGAGCAGGCGTCCACGGTGCACGGATTCGAATCATCGCAGTCGGCGGCGGTGTCGCAGCACTCAGGAATCGGTGTGCCGACGCACGAGCCGGCTGCGCAGGCGTCGCCGGTTGTGCAGTCGTCGCCGTCGTCGCAGGTCGCGGTGTTGTTGACGTACTGGCAGCCGAGGACGCTGTCGCACGAATCATCGGTGCAGGGATTGCTGTCGTCGCAGTTGACCGGCGCGTGCTGACAGATTCCGCCCGTGCAGGAGTCGGTCGTGCAGGCATCGGAGTCGTCGCATTCGGCGACGGTCGAACAGGGCACGCAGTTGGGTATCGGCGTGTAGGAGCAGGTGCCCGTTTCGAGCGGGGCCTTGTCGCTCGGGCTCCAGGCCGGGCCGTTGGTGAGGGTCCCGTTCTGAGCTGGCGATGTCGAGTCGCCCGCAGCGGTCCCCGTGTTCTCGTCGAGGCTCCATCGACCGATCAGGCCGGTGGCGGAAGTGATCGCCTGATCCATGGATGCCGCGATCTCGGAAGGGGTACGAACGACGTTCCAGACGCGGACTTCGTCCATGATTCCCGCGAAGAAACCTTCCGTGACGCCACTCGAATTCATTGCCGTACCCAGCCCGAAATGCTGTGTGCTGTTGTATTCCGGCTCGACGCCCGGACTTCTGGGGCACGATCCGGCAGGGTTGCAGGTTGTGCAGGTCGCAGTGGCCGTAGTGCCTTCAACACCATCGATGTAGAACCGCCAGCCATCGGCGACGCTGTAGGTAACGGCCACATGGTGCCAGTTTGTGTCTGCAATCGATCCCGTGCTGCACGCGGGATGATTCTGACCGGCGGCCCAACCGCCGCCGGCGGCCTGTTGTTCAAAGTCAGCAACGAGCGTTCCCCCGGTCGTAATGCCGAGGAAGTAATTGCAGTTGAGCGGTGCGGTATCTGATTCACCGCGGCCCTTGGTGATAAGTGGGACGGCGCTGACGCCGCCGGCGCCGGTGCTTGCGTTGGATCCCCAGGACGCCCCATCTCGGCGAATCCACGCTTCGAGCGTAAATGCCCTCGCGCCCAGTGCCGACTCGCCCGAGGCGGCGCCCATGGTCACGTAGTCGTTCGTCCCGTCGAAGTTGAGAGCGGAGACATTCCCGCCGACGCACGTGTCCGTCGTGCAGGGGTTGGAGTCGTTGCAGTCGCCGTTTGTCGCGCAGGTTGCATTCAGCACGTTGCTGCATGTGCCGCCCGGCGCGCCGGTGCAGGTGTCGGTCGTGCCGGGTTTGCCGTCATCGCAGTCGGCGTCGGCATTGCAGCAGCCGGGTGTGGGTGCGTACGTGCTTTCGCAGTCGCCGTTCACGCAGTCGTCGTCGGTGCAGGCGTTGTTGTCGGTGCACGTGCTTGCGTCGTTGGCGGGGTGCGTGCAGTTTCCGCCGCTGCACACGTCATCGGTGCAGGGGTTGCCGTCGTCGGCGCAGGCGTCCGTATTGTTGGTATTTTCGCAGAGATTGGCGACACAGGCATCGTCGGTACACGGATTGCCGTCATCGCAGTCCCCGGCGTCGACGCACGAATTGCCCGTCGTAAAGAACATGCGCGGGCCGGTGGTGATCGCCCGCCCGGCTCCGTCGTTGATGGTTACGTACCATTCATACTGGGTGCTGGCTTCGAGGCCGGTCCACATCGCACAGACGGTCTCGGACATGTTCGGAGGGAGGTTCGAGGTGGTGGCGCTTCCGATGACGGAGAACGGGCCGCCGTCGTCCATGTCGTAATCGAGAACGAAGTTGTTCTGGGCCACGCCCGCGGTGTTGTCGGGATGGGCATCGATGTATTGGCCGACCGTCGGCGAGTAGGTTCGGACTTCGATCTGGTCCAACTGGGGCTTGAAAGTGAGAATCCGCAGCCAGCCATTTCCACCCAACTGACGCGTCTGGTAGTCCGAGATCATGCTGTGGATCACGTGACCGGGCTGGGGCTCGTCTCTTCGACGGTTGGCCTGATCAAGATGGCCGCACAGCGTCATGAAAACATTTGGATTGTCCTGTATGGCGTTATAGACCGCCTGTCCCTGGTTCGAGAATGCGGGCGGGTTCCCCGATGGCTGAAGCAGAAAGTGTGATGTGATGATCGCTCGGCGATTCGGGTAGACAGTTGTCAGCAGGTTGTCCATCCAGTCGATGACCGCCTGGCGGGTCGGGTGAGCCTGGCCCGCGGAGACGCAGCCCATGCTTCCATCGGCACAGTCCCACTCCAGGTGGAAGATGATAAAGTCCATTCCGCTGACGCTGAACAATTCGTAATGGTTGTCCATGCTGTCGGCGAAACCGGGCAGGGGGTAGTTGTCACCGAAGTAGCCGCGTCCCTCGAAGCGGCTCCTCGGGAACGTGGCGTTGTAGTCCGTCGTAGTCGCATTTTCGTCGCTTCCCGAGCGGGCCGAGCCGCCGGGATTCTGGTCATGATTGCCGACAGCGATGCCATAGGGGATTCCGTCCAAGAGACCCGTGGTGAATGGGTCTTCGAGGATGTCGAAGGCGGCGTCGGCGTTTACCCACTGTTGGGCAACGTTCGCGGTGTTTACGCAATCGCCCAGTTCGGTGACAAACACGATGTTGCGGGCGACTCGGTTGTCACGAATCCACTGCGTCTGTGCGAGGTACGTCGCAGGATAATCCTGAGAGTAGAACTGGGTGTCGGGGAGGGCGATGATCGTGAAATCCTGGCCCGCTCCGCCGGTAGTTACCTCGCGTCCATAAAAGGTCACTTCGAGGATTCCCCCGTTCGGGTCGCTGACATCCACGCAGAGCTGCGGATCGCGCGATATGCCGGTTGCGTTGTTGGAGGGCGCCGGATTCGCGGGGGCGTGCGGAGGAGACGGAGGGGCTTCGCACTGGTTGTTTGAAGGGTTGCAGACGGACGGGGGCGTGCAGTTGTCGATGCTGACGCACACGCCGCAGGCGGTGCAGGACTCTGTCGTGCAGGTGACGGCGTCAGAGCAACTGTTGCCGGCGTTGGGGGTGTTGCTGCAATAGCCGGTGCCGGTGTTGCAGACATCGTCGGTGCAGCCGTTGCCGTCGTCGCAGTCGGTGTTGAGCGTGCACGGCGCGGCCGGGACAAAGGTGACGGACAGCCGGGGCTTCGTGGTCCCCTCGGAAGAATCGAAACCGAAGCCGCTGCCTCCGCCGGGGAGCAGCGCCCAGCCGAGGTTCACATCGCCAGCTGCCCATGCGGCGACGCTGGTTGTGACGTTGATGTCCAGAATGCCGGTTGTATTCTGCACCGCGGTGACGTCTGCAGCGGCGACGGCCTCAACGCCGTTTGCCTGTATGCCGCTGCCGAAGGTCGTCCACGTGTCTGTGTCTTCCCAGCACGTCAGCATGCGGTGGAAAAGAGCGCCGGTGTCACTGGCGTCGTTGACATTCACGCGCAACGTGGCCGAGAGGATCGTGGAGCCGGGCGGAATCTGACTGCTGCCGTTGCTGCCGAAGATTCCGCCGAAGCGGAGCAGGCCCTGCTTATCGGTGGGGTCCGCGTCCATTGTGAACGACGTATCCCCGGCATGGCTCAGCGCGGGGTTTGCTTCGTCGAGAAAAGTGTCCACAGTTCCCGTGTAGCCTGCGACGCCGTCCTGGAACGCGAGCGTGACTTCGCACTGGCCATTGGCGGGATTGCAGGCGCCCCACGGGCAGGTGACGGGGGTATAGGTGCAGGTGCCGCTGCCGGTGTCGCAGGTGTCGGTCGTGCAGGGATTCAGGTCGTCGCAGTCGCCGTCGTCAGTGCAGGGCGTCGGATCGTCAAAAGTCACAGTGAGAATTGGTCTGTTCGCCGTGGCGTCGCATGAAGCAAACGTCACGGAGTCATCGACTGTCTCGTTGAGGACCCATCCGAAGTTAGAAGAGGGATCCGCGGACCATGCCTGA
The DNA here is from genome assembly GCA_003576905.1 of Planctomycetota bacterium. Lineage (GTDB taxonomy): Bacteria > Planctomycetota > Phycisphaerae > UBA1845 > UTPLA1 > UTPLA1. The sequence goes on along the minus strand of QEVG01000019.1, from coordinate 8,898 downwards.
ATGCTGTTCGTGACGGAGATCACGTTTAGACCATCAGGGATAGTCGTGGATGCATCGGCAGCGGTATTCGCTTCGATGTTATCAAGTTGAATACCGACCGAGGTGTTCCACGGCGGCGTGCCAAACGTGTTCCAATTGTCGCTCGCCGACCACGCAGCTCTCATGCGATGGAAGCCAATCTGCTGGGCGGTACCCGCGCCGGTGGCCACGTTCAGAGTCAGGGTGGCGCTTGTAATCGTTGCGCCGTCAGGAATGGGCCCACCCTCAGAAGCAAAAAGGTTGCCGAATCGAATCAAGGCCTGTTTCTTGCTGGGGGAGAGGTCGACGACAAGAGTTTGTGCAGCTCCATTATTCGCTGTCACGACTCCTGCATCAATGTAGGTGTCGACGGCTCCCGTGTAGCCACCCGTCCCCTGTTGAAATGTGACCGTCGTCGTGCCTTCGACGGCTGTTGACACCGCGACGGCGACGAATGCCGCCAGAATCCCGGCCCGAGCTGGATTACTGCGATTCATGGTTTTCGGCTCCGTTTCAGCGTTCGACCGGGCCTGCGGCTCAGTCGGATAGCAGGACAACCCGGTACATCCGTGGCGCGATCAGCGGCCCGGAATGGACGAGGTCCCCGCCTGGGCCTCAATTCTCTGAAGCTTCACTTCGAACTCCGGCAGCAGGGTCAGACCCTGGCGCTGCGCGAACAGCCGCACATCCCGTGCGTCGATTACGCCGCTGCCGTCCTGGTCGGCGGCCATTGTTGACAAGCCGAATCGTGTCAGCTCCGCGCCGGTCATCGTGCCTCGACCGCTACCGGTCACGGCGCTCGCATCGGGCGCGACCACCTCGGCAGCGACGCGGGTCATTCGTATGCCATTCGGCATGCCCGGTCGCGTCGGCGGCGGCGTGAGAACGGGGCAATCGTCGGGGGCATCGCCCACGCTGAAGAAGTTCATCTGCATGGCGGTGAAATCGGCGGTGGCCTGTACGCCGTCGCCGGTGACGTCCGCGCCATATCGGCACTCGGCCGGCAGGCCGGTCATGCAGTCCGAGACCATCGTGTTCCACCGCGACGCGAGTATCGCGTAGTCGAGAATGTCGATGAAGTTGTCCTGGGGCGTAAGGGGCGTGGCGAGGTCGCCGGCGATCAGCCGGTCGTCGCCGTTGAAGGAGACAGCCGCGATGCAGCCGTCGTGGAATACGAGCGGAAGGCGCCGCCGAAGCGTGTGGCCCTCGCGGGCGGATATCCATGCGGCCGCCGGATCCACGCCGGTCAGTGCGACGTAGCCGTAGCCGGAGCTGTCGAAGCTGACGGGCGTCGTAATCGTCTGTACGATCCCGCCACAGGTTGTCACTTCGAACGTCACCTCGCGGGTGACGGTGTTCGTGAGTCCTTCGGCCTGGACAGTGACATCGATCCGCGGACCGATCGTGATGGGCGCGGAATCGATCATGGTCGGGAGGATCGTGGCGTTGGCCACGGTCGTGACCTTGGTCTGGAACTCCTGGCACTCGGTCGAGAATCGGACGGCGGTGGGCAATGCATATTCCGTGGCCGCCAGGACGTTGAAGAGCAGCGTCGCCGCCGTGGCATCGACGGTGACATTTCCGCCGAGCAGTACCTGGGCATACTGGACCATTCCGTTGTCATCGCTCAGCCAGATCGGCATCGCTCCGTCCCAAGGCGAGCCCTGTCCGTCGCCGGGCGTGATGCCGACCAGTTCGAGATGCGACGTGTCGTACTCGAGGAGGACCTGCACGCCGTTCACGGAGGCATGGGGGCCTTCAAGCCGAAGAGACAGGCTTAATGGGCTGCCGGAGCATGCGAAGATTTCGGCGTTCGGCGGCACTTCCTGGACGAGGCGAAGCTGATCGCAGGGACTGATCGGAGAATGGACGCACTCGCCCGACACACAGTCGTCGATCGTGCACGGATCGCCGTCGTCGCATTCGCCGGGGACGGAACAGAACTGAATGGTCTCTCGAAGCGGCAGAAAGTCCTGGTCGATTGTGCCGGCCGCGAAGCGGTTGGGCGCGCCGAACGTGCTGGAAGAGCCGTCGTTGTAGTCCGATCGTGGATGAATGTATGCGCCGGGGTCCTCTTCCAGCTTGAAGACTTCGTCGTTGCCAATGCCCGATACAGGCTCGACGCCCTCGCCGGCGGGTCCGAACACTGTTTGGCCCAATGCGTCCTTGATCGTCACCTGCGTATTCTGGTGCGAAACGTCGAAGTTGGTCGCGGAAATGTATGTGCCGGTTCCGGCGCTCGACGCCCGGACGTTGATCCACCAGTCGCCGGCCGCGGGGTTGAAGCTCACGTCGTCGGGCAGCTCTTCGGAGACCGTGATGATCGTGCCGACTCGCATGTCGGCCCAGAGCGGGTCTTCGGTCAGAGTGAGCGTCACGGGCGTGCCGTTATCGACGAGGGCGAGTTGCCAGCTGCGCATGTCGAGGTGGTCGCGGGTGACGACCAGCTCGAACCAGTCGCCGCCGTTGCCCAGAACGCGTCCCCAGAAGATGTCCGAGGCGCCGTCCTTGATGAAGCTCGTCGGGCGTACGCCGTTGTATTCGTTCAAAATGACCGGCGACGAGTCGCCGTCGTTCGCTCCGCCCGGTGTGTTGTTGACGAGTTCATAGGTTCGCGGCTCGCCGTCCGGCAGACGTCCGACCGACAATCCGCCCGGCACGGTTCCCGTGTTGAGGTAGTCGACAATGACTCCGGTGGACGTACATAGTGCAACGGTCGCGCTGGTCGAGGAGAGCATGAAATTCGTGTGCCGGGGGCCCTCGGCGGTTTCGCCGTCCGCCCAGAAGATCATGTATTGCCCGGCGCAGAGAGGCGTGTCGGACGGAATCTGCCATTTCGTGGTCTGTGAATAATTGTCGGTGAGGTGCATGCCGCCGAGGTCCACGGTGGAGTCGCCCGCATTGTAGATTTCGATCCACGGATGGGCGTCGCCGCTTTCGTCGCGAAAGTCGGATGTGTTCACGAGCAGCACTTCGTTCACATACAGATTCGGAGTGGGAGGCGCGGCGCCGAGGGTGCTGTTGGGCAGGCCCGGCGTTCCTCCGGAGGCGGCACTGGGGGCCCAGCTTGCGACACGGCTGTTGTCGCTTGCCGGGTCGATAAGCTCAAGCGAGGGTCCAATGCCGTGAGGCGTTGTCGGCCACGGCGCGGCGCTCTCGAACATGACCGTGTCGATGATCGTGCCGTCCGAGTGGCGAAGCCGGAGCAGCTCGCCGCTGTCGTCAAGGTTCCCGGTGTAATCCGCAGCGACGAATTTCCCCGTGCCGTAGTTGGCTCGAAACTGCACGTCGTTGCGGACGACGAGCAGGAAGTCGTTAGGCAGGACGACGGACCCGGCCGGGAAATTGAGAGCGACGCCGTCGAGGCGCCAACCGGAGATGTCCACGGCCTCGGTCGGTGAGGGATTGTAAAGCTCAATGAACTCGTGGTCCGCCGATGTGGCTGCGTGATACATGATCTCATTGATCACGATTTTGGGATGGGTTGACTGGGCTTCCGGGATTTCACCCGCTACGCGGTGGGTCGTCAGAAGGTGAACGCGGCGGACGGCAAGATAGTCGTTCTTGAGTATGTTGACCGCCGTTTCGAGCGACTGCGGCGTGCCGTACTGTCCCCACTTGGCGACATCGAGGACGGCCTCGGGACCGATTCGTGATACCAGCTCATCGATCCGGGCTTCGTAGCGGCCGTCGGCGAGCAGCTTGTCGGCGAGAGTCCGCAGCCGCCGGAAGTACATCTGTCGAATCTGCGGATCTTCGTGGCAGTAGTGAATTAGGCGATTCCAGAGATCGTCCCATTTGCGATGATTGCTGTCCCCGAAGAGGGGATGGCTCGGCGAGACCAGGGGGTTGGTCGGGTGGGGCGCATCGTCATCGGCCCAGATGCCGTCGCTGAGGACGCCGCCGCCTGCGCCGAAATTTCGGCCGAAGGTCAGATCCATATCCCATGTCTGCATGGTCCACCGCTGCGTGCCTTCCGTGTCGCGGTAGAGGAAGTAATTCTTTGCGGGATGATCGTTGTTGTGGACGATGCACTGGGCCGCGATGTAATTGATGACGTCGGGGATGTTGACGTTGTCGTAAATGTAGTTGCGCCGGGCCGTACCGGTCAGCACGTTGACGCCGTTGATGAAGGCGGAAAGATCTTCATAGCCTTCGTAGGTCCGCTGTTCCTTCTGGTACTCGCTGGGCAGCGAACTCAGGGGCCGCCAGCGAAAGTCATCGTCGGACTTGTACCATGCAGCGTTTTCGTCGAGGCCGTTTCGGGCGATGTAGTCGTCGTCCATGGATTCGAGCCAGTTGTACAGCCCGTAGAACTGGCCGTTCTGGTGCAGGCGGACATGGAAGACCTGGTTTGAGGCGTGGCCCGCGTCGCGGAACGTCTCGTACGAGAGTATCTCGCGGACGTAGCTCTTGTCCGAGTAATTGCACTGAAAGTTAAACTGGTCGACCGGAATCGCGATCAGTCCCGGCGCGTAGAAGTCGTGTCCCTGCGGGAAAAAGAACTTCCAGTGATTCTTGGGCCACGTCCGCGCCGTCTGTCCGCGCACGCGGACCTGCAAGTTATCGTACACGACTCCGTCGTAAACGAGGATGGCGGGCTCGGTCTCGTCCGTGAGTTTGTGGGCGATCGCGTCGGCGTAGTCGGCCGGATCCATGAACCAATGGAAGACGGGCAACTGTGTAACAAGCGACGGGTCGGGCACCATTGTTCCGAGGTAGTTGATGGTGTCGTCGGTGCGCGGATGCCGCATGCTGCCTGTCGGCCCGGTGGCGTTGATCTGATATCGGATGAGCTTGTTGACGGCCTGGCCGGGAATCTCCACGCCATACACTCCGTCGGCGGCCGCGCCGTCACCGTGTGCGCCGTCGTCGAACATGGGCCCTGTGACAGGAGCGTCGAAATCGATCCGATAGGTGAGTTCAACGGTCGTCGCGTCTTCCACCCGCGCCGTGACGAGGATGGGCACTCCCGCCGCAACGCCCGCCGTGTGGGTGACTTCGGTAATCCAAGGCGGAAGGCCGGTGGATGCAACGCTGTTGGCAGCGCGGGCGGTGTGCATTGCAGGGGCGATGCTCGCGGCCCAGTTGCGGGGGGTGTTTCCGCCGAGGGACGCATCAATGCGTTCCAGCGAAGGGCCTTCGCCGTCGGCGCGGGTAGGCCAGAGGCCGACATCGCCGTACTGCACGGCATCGACGACGGCGGTCGTCGCGTCCTTCAGGGAGATGAGTTCCCCGGAATTGGAGAGCGTGCCCGAGTAGACGAAGTCGGGAGAAAACCCGTACAGGGCGAGGAAACCTGCGGAATCGCGGGCGACGACAATGTAGCCGCCCGCGGGGATGCTCGCGCCGGCCCCGAAACAGAAGCCGATTCCGTCAATGCACCAGTTCTGCAGATTGACGGCGGCGGCGCCGTTATTGTGCAGCTCGATGAAGTCGTGAATCTCAAGATCGGAAGGCGGGTGGTACATGATTTCGCTGATCACGACGGCCGCGCGCGCGTGCGCCGCGAACCCCCCCGCGACAACAAGTGCGAGGATTGCCAGCAAGCGGCCGAGTCCCGAGCCTCGGCTGTTTGAGTTTTTCATAAACTGCGTCATAGAACCGTTCATCCTGAACCCGCCACGGCGGCGAATCTTTCCCAGTACCTGCCCCATCTGCATCGCGGCCCATCCGGCAGTCGGCGAATCGCAGCCCCATGCGAATCGCAAGCCGCATCCCATGTGCGAATCATAGGGGTCGCGCATCTCGGGAGTGCGCGGCCCGCCGTCGCACGCTAGTTCAGAACGGCGTCGATAAAGCCGTCCAAGTCTCCGAGGTCGATCATGCCGTCGTCATCGAAGTCCGCATGACATACGTCGACCGAGGCGGTTGAAGTGTCGAGGACCGCCTGAACGAAATCCTGAATGTCGAGCCCGTCCGGTGAACCGTCCTCGTTGAGGTCTCCATCGGCCGGCGCAAAACAGACGACAATCTCGGCCGAGCCGCGCGTCCCGGTCACATCCTGGCCCGGAAATGCGGTGCCGTAGACGGCCGTTTCAGACGAGGGCCCCAGCGTCAGGGGAATCGAAACGATGTTGCCCGGCGTTCCCGCCAGCGCCTGGAAGCGGACTGTTGTCACGAGCAGTCCGGCGGGCGTTGCGGAGGCAGGAGTCACAAACTGGGCCAACGCGGTGTACTTGGCGTCGCCGTCCGCGAATGTGTTGTTGATTCCGTCGAGACTGGAATCGGAAAAGAAGCCGGACTGAAACCATGCATAGGGACCGTTGTTCACAACGCCCACGAGTTGGAGCGTCGAGGCGTCCCACTCGATAAGCACGTCCATCGCGGAGATCGGTTGATTTCCGGCATTGTCCGAGACGGCGTACAGGCCGATATCGACCGTGTCGCCGGGGCGAACGGTCTGCTGCGCGGGCCGCCACTCCAAGTTAATTGCGCCCGCGGCAGGCAAAGCGGCAAATACCACGCATCCGCTTACGAATGAAGCCAAACACCCCTTCATTCCAATTTCTCCCTCTCTCCGGCCTCACAGTTGATCAAGCATGGTCCGCGACTGCGCCGGCCCGACCCGGCAATGAGGACCATGCACTGACCTATGGACACACACACATTTCATTAACGAGACACTCGACCTCGAGGTCGAGATCGCCTTCGACAGTGATCTCTCCGTCGCCGTTCAGGTCGGCGGCGCAGAGCTCGCCGGGCAGCGCACCGCTGTCATCGAGCAGCAGATCCACAAACCGCTGTATATCCAATCCGTCGCGAGGACCGTCGCCGTTGACGTCACCTTTCGCGTACGCGCCGACCAGAATCGAAGTGGAATCCAGGACGGTCGGGTTGATTACCTGATTCAGTTCGGTCGTAAGCCTCGTTGCGAACGGGGGGTCATTCGGCCGGAAATCGACGGTAGGCGTTCCGGCTCCAAGCGTCTGGAACGACAATGTTGCCACGATCGCGTCCGCCTGACTGGACAAACCATTCAGGGCGACGGCCAGGGCGGCTTCGCCGTTGTCATCAGGGAATGCGATGACCGCGCCTGCGTCCCAGGGAGAGCCCTCTCCGTCGCCGGCGGTCACATTGGTAAGCAGCATGACACCGGGGTCGTAGGAGAAGAGCGCCTGAACGCCGTTGATCGGATCCGAAAGCCCGGATACCCGAAGCTGAAACTGCACATCGGTGCCGGTGTGTACGCAGGAGGAACAGAACGTCGGAACGAATTCCAGCGTTTCGGGGGCCTGCACGGTCAGGACGCAGGGCGCGCCGATCGTGAACGGAATCGCCGCGCCGCCCGAGTCAGAAAGGGCCGAGTCCGGCATGGGGTCGATCGAAATCTCGAAGGTGCTGCCGCCGGCGGCGTCGGCGGAGACCATCAGTGTATAGGTGGACATGTAGGCCGGCGTGCCGCCGACGTTTACGCCTCCGCTGAGGAGGACGGTCGCCGCTGTGCGCGCCGTGCAGTTCGTAATGGGAAAATAGTTCGATTGGGATGCGAATATGAAATCCGGCCGACCCGTATCGATTCTAACATTCGGATCGTTTACTCCCGTTGGGCATTCCACCGTGACCGTGCCGGTGCCCGAGGTCCGGACAATCGAGATTCGCGTCTGGTAGCCGCGAACGTTCACGGCGTTTTGCAGGAAGGTATGAATCTCGACCTCGCTGTCAGCCGGAGCCGTCGGGCTGGCCAGCTGGCAGGACATCTCAGCTGATCCGCCAAATGCCAGAGGCGCGGAGCCCATCAGGGCAACGGTCGCCAGGGCCAGCTGCATGATCTGCGTATGCTTTCTCACCGGACTCCTCCTCTCGCGACATCAGGTAGTGTCGCGCCCGGGCAATGGCACTCGGGAGTTCTCGCCCATTGTCGTTTCGTCATCGCTTCTCACTGGCAGGCTGCAGCCGACGAAGCCCCCGCTTCGTCGGCCACAGCCGATTCATCTCTCTCATTATCGAGTGTTGAATCGTCCCGGCTGCGCCGAAGCCGACCCTTCCAGGCTTCTCAACTTGGACTCAAACGACGGCAGCAGCGTCATGCCGCGTCGCTGGGCAAACGCGCGTATGTCCCTGCTGTCCACGACGCCATCCAGATTAAGGTCGGCGGTTGAGAGTCTGGCTCCCATCGCCGTCAGTTCCTGGGTCGTGATGGAACCACGGCCGCTCAGGCGCTGACTGCCCAGGGGCATCGACGCAACCTGTGTCAATTCCGTGGTCGTCGGCGTCAGGCCTGCCGGCTTGCCGGGCGCTGTGAACACGACGCATTCGTGCACGTCATCGCCCTGCTGGAAGAAGTTGATCTGCATGGCGGTAAAGTCCGCCGTGTCCTGGTCGCCGTCGCCGGTGACGTCGGCGCCGTATTCGCAATCCTCTGGATCGCCGCTGACGCATTCACTGACCGGCGTCATGAACCGCGACGCCAGGATCGAGAAGTCGACGATGTCGACAAGGTCGTCCTGTGGGACGGTCTGCGTCTGGAGGTCGCCCGACAGGAGCGATACCGACACGGTGTCGGAATTATCGCCTGACAGATCGACGGCCACGGTCCGACGGAGGGTGTGGCCCTCTACCACGCTCAGCCATGCGGCGGCCGCGTTCACACCGGTGAGTACGACGGTCGCCGTGCCGTTCCCGCCGGTGCGGGCGAACGCGACAGTTGAAGTCCGCGAATCCAAGGTGCCCGGACAGGTTGTGATGTCGAACTGCACCTCGCGATCTGCGACGTGCTGACCTTCGCCCACGTCACCGATGAGACCGGGGATTTCCAGATTGACCGTGATGCACGGCGTCACGGTGACAATCTCCTGGCAGCTGCTGCTGCAGCCGTTGGCGTCGGTGACGGTGAGGTCGATCGTCACGGAAGGTCCCGCGCCGGCGGTATAGCTGATC
>QEVG01000051.1 GCA_003576905.1 Planctomycetota bacterium | reverse complement strand
CCGGTCGCGCCACGGCCAGGCCCTCTTCGGATCCTTCGCCGCCGACCTGCGCCGCGTGGCGCAGATGCAGGCCGACAGCGCGACGCTCTTCGAAGGCGTAAACAACGCCCTCAAGCTCATCGGCGACCAGTATCTCGCGCGGCTCTATCGCGCGGCGTCCGGCCGGCTGCACCTTCAGGAATGGGATGAGGGCATTATTCGAAAGCTGCACACGCTCGAGAGCATCTACAGCAAGATGTCGGATCAGCAGTCCACGCGCCGGATGGAAATCCTCGAATGGATCATCATCTTCCTTATCGCCGTATCAATCGTCCTGCCGTTCCTTCCGTGGTACGGCGGCGGGCATTAGGCGCGACGCGCCACGCCCGACCTCACCACCGCCGCCCCGATTGCGTCACTTCGAGATGACCCCGCTGTTGAACGTCTTCATCAGGTGAATCACCGCCGGCCCGGCCACCACGACGAAAATCGCCGGGAAGATGAACAGCACGAGCGGGATGAGCAGCTTGACCGCCGTCTTCTGGGCCCGCTCCTCGGCCCTCTGGCGCCGCTTTGTGCGAAGCGACTCCGCCTGGTTGCGCAGGGCCTTGGCGATACTCGTGCCGAGCTTTTCCGCCTGGGTGATGACGGCGACGAGGGCCTTCATCTCCTGCACCGCCGTGCGATCGGCCATGCGCGTCAGCGCCTCCGAGCGCGGCACGCCCATCTGCGTCTCCACCGTGGCGATCTGAAACTCCTCGGCCAGCGCGGGATGCACCTGACCCATCTCGTCGCTGACGCGGAGGATTGCCGCGTCAAGACCGAGCCCCGATTCGACCGCGACGACCATCAGGTCCAGCGAGTCCGGCAGGCCGTTTCGAATCGCCTCCATCCGCTTCTTGATCGCACTGCTGAGCCAGAACTGCGGCAGCATGAAGCCCATGCCCAGCCCGCCGATCGCCCAAAACAGGACGTCGTTCATCTCTTTCGCCGCGCCCATCGCATAAAGCGCCGCCAGGCCGCCGCCGACAAGCCCGCCCAGCGTCTTGCATGCCAGGAAAAGCACCGGGGCGGACTCCCGCCGATACCCCGCGCTCATCATCTTCGCCCGAAGCTTGGACTGCTCCTCCGCCGTCGTGGGCATCACCGGCCGCGAGAGCATCGGCGCGGCCCTCTCGAGCGTCTGGGCAAAGACGCGCTCTTTCGCCTTGGCCTGGAGGGCGTTGACGTCCTGCGTGGGCTCAAGCCCGGCCGTGCGGCGCCGCACGAGCTCGGCCTTCTCACTGTCGCGCGAGCGGAGCGAATAAATGATGAGCCCGATCGCGACGACGATCAGACCGCCCATGATGATGAAATCCGTCTGCATCGCCCTGCTCCTAGACCTTGATATTGACGATCTTCTGGATCATGGCCAGGCCAAGCAGCTGCGAGATGCCGGCCCCGATGAGGGCGTACTGGCCCATTTCCTCGTTGATCATGACGTCCGCATAGTTCGGATTAATGATCAGCTCCACGAGAAAGACCACCACCGGCAGCGCGAGGAGCACATAGCCGGAGAGACGACCCTCCGCCGTCAGGGCCTTCACCGAGCCGAACAGCTTGATGCGGTCACGAATGACGCCGCTGATGTTGTCAAGGACCTCGGCCAGATCGCCGCCGGTCTGCCGCTGAATGAGCACGGCCGTCACGAAAAAGCGCACGTCCATAAGGCCGATGCGCTTGGCCATATCCTTGAGGGCGTCCTCGATCTTGATACCGAGGTTCTGCTCGTGGAAGACGCGCGAAAACTCGGTGCCGACCGGGTCGGGAAGCTGCTGCCCCACGATGAGAATGCTGTTTGCCAGCGAGTGTCCCGCGCGAAGCGCCTGGCTCATCAGCTCGAACACGTCGGGAAGCTGGTTCATAAATTTCCCGATGCGCATCTTCTGTTTGATCATGATCGCCAGCAGCGGCAGGAAGAATCCTGCCCCGGCGGCGGAAATGCACACCCACATCGAGAATTTCAGCAGGTAGCTGCCGATATAGAACACCGCCGCGATGCCGATGAGATTGACAATGACCGTCGGCGCGCTCCACGGCAGGTTGGCCTGGTCGAGCATGCGCTGAAGCGTCGGAGCGAAGCTGAGTTTCGAAATGGCGATTCCGATGGCGCTCTTCGCTTCGTTCTGGCGCCGAAGGATCGACTCCTTGACCATCCGCTCGCGGGCGCTCTCGGAATCCGGCCCGTCCTTTTCGCGCAGGCGCTGGCCTACTTTTTTCGTCTCCACCTTGCGCAGGTCCGAGACAAGGTTGAAAATCGCGTAGGCGAGCATGATCGAGCCGAACAGCGGCAGCACGTAGAGCCCGATCTGCTCGACAAGACCCAGCTCCATGGCCAGTAGTCCGTAATGGGCGATCACCATTGTTACCCCCTGCCGCGCCCGCGATCACTTCGTATGCTGATCCGTAGCGAGGATCCGACGCTCGAAAATAGCCGGATCGAGCGCCACGCCCGCGGCCTTCAGCCGGTCGAGGAAGCTCGGGCGCAGGCCGGTCGAAATGAACCGCCCGTACGCCTTGCCGGCGGCGTCGACGCCGATCTGTTCGAACTTGAAGATTTCCTGCATCGTGACCGCGTCGCCTTCCATGCCCTGTACCTCGGCGATGGACATGATCTTTCGCGGACCGCCGGTCAGGCGCGCCGCGTTGATGACCAGGTGCACCGCGCTGGCGAACTGCTGGCGGATGGCCTTGATCGGCAGATCGAAGCCGGCCATCATCACCATCGTCTCCACGCGCTGCACCGCGTCGCGCACGCTGTTGGCGTGAATCGTGGTGAGCGACCCGTCGTGTCCGGTGTTCATCGCCTGAAGCATGTCCAGCGTCTCGGCCCCGCGGCACTCGCCGACCACGATCCGGTCGGGGCGCATGCGCAGCGCGTTGATGAGCAGGTCGCGGATGCTGATCCGCCCCTTGCCTTCGATGTTCGCCGGACGCGATTCGAGACGAACGACGTGCGGCTGGCGAAGACGCAGTTCGGCCGCGTCCTCGATCGTCACGATGCGATCCGTGTCGGGAATGAATGACGACAGGTTGTTGAGCAGCGTCGTCTTACCAGAGCCCGTGCCGCCCGCCACGATGATGTTGAGGTGGGCGATGACGCACGCCTTGAGAAACTCGACCATTTCCGGAGTGACCGAGTTGAACTTCACATAATCGTCCCAGGTGATCGGATCCTTCCCGAACCGCCGAATCGACATCGACGGTCCGTCGATCGCCAGCGGAGGAATGACCGCGTTGACGCGGGAACCGTCCTTGAGCCGGGCGTCGACCATCGGCGAAACCTCGTCGCAGCGGCGGCCGACCGACGAGACGATCTTGTCAATCACGTGCATCAGGTGCGCGTTGTCGCGAAAGGTCACGCCGGTCAGCGTGAGCCGGCCCTTTCGCTCGACGTAAACCTGCTTGGGCCCGTTGATGAGAATATCGCTGATCTGCGTGTCTTTCAGGAGGGCTTCCAGCGGGCCGAGGCCGAAGGTCTCGTCGAGAATCTCGCCGACCAGCCGCTGGCGGTCGTTGAAATTGAGCAGGGCATTCTGCTGATCGCACAGGCTGACAATGACCTGCCGAACCTCGTCGCGCACTTCGTCGCCGCTGCGCTTCGACATCGCCGTGAGATCCAACGTCTCGACAAGCTGCTTGTGAATGCGTGTCTTCAGCTCGTAAAACTCGTCGTCCCGGTCGTTCGATTTGACGTTCGGACTGGTCGTGATCGCCGGGGCGGGCGGCGGCGCGGCGTGACCCGCGGCGGGCGGCTCCGCGTTTGGCGCGGAAATCGGCTTGGGCGGAACTTTGAGTGTCGGAACCTTTGAGCTGCCGAACATCTTCTCTCCTCCGAGTCTTCCTGATACGGGCCTTTGTTCCGTTGCGCCCCGGACCCCGCGTGATCGGACGGCGGCCATGCGGGCGCGCTGACGCAGGGAGCCCCCCTCCTCATCGGTTATCAGCTCACGCGCGTTTGGCTCGTGTTTGCGGAGTCCTTCGCGGGCCGGATTGTGGCGTGATTATCGGCGGCTACTTCAGCCGGCCGGGACCGGCGACGGCGCCACCGGCGGATTGTCCGCGTGGCCGTCCGCGGTCGAAGCATGCCTGCGGAAGAACTTATTGAGCAGCCCGCCTCGCTTGGCGGACTCCGCGGCCAGGGCTTCGGGATTGTGAATCTTCATGGCCAGGTTCCGGATATCCTGACGGACCTTCGCCCGGTCGTGCTCCGTCCTGAGAGGCTGGCCGATATTGATGGACTCGCTGACGGATTTCCAGTCGTCCGCAATGGACCAGAATACCTTGCGATTGAGAATGGTCTCGACCTGGTCCACGGTGAGATGACCCGACTCGCGGCCCACCCGGTTGCACACGTATTGAATGCGATCGGTGTTGAAGCCCTGGACTCCCAGTTCCTGGACCATTCGATCGGCGTTGCGCACGCTCGTGACCAGCAGTTGAATCACGAGGAGACAGTAATCCGCGGTGTCGAGGACGCTCCGGCCGCCGGGATCGTGCCGGGTCGGACCGTCCACGACCACGTAGGCGCACATCTCCTGAAGCGTCGTAAGGACATTCGCGCAATGCGCCGCGGTGATCATCTCCGCCTGGCCGAACGTGTGCGGACGGCGCAGAACCAGAACACCCGAATCGTGTCGAATCAGGGCCTTCTGCACCATCTGCGGGTCAAGCTCTTCGGGCGTGCTGCAAAGGTCGGCCACCGTGAATTGGCCGTGTACATCGAGAAGCGTCGCGACGTGCCCGAACCGGAAATCAAGGTCGACGACCGCGACTTTCTGGTCGGCCCCGACCAGATCGGCGAGCTCGACGGCGAGATTGGTGGCAATGGTCGTGCAGCCGACGCCTCCGCCGCTGCCCATGACGGAGATCAGCTTGCCGGGCTCGCGGGCGCGGGACTCCGCGTGGATGCAGCGGCCGAGTGCCTGCTCGAACTCCTCGACGTTGAGGGGTTTGAGCAGGTACTCCCGAATGCCGGCGCGCATCGACGAGAGAACGATGTTGCCGTCCGTCTGGGAAGAAAGCGCAAAGATGGGAAGCTTGGGCGCGACCTCCTTGAGCTGCTTGAGACACTCAATGACGACCATCGCGTTGGGATCAAGATCGGCGAGGACCAGGTCGGCGGGGAACTGGGCCACGGCCTGCGCAAAGAGGCTGGGCTCCTCGAGCTCGGCCACGATGCGCACCTGCGGAAGCGAAGTGATCGCCCGCCGGAGGTCCGGCAGGGTCGAGGCATTGGTCGAATAAAGGATGACGCGAACGGTATGGGCCATGAGAAATCGAGCGTCGCTCCCCCCTTTCGCATAGACAAGCGTGGCCCGGCCGTGTCGTGTTCGACACGGCCGAGCCGGCTCGCCATTGCCTTATCGGCCACCGCGGCCTGGCTCTTCAGGATCACCCCCTCCTGATCCAAGGAAGCTGGAGAGCGTGGGCCGCGGCGCTGCCGAAGGCGCGGCGCGTGCGCGCCGCGCCTTCATGGGTCCGAGTATGTAAGTGAAGCTACTGGATCAGGCGGACAGGCCGCTCCCCGCCCAGCGTCTCGAAAATGTCTCGAAGCTGCTGGACGTACATGGGCAGGCCGGTCACCGGATCCGGGGCGTTATCGGCGAAGAAATACTGCCCGTGGCCGATCTCGGCCATCTCTTCGAGCAGGTCCGCCTGAACGTCCGCGCCGACGCCGATCGTGTACACGGTGATCCCCATTTCGGAGGCCTCCGTCACGCGATCGACGCAGTAACTCTCGGGATTCGAGCCGTTCGGAGCGATGTTCGGCTTCCCGTCGGTCAGAACGATCATGACCTTCGCCGCCGAATCGCGGCCGCGCTCGCTCGTGAGTTCCTCGATCGCCTCGTCCACGCCGCAGCCGATGCAGGTCGTGTTGTCATAGTGGCCCGCCTGCCGCTCGAAGAGCGTATCGGGTATGACCTGCAATGCGACCTCGGCGCTGGTCTCGCCGTCGGGTCCGGTCAGATCGATCTCGTGTCGGCCCGACGTCGCGAAGATTTCCAGTGAGCAGTAATCCTGCGTCTGGAGATCGACGATCGTGTCCACCATCGCCTGCACGGCTTCCTTCACCGAGTACAGCGGCATCTCGGGCGCTCCGGCCAGTTCCGGACACTTCGTGTGGCTCCCCTGCTTCTCCAGCAGGTAGTTCACGAAGGTCTTGATGCCGTACCGGTACCGGAAGTTCGAATCCGTAGCGTACATCTGGTTGGAAGTAGACATAACATAGTTAACCCAGTCATTCCAACTTCCGCCGCCGAAACTGTACCCGGCCTCCTGTGTCAATTCATTCGTATCGACCTTGTTGTCTCCATTTCCTGGCCCACCGTTGTACTTCCCGCCCGGCTTTTTGCTTTTCCAGCCGGCCAGCCCAAGCAGGACCTTGACGCGATTGATGTAGTAGGTCGAATTGCTGTCAAAGGAGCCCGAAAGAAGGGCTGTTCGCTCCGCAGTGGAGTACCCCGCCTCCGTAATGTTGGCGATCACCTCCGCGTCCGAGCATGTCGCCGACCGCGGAATGTGGTAGAGGCCGGGATCGCCAACCGGCGTATAGCTGCCGAGGACGATCGTGTTGCCGAAGCCGGTCATCCAGCCCCACCGCGGGCCGCCGCAACCGCCGTTGGGACCCGTCGGCTCGGCGCCGGGACTCGGGTTACCGCCCTGGCTGTTCGGCGAACCGGGACCCGTGCCCGGCTGGTCGTTGTAGTTGCTCGGATTGCCCGGCGGCTGCGGGTCGATGCCGTTGCCGACGCCGTTGTTGCCCTTCTCGCAGGGAAGAGCCAGCCACACGTCCTCGAGGTTGACCTGCACGCCCGGCCGCGTCTCACCGCCGGCTTCGGACGTGAAATCGTCATAGTGCCGCATCTCGCTGTCATCGTTCATCGAACCCGAGAGGTCGATGACGATCGCGATGTCGCGCGGAGTGAGCATGGCCGTCGCGCTGGCCTGGAGCCGGGCGCCGTCCACGCCGAGGGTCTTACCGAACACGAGGGAGACGGGGCCGTCCGCGACGGTCTGGTCTCTCTTGAGCGTCACGCGAACGGCATCATAGGGCTGCTCGCCGGGCATAAAATCGAATCGCTCGCCGTTGAGAACGGCGTGACCGAGTACCACGTCGGAGTCAATCAGGTCAGCGCCGTCGCCGGCGATTTCATTGAGGCTCGCGTAAAGGGCAGCCTCGACCACGGCCGCGTTCTGGGCCTCGCACGATGCGCCCAGCTTGGCGGCGGCGGCCAGCGCCGCGGCGTCTGCCGCACTTTGCAGCTCCTGCTTCGCTGAGAACATCAGACCGGTGTCGACCGCCAGCGCGGCCACGCCCACACCAACCGCCCCGCCGAAGATGACGGTCTGCGTCAGTATGGTTGCACGTCGTTTCAACCTCTGTGCGAACTTTCTGCGTGAAATCATCTTTCACCCCTCCTGGAGTTCTGCCGACCGCCCTCAGGTGCGCGCTCGGCGACCTTCAGGCATATGCAGGCTGACTGTGGGTAACTTCCCGCAGCCTCGACTTTGGCCGGCGGGCGTGAATACGGCGATCGCGCGCGCTAGTTCTCATCAAACTCCGCGAAACCCCAGGGGCCGCGAAGCGTCATCTGCGACGTCGGCCAGCTCACCGGGTTTACGCCCGGCGGGACCGTGACCGGAGCCTGCTCCCGCGGCACGCCGTCCACCTGCGGCGCGGGCCGGGGCGTACCTTCCAGCTGACCTAGGGCGAAGAGCTGCCAGTCGTCCGGGTGCCCCATTTCGGAACCCGGCACCGGCGGCACCTGCTGCGGATCGAGCGGCTCGACCAGCTGCGGCGTGACAAGCACGACCATCTCGGTGTTGTTTCGCTGATAGTTAATGCTCGAAAACAGCGAGCCCAGCACGGGCAAATCGCCCAGGCCCGGAATCTTCTCCACGACCGACTGAACGGTTTCATTCAGCAGACCGGCGATGGCAAAGGTCTGCCCGTTGCCGCACTCGACCGTCGACTCGACGCGCCGGGTATTGAACGTGAACACCGGAAGTCCGCCGGGGATGGCCGCGCCGGGCACGGCATCACTCACTTCGCTCATGACGTGGATGCGAACGATTTGTCCACCAAGCACGGTCGGCGTGAAGGCGAGCCGCACGCCAAACTCCTTGTATTCGATGGTAATCGAGCCGGCCGTTGCGCCGCCCTGAGTGACGGGAATCGGAACCTCGCCGCCGGCGAGGAATGTCGCGGTCTGACCGCTGATGGCGACGAGATTCGGCTCGGCAAGAATTCGGGACAGGCCGTTCTGGCGAAGGGCCTGCATGAAGACCTGGAACTCCGCCCTGGGGAACCCGAAGGTCACGTTGGTCGCCGCGCCGTTGGCGGTCGCCGCGACATTGTAGGTGAGCTGTCCCAGCGGATTGGGCGCAAGGATGTTGCCGAGGCCGTTGCTGCCGAACACCGTCGGGTTGATCTGGGCCACGTTGTTGGCGAAAAAGAAATCACGCGACCAGTCGGAGGCGCCGATCGCCCAGTTAAAGCCGAGCTGCCGGATCGCTTCCTTGTTGACTTCGGCCACGACGACGCGGAGCATCGTCTGCTGCACGCCGGCGACCGTTAACTGATTGCGAATCTCTCCGCCCTGGTACAGCGCGGCCAGCTCGCCGAGCCGCTCGGCCGTCTGGGCGTCGGGCACGGTTCCGGACAGCACGATGACGCTGTTGACGCTGCGCAGGGTGACCCGCGACGTCGGCGAGGCCCGTCGGACCATGTCCTGTAGCGCCGAAAGGTCGTGCTCAACGACGATGTTGAACACGCGCTGCTGCTCGCCGAACCACAGAATAAGCTGAGTCGTCCCGAAGTTGCGCCCCGACGCGATGATCCGCGTGGGAGAAACAACGAAAACGTCCGCGATGTTCGGGTCCGCCACTTCGGCCCGGTCCGTGCGCTCGCGCAGGTCGATGACGGCGGAGCTGTTCTTCGCCACCGTGATAAGCTGGGCGCGCTGGCTCTGCACGTCGATTGAGGCAATGAGGTCATTGTTATCGCGCCGCGGCGAAGGGCCGTTCCCCGCCGGCGGTTGCGATCCCGATGCCAGGAGCACGGGGCTGCTCCGAAGCGCCGGGGCCGGCATCGCCGAAACCGGCCCGGTCGGCGCTGTCGGCTTCGTCGGCGCCATGGTCAGTCCGGCGGCAGTCAGCGGCTCGGTGTCGCGCGGGATTGATACCGGCCGATTGGCGGTGACGGGCGTTTCGCTCCGCACCTCCACCATCTGCATCGGTTCGGGCGCGACGTCCGAGATGCGCATGGCCTGGTTGGCCACGACCCGGCATGTCGGCACGATGATCGCGGGGATCGGCCCGTTGTGCGCCCGAGCCGCCGGCGAGTCCGCCTGGGCCAGAAGCGCGCCGGCGGCTGCACACGCGATTGCGCATGCGCGATAACGGCGACAAGCCGCCCTCATCCGTGCGGCGGCGGCGTCACCAAGACATCGGTTTCCATCCGTGGCAAAAATCATTCAACATCCTCCGAAGGCGCAGCGGTCGGTTGTTCAGTGGCGGCGGCCCCGGCGGCAACGCGGCCGCGGGCGCTTCGAGTGCCCTGCGCGCTGCTCCGTTCCACGAGGCCGGAATCGTCAAAAACGAGACGTTCAAGCTCGGTGCCGTGAAGCACCTCGACGACATACTGCGGGGCCGGCGCTTTCTCCTGCGGATCGGATTCCTTTTCCGGCGCCGTCCCTGCGTTCTTGAACATGCGCGACCAGAAGCTCTCGCCGGGATCCGTGGCGTTTCCACGCAGTGCCAGGCGGACCTTGTTGCTGCGGCCGGCCGTGTGCGCGTTTAGAATCTGAACTTCATGCTGTTCGAGAAACAGCGTGACGGACTTGGTCACGCGCGTCGTCTTCCCGTCCGAGCTGACTTCGCTCAGGGACTGCCCGACCGCGCCGACTTCCACGTCCGTCAGGATCAACTTGCTCGTGCCTTCCCGCTCCGAAACAGTGGAGACGTCCACCCGGCTGCCCGGCGTGATGAAGCCCGCCACCGCCGATTCCTCGGTGACGCTCACGCTGACGGCACGATGGCCGGAGGGAATGATCGCCCGGAGGCCCGGCTCGGCGCCGGGCGGAGCGAGCATTCCATTGGTAATAGGCACGCCGGGAGCCATGGTCATCGTCGTGACACGGCCGATGAGGGCCTTTGGGTCGGTAAAGGCGTTGGAGGGGACGAGGGCTGACGGAATGCGCGTCGTGGCGATCATGCCTTCGGTCAGGCGCGTGGCGACTTCGATCTGCTTGGCCGTCACGCAGACGAGGGCTTCGCCGCCCTGAGCGCCGCGGGCTTTCTGGACCATGTCGACGCCCATCTTGATAGCGAAGAAGCCGACGGCCAAGCCGATGATGAGAGGAATGATGGTCTTGGGTTTCATCGAATTCTGCGCCTCGCGCTGTTCTCTGTCAGCCGGACATCGGAGGACGGCGCCCTGCCGCGCTCCGTGCATGCGTACGGCCCCTGGAAGGGGGCCGTACGCCGCTTACATTTTTCAATCGCTCCCGCGGGCCGATCACATCTCGATGCCGCCGCCGTCGCCGTCCGGGGCATCGACGCCCTCGCGACGCATCGTGGTCTTGGCGGTGATGTTGAACGAACCGCCGCCCATGAGCTGGCCGGTAAAGCCGGCCCGATCAAAAGGCATGCTCACCTCGACCCAGACCTCGTAGTCGGTCGGGCCGACACTGCTGATGTTTGAAGTCGTCGTGTAGCCGGTCAGGTTCGCGGCGGCCATCGAGGCATCAACCGCGGCCGTCACGTCCGACATGTTCCCGCCCGGCAGCGCCGCTGCGCGAGCGCCTTCGCGGGCTGCGAGCGTCACGGTCTGCTTGATCATGAAGGCGTAGCCGACCTCGATCATTCCGAACATGGCCAGGATCATCAGTGGCGCGACCACCGCGGCCTCAACGACCGCCGCACCACGGCGAACAAATCTCTTGCGTTTCGTGTTCATAGGATTCCCCACCATCCTGTATAGCTTCCCACCATCACGATCGACGTCCCGATCGTCAGAGGAATGGCATATGGCATCATGCCGGCCTGCCCCGCGAAACTCCGCGCGGAGCCGAAGTCACTCAGTGCCGTCCGCACGGAACTGCACTTCGTCACCAGGATTCCGAGATTAAAGAAGGATTCGCGCCAGCGGCCGCGAACCAGGATCATCGCCAGGGCCATGACGCCGCCCACCAGGCCGCCCGCTATCACCGCGTACAGGGTCAGTTGCGGCCCGAGCCAGGCGCCGAGCGCCGCCATGAACTTCACGTCGCCCGCGCCCATGCCGCGCACCAGCCAGAGTCCGAACAGCAGCCCGAAGCCGACCGCCAGTCCCGCGGCGCTGTGCCACAGTCCCGGCAGTCCCCCGAGCCATCCGTGGGCCGCCAGGCCCGCAAGGGCCAGGGCCGCGTTAAGCCCGTTCGGAACCCGATGGCTGCGGTAGTCGTTCCAGCAGGCGATCAACATCGCCGGAACGAGTACCGCAATCATCCATGCTCCCACACCGGCCTGACTCATCCGTTCACCGTTCCTGTTCATCTTCATCGAGCCGCGCCGCGGCCCGGTCCCTTGCGTCTAACAAGCGCGCCCGACGGGCGGGGCTTCATGCCGCCGCCCGTCGAGCCGCACTGCGAGGCAGGCGACGGCGCCCGAAGGCGCGCGTCGCCTCGTGCCGAGATTACGGCAACTGGCTTTCAACGTCGGCGAAGGTCGAGGACACCTTCGTGCCGAGGGCGCTGATCGCGCCGAGGGCGATCACGATAATCAGCGCGAGCATGACGGCGTATTCCGTCGCCGTGGCACCCTCATCCTCAACCAGAAACGACTTCACGCGATTCAACAGAGCGTTCATGAGCTTCTCCTCTCCTGCAGGGAACGGACGCTGTCCCCTATCCGGTATCAGGCCGACTCACGGCGTCCTGCCATGGTTCGATCCTGCTTCTTTTCTCCCCCCACCGCGGGAGGAGCACCTTCCGACAGCGTCCGTTCTGTCGAATACCTGACACGCGATGACCGACGGCAAGCCCCGGCCAGTCCACCGGCGGCTCGAAGCCGTAACGCGTCTTTGTTTGTGGCGAAGCGGAAGCCCGTCGCAGCGCTCCATGGGCGACGGACAATTGAAATGGCGTGACTGGCCGCTGTGACGCGGCCCTCACTTCCCCCCGGACCGATCTGTCTGCCGCGCCTCTAGCCGAGTCGGGCCGACGGACGGGCGTCGGAAAACCTGCCGCCCGCAAGATCGATCGGGCCTTCGCCACCGTGCCAGCACTGGCATCGGCGACGGCCATTCTCAACATAAGAAACATCGGTCGGCCAGGCAAATGCTTTGGAGATTGAAAACAG
This sequence comes from Planctomycetota bacterium, assembly GCA_003576905.1. GTDB lineage: Bacteria > Planctomycetota > Phycisphaerae > UBA1845 > UTPLA1 > UTPLA1. The sequence continues at coordinate 9,066 of QEVG01000051.1, read as the reverse complement.
TGTCGCATGGTCCGCCATCTGCCGGTCGGCGCTGCCGGCAATACTGATAATCTGTATCGGCCCGCCTTTGACTTGAGTTTGCGGCGTTATTTGCGCTCGCTGCCGTTTCGGAATCCTGCCTGAAGCCCGCGCAAAATCCGCGCCGCCCCAACGGTCCACGCGCGATAAGTGCCGCCCGAACGCCTCACGGCGCGCTCGCGTCCGGAAATGCGCGCACATCCGCATGGCCTGCCCGGCGCAAAAAGTCGGCCGCGCCAGTCATCAAGATAGGTATGGATATGGCTAGTGCGCCTGAAGGCCCGGACCCAGCCGCCAACGGGGGTCCAGATCCGCCCGCTCTGAGAAAAGCCCTTTCGGATCAAACGTCTCCCGCCACCACGACCCGAACGTTTCGATCACATGCTCGCGCTGTCCCGGGTTGGCAGCGCGCGGAGCTCCCTGCGCCTGATCCGAAAGGTACGTCGGCCAGCGCCCCAGGGCGACCGTGAGGTCGATGCCCTCGCCGCCGCGCAAAAGATGCGCGGTCTGCACCGTGTGATCTCCCGCCTGTTGCGGCGGGCGCTGCAACTGCGCGCCGCCGAGCCGGATCGGAGCCTGCCGGCTCATTCCGCGGCCCTTCCACTTACCCTCCAGCCAGTCGCCGAAGCGCTGCTCCGTCCCCTCCGCGGGAATCGCCTCTTCGTCTAGTGCCAATATGAGGTCACCGTCCTGCACGTTCAGCTCGACCGGAATGCCCTTCACCGACTTGAGCAGAATCCCCCCCACCCCCGGAGGAACGCGTCCGTCCCTTGCATGGTCCACTGCCTCAAACTTCGCCGGTGCCAGCGACTTCGGATTGAACTGTCCCCGCGGGTCGGGCACGAGCTTGTGCCCCTTGCCCCCGCGGATCACCATCACCTCGCACCGGGTCCCCGGCGCCTGGTCGCCGATCCACCGCGTAAACTCGATCGCCTGGTATTCGAGCGTGCCGGGCTTTCCGTTCAGGGCCAGGACCAGATCCCCGCTCTGAAGGCCCGCGCGCTGCGCCGACGAGGATTTGAAGACGTCTGTGACATAGAGCGCCGTCGCCCAGGGCGGCACGCGCCCGTCGCTGGCCTCCATCACCGGCGTGCCCCGGTGCGAAATGCCCAAGAACGCCTTTGGCGGACCCAGATGTTCGGTCAGGTATAGCTCCAGCGCCACCTGACGGATGCGGCGGCGCACGTCATACAGGCGGGTCGAGGTGAATGCCTCCCGAAGCGGCCCATAGCACTCAGGGCCCATCTCCATCAAAGCGACCGTCGAAGACTCCCGAACCTGTGAATCCGTGCTCGACAGGTCGGAAATGAGGTTGGATATCAGCACCGGGACGGGCTTCTCAGTCGCCTGCGCCGTTGTCGTACGGGATGCGGTAGGCGGCGTATCCGTCTGCCCCGCGATCGCCAGGAAAACAAAGATCGCCAGTTGAATCGTCATCCGTCCGCCCTTTTCGCCTGCTCGCCGAGAGGCCACATCGCCGGCCGCCCACCAAACATCCACGGGAATTGTATCGCGACCGGATTCGGGTTCCCATTGACACCCGCCCAGTCCGGGCAGGACCTCCGACATCCGCGGATGAGGCGGTTAAAATATCCGTATGGGTCGGCCGGCCTTTCAACGTGCCAGGTACGAGGCGCAACAGACGCTTGCTGAGCGCCTGCGCCGTTTTCGCATCGAGCAGGGCCTGACGCAGACGGAACTGGCTCGCAGGGCGAATGTCAATCAGGGGCACCTGTCCTCCATTGAGAAAGGCGGCCACTTCCCCCGGCCCGACACGCTCCGGGCGCTGGCGGTGGCGCTGGGAGTTCCGGAGGGCGTTCTGCTGGGCCAGGGTGATGGCCACGACGCACCGCAGGCGCTTGATACGCGGGAATTGCCCCTTTTCGGCACGATCCCGAATGGCCCGCCCTCTGACTCGCAGGAACAGCTTGAGATGTTCCCGGTCTTGCGACATCTCTGGCGGGCTGACCGCTATTGCCTGAGGTGCGAATTCGACTCCATGGAGCCGACGCTCAAACGTGGGGACATAATCCTGGTCGACTACCGGCCCGGCGTGAAGCCGGAGTTCGTGCAGGGCCGTATCTGCGCCTGCCTGGTTGATGGTCGACCCACCCTGAAACGGGTAAGCGTGGAGACCCGCGAGGGCGGCGACCTCGTCATTCTGCGCGGGGACAACCCTCAGGCCCCTCCTTCCGTTATTGATTCCAGCCGCGAGTTTTCCGTGCAAGGCGTCGCTGTCTGCCTCGTAAGCCGAGAATTATAAACAGGTTATAGATCATATCCCGCCAGTATACTTCGATTATTGGTAAATATTGACTTTTGCCAATTAATCCACTACCCTCGTCGCGTAAGTTTGGTTTTAGTTCGGTTTCGCCTGTCTCGGCCAGGTCAATGCCCAAGGAGTACTCCATGTCTTCCGTTCCGTCCTCTCAGGCGGCCTCGAAAGAACTCACCATTCAGATTGTCCGCGAACCCGCCCATACCCACATGACTCCCCGAAAACGCGATGTCTGCCTGATGTTCGGAATCCCACCCTGCCCGACCGCCGCGACGATTGTCGATGGACTGACCGTTTCCCTTCGGCCGGGTTCGATCACATACATCACCGGGCCCTCAGGTTCCGGAAAGTCCTCCACTCTGCGGCGGATCGCGGAGGAAAGGGCCGACGCCATCAGCGTTGGGCAGGGCAGGTTTCCGAGGGATCGCGCGATCGTGGACGCCGTCGCTCAACGGCGACCCCTTCGGTCCGCAATGGAGATTCTCTGTGCATGCGGATTGAGCGAGCCCGCCGCCTGGATCCGCCGCTTCGACGAACTCTCGGAAGGGGAAAAAATGAGGGCGGCGCTCGCGCGCGCGATTGGCATCGCCGTATCCGCGAGCGCATCGCGCCCCATTCTCTGCGATGAATTCGCGGCCGCGCTTCATGATCGGCTCGCGGCGACACTTGCCCACAACCTCCGCCGGCTCGCCACCCGGTTCAACCTGACGCTTGTTCTTGCCGGCACGCGCGACGCTATACGGTCACACTTGCACGCCGACCGTGTCATCCGGCTTGGCGGCGAAGCGCCCATTCTCGAGGAACGCACGCCCGGCTCCGAGCCGCCTCCACGACTCGACGATCCTTGCATTGAGCCCGGCTGCATCAGGGACTACCACGCGTTCGCACGCATGCACTACCGCATGCAGGATGCCCTGGGCTTCGTGGATCGCGTCTTCACGCTCTGCGATCGGCCCAGGGGAGACAGGATCGGAGTGTGCGTTCTGGCCCACGCGCCGCGCGAACTGGCGCTGCGCAACATCGCAACGCGCGGGCGATTCAATGGAGATCCGCGACGACTCAATCGGGAACTGCGCATCATCCGGCGGCTCGTGATTCACCCGGACTTCCGCAGCTGCGGCCTGGGACACTGGTTCGTGCGGCAGATCCTTCCGCAGGCGGGCGTGCGATTCGTCGAGTGCCTCGCCGTGATGGGAGCGGTGATTCCCGTTTTCGAAAAGGCCGGCATGACGCGCGTGGGCCAATGCCCCCTGCCGCGCGGTCGGCTGGCATTGGTCGATCGCATGCTGTCGCTCGGACTGGACCCGGCGTCTCCGGATTTTTCGTCGCGGATCAAGAGGAATCCGCGTGTCCGCGCGCTCGTCGAGCGAACGCTGGTGGAATGGCTGTCGCGCATGCAAAGCGCGTCCCGTTGGCGTCTGGACAATCGAAGTGCAGAAGAGCTGTCCGATGCCTTCCGCCGCGCCATCGGCCGCCCGCCGGTCTATTACCTCTGGGACCGCGAGGGAGAGTTTCCAGTGATTTGCTTGAATCACGGAGGACTCTCGCATGAACTCAGCGGCACCACCGCATCGTGCGAGGAGCGATCGCGTGAGCGTCAACGACATGACCCCAATGCCCCCGAAAAGCACAAGTCAGCACGCCGAGAGCGCGAGCTGCGCCGACCCGACCGCCAATCCGGTCCATAATCGCAGCGTTTGCACAACCCACGGCGCCTTCGCGCAAACACGTGAGACACTGATTCGTGTTCTCGATGAACGCCCCTTTTCCGATTGGTGCTTTCTTTGCACGATCGTTCCGTACGCAAGGGTAGCCTGGGCCTCTGGCCCGTGCGACACATCGTTTCTCCGGACTTTCCAAACGATACGCCCGTTTGAAACGTGCCTTAGTGCTTGTTCGGCGATTCCTGGCTGTCGAGCCTTGAAACCGAAAGCCGGCGAAGCAGGGAACGCTTCTTGTGGCGGTGGTTCTCCATTCTCCGCAGGATGTTCCGCAGAAAGCTCACGGCCTCGACGATATAGGGCCCCTTGTTCAGCATGACGCACTCGGCCTGCATGCTCATCGCCGCGTCGGTCACCTCCGCGCGCGACGGCATGCCCGTTCGCGCCAGTGTTTCCAATACCTGCGTGGCCCAGATCACCGGTATATGCGCCGCTTCGCAGAGCCAGAGTATCTCCTCCTGAACCTCGGCAAGCCGTTCGAATCCGACCTCCACGCCCAGATCGCCGCGCGCCACCATGACCCCGATCGGCGACGACTGAAGCCCCGCGAGCAGCAGTTGCGGCAATCGGTCGAATGCCTGTTTCGTCTCGATCTTCAGCAGGATGCCGAGATGACCGCCCCCGCGTTTGGAAAGCTCCACTCGCAACCGGTGGACATCATCCGCAGAGCGCACAAAGGACAGCCCCACAAGGTCCGCCTTCCCGGCCGCGAAATCGAGATCGACGAGATCCTTGTCCGTCAGGCTCGGAAGCCTCAACGAACTGTCCGGGAAGTTGATCCCCTTGTCCGCGCGGAGTTTCGTCCCGCCGGCGGGTGTGTGGGTGATCTCGACCAGAAGTTCTTCCGGTTCGGCGCGGAGAACAACGCCGCCGATCTTGCCGTCGTCGAAGAATACGCGGTGCCCCACGCCCACGTCGGTCAGAACGTCCGGCAGCGTGCAGGACACGCGCGGCGGACTGATGACACTCCCGTCGCCGCCGAGTACGGCGGGCCGTCCCAGCGTGCCGGGCCCGGTCAACAACAGCGTGTCGTGTTTGCGCAGTTGAATGAATTCTTCAACCGGAGGAAGCTTGCCAATTCTCCCTTCGCGCTTGACGCGGCCGCCGCGGCGCAGCGCCAGCGTCGTGCCGGACTCGACGTAAATCGTCTTCACCGTCTCCGCGACGCAGCCTTGCGGACCGGTCGCCACGACGTGAAGAAGGCGGCGCTTGCCCCGACAATCCGACAACTCCACGTCGTCGCCCGCCTCGGCCGCGGCAAGAAGGGACCGATCCACCGGCCAGGTGACATCCACCGCGAATTGCGGAGACGACGGCGCCGCGCTCGGCGTCAGCCACACACGGCCGGGTTGCGTGACGATGCCGCGGATGTTCTTTCGCGGCCTGCACTTGGAGACGTGATACAGTTGTTCGATTGGGCCGGTGCGAAGCTTTGGACCGGCAAGGTCCATGAGAATCCGGCAAGGCCGCTCCAGCTCTCGCGCGGCCTCGCGAACGTGGCGGATCATCGCCTCCCACGTTTGCGGATCATCGTGGGCGCTGTTGATGCGGCACACGCCCATGCCCGCGCGGATCAGGTCGCGCACGAGATTGCAGTCGGTCGCCGCCGCCGTCGGCATCGTAACCATGATGCGCACGAAGCGGCTCGACGGGCGAGGTCCCAGCAGTTGTTCGGTGTGGCGGCGCAGCAGGGCGGCGCCGCCGCGCAGATCCACGGGCGGCTCCTCGTCCGGCGTCCGCGTCATGGGACGCCCGGCGATCCGGTGCAGTGCCGCCAATACGGCATCAATCCCGTCCAGGGCGTGGGCCTCCGTTCGACCGAGCGAAGAGAGACCCAGCGCCGCCAGTTCGCGCTGAAGGCCGCGGATGTCGTGATTGCGAAGCGCCAGATAGTGAATGAGATTCGCCGCGCTGATCCGAAGATCGGGATGCGCCCGGGTCACTTCACCGGCATGAAGGCGCGCCAGCGCGACGGCCTGATCGCGAATCTCCGTGAGCAGGGAGATCAGCCGGTCGATCACAGGCTCGGTGTATCGAGAGGGCATTCCGCACCATCCTCTTCGCCGCGATCTCTTCTTGAGCGCGCGGGCCTCGCGCCGAGGCCACTGGGACTCCCTGCAAAGCCTATTCCACAATTGTTAAGAAAGTGCCGGCCGGCGGGCGGGGGTCGGCGCCGGTACGTATCTCACACGCCCGCCCCGACTTGAAACGAAAGCTGCTCCAACTGGACGGCGAGGTCCACCGCGGAAACGGCCACGTTTCCGGCCACGTCCAGATTCACAGGGGCGAAGTTGAGCAGCCCACGCACGCCGGCGGATACGAGGATACTTGCCACCCCCTGCGCCGATTCGGCCGGAACCGCGATGATGGCGAGGCGAATGTCCTTTTCTTTCACCATTGCAGGGATCGCGCTGACGGGCTGGATGTGCAGGCCCGGCGCGCCGGAAAGGGTCTTTCCGATCTTGCTCGGATCGTCGTCAAAGACGGCGACCAGCTTGAAGCCCTTCTTGGCGAAGCCGCGATAGGCCGAGAGGGCCATGCCGAGGTTTCCCGCGCCGACGAGGAGGACGTTCCAGGTGCGATCGGTGCCGAGGATGCGGCGAATCCGCGTGATGAGTTCCTCGACGTCGTAGCCGATACCGGCCTGGCCGAACTGTCCGAAATAGGCGAGATCCTTTCGAATCTGGGTCGGGGTGAGCTTCAGGGCGTCGCCGAGCTGCTTGGAAGATACGGTCCGCTGGTCAGTCCGCCAGATGGATTCCAGCTCTCGAAGATAGAGGCTGAGCCGGCGCACGGCCGGAGCTGGAATGCCAGCGGTCTTCATGGACAAACCCCGGGAAAACGCGGCCGCGCAGCGGCAGGGCCGATCGTGTGATAATATCCCCCTTTGCGACTTTGCTCAAGCGGGGCGACCGGGAAAGCGGTTCGTAACATTCGATGCGCCAAGGTTTTTGGGTGCAGCGGCCTTGACAGAATCCGCCATCGCCTGATACGGTTGGCGTGTTATCATCGTGCGTGGAATCGGCCCTCCACCGCACCGATCCATACCGGTTTGACGGTCCGCACTGGAGCCTCCCACCCCCGATGCTTCCCGCGATCGGGTTCACGGCCGAGCGGGGAACCACGACGATCATGACCTATCCCACGCGACGATTCTCCCTCTTCACCGCCCTTGTGCTGCTCGCAGCCACCGGCCGCGCTGCGGCACAGGACCCCCTCGTGGACCAGATGAAGAGCCCCGAGATCTCCGCGCGTCAGCGCGCCACCATGGAGGCCGAGGTTTCGCTGCGCGTGAAGCGCCTGAAGGACGCGGGCACGAACGCCGATCTGCGCGATGAGGCAAAGAGCCGCATCCTCCGCACGGCAACGGTCGAAGGGGCCACCAAGGCGGCGCTGGACGTCTATGCCGAGATCTGCGCAAACGAGCTGACCAGCCTGATCACAGGCGACACGTTCGAGACGGCATCGGAAGGCGTCCTGATCCTCATGGAACTCGACAACCCCGCGACGACGGACGCGCTGATCGAGGGTCTGGGCTCGAAGCATGCCGGCGTTCGGCTGATGGCGGCGCGGGCGATTCAGAAGCTGCACGCCAAGCTCGGCAACCGCAGCCGCGCGGTTCTTCGGGCGCTGGGCCGGGCGGGCGCGCGTGAGAGCGACGAGTTCGTCCTTCGCGTGATCTACCAGGCGATCGACTTCAAGGCTGACGTGCGGAACTTCAAGGCGGGCGACGCCGCCGAGGCGCTGGCGATGGTGCTGGAGGCCCGGGCGGCGCAGCTCAGCGGGGGCAGCCGCGACGAGACCCGGGACGAGGTTGGTGTTGAGGCGGCGGCACGATGCTACGAGGATGCATCGGCCGGCGACAAGGCCCGGCTGATCGGCGCCGTCGCGATCATCCTGGAGAGCGCCCTTTCGCGGTACTTCGACCCCGACACCGCGCCGGAGTTTCTGGCCACCCTCAGCCGGTACATCGCCCGGATTGAAGAGGTCATCGTGGACATGGCCAAGGCCAGCGGCGTCAACCTGTCGTGCGACCGGCTGAAGCTCAATCCGCGCGCCACGGACAAGAAGAAGCAGCAGGCCGACAGCGAGAAGGTCCTTGACTGCATCCGCCGCGCGCTCGCCGGCGACCCGTGGAAGATCGGGTAACGGGCGGCGCGACCCCCCTCAAGACACGCACGCCGCCGATGCCTCTACTATGGCACCGAAGGTCCCGCGCAGCGCGCCGACGCCCCCCCCACACGGGCGCGTCAGTTCGGATTCCTGAAGAACATCGCCGTCCACCAGCTTGTGTTGCCGTTGCGGTGGACGCCGATCGCGCAGTGGGTCCAGGGCGGCATGACCTGCGCGCCGGCCACCGGCTGTGGCGCGTCGATCTGCGTGTGATGGCCGGGCGACGCGATCCACGCGTCGACGGCGTCCTGCGCCGTAGCGGCCGGGTCCGTCGTCATGAAGATGTTCTCGCCGACGAACGGCAGGCCGCTCGACGGCTCAATCGACCCGAGCGGGTCGTGGGTGATGCCGGCCGTCTGTGCGCGGCTCGCGGGCGTCGAACCGGTGGACGGATTGGTATGATCGAAGAAGCTGCCGGCGTCCATTGCGGCACTGTGCTCGAACGCGACCTGCGCGCCGGCGGAGTGAAATGTCAGCGCGGCCAGGCCTTTTGCCGCCCGGTGGGCGTTGATCGCCGCCAGGGCGTCCATGGCGCGCTGCGTCTCGGTCGCGTCCATCGAGCCGACCGAGCCTGGTCCCGGCGTCAGGGTTCCGTCCGGACAGGCGCCCATGCCCAGAGCACACACGGCGGAGGCGAGAATGACGAGCACCATCGCGGATCGTGATTTCGGGTACATGATCGATCTCCCTATCCGGCGGCCGACGGCAGCAGATGTTACATCGGCGGGGCGATCTCGGAAAATCCGTCGGCGTCGGCGGCGCGGGGGCCGCCCTTGAGGGTCCGGATAAGAAACCTGAACGGGGGCATGCACAAATTATTTTTATCCTGAAAAACGGCGTTTCTTGCGCAGGAAGGCTGAATGGAACCTGAACAAC
>QEVG01000018.1 GCA_003576905.1 Planctomycetota bacterium | reverse complement strand
GCTCGACGTCGTACTCGCGGGTGTATCCGTAGCCGCCGTGCACTTGGATCGCCAGGTCGTTGGCGGCCAGGCACCACTGCGAGGGCCAGCTCTTGGCGATCGGGGTGAGGATGTCCAGCAGCGCGGTGGCGTGCTCGGATTCCTCATCGGACTCGGCGGCGAACACTCCATCACCAGCGGGATTGTCCGGGCGGTCAAGCACAAACACGGGAAGCTCTCGGTCCTTCAGATTGACGCCCATGCCGACCTCCGCGACAGCTACGAGGGGACGCCCTTCAGCCATGCCTCCGCGATGCGACGTGTGCGGGACCTCGGCGTTTCGGTGGTCGGCGTGGGAATTCGCAACTACAGCGCCGAAGAACACAGGTTCATGAAGAAGCATCGCATTCAGCCCGTCACGCCGCGCGAGGCACGGATGAACGCCGACTGGATCCAGCAGGTCGTCGATCGGTTGAGCGAAAACGTCTATGTCACCATCGACATCGACGGCTTCGACCCGGCCTACGCGCCGGGCACCGGCACGCCCGAGCCCGGCGGCCTCGACTGGTTTCAGGTATCCGACCTGCTCAAGGCGACGGCCATGTTTCGCAGGATCGTCGCCGCCGACGTGGTGGAGGTCATCCCGATGCCCGGCAGCATGCAGACCGAATTCCTCGCCGCGAAGCTGGTGTACAAGCTGATCGCCCACATCGAAGCCAATCGATAGCCCGACATTGCAGCCGATGCCCTTGTGTCGTTGACGCCTCCTTTTCTTGCGCGACCATCGCGTGCGCCGGGGTAGCCTGTGCCTCCGGCCTGTGCGACACATTGCTCCTCCCGTTTTTCCGAACGAATCGCCCGCAAATAAAGTGCGAGAGTCGGCATTCACTATCCGCCTATCGCCATTCGACACTCGCGCGTGCCGCGCAAACAGTGCCCCAGCGCCGGCGAGCGGGGATTTCCGGCGCGACCGTGCCACGCGTTCTGGCACCCGGCCGGGGTCGCGACCTTCGTGGTTGTCTCGGTGCGTCGACTCGTGCTGCGATAGGTGAGCATCCACCTGATGCAGTTCCTGTGGCGTCCCTGCTTCCGTTGCTGCATCTTTTCCCCCCACGTTATGAACCACAAGTAACCCTGCGGTCGCATGCGTATGAATGGGGTTGCGCGCCAATACAACGCAGTTGCCGCGAGACCAACGCGAACTCCGACTCAAGACGCGATCGACGAGCCGCAGCTTTCTCGGATGAGGTACTCGGGTTGGCAACGCCTTGCAACTGGATTGCAACCCCCGGTATGATCGTGGATGGCCGGTTCGGCACCACAGCCGCCAGAATCCATCGTTGAGGTTCCCGACGTGTTTCCTTTCGTCGGCTGGCACATTCTGAATGACCGGCGAACGACCAATCGCCCAGCGCAATTGGCGAGTGCCGGATACGGGAGCGGAAGGCATGTCATCGTGCACCATAGCATTATTGGCCACAGGCAACGGGGCAACTCGCTTGCACGTCACATATACATGGCGGCGATTCGTGCTTGTGGCGATCGCGCTTGCATGCAATGCAGAACTCCTGGCAGAGGCGCAGGGGCAATGCACGTCGTCGTTCGCTCTGGCCGTCAACTACTCGACGGGCGTCGGCAGCGGTCCTTACGCGGTGGCGATTGGCGACCTCAACTCTGACGGCATTCCGGACGCAGCCGTTGCGGACATCTTCGGCGCGGTTGTCGTAATACGAGGCAATGGCGACGGCACGTTCGGGGCGCCTACGATGTACCCGACGAACAACGGTTCCACGTCGGTGGCCATCGCCGATCTCAACGGCGATGGACGGCTCGACCTGGCGGCGGCGAATGCAAACTCAGACAGCGTTTCCGTGTTGCTCAACATCGGTGACGGCACGTTTGCCGCGGCGGTCTCTTACCCAACGACCGCCGCCCCATTCTCCATCGCAATCGGCGATGTCAACAATGACGGACTGCCCGACTTGGTCGTTGCAAACCAGAACAGCAATAACGTTTCCGTTCTGCTTGGAATAGGCAACGGCGCGTTCTCCTCGGCCGTCTACTTCGGCGTCGGGAATACTCCGAGCGCTGTTGCCATTGCAGATCTGAATGGGGATGAGAGTCTCGATCTGGCTGTGACTAATCAGTTTGGTAATGACATTTCGGTGCTGCTCGGCAATGGCGATGGCACTTTCGCGGGCGCCGTCAACTACAATGCCGGCGTACCCGCCTTCTCATCCCCACGCTCATTAGCGGCGGGCGATTTGAACGACGACGACGCCATCGATCTTGCGGTGGTGGGATACAGCAGCGACACCGTCATTGTCTTCCCGGGCAATGGCAATGGCACCTTTGGGGCGGCCGTGGGGTTTGCGGTCGCCGCCGATCCTAACTCCGTCGCGATCGGAGATTTCAACGGCGACGGCCGTCCCGACTTGGTCGTGGGCTATTTTTTGGGAAGTAGCATTTCAGTTCTGATTGGCAACGGCAGCGGCGCTTTCGCAACTGCGACCCACTACGCCGTAGGCAGCGGCCCTTATCATACAGCCATTGCGGATGTCAATGGCGACGGTCGCGGCGACATCCTGGCGGGGAACAGGATCCCCGGCAACGTCTCAGTTCTTCTGAACACCGGTACATCTTTTGGCTTCAGCCTTCAGCCGCAGAGCCAGAGCGTCGCCGCGGGAACCGACGTCACCTTTGCCGCGAACGTCAGCGGCACGGGGCCGATTCGATACCAATGGCGCCGGGGTGGAGTGCCGATCCCGGGCGCGGCAGCGAGTTCGCTGACCATCAGCAATGTGACAGCAGCGGACACGGGTGTGTATGACGTACAGGTTCGCGGGGGCTGCAGCCCGTCAGGCGTCACAACAAGCTACCCGGCGACGCTCACGGTCGGCAACTGTAATGGCGACCTGAACGGCGATGGTGCATTCAACGCGATGGACGTACAGGATGTTGTCGACGCCCTGCTGGCCGGCAACACTTGTCCGTGATATTCCTTTGAGACGAACCGGCCCGACTGGGACTCCTTTCTCTTGGCATCGGTTTCGTGCCTGAAGTTGTGGCGTTTCGACGTCTCCTGCACGCGCGCACACCGAGCAAGGACGAATGACATAACCCGCGAGAACGGGTCGGCGATTGCGCGAGATCTCGCGCGCCCATCGCCCCGCCTGCTCCGCGCCCGGAGGACACGCGCGTATGCTTCTCTCTCGAAATCCGCAACTCACCGTTCGCGCCCCGTCCCGCCCCAAACCTGAATGCATTCAGGTTGCTCAGGTTCCATTCAGCCTTCCTGCGCAAGGAACGCCGTTTTTCAGGATAAAAATATCTTGTGCATGCCGCCATTCAGGTTTCTTATCGGGACCTTCAAGGCGGCCCCCGCGCCCGCGCGCCGCGCCGCCTCCACGGAGAGCAGGCACGATCGCCGCGCCCCCACGGCCCGCCCCGCGCCGTTTCCCTTTGCCCTCGTCCAGATTCCCATATCCCTGCCCCACCAACCCTTCCTCCCCGCAATCGCAGCCAAACCGGATGGTATAAGCCCCCCAGTGGGATTCTGTTCGGAGGGCTTAGCCTGTGAAATGTACCCATCCAGTCCGCGTCATTGCCCTGCTCGGCATCGCATTCTCTTCCGCCGCCAGTGCGTACGCACACGACTCCTGGCTGATCGCCGACCGCAACACCGCGGCCGACGGCGAGAAGGTCTGGCTTTCGTTCGTCACCGGCGAGGTCTTTCCGTATGGCGACGCCGCGACGCGCCCGGACCGGGTGGACCGCTTTGTCGACCGCGTCGGCGGTCAGGAAATGGCCGTTGTCGGCTTCGCGCCACAGGACAACGGCCTTTCCGTCCGCCATCGCATCGAGGGCCCCGGCCCGCATGTCATCGGCTGCGCTCTGAAGCCCCGGCTGATCGAAATGACCCCCGAAAAGTTCGAGGCGTACCTGAGCTCCGAAGAGGCGACCGCCGCCCTGGCGAGGTTTCTGGCGTCGCGTCGCGCGGCCTCTCCGGAGCCGGTCATCGTCGAGGAGTACACGAAGTTCGCCAAGACCATGATCGAAGTCAACCCCGCGGGCGAGGGAACGGGCTTCCTTGAACCGCTCGGCCACCGCCTCGAGATCGTCCCGCTGACAAACCCATGTCACTGGCGCGTGGGAGATACGGTCCAGATCAAGGTCCTGCTCGACGGGCATCCCTGGCCGGACGTGCCCCTCTGCGTCGGCCGTGAGGGAGCGGACGGACAGGCCCCTGCTGCGTCGGCGCCCGTGATTCCGCCCGCGCCGCCCGCTGCGCCGCAGCCCGCGGCGGATGCTCCCGCGGCGCCGCCGATGCCGCCGGAACCGAAGCCGGTCGCGGCCCCGAGGCGCAGCGGCCCCTTTTCAGTCGCCGCGCAAGCGCAGCCCGCCGCGGCACAGCCCGTGAAACCGGTTCCGCCTGCGCCGCCGCCGCCCGCCGCCGCCGCGACACCCGCTCCGGCCGGCGCGCAAACGAAGAAGGAAGATGACCACCATTACGACTATCGCACGCGGACGAATGCCTCCGGCGTGGCATCCATCACCCTCGACAAGCCCGGGCACGCCTTCATCAAGGCCCACTTCATCCGCCCGACGACCGGCCTGACCAGGGCGAAGTGGGAGAGTTTCTGGGCGAGCCTGACCTTCCGTGTCGCCGGCAGGACCAGCGTCAACAGCGACCTGCAGTCGATCCGCGGATTGCGCGGAGACCTGACGCCCGGTGCCGTCATCGGTTATCGCATGGGCGTCGCCGCCCTTGGGCGCCTCGGACTTCGCCGGGGCGACGCGTCGCTCTTCGTCACCCATTGGTGTCCCCTGCGGCCGGAATACACGTCCATACTTGACGGGCTACAGGCCGCGACCGGCGCAACGGTGGGGCGGTTGAGCCTTCGCATGGAAACCGTCGATTCCGCTTCGCAGATGCGTACGATGTTCGTGGATAGAACTTCGCGCCGCGTCATCACAATGTACATTCCAGATTCGATCCTCGCCGGGATGCAGCGGGTTGATCCATTTGAAGTCGAGGCGTCGGCGCTGCGTCTTGCGACCCTGACCCAGGAGCGGCTCTTCCTGGAAGAGGCCGACGAGACCGCCGTGGTTCGTGGGGATAGCCCGCCCGCATCGGTCGACGCACCGGGCGTTTCGCCGACTCAGGGCGCCGCTGAGGGGGAATCCGAGATCGCGCCGCGGGCCGTGGAACTTACGTCCGGTGGAGACGCGATGGTCCGTGGCCTGTCGCGCTGAAAGCCTGTGCGGGCCGCGGCGACAGTTTGTGCATCGTTGGTGGCGTGATGATCATGCGGATCCGGCCCGGCGTGAACGATCGGCAATCAGGTAGGCGCGGGGGACGCCCATAAGTATCCCCCGGGTTTTCCGGGCGGAGGTCCGCGCGAATGCGGCGCGGCAGTGATGACGGCATCCGCACCGTGCTCCCTGTCCGCGCGGCTGCCCGCGCGGATTGCAATAGTCGACGCTTCGCGCAATCGGAATTGTCCGGCCCGCCGAATGTCGTCCCTGACATTCGTTCGCAGCCAGCCGACCTGCGCAGGCAGGTCCGCCGCATTGCGCTCCGCGTCGATTCTCAGCCGCGACGCATCATCCGTGACGCCGCCGCGCTGGTGTCTGGGTATGTGTGGAAGAAACCCGCTTTCTTCGCGTGCCTGTGGATCGGGGCGTTCGTACGCCAGGTAGCCGAATGTCACGCCCGCGCTCACGGCAAGCAGGTAACGACCAGTCTGGCGAATCCTTCGCCGCCACAGGCTCCTGTGCTGCCGCCGCCCGCCTCCTGAGTCGTGTGGGCTTGACATGTCGCAGCTCCTGTTCGGGCGGGGCCCCGTTCAGTCAGGACCCCGTGCGGATAGGAGCATCGGCAGTTCCTGCGAGCCGGCATTCGCGCGAGATGAAGAAATCCGCGGAGGCTTGTTTCGCGCCCCTCGGTGCCGCGCCGTTCATGGCGGGCGCAGATTCCGCGAGGCTTGCTTTTCAATGCTGATTGGAAGGGGTCGGTCCGTTCACTCGTACCGAATGCGGGAAATCCCGTCAATCGCCAGCAGGTCGCCGAGGCACGTCCGGTGGTCGCGATGAGTTTCGCAATAGGCGACATGGGCGACTCCCCGTTGCCCCGGCGGCTCGTCGAATCGGGGAGGGTCCATGTGGATGTGCTCGTCGAGGATCGCCTGTATCTGAAGGCGCGTCCGGCCGTCCGTCGGGTCGTATTCGAGATGGAGCATGCGCTTGACGCACGCGCCCGTCACCACGCGATCAATGAATCGCGCGGCCGCCAGCGTCGCGAAGATCAGCAGGCTGAAGAAGATGGCCGCCGCGATGTACCCCGCCCCGGCGACGATCCCGACCGCCGCCGTGGCCCAGATACCGGCGCCAGTCGTCACGCCGACGACGACCCCGCGCTCGCGGATGATCGCCCCGGCCCCGAGAAAGCCGATTCCCGCGACCACCTGTGCCGCGATGCGCGTGCGGTCCGCCCGATCGCCCGCCATGATGATCGACGCCTGGGCGAAGATTGCCGCGCCGAGGCAGATCAGGATCAAGGTGCGAAGCCCGGCCGGCTTCTGGGCCTTCTGCCGCTCAATGCCGATGACCGCGCCGCAGACCACGGCCGTCAGAGTGCACACCACCCCCGACCAGTACGGGGGGAGTACCCTGTGCATGTCACCGATCCATGGAGCGAAACTATCGGGCATGTTCTATCTATCGGCCCAAGGGCGCTCCGACCCTTGGCCCGGCACGCTTGCCGGGCCTATTTGGAGCCAATCAGCCCCAGGTCCTGAAGCATGGCGAAAACCATGTCCCGCGTGGCCGGTCCCATGGCATGATCCCCCCGGGTATTCGCGGCGAAGACAAACTGACGGTCTCCGCACCGAACATGCCCGACGAACCAGCCCAGAATCGCCTTGTCCGCGGACCCGCCCGTCCCGGTCTTGCCTGAGAAAACCCAGCCGTCGCCGCGTCTGAGGACGATCATCTTCCGCACCTGCTCCATCACCGGGGGCTTGAAGGGGAGCTTATCGGTGTACAGCCGTTCCATGAATCGAATCTGCTCCTCCGCCGAGATCACCAGCGAGGTCTGGAGCCAGAACGTGTCGATCCCGGCGGATATGTCGCAGTTTCCATAGTCCGCCTGCGTGAGATAGCTCTTCATCCGCTCCGGGCCGATCCGCCGGGCGACCTCCTGAAAATACCAGAGGACCGAATCGCGGATGGCCGTGGCCAGCGTGTGATCCTGTTCGCATTCCTTGCGCTTTTGCGGCGTGCCGTCCCATTTGAGCAGGGTGTCCGGCCCGGCGACGGCGCCGGTGTCGAGCGCGGCGAGGCTGTTGAAGATCTTAAATGTCGAACAGGGTGCCAGCCTCGTGCGACACCGCTCCGCGTTGTAGGTCAGGGTGAAATCCTGCCCGACCTCCTTGAGGATGAAGCACGCGTCGAATCCCTTGAACCTCGCTTGGAAATCGACTCGACCAATCCCGCTTTCGGGCGAGGCTGTCTGAAAGAGGACCGAAAGCAAAATGGGGGGGAAGGACCAGGGCATGGCGGACTCCTTTCTGTCGGCGATGGGGCCGTTCCTTGGCGGCAGCAAATCCATTACGTCGGTCGGCTTTCTGTGTTCACAAAAATCGGCCAAGGTGCGGCACTTGTCGGTGCCGCCGCGGTGATCCTGCCGCACCTATCCGATTAACAGAAATTTTGCAAACACGATGGGGCCGCGTGGTTCGAGTTGACCGCAGACGGGTGCCGTCCACGCTCTCCGTCCGGGCTCGGTTCATCTCGCGGGCAAGGATCCCTTCGCGCGGATTTTGCGCACGGTCCGGGGCGGCTGGACCGAAGCGGGAAGTGCAGTTTTAATCGGGCACGATGACGATCGTGGTTTTCACCGGGAGCGGCGACTGACGTGGAATGGCAAGGCTGGTTCACGCTCATACTTCTGCCCGTGATGCTGTTCGGACTTGCGCGGTATGCGCACCTCGCCGATGTCATCTTCATGGGCGGCCTGACGCTGCTCGGGCTTCTGGGAATCATTACACCTGGCGAGGCGCTGGCCGGCTTCTCCAACGCGGGCATGCTGACCGTTGCGGCACTGTTCGTCGTGGCCTCGGGGCTTCGCGACTCCGGCGCGCTGGACGGCATCGCCCGGCGGATGCTCGGCCAGCCGCGAGGCGAGCGCGGCGCGCTGGCGCGGCTGCTCGTACCGATGTCCGCCTTTTCGGCGTTTCTGAACAACACGACCATTGTCGCGATGGGAATGCCCATCGTGATGGAGTGGTGCCGCAAGTATCGGCTCTCGCCGTCGCGTTTTCTGATGCCGATGAGCCATGCGACCGTTGCCGGCGGTTTGCTCACACTGATCGGAACAAGCACCAATCTTGTCGTCCACGGGCTGATGCTCAATACGCCGGCATTCGAAGGAAATGGGCTTGGGTTCCTCGAAATCGGGGCCGTGGGACTGCCGGTGACCCTCGCGACGCTGGCCTACCTCATTTTCATCGCGCCGAAGCTGCTGCCCGTGCGACAGGAGTTCCTCGAACAGCTTGGGGCGCAGCGGCGCGAGTACATGGTCGAGTTGATGGTCGAGCCGATCTGCCCGTTCGTCGGCCAGACGATCCAGGCGGCGGGCCTTCGCCAACTGCCGGGGCTGTTTCTCGTTGAGATCGAGCGCCGCGGCGAGCTGATCAGCCCGGTCGGCCCCGAGGAAAAGCTCGAGGCGGGCGACCGCCTCGTCTTCGTTGGCGTGGTGAGCACGATCGTCGATCTGCAGAAGATAAAAGGCCTGGTTCCCGCGGCGGAAGACACGGGGCCGGTCAAGCTGACGGACAAATTGGGCCGGCATCTCTGCGAAGCCGTGGTAAGTGCGACGAGCCCGTTGATGGGCCGCGGCGTCCGCGAGGCGAATTTTCGCACGGTGTACGACGCGGCGGTGATCGCCGTTCATCGCAATGGAGAGCGTCTGAAGGGGAAGATCGGCGACATCGTGCTCCGGGCGGGCGATACGCTCCTGTTGCAAACATCGACAACGTTCATGCGGGCTCACCGCAACAATCCCGATTTTTACCTGGTGAGCGAAGTCGGGGAGTCGGCACCGGTGCGGCACGAACGTGCCCGATGGGCGCTGGGTGTGATGGCGATCATGGTCATCATGATGATGATCCCTGACATCCTCGAATGGCTCGGCGTAGAGGGCGGCGTGACCCGAGCGCTGGACCGGTGCCGCGTGTTCTTCGCGTTCGCGGCAGGGGGAATGATGGTCATCGGGCGCTGCCTTTCGCCGGCGACCGCCCGGCGAAGCATTCAGTGGGACGTTCTGTTTGTCATTGCGGCGTCGTTCGGGATTTCGACCGCGATGGAGAAGACCGGCGCAGCGAAGTTCATCGTCGAGTCGTTCCTGCCGATCGTTGAACCGCTTGGGCCGATCGGGACGCTGGCGGCGGTGTACCTGATCGCGAACATTCTGACGGAGTTCCTTACGAACAACGCGGCAGCGGCGCTGGTCTTCCCGATTGCCGTAGCCACGGCGTCCGCACTGAATACGGACCCGCGGCCCTTCGCGATTGCCGTCGCGGTGGCGGCGTCAGCCGGCTTTTCAACGCCGATCGGCTACCAGACGAACCTGATGGTGTTCGGCCCCGGCGGATACAAGTTCGGGGACTTCGTCCGGGTGGGAGTGCCGCTCAATCTCATCTGTTTCATCGTTTCAATCGTGATGATCATGCTCGTATGGCCCATCCGATAAGGCCGGGTCGGCAATGCCGCCGTGCAGGGCTATGGCAGAGATGGTTTCGCGTTGACGACCACTGGGGAAGGGCTACAATCGCGCCCGCCGAGGGACGGACGACCTCGGCGCCGCAATATCAGGGAGGATCTCATGTCCTTATCCCGCCGCTGCTTGTTGGTGTTGTTCGCTATGGCGACGTTCATCTTCGCGCCGGCGGCGTGTCAGCGGGGTCAGATCGGAGAGACGGGCGAGGGGCCGACGGTCGAGGAGCTCGTATCCTATTACAGCCCGCGCAGCATCAAGGTGCTGCCGTTCACGAAGCCGCGGAGCTTTGACGACGATGCCATTCCCGATGGCATCGGGGTGTCGCTGCGTCCGCTCGACCAGGCGGGCGATCCGGTCAAGGCCTACGGGACGTTTCTGTTCGAGTTGTACGCGTATCAGAATGCCATCGGGGGGCACAGGGGCGAACTGCTTCAGACGTGGAGCCAGCCGATTGTGAGCGTCGATGGGCAGAAGCAGTTCTGGGAGCGCGTCACGTCTACCTACGAATTTCAGCTGAGCTGGGAGGGAAAGCCCATCCCTCCGCAGGCAAAGTATATTCTGGTGGCCAGCTTGCAGGCGCCGGGCAGCGACCGGCTCTTTGACGAATACGAATTCGAGTTTCGCGTGACGCGCGAGGAAATCATGAACTCGCTCACGGAGCAGACGCAGGCCGGTGCGGCGCCCTGAAGGATCCAATCGTCCCGCCGCCGTCAGGATGCCGCGGCGCGCCGCGCCCTGCGGGCCGCCGAAAAAAGTACATAGAAGCCCGCCGCGACGTGGACGATTCCGACCCACGCCGGCCACGAGGACGCATGGGGCGACACGGCCGCCGGCGCAAGAAATCCCAGACGAAGAAACAGCAGCCCTTGAACGAGCAGGAGCAGGCCCAGGGCGGCCGCCGATCGTGACATGCCGCGCGTCAGCATCAGTCCGTACGCTGTGAGCAGGATGATGAGTTCCCGTGCGAAGGGGAAGACGGCGATGCCGAATGAAAGTGACGTAGGGACGTTTGCCAGGAGGGTTCCCCACGCGACACGGTTGCCCTGCTCCGTGGACCGTACGGTCGCCGGACCTCCGGGGCCCATCCACGATCCTTCCGGCGTTACGACCCAGACGTGGCGCAGATCGGTCACGATCGTCGCATCGTAGCCGAGGCGGCGCATCAGAGACGCGGCGACCACCGCACGGCCGTCGCAGTCCTCTCGGAGCCGGCCGTCGGTGTTGGTCGCCATGTCAAACATCTCGCCGATCGTCGGCATGTAATCCGCCGCTCCCCAGAGATTCCAGTCCCACTCGTAGTGCACCTTGTCGAGGACGAAGCATTCGATTTCGCCGAGCAGGTGCGCCGGTGACGTCGCGGCGGGCGCCGTCGTCGCCGTGCGATTTCGAAATTCGGCTTCCAGCGCGGCGAGGCCGGGCGCGTCGGGCTCGATCATGGCGTTGAGGTTTCGGATGCGGGAAATGTGCCGTCCAAGCTGTCTGGGATCCGGAAACAGGACAAACAGCGATACGACCGCGAAGACACACAGCTTGAGCGGAACGCGCAGGTACCAGCGGGACAGCCGCGTCCTGCGCGCCGAAACGCCGTGTTCAATACGCGGATCGGGGGCGGCGGTCGGCGATGGGGCCATGGCATCCGGCTCCCGGTGAGGCAGGCGATGGCGTGGGCAAACGTCCATGCCACACAGGATAATACGAGATCGGCGGGCTTAAGCCGCAGCCGTCGGGGCGGCCGTTTGTTCGGCAGGCTCGTGCTGTTCCCGGTCGCGCCAGAAGTTGAGAAGCAGGACCGCCACGCCGACGACGAGCAAGGCGTCGGCGATGTTAAAGATCCACGGCCAGAGGGAGATCCTGCCGATACGCGCTTCGATCTTGATGAAATCGCGGACGACCGGCTGAAGCCCCGACGCGCCGGGCATGGGCTTCGGATAGGGCCGGGGATTCCGGCCGTCGGGGAAATCGCCGATGGTGACGGATCTATCTCCTTCGGAAACGAGTTTTCCGATGACGCGAGCCCCGTCGGGATAATGTGCCACGTAGGCGGACTGCGTAGTTCGGTCGTAGAGATTGCCGATCGCCCCGGCAAGGACAAGCCCCAGCGCGACATGCATGGACCACTGGCGCACGGAGGAATTGGCGAAAAGGTAAAGGACAAACATCAGTGCCAGTACCGATGCGCCCACGAAGATCGGTGCGTATCCCGCCCCGAATCCGAAAAGCGCGCCGGGGTTCAGCGAGAGGTGAAAGCTGGCAAGGTTCTTGATGAGGACGCGCGTCTCGTGCGGCGCGAGGTCCCCAAAGGCCCACGCCTTGGACCAGAGATCGGCGGTCAGGCCCAGCACGGCGACGACCCAGAGCCTTAGATGGCTGGGCACGTGGCCCATGGCCCACCCTTCGGTGTCAATTGCGCTGTCCGCGCAGGCGGCGGACGACTGATCGGCGGTTGTCATGCGCAGAATATTAATCCGGAACACCGAAAGATTCATCCGGCGGGACGACGGGTTCGCAGGAGCCGCAACACCGGCGGCCTTCAGCGCCGGTGATTCTGCTCCTGGGACTTCTTGTATTCGAGGCAGTATCGCGCCCAGGGCTTGACCTTCAGCCGGGCCTTCGTGATCGGCTTGTGGGTGGCGAGGCAGATGCCGAAAGTACGGGCCGCAATGCGGTCCAGCGCCTCGTCAATTTCCTTGAGCATTTCGCGCTCGTTGGCAATGAGGCCGAGCGTGAATTCCTGTTCGTAGTTGTCGGTACCGATGTCGGCCATGTGAATCGGCATCATGGACAGGTCGCCGGCGGCGTCGGTCCGGGTCTTCCGCAGCGCCTCGTTCTCCATGTTACTGACCGCGCCGATCAACTCCTGCCGCTTGGCGACAAGCAGAGACCGGAAGTACTCCAACTCGGCGTCGGAGAGACTCGTCCGGGGCAGCGGCTCGGCGGGCGCGACGCGTTCGTGCGCAGCACGCGCGGCCCCGCCCATCGAGACCGCGGGCTTTCGGCCGTTGGACGAAGCTGAGCCCCGATCCGGTCGACCGTTTGCGCGCTTGGGCGATCCGTTCTTGCCGGTCGACCCGTCATGGCGATTTGGCACTTTGTTCCCTCCAGCGCCCGAACATCCCTGTCTGTCATCCTGCCGTCCTGGCCGATTCCGGGTCGGGCGCGGGGTGCCTGGCGCCCGGAATCTCCGCCCGCCGAAGCGGGGCAAGACCTGTTACTATACGATCCGCCAAGGCCGGCTGTCAAGGTCGCCAGGGTCCTGAAAAAGGCCCGGGGACGGCACGCCGCTGCCACTTCGCGGTAGTGTCATTTGTTTGACACTTACGATATCACCGAGACCGAATCGCGCATGCGCCCGTTTGAATTCACAGTGACGGCCCACGACTCGAGCGGACGCGCGCGGCGGGGCCGTTTCGCCACGCCGCACGGAGAGTTTGATACTCCGGCGTTTATGCCGGTCGGCACGCGCGCCAGCGTCAGGGGGACGACCCCCGACCAGCTTCGGGAGACCGGCGCTCAGATCATTCTATCCAACACGTATCACCTCGCCCTGCGCCCGGGGGCTGAAGTCGTCGCCGAAATGGGGGGGCTGCACCATTTCATGTCCTGGGGCGGTCCGATTCTTACGGACAGCGGCGGTTTCCAGGTCTTTTCACTGGCCACTCTGAATGCGGTCGACGATGAAGGCGTGACGTTTAAGTCGCACATCGACGGGGCCGTGCTGCGTCTCACGCCCGAAAGCGCCGTCGACATTCAGCAGAAACTTGGCGCGGACATCATCATGGCGTTCGACCAGTGCCCGGCGCTGCCGGCCCGCCCGGAGCAGCTGCTTGCTGCGGTGGACCGAACAATCCGCTGGGCCCGTGCATGTAGGTACGCAAAGACGCGCAGCGACCAGGCGCTCTTCGGCATCGTGCAGGGCGGGTTGGATCTGGACCTGCGCTGCCGCTGCATGGACGCCATCGCTGAACTGGATCTGCCGGGATACGCGGTCGGCGGGCTTTCGGTCGGCGAGGAGCCGGGCGAGATGGCCGCGTTTCTCGCCAGGTTTGCGCATCGAATGCCGGAGGATCGTCCGCGCTACCTCATGGGCGTGGGCCGCCCCATAGACATTCTGCGCGCGGTCGATGCCGGCATCGACATGTTCGACTGCGTGCTGCCGACACGCAACGGGCGCAACGCCTTTGCGTTTCACGATCATGGCTTCGTGCGGCTCAGGAATTCACAGTATCGCACCGACGAGTCGCCGCTCGTGCCCGGCTGCGACTGTTACACGTGCGGGCGGTTCTCAAGGGCCTATTTGAGGCACCTCTTCCTCGCCGGGGAGATGCTCGGGCCGATACTGGTGTCGCTGCACAACATCGCGTATTATCAGCGGCTCATGCGACGAATCCGTCAGGCCATCGCCGAGGGTACGTTCCAGTCGCTGATGAATGGCTTTGAAGCCCGCATGATCGCCCCTGACGCCAACGAGGAATCGTAAATGACCGGTCTCTCCCTGTTCTTTGCCCAGACCACACAAACCAGCGCCCCGCCCCAGCCCGGACTCGAATCGATGCTCATGCCGCTGGTGGTGATCGGGCTCATCATGTATTTCCTGATGATCCGCCCGCAGTCGAAAGAGCGGAAGAAGCGCGAAGAGATGCTCAACGCGGTCAAGAAAAACGACCGCGTAGTGACCATTGGCGGAATCATGGGCACGGTGCTTTCGATCAAGGACGATGAAATCACGCTGAAGGTGGACGAGTCGAGCAATACGAAGATCACGTTTTTGCGGTCCGCAATCCAGAGGGTGATCTCCTCGGCGCCCGGCGAGGGGACCGATTCGGCCGTCACCAAGAAATGACCGGTACCCCTTCGGTCCGCCCCCCCTTGTCGCTGGATGTGCCCGGTAATCGAGGGCTTCCATCCTTTACAGTACGGGGAAACCGCGCTGGCCGCGGGTATTAAGCATATCCCCTGCATCATACCGATACTTACAAGCCGGAGGCGGGCGGGCACGGCCGTGCACCTGTGAAATTCGCGGGTTGCAACCGGCCGCCCGCATCGGCTTATAATGTCTGGAGGTAGGGCGCGGACCTACGCGTTCGCCTTGCCGGCATCCCCAGGGGAGTATCTGTTCATGGCCATTCGCAAGCTTCTGAGTTTTGTCGCGGCGTCCTTCCTGATGACCAGTATCGCCGCCGCGCAGACCACCGATACCGGCAGCGTGGATGTCAACCAACTGCTTGAACAGTTCGGCCCGCTGCTCGGCCTTAACGACGTCACCAGCGGCATCACGACGACGCCGGACGGTACGGGCACCACCACGACGCAGCCCGCGCCGACGCCGGGCGACGGCACCGGCCCACAGCCGACGATTGTCGAGAATCAGTTCACCACGACAAGCGGTGGAGCGCTTCAGGCCCGG
Source organism: Planctomycetota bacterium (assembly GCA_003576905.1). Classification (GTDB taxonomy): domain Bacteria; phylum Planctomycetota; class Phycisphaerae; order UBA1845; family UTPLA1; genus UTPLA1. The sequence continues at coordinate 73,148 of QEVG01000018.1, read as the reverse complement.
GCACCCGGCCTGATGGTTCAGCGAGCCATCGCAGTTCAGACCGGCGAAGTGACGCTGGAGGGAAATGCGACGAGCGAGCCCGGCTGGGTCGGACAGACGCTCGAGGACATCGGAATGGCCGTGATCGAGACGATCAGCGGCATTGTAACGTCGATCAGCGGGCTGTTTGATTTCTCCGATATCTTTGATCCGGGATCCGGCGGCGGCTCGGGCGGCGGCAATCAGCTTCCAAATGGCGCGACCACCGGCGGCGGCACGACAACGCCGATTCAATAGCGCCGGCGGTCCGGCGGCATTCATTAATTGAAAAACAAGCGTTGAGGCGAAGGGTGCGGTCCGCGCGCCGGGGCTGTGCGGATTTCAGGCCCTGCGCTTTCGCGTCAGACAGAGCATCACCAATCCGACGAGAAACACGCCGATAAAGGCCAGTCCCCTGGCATCCAGGCGCGGCGTCACCAGTTCATCCGCGCTGGCCGGCAGCGCAAAGAAACTCCCCAGTGCTTCGTACCGCGTGGCCAGAAGCGGAATGGCGTTATTCGCGATGTGAACAACCATCGCGGGAATGATCGAGCCGCAGCGAAGGCAGACGAGCGCCAGGATCGCGCCCAACACGCTGTGTACAGGGATCTTCTCCATGTACAGGTGAAAGAGACCGAAGATAAGCCCCACGATCACGACGGACGCCACGGCCGACACCCTGCGCCGAAGCCCCGACAACAGAAACCCGCGAAAGACGAGTTCCTCGCAGATGCCCGGTGCGATCGCCAGCGCGAGCAGAACGCTTGCCAGCGAGCCTTCGATGAGCTTGCCCGCCTCCTCGCCAAGCATGTCCGGGCCGGGCGGAAACCATTGAAACTGCACCGCGCGGAGGAGGTTTCCGACGGGAACGATGCCCGCGGCGATAAGCAGCACGGCGAGCGCCGGCAGGGCGGCGGGCCACCTGAGGGCGAACGTCTCGCGCACGTTGAGCTTCAGATACCATGCAAAGACAAGGCAGGGCAGTGCCAGAACGAAAATCTGGCCCATCGCGACGATGAGCCGGATGCGCTCGGGCGATGCGGCGAAGTTGATCAAATAGGACTGCCAGTAGAAATAGAACGGGAACAGCAAGGCGACCACCGACAGCGCCGCCGCCGGCGAGGGCGCTTCCTGCGGGCGAATGTACCGCCGCGCAAAGAGCGTCTTGTAGCTGCCCACGTCCGCGAACAACACGGACTCGTTGCCGTACAGGCGCGCGGCCACGGTCACAGCGACCGCGGCATAGAAGCATGTGGAGAGCAGGCAGATACCCATGGCCGCGGGCTGGTAATTCCCGAGAAACAGCTCGCGGATGAGAATGACGATGTTGGCGACGGGAATAACAAGCAGAACGCCTTCGAGCCGCGTGGTCGGCATGTACGAAACGACCATCGCCGGGATCATGAACGCCATCATCACCGGCATCATGTAATTCTGCGCTTCCTTGAAGGTGCGCGCAAAGCTGCACGTGGCGAGCATGACGCCGCCCGCGAGCACCGCAAACGGCAGCATCGCCAGCAGCACAATGGGTGCGGCCTTCGTGATGAATCCCGCTTTCTGGCCCGCTTCCTGTTCAAGGCGCATACGCTCCCGAAGGTAATCTCGCTGGGTCAGGCCGACCCCCGCGTCCTGTGTGGCGCTATCCGGCGCGGCCTGCGTGGCCGCGGGCTCGCCCGCCGGGACGGGTCGAAAGCTCGCGGCCAGTTCGCCGAGCCGGCTGAAGTGAAACATGGCGGTCATCGAGCCGAGGTTCAGCGCGGTGCTGAACATCGCAATCGTGACGATAACGCCGAACTTTCCGGCAACGATCTGCCCGACCGGCACGGGCGAAACGGCAAGTGTCTCAAGCGTTCCGCGCTCGCGCTCTCCCGCGGTGAGGTCGATGGAGGGATACAGCGCGCCGGTGACGGTCATGATCACGAGCAGGAACGGCACGACCATGGCGAGAATCTTCGCGAACTGCTGCTCTGAACTGGACGTGGAGAGGTGATTCGTCAGGAACGGCGTCAGCGTAGCCACGCCGTCGGGCATCCTCGAAACGCGTGCGCGGACGATGCGATCGGCCTCGTGGGCGAGGATGTTGTTGAGCTGCCCGAACACATACTCCGACCGCGGACTCGTTTCGCTGTAGAGAATCTGCACGGAGCGATTTCTGCGGTCGGCCGGCCGCTTCGGATTCGGCGGCGGCTCGACAATCAGCCCGACGTGAAACCGCTGATCGCGCACGGCGTCCCACAGCGACGAATCCGGATCGAGCACGGTGATCTCGACCTGGTCGGCGCGGAGGCGGGCGCGGAGCATCTCCGAGGGCGACATATCGGCGGGGCTGCGCGCCGGGCCCGGCTTTTCGGCGCGGACGCCGCTCTCGTATTCAGCGTCTTCGCGCCGGAGGACTCCCCGCAGCCAGTCCCGGTGCACCTCGTCCGGCACACAGACGCTGTAGCGCTCGGCCTGGCGCCGCCCCGTTTCGGCGCGGAGGGCCTGGACGATGATGATCATGAGCACGGGATACAGAACGATCGGCACGAGTACCATCGCCGCGAGGGTGCGCTTGTCCCGAAGCGTCTCGACCAGCTCCTTGCGATAGACAACCCAGACCCTGCGATATCGGCTCATGCGGCACCCCGCCCCTGGCTGGGCGTGCCTTCCGCGCCGGGCGGCTGTCTCAGCACATGTTCGTCATGGCCGCAGAGCTTGAGAAAGATCTCGCTGAGTCGCCGCCGGCCCGCCTTCTCCTGCAACGCGGCGAGGCCGCCCTCGCCCACGAGGCGGCCCTCGTGGATGAGGCCGAATCGGTGACAGAGCGTCTCGGCCTCATCAAGATAATGCGTGGACATGATCACCGCCTTGCCCCGGGCGGCCTCGGCTCGGATGAAATCAAGCACGATGCGGTTGGTCAGGACGTCGAGCCCGAGCGTGGGCTCGTCCATGATGAGAATCGGCGGATCTCCCATGAGCGCCCGGGCGATGTTCGTGCGCTGCCTCTGCCCGGTGGACAGACCGCCGCACCGAAGGTCGGCGAACTCGCGCATGTCGAGCCAGTCAATAAGCTCGACGATGCGCCGATCGACTTCGTCGCGGCTCATGTCCATGAGCTCGCCGAAATAGCGGAGGATCTCGCGGGGGGTGAGGCGCTGGTAGAGTCCCGTGCTCGCGGTGAGATACCCGAGACAGCGCTTGGCCTGCTCGCGCCGGGCGATTACATCAAAGCCGTTGAGCCGGACGTAACCCGATGTCGGCGACAAAAGTCCGCTGATCATGCGCAGCGACGTCGTCTTGCCCGCGCCGTTGGGTCCGAGGAGGCCGTATATCTCTCCGGGCGCGACGGTAAAGGAGAGGCCATCGACCGCGCGCTTCTCTTCCCCTTCGGTGGTGGGGAATACTTTGACGAGTTCGTGTACTTCGACCATTCAGGTGCGGATCGCGGTTGCGCCGGGCGCGCCAATTCACAAGCCCGCGCGGACACGCGTCCGCATTTCGCGAGCCGCCGTATAATAGCGAACGGTCGGCGGAGGCATAAGCGAGCGCCGTCAAATCATTCGGGCCGGGTCCGTACACACGGGGCGCGGACCGACCCTCGGTCGGATTCTGCGTGAGGTCGCCCGCGGAGCCGGCCGCCATTCGGAAGGAATTGTCGATCCGCCATGTCCCGCAGCCGAGTCGATCGAGCCACGCCCTCCCTGATCGAGCCGAACGAGGTTCGCACGGCGCGGGTGGCGTCTGTTGCACCGCTCGCGCCGATTGACCGGGTGTACAGCTACCTCGTGCCGTCGGAGCTTGCAGAGCACGTCACGCCCGGCGTGCGTGTCGTGGTTCCTTTCGGCCGTGCCGGTCGTCCGGTCCACGCATTCTGCCTGGAGGTGAGCGAACGGTCGTGGGACTCAACGCTGAAGACACTTATTGACGTCATCGATCCGAAACCGGTCCTCGACGGGAAGCTGCTCGAACTGGGGCGTTGGATCGCGCGCTATTACTGCGCGCACCTCGGCAAGACTCTGGACCTGATGGTGCCGGCGGCCGCGAAGGGCCAGGTCGGACGGCGACGGGTCAAGTACGTGGAAATCACCGAAGAGGGGCGAGCAGCGGCGCAGGAGGCCCTGCAGGTCAGCGCCCAAAAGCCCGGGAGCCCGGCGGCCCGGCGACGGGCAGTCCTTGACCGCCTGCAATCGGCGGGGCGTATGGAACTTGCGGCCCTTTGTTCGCAGGCCGAATGCACGACGGCCATCGTTTCCGGCCTGGCTCGAAAGGGACTCGTCCGCGTTGAGGTCGTGATGGAGACCGTCTCGCCGATCCGGCCCAATCGCTCGCCGCACCATCCCGAATTTGAACTGACCCCCGACCAGAAGGCGGCAATCAACCAGATCGGAACAGCGGTGGCCGCCCGGCGGTTCAGCGTACAGGTGCTCTTCGGCGTGACGGGCAGCGGAAAGACCGAGGTGTACGTCAGCGCCATTCGCCAGGCGCTTTCGGACGGCCGCCAGGCCATCATGCTCGTTCCCGAGATCGCACTGACGACGCAGACGATTCGCCGCCTCGAGACACGGTTCGAACGCGTGGCCGTGCTGCACAGCGGACTGACCGGCGTGGAGCGGGCGCGGACCTGGACGGCTATCGCGTCCGGCGACATCCCCGTGGTGATCGGAACGCGCAGCGCGGTCTTCGCCCCGTGTCCCAGCCTCGGCATCATTATTGTCGACGAGGAGGCGGAGCCGAGCTACAAGAACCTTGCCGCGCCGCGCTATCACACGCGCGACGTGGCTATCCAGCGCGCGCACCTCGAGGGCATTCCCGCCGTGCTCGGCTCCGCAACGCCCTCACTGGAGACATGGAAGAACGCCCAGCAGCGCAAGCACTACCACCTGCTCCGGATGCCGACGCGCGTGCGCGGCCTGGCCATGCCGCAAGTTTATCTCATCGACATGAAGCAGGAGCACCTCGAGCGGCCGGGTGTCCACATGCTCTCGCGCGAGATGGAGGCGCACCTCGGCGCGACCTTCGGTCGCGGTGAGCAGGCAGTCCTGCTGCTCAACCGCCGGGGCTACGCCGGGTATCTCCATTGCCCGCGATGCAAGTTCATATTCGTCTGTCCGCATTGCAGCGTGCGCATGGTGTTTCACGCGACGACCGGACTGGCCCATTGCCATTACTGCCACGAGCGGGTCGTCCTGCCGGAGGTGTGCCCGACGCACAACTGCGGCGGCCGGCTGGTGCGGTTCGGAATCGGAACCCAGCGGGTGGAAGAGGAGATGGCGCTGAAGTTTCCGAAGGCGCGCATCCGGCGTATGGATTCGGACAGCATGCAGAAGTCGGAGGACTACGCCGACATCCTTTCGGCCTTTGAGCGCCGCGCGTTTGACTGTCTCGTCGGAACGCAGATGATCGCCAAGGGCCTGGACTTTCCGTTCGTGTCCTTTGTCGGTGTCATCAGCGCCGACACTGCCCTCGCCGTGAACGACTTTCGCAGCGAGGAGCGCACCTTTCAGCTCGTGCTCCAGGTCGCCGGGCGCAGCGGCCGCGGCGATGCCCCCGGGCACGTCGTCGTGCAGACCTTCGCGGCGGACACGGCGCCGATCATTCATGCCGTGAAAGGGGACTACGAGGGCTTCGCGAAGTCGGAGCTGGAAAAGCGCCGCATCGCCGGTCTGCCGCCGTGGACGCGCCTGCTGCGCTTCGTTCTGGCCGATTCGCGCATGTCAAAGCTGGAAAAGGAGGCGGACGCCCTCAAGGAGCGCATTGCCGAGACGCTCGGGCGGCGCGGAATCGAGGTCCGCCTTTTTGGTCCCCAGCCCTGCCCGATCGCCCGGCTGCGCGACAACTACCGAATCGATCTGCAACTGACATTCGACACGGCGGGGGCGATGCTGTCCGCGATTGACCTGATGAAATCGGAGGGGACGCTGAAAGCGGGCGTGAAGTCGCTGATCGTGGATGTCGATCCGGTGTCGCTACAGTGACTTAGTTTCGCGGGAAGGGATTCCCGAAGCTCATCGTGCGAGAAGCGATTCTCGCACGAGCCGCTCATGAGCCACCGCGAAATCTTGACCTGAAGCGTCCAAAAGCTGTAACTTAGAGGCTATCCCAAAACCTCTTTGAGCAAGAGGACTGTACATCCCAGATGAAGGAAACCGCAGAACAGCGAGGTCGATTTCTCCCAGCGGATGCACAGTCGACGGAAGTTCTGGAACCAGGCGATGGTGCGTTCCACGGTCCAGCGGCGCTTGTAGCGTCGCAGCGGTCGGCCATCCTGGGTCTTGGTTTCCGGTCTGCGATTCTCGCGATGCGGCGCGATCAGCTCGATGCCCTGCTCGCCCAGTTGGTAGCCCAGCTCATCACTGTCATACGCCTTGTCACCGATCAGACGTTCCGGCTTCTTGTCCGACAGCATGAAGTCAAACAGACGCTGCACCAGCTGGCTCTCGTGCGGGCTCGCCGACATCGTGTCCACCGCCATCGGCAGGCCCCGGGCATCGACAATCACCATGGTTTTCACGCCTTTTCCGGCCTTCGTGCAGCCGATGCCGTCCCCGCCACCCTTGGCCTTGCAGAAGCTCCCGTCGATGTAGCACTCGTACACGCGGTAGCCCTTGCCCTCCTCGACGCAGCGGCCGGCCGTTCGCATGACGTTTTCGAAGACGCCCTCGGTCACCCATTTCTGGAACCAGCGATGGACCGTGCTCTTCGAACCGAATCGGCGAGGCAGGTCCTTCCACTTGGCGCCGTTGTCCAGCATCCAGAAGATGCCGCGGACGACCTTTCGCTTGTTGGCCGTCGGCCGCCCGCCGAGCGGGCTCTTGGGAGAATCGGGAATCCGTTCCAGCAACCCGTTCAACTGTTCATCCGTGAGTTTCAGCATAATGCTGTTATACGCACGAAACGCAAATAGGTTTTGGGATAGCTTCTAATTGAGCACTGATCTGCGCTTATTACGCAATGGAAACTTGGAGCCTCACTTTACGCAAGTCACGCCTTCACGACCTTGTTCCGCCCCTGCCGCACGTTCACCGCCGCATTCCGCGTATCAATCACCAGTTTGCTGTTCTTTACGATCATCCCGTAGTCATACGCCGAGTGGTCCGTCGAGATGATCGCCGCGTCGTACTTCTTGAGCTGCGCCGCGGTCAGCGGCACGCTCTTCATACCGAGGTCGTGCTCGCGGCCCTTGTGGGTCTTGGGGATGTGCGGGTCGTTGTAATCCACCTTGGCCCCGTGCTTCCAGAGCAGGTGGATCAACTCGATGCTGGGGCTCTCGCGCAGGTCGTCCACATCCTTCTTATACGCCAGCCCCAGCACGAGTATTTTCGATCCCTTCAGGGCCTTGCCGCGCTCGTTCAGGGCGTTCATCAGGCGATGGATCACATACTCCGGCATGCGCGTGTTGATCTCGCCGGCCAGCTCGATGAACCGCGTGGCCTCGCCGTACTGCCGGGCCTTCCAGGTCAGATAGAACGGATCGATCGGGATGCAGTGCCCCCCAAGCCCGGGGCCGGGGTAAAACGCCGAGAAACCGAACGGCTTGGTCTTCGCCGCGTTGATGACTTCCCACACGTCGATGCCCATCTTGTCGAAAAGCGTTTTCAGTTCGTTCACCATCGCGATGTTCACGCAGCGGTAGACGTTCTCAAGAATCTTCGCCGCCTCGGCTACTTCGCAACTGCCTACCGGCACCACGCGCTGAATCGCCCCTGAATAAAGCGCCACGGCCAGTTTCCGGCTCGCGGGATTCAGGCCGCCGACGACCTTTGGAATCGTCTCCGTCGAGTAGTCCTTCCGACCTGGATCCTCGCGCTCCGGGCTGAAGGCGAGGAAAAAATCCCGCCCGGCCTTGAGGCCGCTGCCCTTTTCGAGGATGGGTTTGACCAGTTCGCGCGTCGTGCCGGGGTACGTCGTGCTTTCGAGCACGACAAGCTGCCCCTTTCGCAGTTCCTTTGCGATGGCGTGAGCCGTGGACTCGACGTAGCTCATGTCCGGGTCGCGCGTCTTGGAGAGCGGTGTCGGCACGCAGATGATGATTGCGTCAGGCTTTCGAAGCTCGCGAAAGTCCGCCGTCGCCCGAAATCGGCCGGCCTTCTTCAGCCCGGAAATCATCGAATCGGGAATGTGCTTGATATAGCTTTTCCCGGCATTCAGCATGCGGACCTTGTTCGGGTCGATATCGAAGCCGATGCAGGTAAAGCCGCTGTTGCCGAATGTGCGGACGAGCGGGAGGCCCACGTAGCCCATGCCCATGATGCCCACAACCGCCTTCTTCGATCGAATACGCTTTTCCAACTCAGCCGGGTTCACGCTTGCTTCTCCAGTATGTGCGGGTCGGTGAGGAACCCCTGTTAAAACGATTCAGAGCAGGGGATTAGAAGCCAGCGCGGGGTGTCGGGCAAGTGGGCCGGCGCGAGCTTCAAAGTGCAAAGAATCAAGGCCGGGCGGCCGCGCCGTCTCACGGCGGGTCTGGTGGCGCGAGCCAACCGCCGACCCTCCGCAGGCATCGCTACCCGGCCGCCGTCAGCAGCAGGCCGGGGCTGAGGCGCTCCACGGCCCACACGACGACGGGGGGGATGAAGATGCCCGGCAGCATGTCTGCCACCGGAATCTTCTTGATGTCGAGAATCATGAGCGCCGTGCCCAGCAGGACGATGCCTCCGACGACGTTCATCATCTGCAGCGACAGGTCAGGAATGACCCCCGCGATCTGTGATGCGGCCAGGGCCAGCCCGCCCTGAAAGAAAAAAACCGTCAGCACGCTGAAGCCCACGCCGGTCCCCAGCGACGCGGCCAGGGCCATCGAGCAGAAGCCGTCGAGAAACGCCTTGATGTAGAGCAGCCCGGGGTTTGCGTCGACCCCGTTTCGCAGGCAGCCGAGCAGTGTCAGCGGTCCGACACAGAAAATCACGCTCGCCGTCAGAAAGCCCTCGGCAAAGCGGTGCGGCCCCGCGTCGCCGACCCCCGCCTCACGCGGCGCCCCGCCGCCTTCCTTTCTCCCAAACCGGACATGTATCACGCGCCCCAGGCCCTCGATTCGCTCATGCAGCCTCAGGGCTGAACCGATGATCGAACCCGCGATCAGCGAGCCGACCATCACCATCGCCAGCCGCGCGCCGTAGGTCGGGATGCCGGCGCCGTAGCGCCGCACCGTGTCGGCCATCACCAGCACCGAGGCGTCCACGCCGAGGGTGACGGTGACCAGCCCGAGGCCGTTGAGGATGATTTTTTGGAACCGCTCCGGGATGCGCGTCGAGAGCCCGATGCCGATCGCCGAGCCGACTGCCACCGTCGCCACGTTGACGATCGTGCCGTTTAGAATGGACCACAGCGAATGCGTCATGACCGCCGCCTTTCGGGCTTTAGGTCACCACAGCCGCCGCCGTCGTCGAAAAGTTTCCGCGCGGCAGCGCTTTATGGTCGCCTCAAGGAAACGAGTCGAAGTTGACGAGTGACTTGTGCGGAAACAGGCACACGGTCTCGCCCACTCATTTGCCGGCACGCGCGGGACGGTTACCCCACAGACTCCGAGTCGGCAACGCTCTCTATGCGTTCTTGAGCCCCTTCGCCCGATGCTTCGCCAGGCGCTGCGGCCCAAGGGCCTTCTCGTACATCGCGATGTATTTCTTTGCCGGCACGCGTCGGATCGCCTCACCGATCACGTCCAGCGGCACATCCTCGATCTTTTTGAATCGCACGCAGCACTTGCCCATGTTCAGCTTTTTGCCGGACTTTGCCCATGCCGCGCGGAACCACATGTCCTCTGCGCCGTCGTTGTAGTGGCACATCATGCCGAGCGAGATGTAGTTCTTCTGCGATCCGAGTCCCGCAAACGGCAGGGGAATCTTCGGATCGCAGTGATACCCGGGCGGATACACCTTGTGCGGCACGTAATAGCTGATTGCGCCGTACAGCATGCCCTCCTCATAATCCTTGTCAAGGTTCCTGAGAATAACCTTGCGCACCGCCGCGATCGTCTTGCGCCGATCCTCCGGCAATGAGGTGAGATACTCCTTGACGGTCGTGGCTTTACTTTGCATCGCTCTATTGTACCGGTTTCCCCCCGTTGTCGCCCATGCCCCGTCCCGCTTCCGTCTGCGGGCAGCGCTTCGTACAATTCCTCCATGACCGTCAAAGATGTCCTCGCGAAACTCGAATCGCTCGGCGACGCAGGCCGCCGCACGTACAACGCCAGGGTCGGGCCGGATGGGATTGCCGGCGCACCCCCGGACAAACAGTTCGGCGTCAAGACCGGCGACATCCGCGCGCTCGCCAGGAAGATCAAAACCAATCACGAACTCGCGCTCCAGTTGTGGAAAACCGGCCACGTCGATGCGCAGATGTTGGCGATCCTCATCATGAAGCCGAAAGATGTGTCCGCGAAGGAACTGGACAAGATGGTCCGCGAGGCCCGCTTCGGGTGGGTGGCCGAGTGGCTGACCTCGTACATCGTCAAGGAGCAGCCTCCCGCCGAAAAGGAGGCGCTGCGCGCGAAGTGGATGAAGGACAAGGACGGCTGGGCCGCCCGCGCCGGCTGGCACCTCACGGCGTCAATGATCAACAAGGGCGGCAAGGATGCGGACGGGCTTGATGTGGAGAAGCTCCTCGATCGCATTGAGAAGGAAATGCCGAAGGCCCCGCCGGAGACGAGGTGGACGATGAACAATACCCTCGCGGCGATCGGCATTAAGCACGCCAAACTCCGCAAACGGGCGATCGCCATCGGCGAGAAGATCGGCTTGTACAAGGACTGGCCGATGTCAAAGGGGTGCACGATTCCCTACGTGCCGATCTGGATCGAGGAAATGGTGAAGCGAAAGGCGTAAGACCGTCCGGCCGCTGCCGAAGAGTTGGACGCCATCAGGTCCGCCTTCGATAGACATCGCCCCTCGTCGGCTCGAACCCGCCCGGGTCTGAGGCCACAGCCAGGTGCGATGCGCACCTACAGGAGGAATGCCAATGCGCGCAGCACGAATGCACGGCTACCACAGGCCCCTTGTCCTTGAAGATGTCCGTGAGCCGGAGATCGGCGCTGAGGAAGTCCTGTTGCACGTCCGGGCCGCCGGCATGTGCCGCACCGACGTTCAACTCATCGACGGCTATTTTCGCAGCTATGCAGAGATGACGTTTCCTGTGACGCCGGGACATGAAATCGCCGGCGAGGTCCACAAGATCGGCAGTTCTGTGCCCAGGACCATCGGACTTGAGGAGGGGGACCAGGTAGTCCTTGTCGGAGGATGGGGCGACGGGACCTGTCGTCACTGCCAGCAGGGCGACACGCAGATCTGTGCCCACGGCAGATGGCCGGGCTTCGGGCCGTACGGCGGCTATGCGGAATTCGTCCCGGTTCCATATCGGTACCTCATCAAGGTGGACAAGCGGTTCAATCTGAAGCCGGAGGAGCTTGCCCCGCTGACCGATGCCGGGCTGACGCCCTATCGCGGCATCAAGAAGCTGCGGGACGCCGGGGCGCTGGGGCCGAATCGGGTGCTGGGCGTCATGGGCGTAGGTGGTCTCGGATCTTATGCCGTCCAATACGCTAAGCTGCTCGGCGCCGGGGCGACGGTGGTCGCGTTTGCCCGCAGTGCTGAGAAGCTGGCTGTCGCGAAAGAATTCGGCGCGGATCACGTCATTAGTACGAAGGGCAGGTCGCTCGATGACGTGCGCAAGGAGCTGAACCAGGCGACCGGCCGGGGCGAGATCGACGCAGTCATTGATTGCGCCGGGGCCGAAGAGATGATCCAGCTTGGATTCGGGCTTCTCGCCATTGGGGGTCATTACTCGTCCGTGGGACTGGTCGGCGATCGCATCAATCTGCCGCTGTTTCCTTTCGTCGCGCGGGAGTACACTTACCACGGTTCTTTTTGGGGAAATCACAACGACTTGAGCGAGGTCATCTCGCTGGCGCAGCAGGGAAGAATTCGCCACTCCACGAAGGTCATTCGCTTTGAAGACATAAACGAGAACATCGACCTCATTCGGATGGGCGACGTTGTGGGCCGTGCCGTGATAAAGTACTAGCGGGCTGTGCGGAATTGGCGAGTGGTCTTGGCCTCCCAATTGTCACCCCGTCATCCATGAAAGGGACTCGCCATGAGCCTTCAGGCTGTTGCAAACCAGTTCGTTGAGTTGTGCAACCAGGGCAGGAACTTCGACGTGATGCACACGATGTACGATCCCGACATCGTTTCTGTCGAGGGCGATGGCACCGAGACCCGAGGCAAGGCCGCCGTCATTCAGAAGTCTGAGCGATGGGCGGCCGATCACACCATTCACGGCGAAACCGTGCGAGGGCCATACTTCAATGGCCTCGAAGAGTTTGCCGTGCACATCACCTTCGACGTGACCCGGAACGCCGGTGGCCAGCGTAAGACCCTTGAAGAAGTCGCCATCTACACGGTGAAGGGGGACAAGATCACCTGGGAGCGGTTCTTTTATTCGGGCAGCTGGGGGGCGTCGTGAATTGATTCACGCGGGACCGATGGGATCATCGCGTTGGTGGTGCATCGGCGGCGCGCCCGATTGAGTCAGCCAGCGCCCACGCGGTCGAAGTGGTCGCGCTTAGGTATGAACTTCGGCGACGATCCTCAACTGCTGTAGCGCCGGCTGATTCGAAAGCGTGTGCCGTTTCTCAAAGGCCTTGGGATTGTCGCCTTTGAGTGGACACGTGGTCACGAGAGCTTGCGCAGCAGCTTCAGTTTCGGCCGGGCTCCGATAGCACAGCGTCGCGTGCAGCCGGTTTCGACCTCCAGTGGATGGCCCCGGATTGAATGGGCTGATCCTTCGATCCTTGTCCTGGCGCCCCACGACAGATCGGTGCCTACTTTCGGTTTGAGCCGGCGGCAATGGGGATGGCGGAGTCCTGTTCCACCGGCAATGGAATAAAGGAGTGTGAGGCCGGCAGGCTGAAACGTGGTGTGAGCCGCACAAGACCCGAGTACGATTCCGACCGCCGTGGGGCACGAGCCCCGGTTTTGTTTCGTCGCCTGGAAGTCGCGCTGGCGTAATCCGGTCGCGGACTGTCAGAATCTCGACACCGCAGGCCGCCGCTCAGGCGAGCCGAAAGCCGCATCGGCGCAATAAGGAGCGTGGTCTTTCGGGTCAGATCATCGCTGTCAAATCGGCAAACCCGTGGGTCTCGGTTTCCTGGGTTTTCAGGGCCGCATTTCCAGACGACTTCCCGAGTCTGACAGCATCATTCACTCGGTTACGAATCGATATCCTACGCCGACTTCGGTTTGCAGATGCTTGGGCTGGGTCGGATTGCTCTCCAGTTTCAGTCTGAGCTGCCGAACGAACATGCGCAGATAGGTTGAGTCCTCCGCGTGGCCCGGCCCCCAGACTTCGCGAAGGAGCTGGCGGTGCGTCATGACCATGCCCGCATGGCGTGTGAGCGTGGTCAGCAGCTTGTATTCGAGCGGTGTCAGGTGCACCTCTTGTCCGCCCTTGGTGACGACCCGGCGATGCAGGTCGATCGTGATGTCGCCCGCGACAATCGTCGGGTTGGCTGAAGGTTGAGACTGGCTGGCTGCGTGACGCAGCGCGACGCGGATTCGGGCAATGAGTTCGCCCACGTTGAAAGGCTTCTGAACGTAATCGTCGGCGCCGGCGTCGAGCGCCAAGATCTTGTCCTGTTCCTGACCGCGCGCTGACAGAATGATGATCGGCACGCTGGACCACTCGCGGACGCGCCGGACGACTTCGATCCCGTCGAAGTCCGGCAGGCCCAGGTCAAGGATGATGACGTCCGGTCCGCTTTGCGAGGCTTCGAGAAGGGCACGCTGAGCCGTCTCCGCCTCGATCAGGCGCCATCCGGCGGCTTCCACCGCAGGCCGAAGGAAGCGCCGGATGGGCAGTTCATCTTCCACGATCAGAACGCAGGCCGGTGTGCGGGTCACTTTGTTGCCTCCGGCGTCGGCGCGCGGAAGTCCTGATCCGAGGGGGCCGATTGACCGGCCGCGCTGAGTCCCGCAGGCGCTGTGGCGGGTACGGGAAGGGTGAACCAGAAGCGAGCGCCGCCCTCTCGCCGGTTTTCCGTGCCGATCTGGCCACCGTGCAACCGTACCACCGCTTCGCATATCGCCAGCCCCAACCCGGTGCCCGAGCGATCAGCCGCCGGGCGAATACGCACGAATCGGCGGAAAACCGCCTTTTCGGTGCCCGGTTGCAGCCCAGGTCCTTCATCGATCACTTCGACGAGGACACCGGACGCAACGGCGCTTGCAGCGACGGTAACTGTTGATTGCCGCGGCGTGTAACGGGCCGCGTTCTCCAGGAGATTCGCCAGCACTTGCTCGATCAGCGGGCCATCCACGTGGATAAGCGGCAGATCTTCCGGAATATCCGTGATCACACGGCGCGGTTGCAGGATCGAATTGAGTCGGGTCAATGCCGCTCCAACCAGTTCGTCCAGCGGGTACCAATCCCTTTGCAGCCGAAAGCCGGCCGCCTCCAGCCGCGTCATGTCGAGTAGCTTGCCGACAAGCTGATTCAGCCGGCCGGCCTCCTCTGCGATGGACTGCGCCAACTCGCGTCGTGCTTCTGTCGTCAGTTGAGCCGGTTCATCGACCAGCGTGCTTGCCGCACCGGCTATTGCGGCCAGCGGCGTGCGAAGATCGTGCGAGACGCAGCTCAAGAGGGAGCTACGGACGTGCTCCGTCTCGACTTCTCGACGAGCCGCCTCCGCCTGCGACGCAAACGCCGCTCGCTCCATCGCAATGGCAAGCTGTGTCGCGAAGGTTTCCAGCATGTGTCTCTGATCCGGTTCCAGCGGCGGTTCTGGGCGGCGTGGACGAAGTGCGAGAACGCCGAGCGCCTTTCCGGATGCGACCAGAGGCAGGTAGATCGCTTGCGAGGCCGGCAGCGTGTCCGTGCTCCAGCCCGCCCACTGCCCGTGCTCAAACACCCACTGCGCTGCGGTTCGCTCATTCGTGGGTTCGGCCGCGAACGGACCCGACACGGCAAGGACACCGAGGCGTCCGGTTGAATCCGGTCCGAGGATGACGGTATCTCCCTGGAAAACATCGGCGACGTGCTTTGCGGCGACCTTGGCGAGGGCCTCGATGCTGGCAGCGGCCGCAAGCTGACGGCTCATGAAATACAGGGCGAACGTGCGGTGGTAACGCGTTCGTATGCTTTCCGCCTGCCTCCGGACGCGCTGCGCCAAACCGCTCACCACGAGGCCCGTGATGAGGAGGGCGATGAAGGTGATAAAGAGGGACGGATCATAGATCACAAACGTGTAATACGGCTCAGTGAACAGGAAATTGAACGACAACGCCGCAAGTACGGAGGCCAGCACCGAAGGCCCGGCCGAATACCGCGTGGCTACGAATACCATGCCGGCGAGGAAGATCATCGTATGATTGGCGGCGGGCAGATACGGATGGGCGAGGGTGGCCAGGATGACGCACAGGCCGACCGCGGCCGTCGCCGCCGCGTACTCTCGCCAGTTCGCATGCCGGCGTTCCCCGCGCGTACGGACGGCCACGATGTCCTCGGGTTCGCCCTTGACCACGTGGACATCAATCTCGCCGCTGCGGCGGATTAACTCATCGACAATGGAGCCGCGTAGCCACTCGCGCCAGCGAGGCAGCGCCGTCTTGCCAATGACGATCTTTGTGACGTTGTGGCGCACGGCGTACGCCAGGATCTCATCAACCACCCGATCGCCTGAAATGACGGTTGGTTCACCGCCAAGTTGCTCCGCGAGTTTCAGGTTCCGCCTCACCTGCGCCGCGGCAAGTTCTGATTGGCCGGGTGGCTCGACGCTGACCGCCAGCCACTCGGCGTGTACCGCCGCCGCCATGCGGCGGGCGATGCGGATCACGCGAGCCGAGAGTGGACTGGGACCGACGCACACGAGGATTCGCTCGGCCGTCGCCCAGGGCCGCGTCTCGCCGCGACCGGCGCGTTCCACGCGCACCTGTTTGCCGACCCGGGCTGCGGTCTCGCGCAGCGCCAACTCCCGGAGAGCCACGAGATTCTCACGCCGGAAGAACTTCTCCGCGGCGCGTTGCACCTGGTCGGCGACGTACACCTTCCCTTCGCGCAGGCGCTGGAGCAGATCATCCGGCGGGATGTCCACCAACTCGATCTCGTCGGCGCGCTCGATGATCGAGTCCGGGATTGTCTCCCTGACCGGAACGCCCGTGATCTGAGCGACCACGTCATTGAGCGATTCGATGTGCTGAACATTGACCGTCGTGTACACGTCGATGCCGGCGTCCAGGAGCTCCAGCACATCCTGGTAGCGCTTCGCATGACGCAGGCCTTCTGCATTCGTGTGGGCGAGTTCATCGACCAGGGCCAAACCAGGCCGGCGAGCCAGGACCGCGTCGAGATCGAGCTCTCGAAGGCGCACGCCGCGATATTCGATCCAGCGCGGCGGCAACTCCTCCAGGCCCTCCTTGAGGGCGTCGGTGTCCGGGCGTTTATGCGTCTCGATGTAGCCGACCACGAGGTCCGCGCCGGCTGCGCAACGCTCCCGTGCTTCTTGGAGCATTGCATAGGTTTTACCGACCCCTGCACACATGCCGAAAAAAATCTTCAACCTGCCGCGGCGTGGATGGGTTTCAGCCGCCTGTGCGCGGGCGAGCAGGGCATCGGGATCGGGTCGGCTATCGGCCATGGTCTTGCCCTGTGAGAGCGTCGCGGTGCATGCCTGATTCGGTGCGAGGTCCGGATGAGGCCAGCAGGCTTTGTTGATGCGCTGAATCGTATGTAGGTGCGCAAGCACGTGCAAGGAACAGTCAGGCGTATCAACGGGATTCCCGGTCCGCCACCCGTCAGGCAACACCGAAGGCCTGAGCCAGAAGGCCAAGCGGTATCTGAAGCAGGCCTGTTACGATGAAGGTCAGCATGGACTCCAGGACCGAATAGAGCAAGTCAGCAATGAACATGTGATACGTAACCTCCAATCACATAGCGTTGAACCTGTCGGCGAGGCGCCATCCCTCGGGTTAGACGCCTTGACATCAGAATCTGATTGAGATTCCCCAGTTGACGAAGAAATCCGGGGCCTCTTCATTGAGCCCCATGCCCACGGCCAGATCCAGTTGAATGTTGTCAGTGATGAGAAAGACGGGGCCGCCGTTGATGTTGTGCTGGCAATCGGAGTTTCGGGTGTTGGGATAGATACCGAAGTACTCCACAAAGAAGCTCCACTGGTCGGAGATGGTGTAAGAACCCGCGAACGAGGCAGCGGATTGGCAGAACCGTCCGTCCGAATCGCTGATGGATGCGACGGAGCCGATGCCATACAGCGTGAATTTTTCGGTAAGCGGATAATTCCAAGCCAGCAAAATGGACGGATCGACGTCACCCGTTGTCTTTGTTTTGCCACCTGTCGGCAGCGAGATGGTCGGAACGAGCGAAATATTGGGCTGATGATTCGTATCCGTGTGCTTGAGCACGGGAAATTTGAAGCCGGTGCTCATGTCGCCCGCCCCGTCATCGTGCTGATGATTTGTGAACCTGCGCCCCGCCGGGCTCGTGTCGCGGAATTTCGACTCGGTGAGCGACATGCCGTTCCAGTTGACGCGCAGCTCGAGATCATCGAGGAGGCCTACTCGCAATCCCGTGCCCGGCACGAGATGGCTCTGCGTCTCGGTGCGCTTCTCCTGGTCGTAGGAGTAGATGTGCCCGACTTCGATGTGCATGTGGCCGCGCGGTACCAGCGAGGCGCTGGTAGAGAAACCCGGCCGATCCGTGGAGATCGGTCCCTCAAGCTTGGCCGGCTCGGGCCAGATGAAGAACGAGAACGGGCTCTTTTCTTCCGCGGCCGGCTGCGACGATTGTGGCTCTCCTTCGTGCTGGGCGTGTGCGATTGGAGCGGCGATAATCGCGAGGATGGATGTCCTGATTATTATGCCGGTTTTTTGCATCTGAGTTCGCTTCGAAAGACGGCACGGTCCGCAGGGAAGGGTCGTCCTTCACGCCAGCCGCAGTACAACGAGTGCCAGATCGATCAGCTTGATACCGACGAACGGAGCAATCAGTCCGCCGACGCCGTAGATAAGCAGGTTTCTCGTAAGCAGGGCTGTCGCCTTTGCGGGCTTGTGGCGCACGCCGCGCAGCGCCAACGGGATCAGCGCGATGATGATCAGGGCGTTGAAAATCACCGCCGACAGGATCGCGCTTTGCGGTGTGGCCAAGCCCATGATATTCAGCTTTCCCAGGGCCGGGTAGGTGCTCACGAAGGCGGCCGGGATGATCGCGAAGTACTTGGATACGTCATTGGCGATGCTGAACGTAGTCAGCGCCCCGCGCGTGATCAAGAGCTGCTTTCCGATCTCGACTACTTCAATCAGCTTGGTCGGATTGCTGTCGAGATCGACCATGTTCCCGGCTTCCTTGGCGGCTTGGGTGCCGGTGTTCATGGCGACCGCCACGTCAGCTTGCGCGAGCGCTGGCGCGTCGTTTGTGCCGTCGCCACACATGGCGACAAGTCGGCCTCCGGCCTGGTTCTCGCGAATCAGCTTTAGCTTCGCCTCCGGCGTCGCTTCGGCGAGATAGTCGTCAACGCCTGCTTCAGCCGCGATCGATGCCGCGGTCAGCGGATTGTCACCCGTGATCATGATCGTCTTGATGCCCATCCGGCGAAGCTGGGCGAATCGCTCGCGAATGCCGCCCTTGACGATGTCCTTGAGGTGAATCACTCCCAGCACGCTCGCCTTGCCACGCTTCACCGATGCGACGACAAGGGGTGTGCCCCCTTGTTTGGCGATGCTGTCCACGGCCCTTTGCAATGCGGCCGGAAAGGTGCCGCGCTGGCACTCCACAAAACGCTGAATGGCGTCGGCCGCCCCCTTGCGAATGGCTGTTCCGTCCACGTCGACGCCACTCATCCGGGTCTGCGCCGTGAACGGGACGAATTGCGCGTGCATCCTCTCCACGTCGCGACCGCGCAGGCCGTACTGATCCTTGGCAAGGACGACGATGCTCCGGCCTTCGGGCGTCTCATCGGCGAGTGAGGCAAGCTGGGCGGCATCCGCAAGTTCCTCGATGTGCACGCCTTCAGCGGGGATGAACTCCGTCGCCTGTCGATTGCCGAGCGTAATCGTGCCCGTCTTGTCGAGCAGCAGCGTGTCGACGTCGCCGGCCGCCTCGACCGCCCGGCCGGACATGGCGATGACGTTCGCCTGGATCATGCGGTCCATGCCGGCTATACCGATCGCCGACAACAGGCCGCCGATGGTCGTGGGAATGAGGCATACAAGCAGAGCCACGAGCACGGTGATCGTCACCGGTGTGCCCTGCCCCGCTGCA
Source organism: Planctomycetota bacterium (assembly GCA_003576905.1). GTDB lineage: Bacteria > Planctomycetota > Phycisphaerae > UBA1845 > UTPLA1 > UTPLA1. The sequence goes on along the minus strand of QEVG01000018.1, from coordinate 53,888 downwards.
TTGACGCTGTAGATTGAGAACGGGAGCAGGGTGACGCAAACGAGCAGAAAAATAATGGTCAGCGCCGTCAGCAGGATATCGAGCGCGATTTCGTTCGGTGTCTTCTGGCGCTTGGCGCCTTCGACCATCGAGATCATGCGGTCGAGGAAGCCCTCGCCCGGATTGGAAGACACACGGACGACGAGCCAGTCGGAGATCACGCGCGTGCCGCCGGTGACCGCTGAGCGGTCGCCGCCGCTTTCGCGGACGACCGGGGCGCTCTCGCCCGTGACCGCCGACTCATCGACGGACGCGACGCCCTCGATCACATCGCCGTCGGCCGGGATGAACTCGCCGGCCATGACGAGCACGACGTCATCCCTTCGCAGCAGCGTCGAAGCAACCATCTCGGAAGTTCTGATGCGTTCCTGCTCGGTGTCTGATACGGGCTGACGAAGTCGCCGTGCGAGGGTTTGTTTCTTTGTTCGGCGCAGCGCTTCGGCCTGTGCCTTGCCGCGGCCTTCGGCCATCGCCTCCGCGAAGTTCGCGAACAGCACGGTGAACCACAGCCACGCGGCAATCACGCCCGTGAACGCGGCCGACGCCTCGCCCGTTCCCACCAGTGCTTGGAGAAAGAGGATTGTGGTGAGCACGCTGCCGACTTCGACCACGAACATCACCGGGTTGCGGACCTGGTGGCGCGGGTCAAGCTTGGCGAGGCTGGCCCGGATCGCCTTCGTGACGATCTCGCGCTCGAAAAGCGGCCGCGACCTGTCCGTGCCGCGAGTCGCATCGAGCGCCGCGCGCTCGCCGGGACGCGATCGGGGCTTGCCGCCGGCGCTGGTTTCGACGATTGGCTTGGAATGCGCGGCGGGCTCCTCGCGCCTGGGATTCCGATTGTCCGTCTGGGTACTCATTGCACGATCACCATGTATGCCGCATTACCGCGACGCGGATACGGGCCCGGACGCTTCGTCCATCGCCAGGTTTAATTCCAGCACGTTGACCACCAAGTCCGACGTAAGCGGACCGCCCGGTGAGAACGCGAACTTCTGAATGAGTGCCTCCACCTCTTTTGTCGGTACACCGCGAGCGCCGGCTACACGCGTTGCCTGGTAGAGGGCAGCCCGCTGCGTGATGTGGGGGTCGAGCCCGCCGCCGGAGGCCGCGGCCAGATCGGCGGGCAGCGGTGTGTCGGCGGTTGCGCCGTGGCGCGCAATCATGGCGCTGGCACGGGCGATGAGATCTGGACTCGTGGGCGATTTGTTACTACCTGCGGCGCCCGCCGCGTTGTAGTCGCATGCCGAGGGGCGCGGCCAGAAGTAGCCCGGTTGCTCAAACCTCTGCCCGATGAGACGGCTGCCAACAACGGTCCCATCCGCGCGTCGAATAAGCGATCCATTCGCCGACTCGGGCGTCACGACTTGCGCGATGCCGAGGATCGCCAGCGTATAAGCGGCGACGCAGATCACCATCGTGGCCGCCGTGATTCGCAAACTGGCAATAAACGTTTGCATCTTTGCGTCCTGCTTCTCAAACCATGAACTGGAGATGCTCGACGATCGGCCCCAGCGCCGCAGCCGGGAAGAACGTGAGCGCCCCGATGATTACGACGACGGCCGTCAACATGACACCGAACGTGCCGTCTTCCACGCCGAGCGTGCCGGCGGACTGCGCCGTCGGCCGCTTCGCAGCCAGCGATCCGGCGATGGCCAGCGGCACAATGATGGGGATGAAACGCGCCAGGAGCATCACGACTCCTGTCGCGATATTCCAGGGCGGTGTATTGTCGCCCAGCCCCTCAAAGCCCGAACCGTTGTTCGCGCTTGCCGAACTGAACTCGTAGAGCATCTCGCTGAACCCGTGCGCGCCGGCGTTGTTAAGCGTTTTCGTCCCCCACGGCGTCACGGCGAAGACGGCCGTGCCGACGAGAATGAATAATGATTGCGCCAGGAGCGCGAGTACTGCGAGCTTGACCTCGCGCGCCTCCACGCGGCGGTTCAGGTATTCCGGTGTACGGCCGACCATCATGCCGGCGAGGAATACGGCCAGGATGATGTACACGAACATGTTGATCATCCCGACGCCGACACCGCCGAAGTCCTCGTTCAGCCACATGCCAATCATGGGCATCAGCCCTGTCAGCGGATTGAGGCTGTCGTGCATGCAGTTGACCGAGCCATTGCTGGTTGAGGTCGTGACGACCGCCCAGAGCGGCCCGGCGGCAGCGCCAAACCGCAGCTCCTTGCCCTCCAGGTTGCCGTCCGTCTGCTCGATCGGGAGGCTCGCAAAAGCGCGCGTCGGTGCCGACTCGAACAAGACCGCGCCCGCAATGCGCGTGCCCATGAGCAGCAGCATGACGCCAAAGACAACGGCCGCGTGCCGCATCCGCCCGATGATCCGCCCGAACATCCACACGCACGCCATCGGGATGATGATGATGGACATAGTCGCGAGCACGTTCGTCCAGAAAGTGGGGTTCTCGAGCGGATGCGTCGAGTTCGGGCCGAAGAAGCCGCCGCCATTGGTGCCGAGCTGCTTGATCGCCAGAAACGCCGCGACGGGGCCGCGGGCAATAACCTGTTCAGCGCCTTCGAGCGTTGTCGCGTGCGCGGCGCCGGACAGCGTCATGGGCATCCCGCCCTGCACCATCAGCGTCGCCATGATGAGCGCGAGTGGTACGAGCACCAGGAAGGTGGCCCGTTGAACGTCGATGAAGAAGTTACCCATTTGTTGGCGGCCGGCGAGACCGCGCGCCATCGCAGCCAGGGCGGCCAGGCCCACGGCGGGCGAAACGAACTGGAGCCACATGAGCGCGCAGAGCTGCGACAGGTAGCTCATCGTGGACTCGCCCGAATAGTGCTGGAGGTTCGTGTTCGAGGTGAACGAGGCCGCCGTGTTGAAAATCAGGCTGCCCTCGATCGCCTTCATGCCGTCCGGATTGAGCGGCAGGTAGTGCTGGAACGCCAGGAAGGCGAAGCTCACAACGAACATGACAACGTTGAAGGCCAGCATCGCCAGGATGTACTTCTTCCAGCCCTGCGCATCGCGGCCGAGCTTGCCCGCGATGCGCTCGAATAGCCGATCCAGCCCACGTCGGCGCGGGCCCACGTCGGCCGCGGGGTCCATCGCCCACTGTATGTACCGGCCGAGCGGCCAGGAAAGCGCGGCCGTGCCGCCGACGATGAGAACGATGAAAATGAAGGCCGTCATGCGCGCACCTGAGTCACTCGCGGGGTTCGGTGTGTGCCACCGCCAGCGTCAATCCGAGCAGCGCGGCGAAGCACGCCATTCCGAGAAACAAATACAACAGCGCCGTCATTGGAAGGCCTCCGGCTTGAGCATTGCGACGAACAGGTAGACCAGCAGCAGCAGCGCAACGACACCGCACACCACGTACCATGCAGTCATGTATTCACCCTCGGAAACGTGCGATCAGCGGCGAAAGCCGCGGGCGTGCGGGCGGACAAGTTCACTCTGGTCAAACGTAAAGCAAAAAGCGGCGGCGAATCCCGTGCCGTTCGCGTCCACTTCAGAAGCGTACAACCCGGCGAATTAGGATGCTGTTTGATTCAGCGCAAGGGCTGTAAAGCCCGCGTAAGGAAGCAGGGGGAGGGCGGGTACGCCCTCGGCCCAGGGCGACCGACTCGAAGCGCGCCGGGGATGTGACTCGCGGCGAGATCGCGTTCCTGGCGGGTAGCTTAGCGGCGAGCCAAGCCGGCCAGAACGGGCACTGCAAAACCGGAATCTCGCGTTCCGCAATGCCGGCTTGTGCGGTATGCCTTCTGTTCGGTATCCTTGCGAATCACGGAAAAACGGTTATAAACAGTGCGATGGCTCGCTCGAATTGTGCTTGCGCACAACCCGGGTCTGGCGGCTAGGCATGCGCCAGTCAGACTGCTGTATAGATTTGCGGGCGTAATTCAGTGGTAGAATGCCAGCTTCCCAAGCTGGACGTCGTGGGTTCGAATCCCATCGCCCGCTTTTTCTTCAACCTCTTTCGATTCCTGATCTTGTGACGACGCATCGCGCTGCGGATTCTCCTCACTCGAAGCGATTTGCGTCCATTTTTGCGTCTGAACGCTTTGCTTCGGATCGACTGGCGCATGGATTTGCGTCCATGCCGGCGAGATCACCTGCTTTGATGCCGCTGCCATGTTGTGCTCATCGACTCGGAGATAATGCTGCCGGGCGACCTCGGGCGAATGGCCCATCCAATCGGCAACGACGTGAAAAGGGAAGCCCGCCGTGATCCAATCGCCTTCGCGGTTCTTGCGAAGCGTGTGACACCATTTGGCGTAGTGTTTGACGCCGGCGTGTTTGCAGATCACGCGAAAGTCTCTCCACACGTTGGGATGCGCTACACCGGTGACGACATACACCTGGCCTTCGGCGGCCTTCTTAAAGGCCGCTCGAAGTATCGGGAGAAGCTCCGGGGCAAGAGGGACGATTCGCTTTCGCTTGGTCTTTGCGGCCCAGACTTCTAGGCGGTTTCCTTCCCAATCGACCTGACCCCAGCGAAGCGCCAGCGCTTCGCCCTGGCGAAGTCCGGCAAGGCGACAAAGCCCAAGCAGCGCCCGCCAGCCGTTATGGGGGCAGGCAGCAAGCAGCTTTTTGAATTCGGCGGCATCGACGTAGTGCCAGTTTTTCTCCGTCGGGGCGACGCCGCCGGCCAGCCGGTCAAACGGATTGAATTGAATCAGGTCATCATCAACGGCCCGGTTGAACATGGTCCGTGCGTTTCGGATGTGAAGATCAACCGTCGCAGGCGTTGGCGCTCCGTGCTTTCGTTCGTTGACGCGAACCAAGTCGCCCTTAGCGAGCGCAGTCTTAAATGCCCGGGCATCGAACCGCGTGATCGTGTCGATGAGTCGCTCGTCGCCAAACTGAGCCTTGAGGTAGCGAATCGTCATTTCATGAAGCTCAATCGTGCCAGCGGCGACTTCGCTCTTTCGAGCCTCGATGTACGCTTCCGAAAAAGCCGCAAGCGTCGGCACGCGAGACGGCGTAAGTTTGCTCGGCGAGCTTTGAAGTTCCATTTCCTTGGCGACGCGGCGTTTTTCGGCCTGCCTGCGCGACACCTTGTCGATGCGGCCGATGCTCTCGCTATAGCGCTTGCCATCGAGTCCGTACCAGCGAAGCTGCCAATACCGATAGACGACGCCGTCGGCGGTCTTGGTCTTCTGCGTGGCAATGGACACTCGTCGAAACACAGTCGGGTCCTTTACCTGGGGTTGGTGGTGGTCAATCGCTCCAAAAACCGGTCAAGCTCAACGCGCCGATAGAAGATTTTCTTCGACACCTGCGTTCCCTGAAGCACGCCCATCGTTCGATAGCGGGCCAGCGTCTCCTAGGGGTTGCTCAATCCCTCAATTGTATCGAGCCTGAGATAGCGGATCGCCTCCTCCTCGGTCAGCAGCTCGGGGCAGGGAATCGGCGGGTCGCCGGGAAGGATTGGTCCGATGTGCTGCACGTGCGTCATGGAAGCATCCCGCAGACAAGCCGTCTTTGCGGCCTTCGGTCAAAACGGCGTCCATTGAATCCTCAAACCCACCAGCTGATAGAGCCGAAGCAGCAGCCCGCCGTTCCACTCAAACTCGGGAAGGAGGACAGAGAGCTTCTCGCGGATGTACTCAGCGACCTGCAGCCGGTTTTCCTCGGTCAGGACAAGCTCGTGGCTTCTGGGCTTGCGAGCCGAACCCGGCAGGGCCATCAACGCGACCAGGATGGCGAAGAGCTCGGTTTCGGACGGCTCGGCGCGCTTGGAGTAAATTCGAGCGAGATTCGACTGGTTGACCAGATACACCACCATGATTCATACCTCGGGCTGCTAGCGGCAACGTCGTGCCGAAGCGATGCACACCTGTTGATTCTAGGCATGTTCGCTATCGTGCGAACATCGCTCGCAAAAAAACGGTTCAGCGCCTCGGGCTCTCGGCCACCGGCTGCGGACGCCCGTTGACGATTCGCATCGACGGCACCGGCTCGCCGAAGGAGGCATTTCCAAGGATCGCGTTTTTTATCCGTGCCGGCATGAACGACCGGCTTTCATCGGTCAAGTCGCGCAGATCCTGGCAGCGATAGACGAGCGCCGTCTTGGAGATCCCGAACCGCTGTGTCAGAAACGGCACCAAGAACCCCTTCCAGAGCCAGAGCGATTCGGGCGAGGGCACCATCAACTCGGCAAGGCAGTATTCCGGGTCCAACCGTTCGCTACGACAGAATCGCACGATCTCTCGCTCCAGAAGCGGTAGCGGCGAAAGAAACGCCGCGGCGAATTTGTCGGCTTCCCTGTCAAGTCGATTGGCCAGCTCCAGGCTCGGAAGCTCGCCGTCGGTAAAGACGACGGCAATGTGCGCGTGCAAGACGAAGTGGGCCAGCTCGTGGGCACAGGTGAAACGAAAGCGCCCGTCGTGCTTGAGCGCCGTTTCAGCAACGGCGATCTCGTTCTCTTTGATGTAGGCCGCCCCGAGCACGTCCGCTCCCAGGTGCGACAGGTCTGTGATTCCGAAGCCGATGTCGAAGACCGTTTCAATCCACTGGTCGACCGGCACCGGCAAGGGAATCTCGGTGAGCCCGAGTTTCCGCCGGCACCGTTCGAGGCATTTGCCGGCGTTTCGCTCGGCGCGGATGTTGCCCGGCTGCGGGTGAAACAGATTGCCAATCGGCAAGGCGGCCACGCGCTACTTCCTGCCTTTCTTGTCCGCGGACATCCGTTTGGCCTGGTCGATGAGCGAATCCCACTGGTCCGATGTGAGCCGTCGGGCGGATCGAAGCAGCTCGGGCACTTTTTCCGCGGTCACCGCATCCTGGGTCGCCACCTGCCCGACGACGGTGTCGGCCTTGTTCCAACCGGAGCGCAGCTCGGCCTCCGGGATGTCGTAATGCCGGCAGATTCGGACCAGCAGTTCCTCGGATGGTGCCCGGCGTCCTTTTTCGATGTCGGTCAAGTGCGGCGGCGTGATCTCCAGCAGCCGGGCCATCTCGCGGAGCCCCTTTTTGACGACCTGCACGCGCTGCCGCCTGAGCACTTCGCCAATTGGTGTATTCCTTGGAGCCACGCGAGTCCTTTCCTGTGTTCGCATATATGCTAACGGCCAAATCCGCCAAGTCAAGGCGCCCGGGCTTGGGGACTTCCGGTGCGTACGCCAACCCGTCGGCCCCAGCATTTTCGGAGGGGAAAGAAGGGGGCGGGGGAGGTTTGGAACCGGCGGCGTGCGGGGGTTCCAAAGCCAAACCGGCCGATAGAGCAGAGCGATCGGCCGTAAAACCCCTCCAACGTTTCGAGCGAGCACCGGAGTGGTCCCGACGGGGCGAGCGAATCGCGGATATTGGATCAGAATAATTTGCCTTAACGGGGACGTGCAAGGCAATCTGGTATGCTGCACTGTGGCTTGAACAGCTCCGCGTGAGGCATGGCGACATGGTCTTGAAGAAGCGGTCGAAGCAATGGGTCGGTCGTGTATCAGGCCTTTCGCGGCGTGCATTACAACGGCGCGTGATTGTGAGTCTGTTACTTGGCCTTTGTGGATATCTTGTTGCACTGATGTTGCTTCCATCGGTCAGGGTCCAGAATCCGTTTTCCGCGCCACAATTGCTTGGGCGGCTGAACCAGATTGATGTGTACTTGCAAGTTGGTGATGTCGTGATTCCTAACCGTGCGGTACGCGCAACTTCGCAGGGATGGGAATTCAATAATCGCGTAAAGTATTGGGACTCGTTCTTGATTAGTGCGCCGGTACCTGATGCGATTTCAACCAAAGACGGTACAACCTTGACCATCCCGTGGACGTTGTTGCCTATGTCGGTTGTGCACAGTGTGGGCAGTCTCGACCGGGAGTTTGGCGAAGCGTTGGCTCGAACACTCGGCTTGAAACGTGGTCCTCAAGATTGGCACTTCGAACGACTGACGCGTATTGATGTTCCCGAGGCATCGAAATATGCGCACGTTACGAGCATCAAGGCGATCTATGCTGTCAATCTGTTTGAATTCATGGAAGATCTGGGCGGGGAGTACAAGACTGTCTTGGTTCAAGCTATTTCACGATGCGTGATGGAAACGGTGCAAGATTCTGGGCGGATGAAAGATAGATCAATCGCAATTCCGGCCCTAGCAGGGGCACAGCATGTGGTTGAGCGAGAATTGGTCCTTTCATTTGAAGATTCGTTTTCCGCGATATTGGACGGAGTTAGCAGGGCGAAGGGTGGAGGGCCATCGCAGGTTCATCTTATTGTATGGTGGGAAATTGCAAAGCATCCGGAAATGACAGCCGCACTGCGCGGTGTTGAATCGGCGGCGTTCAGGGTGATGCCCGATTGGCGAAGCCGACTAAATTCGCTGCTTTCGTGGACGTTAGCAATTGGGTTTTTTCTGGGAGTTATCTTCTTCACATGGAAGCGAGAAGTTGGCCGGAAACCGAGGCAACCAGCAAGAACTATCGCGCTGCTTGGAATCGCAGTCGTAGGCGGAGTAGGGGCAAAGCTCACTGAGTTGCTAGTCGATGTGCTTCCTGCCGCAGATTTTCCACGTGCAGGTGTCGCGGTAATGGTGGCAGTCGCTTTCTTGCTCGGTACTTGCGTTGAAGAGCGACTGCCCGGACTGGTAAAGCTGAAAGAAGACGAGTGATGGATTTCGGACGAATCGGGCACGCGATTTGATCGGCATTGGCGCGCGGGTTTGCGGTCGGCTAGCAGTTTGATTGGAAATGATGTTCGCGCTATGGTGGCTACCAGCGGGATCACCGATCCCGCGGCTGTCAGGAACGCAAACCGCGTATCTGACGCTTTAAGATGGGCGTGGACCGCCCGGTAAATCCCGATTCACCATCGGGACTAAGGGGACGCGCTTCACCAGCCGTCAAGGTTCACGACCCGTAGAGCCGGATGCCTGGAGACAGGCTCGTCCGGTTCGAGGGAGGCTCTACAGAGTAATCCCTGCGACGTAGTTCGTTGGAGCAATCCTGTAGTTCTATCCCATAGTGCAACTGGAAATCGGGCGACCGGGACAGACCTGCCGCAAGGCGGGCCGTGATGGTCGAAGGGGTGAAAATCCCCCAGCGGGGTCCGGACCAAAGCCGAAAGGCAATTCGGGTGCAAGTCCCGTCAGGTTCGTTCAACGCTTGCCGGCGTCGGGAGCTTCCGCGTGGCGACACGCGGAACCGGGTGATGACAATGCCCGGCGATCCGTCGAACAAAGGCGGACGGTGAAAAGCTCAACGATGAAATGGGCATCAAGCCCTTGCCGGTCAGTGCAATCGGAGACGGTGCCGAACAGGGAATATCCCGCAGCGATGGGGTAGGGGCGAGCTTCTGTATTCTGCGCCTCGAAATCGTCCGCGATTATGCGGGCGGAAACTATGCCGGGGCGGGAGCCTCGGACATACGCTGCCGGACCGGGCCTTAACCGGCCCTACCGACGTGACCGATTGTGCGACGACTATCAATAACCGGGGAAGGGCTGCGGCTGCCGGGGTGGTGCCCGGTGCCTGCTTGTTCAGCAGGTGATTCAAAGGCCGTAGTCTGGGAGAGTGCCGCAAGTAGAAGTCCGCGGGAGCGGAGCGGATGCACTGCAAGGCAGTGGTGCGCCGTTTGTGTCCTTACGGGTGGTGCCGGGGATGTACGACAACGAAAGCGGTGACGGGTCATTTCCATCTTGAAGCGTGCGGTCGGCGGGGTAGGCGAGAAGCCCCCCCGCCGGCCGGTTCCTGGGAAGGACGATGCTGCGATCGAAAGAGGTCTCACGGGGACGTGAGTCGTCTTTTGATGGCGGAATGACGGCGAACACTGGATGTGTATCCAGGATTCGCCGGAGGTTTTTGCTGCGCTACGCGTATGTATTGGGCGGGGGCCGATCTGGAATACGGACGGCGCGCCCGGATGCGCGACGTGGCGAGGAGGTGTCACAACAAAATGAGGATTTGAAGAGAGGTTGGGATGCGGAGCCGCGACGGCCGAGACGGGCGCAGCGGCCCTCCGTCATCAGGTGGTTTCATGGGCTTTGGGGATTGTGCCTTTGAACAATCCCACTTTCGTTTCGGGTGGATTTGAATGCTTCTTGTGCTCGTGATATTTACAGCGACAGCGACATTAGTCTTTTGACTGATTAGGACTAAACGCATGTGGCTCGCTTTCAGGGCCATCGACCGTGGGTAATGTGTCAGGTTCGGTGAATGCAATGGAGTACGTTAAGTGTCTGAAGTGCCGTACCACTAATCGGATTCGTCCGCATGAGCAGATGGAGGTGCCGAAGTGTGGACGGTGTGGAGCCCAACTTGTTGTTCCCCAACGTCGCGGCTTCGCCTGGATTCGACAGTGGCTTGGCACTTGGATGTCATTGCCACGGGAGCAACAGGGGAAGCTTTTCCAGTCTGCATGCACGATGCCGGGATTTGAATTGCATGAGCGTATCGCGGCTGAAGCTCTGACTGCATGGAACAACAAAGATCTCGATACGGCGCTAATGAAATATGACGAGGCGATCGAAAACTGTCCTAATAATTCTACATATTTGCTAAATCGAGCCAATCTGCATTTCGAACGTTGCGAATTTGAGAGCGCAATGTGTGATTACGAATCCTCTCTGGCTGGTGCACCCACGCTGCCAAGTGAGGTGTATGGCAACTATGAATTGCTAAAGGCGATGAGCGAAGGGGCCAAGCGTCGTCTCAGGGAACGCCGATTAGGCATCAACAGCAAGTAGCCAGAGGCTCGTAATCGATGGGGCCCGCCACGGGCTGACGTTGGAAAGCAATGGGTCCATTGTGGGCTATGAAATGCATGTGGTGGAGTTGAGTAGCCTCACAAGCTGTGCTACCCACTGCAATGGCGTATCGGTGTGTTGCAGCTTCGGTCGAGGGGTTCGTCCAACAGCTCGCCTTGAGCTACATAGGGCATGGGTACTGGTTCTACATCACGGGCATGATCCCGGAGCGGAAGGACCCGCGCCGGATCGATGAAAAGCTGCTGGAGCAATATGACGCGGGCCTATCAAAATGGGCGCGTGCCCGGCGAAAGCGAGCCGGACAGGCAAATGTCCATTACATCCGGCATGGCCGGTTCTTTGTGCTGATCGCGTCCCGTGGTGAGCACCGATTTTTTCTGAACGAGCCCAACCATAAGGATGTGCGTCGCGATGCGATCCGCTTCGGGGGCTACAGCATCGGTTATCGCCGCGGCGTTGACCGTCAATGGCATCCGTCAGTGCGAATCCACCCAGAGGAATACCGACGACAAAAGGCATACCTGCTCGACATCGCGTGCCATCGTTCGGTGGAGAATCTCATGGCTGAGTTTCGTGGACTTCGGTTCGAGGGATATGCCCCGGTCAGGCGGCAACTGCTAAACCTGCTGCGAGCCGTGAATCGACTTCGGACTGCCGCTGACTTTGAGCCGGTGCCGGTATCGGCGCTTCGACTTCGACGTCGCGTGGTTCGACCTTTTGACGAGCCGCCGGGATTGGCGGAGGTTGACACGGAGATTGGGCTTGAGGTTGGGCAGTCCGGCACTTGACGGTCGCTATGGCAAGAGGTCCCGAGGGCGCACGCCGAGTGCCTTGGCGAGCTTGGCGAGATTCACGATCGCGACGTTGCGTTCGCCTCGTTCGATGCCCCCGATGTAATTGCGATGAAGACCGCTTTCGAACCCAAGCTCCTCCTGCGACATAGCACGCTTGAGCCGCAAAGCCCGGATTCGCTCCCCTACGACCAGTTTGATATTTTTTGGCTCCATGCCTTGAAATCACACTCATAGGGTGTACAATCTTCTACACACTATGAGTGTGATCGCCCGGGAGCCGATGGAGTAGGGCACCGGGCGGCGGCGCGGTTGGCCGATGAATCTGCCTCAGAAGAGGTCGCGTGGGAGAGCTTTCGGCCCGGAACTTCGGGCTGGTGATTGCATACCTGGTGCCTGGATTCGTCGCGGTGATAGCCGTGAGCGGCCTCGTGCCCACGATCCAGCCCTGGCTGGCGACGGCGCCGGACGGACAGCCGACCGTGGGCGGATTTCTGTTTGTGACGCTGGCTTCAATTGCCGCCGGAATGCTGGTCAGCTCGATTCGGTGGCTGCTGCTCGATTCGATTCATCATCGAACCGGCATACGGCATCCAAAATGGGACTTTTCGCAGCTTCAGGAGAACCTGGCTGCGTACAACCTGCTGGTGGAGTTCCACTATCGCTACTACCAGTTCAACGCGAACACGTTTGTCGCTGTGCTGCTGGCATACGGAAGCCGGCTCGCCGGCGGCTGCCGATGGTGCGGCGGCCCAGGCTGGGTTGACGCCGGATTTGTGATCGTCGAAGCGGTGCTCTTTGCAACGTCGCGGGACACGCTTCGCAAGTACTACGTCCGCGTTTCGCAGGTGCTGAAGGCGGACACAGACTCCGGAAAGGAGAAGTCCTATGTCGAATGGCGGCGGACCCTATCACGGACACGGCTCGAAGCGCCACGGCGCTCCGAAGCCCAAGAGGGAAAAGGTGGCTCAACCGAAGGTGGAGCGGCAGTCGATGCCCGGGAGCGTCCCGGCGGAGAAGGATAAGCCCGCGTCCCAAACGGACGCAGCACGGGCTTAATGGCTCGCTACAGCGGAAAGATGCATCGAATGAGGCCAAGCACGGCGGTCGGCGGGCGATAATACGTCGCTCCCGGCCGCCTCGCTTCTATTTCCTTCGTTTCAAGTATCCGACTGTACATCGTCATCCAATCCAAGTTCGCGGAGCGTAGCCTTGGTTTCCTCGATTCGAGAAGTGGACAGGCCGCCGTCGGGGGTCACTTCAAAGCTGACGTTAAGTTTCAAATCGGACGTGTTGGCAAACTTCGCGAGCACCTTCGTGTAGAAGTTCATCCATTTTTGTGGTGGAATTTGGCCGGTCCAGCGAAGGGTCTTCGCCTCCCGCTTCGGTGGTGGCTGAGGAGGCGGTCGCGATTCGTCCTTGGTGATTGCAACGGTAGCCTGCGCGGAAATGCTCTCGGCGGCCGCTTCAATGAGAAAACTTCCTTCTTGCTTGCCCGCTGTAAAGCCACCCTTGTCATCAATCACTCCACCTTTGGCTGTCCATGCAACGTGTGGTAGAGCAATGGGCCTGCCATGCTGGTCGGCCCCGCGGGCTTGAAAGGCGACATGGGCCTCTGGCTTGACCTGCGCGTCTTGTGGTGTGATCGAAAGTGTCGTCAATTTCGGTGGCTCGACGTGTCTCTTGGCTTCCTCTGCGGTGAGAATGAATACATCGTCTGATATCTCCACCTCAGCCGGTGTCAGTTCTCGTTCGAAGACGAACGGTTCGTAACGGCCGTCGGGACGTTTTCCAGCGTATGCAAGGATGCGTTCGCTGACGCCCCTGGCGATGGTCTCTTTCACGGCCTCTGCATTTAGAAGCCTGGGGAATTCGGGCGATGCGAAAAACGCATCGCGTACAGCTTTCGTGCTCCATTCCTTGAAGCCCGGCCATTTGCGAACCAGATAATTGGGACTCGGAGTTTTCTCGATATCCCCATCATCACGAAGCCGCTTGAGGATCACCTCGATGAGCGAGCCGCCTTGGCTGGAGTTTACGAGCCCAAGGTCAGTCTTTTTTAGCTCGTTGTCCTTACCGAGCAGCAAAAGGAACTTGTAGCTTCGCCAGACGGCTTCTTTGAGATCTCGTTTAGACCGGCCGACGTACTCGCCGAGCTGGCGCTTCTGGCTTTCTTCAATGTGCAACTCATCCTTCTCAGCCTCGATTGCTTCCCATGCCAGAGCCTTGCGAGCCTCATCACGCAGAATTTGGGCGGACTCGGGAATGGACCAAATGATTGCACTCTTAAACGTTCGGCCCGATTTGCCACATTCCCATGTCATGGTCTTGGCATGGGCCAAAGTTGCGGACTCCTCGTCGATCGAATGCTCGGGAGCAAGCACGCTCAGAACTAAGGCGGGCCGATCGGGAATGGCGTTGCTCTTATCAGGGAAAAAAATGCGTTCGATTCCCTCATGTGGGGCGAAGACCTTCTGAATCTCTGCGCGGGCGCGTTCATCGATGGCCTTGTCGGATATGCTTGCACGACGATCGGAGAATCGCTTGATCAAGTTCTCCGTCGTGCTGAATCGGTAACGGTTGCGCTCGGCGGAGAGGTAGTAGCAAGATTGGATAAGGGTTTCCATAACGGTCTGAATGTGACCGATGTCGAGATCTGGCTCTCCGACGGCTAGCTGGATTTCGGGTACGGTGGCCTCTGCCCGCATCTGGCCGCCGTTTGATTCAAAGAAAACCGCGGTCGCGACCTTGCGATGCAGGCGGGCCTTCCTGATGTCCTCTACGGCCTCGCGGTCGAGCTTATCCGCGTGCGATTCGCGCTTGCCGCATATGTCAGTCGTGACAGCACCCTCTAACTTGGCTTCGCCGAGTTGCTCAAAGACAGCCGTGCGAAAGAACGGGTCGTCGAGTGGCGCCGTGCCCAATCCGATCAACGGGTCTTTGTGGGCGCCCTTGAATCCGTCGTGATACGCCTTCGAAACCCAAAGGGCGAGCAAGCGCAGAATGCCGCGGGTCTGTTGGAAGCGGGGCAACTGCTGCCACTTTCGTTCAAACACGGAAAGCAGAACAGGGTGAAAGGGGTAGGATGACCGGAATGCTTCTCGCGCGTTGTCAACCGGAAACCATCCAGGAATCTGTGTCCGGTGGTCAACAGCCCATTCCGCGAATGCGGTAATTGTCTTGTCCGCGTCTTTCGTGATGCCGTCCCATTCAAACAGTCGGCGGCGGATGATTTCCGCAGTCTCGGTCTCCGCGGACATTATGACTGCCTTGCCGAGTCGGTCGAGCACTTTCTTAAAGCGATCGTAGTCGGCCTGGTCCTCGGCGTTCATCTCTAATTCGCTCGCCGGGATGGATACGACTAACACGACTCTCTCCTGTCCGCGTACTTCCTCCGAGAGATTCTGAAGAAAATTGTAAAGCTGCGTCGCCAAGCCGCTCTTGCGGTTTCGGCTGACGTAGTTCATCAGCTCGTCCATAAGGATCAGGCATGGCTTTTCCTTGGGAAGAAACGATCGAATGACTTCGCCGGCAGGCGCGATGAGCTTTTTCTCGTGCTCGGCGACGGCCTGGAATCCCTCTTTGCCGCCGATTTGCCATGCGAGTTCACCCCACGGCGTCTTGCGAAGCGGCGTGCCGTCCTGCCCGCCCCGGCCGGTGATGGAATCGAATTCGGTGCCAACGAATACGCCGATTTCCGCCTTGGCGAGTTCCGCAACACCCGCCCGTTCCAGAATTGAACTCACTCCCGTCCAGCCCTTGGCGTCCTTGCCCGCGCGCGCGAGGTGGTAAAGCAAGGTAAGAGCGTGCGTCTTTCCGCCGCCGAACTGGGTGGTCATGTTGAATACGGCTGAGGTCTCGGTCTTAATTCCCGACAACCGGCGAACCGCTTCCGCGGCAACGGCGAGCAGATTCTTGGTCAGATAGGTCTTGCTGAAGAACCGCGCGGGGTCCTGATAGTCCGGATTGGCTCGGCCGTCGCGCACCTGGTCGAGGTGCACGGCGAATTCGGAAGCATCCAGCGGCTTGCCTTCGCGCAGATCCTCGCGGGGGAAAATTGCGTTGTACCAAGGTTTCAATGCCATTCGACGCTCCTACGAGGCTAAGCAAAACCGGCCCGTCCCCGCATCCAATTGCCACCATTTGAAAAAGCCATACGGAAAATACTCCGCTTCGTTGGTGCTGCCGACGACCAGCAGGGTCTCGCCTTCCAGCCGTACCCGCCCGGAAAGGGCCATCGCATGCACGACCTCGCGCTCGATCTCGCGGACCAGCGCCGGCCCGTCCTCCGGGCGTCGACGATAACAGAACACGATTCGGAGGTCAGCCCGGACGATCAGCACCTTCCAGAGCGAATATGCGACCCGATCCGCATCCTGGCTGTTCTCCAACTCCGCGACCGCGACAGGGAACCGCCAGTTCTTTTCGCCCGCACCAAAGGCCATGACATCCAGCGCCAGATACTCGCTCTGGTCCACGGGCAAGAGCTTGGTCTTGTGCCCGATCGCGGAGGCCATCCAACCCATCTCCCGACAGGTTGCCACGACGCAACTCGTCAGCGCAACCGTCCAGTCCGCGAGGCGTCCCTGCGTTGCGGCCTGTTTGAGTCGCTGCGCCTCGTCGCCGTCTCGGGCGACCCGCGAAAACGACTCTTGCCATGTTCCGGCAAGCGAGTGGGTCATTGAATCACGAGTCCGTTGGTTTCTGTCATCATCTCATTGTCTCTAGGAATTCACGATACCGTGTTTCGGTATCCTGAATAAGATCTGTGTACGTAAGAACCTTGAAACTGCTTGACCGATGTTTGAGGCGACGCAACAAATCGTCGTCCTTCTTGTTCCCGACCAGGTAAGCCTCAAAGCCCCTATACTTCGAATAGCTCTCTGCTACTGTAAGATAGGTTTCCAACTGATTCAGATCCTTAGCCGAAAGCGCGTGCGCTGGCCGCTTCAACTCGACGATGATGAGTCTCTCTCCGACCGTGCCGCAGGCAAAGTCGGGCCTCTTCTTCCCGTAGGCTTTCTTGTCAATCTTCGACATTTCGTCGCCAATAAACGTCCGCAGTGTAGAGTTCGATTGGAGAAGCCAATATCGCTCGTCGATGAGCCACATTGCACGTTCGAGGATGCGGTGGATGGATTTGTCTCCTCGGATTTCATAGGTGCGATTGTCCCTGATCTGCTTCTTAAACAAATCGATAGTCTCGACTCGCGACCGAACCTGCTGGGCAACGGATGCAACTTGTTGGAGTGACCATCCCTCGAGCAGCAACGCCAAGTCCTCAAGGGCTCGCTGGCCTTGTTTGGGCAATTTGCCGACAACTGCAAGGAATGCCTGACGAAATCCAGCGTTGGCGTTAGCGACAGCGTCTGCAAGGTTGCCCATGACCTTGATCAAGCCGTCCATGTCTCGCTTGCCGAGTTTTGCGGCATCAACGGCCGCCACGACTTGCTTGAGCACATCTGGGTAGTCGGTTACGAGCTGTCGAAGGTCACCAGCAGCCTCTTGTCCTTCCTTCTGTTTCTCGCGGACAGCCGCGAGTAACTCGCGCTGAGTTTTCCAGCCGAGAAATGGACCGAGGTCTTCGTTGATGATTCGCTCAATCTCGTTCCATTGGGCGGCGTTCGGGATGTGGAAGCTGGCGTTGCCGCCTGGCCACCACTTTGAGAGCGTTATTCGCCTTTGTACTTCGCCGAAATCGGGATTTGTTGATGTGACCTCAACGCCCACTTGCCGGTTGACAGCACGTTTGGCCAGAACCCACCGTGGCGCAAAGCGAGTTGATTGGCACTTAGCGCATGCACTGGCATTAAGGGGACTTGCATGGCCACAGCGATTACAGACCTTGGATTTTCGTCGAGAACCACCGGCGCTCGACTTACGCGGCTTTTTGCTTTTGTGTTTCGTTTTTGCCTTGGCCACGGGTTGCCCTAACGGTGATCAGAACCCAAGTCCCTTTTTTCGTGCCAACAAGCCATCGACCCAGCGTTTTTCATCTGATTTTGGTGGGTAGAGTTTTGACAAGCAATCCGCAAGCGTCCAGAAGCGGCCGTCGCGGCCGACTCCTTCTTCGACAAGGAAGCGCTTCATGGCCTCGCTGCGGCCGGCGGCGAAGAGGATCATGGATTGGTGAACGCGGTCGAGCGTGGTAGTGCCTACCTTTGGCGCGCCTTTTTCGCCCCAGCCGCCTTCGGCCTCGGCCTGCTCAATCTCCTCGGCGAAGGCCAGCTTCATCTGCTTGTCTTTCTTCTTGCGCTTGCCGGTTGGTGCGTCGGCTTGGTCCTTCCCGAACAGTGCCTTGGTTCGCTCCGAGACAGCCAGAAGCCGGGCCACGTCTCCAGCAATCTCCACAACATCAGTCATTCGTTCGAGGTTCTTTACGCCCAGTCCTTGAGCAATCTTGCGGGCGGCGTCATATTCCAGGGCAAAGCCCCCGTTGGATTTCTTCTTCGTCGTGGTGCTCTCGTCGTCATCAGATTCGTCGGAGTCGTCGTCCGCTGAGTCGGCGGCATCTTTGCCGTTACCGGTGCCAAGCGTCCACAGCCACATGGCGGTCAGTCGCGCGTCCTCCTCGAAGCCGCTGGCGTCCGCCTTCTCGAACACAAGTTTCAAGGCCTCCTGAGAAACCGCCGCCCAGACTTGTTCAAGATAATCACGGAGGCTGACTCGCTCGCCGCTAGCTTTTTCGACGCGCGAGTATCGTGAAAAGATTTCCAGAGCAGGTCCAAGACACGCGAAAATCGCGTCTGCGCCGACAACGCCCTCATTGGCTAATCGGGGCAACCATTGGTGGATGCGCTTGGGTAATTCTGCAAGCACCTCGCGCCAGTCGCCTACCTCTTCGGTGCGGAGACTGCCGTCTGCATTTTCGCGCGGTCGACAAACGAGATGTACACTTGATCCCAATGCGGCAGAGGCCTTTGCTCGCAACCGAGAGGCCATCTCGGTGTCGATCGGCCACGACGCAGTTACGATAAAGCCGGCTTCCACCATTGCTTGGAGGAGCGCTTCCCAGCCGTCGGTTGTCTTATGTGCGAACACGATTACACCAACACCGTTCGGTTGCAGCGCAAGCCTTGCATTGGTTAGTGCCTCCGTCATGCCGTTTTCGAAAAAAGCCTTGTCTTTGTGGGGATATCGCACTGGATCCCATCCTGCCATTTCGCAGATTTCCTCTTCTTTAGGAGTCAGCGGCGAGGAGAGGATGTCATCATGGAAGGGGAGCACGCACCGGCGAAGCCACACGTAGAAGAAATCGGATATGTCAGCATATGGAATAGCGTTATAATAAGGCGGGTCTGTGAAGAGCAATTGCACGGAATCATCGGGCAAGAATCGGGTCCTAGCGGATGCCGAGACAACTTGTGCAGGTCGATACGCACTGGAAGTCAAGTAATCGATTACGGCGTGGGCTCGGCGATGAGCTGATTCCGGAGATCCACCGGCACCCGCAAGTGGATTTACTTCGGCGAAGTCCAATACCATCGGTAGCGCCCAACGCCCGAACACATGTGCGTTGTTAGGTGTGTTAAGTTGCCATACGCATAGACTTGCATTCAAATCGGCCAACCGGTCAATGACGAGGCCGAGTACTGCGGCTACCGCCTTGGCCAATTGCGGGTCCTGAATTGCCAACCGACCACAATAATCCCGCACGATTCCTGAATAGATGGAAATCGCTACTAATTGTCGGTCGTTGAACAGAGAACTCCATGTAGCATGACCATAGAGCGGAGCATTAAATACTCCACTCATTACTGGAAACGATTCATCTGGAAAAAACGGCCTGATCACAGATTCCGACTGTTCCAGAGTCGCACGCATTGTCTTTGCTTTGGCCATTGCTGCGAGGTCACAAGACTCTGGAGAGCGAAACGTTCTACCGCGGCCGTTCTCTGGCATTGTCACAACACAATAAAGGCGGGCGTCACAAGCACCGCCGGATCGCGCGATCAATTGCTCACGTACTCGGTCAGCAGGAGTCGTATATCCCGTAATTGGACACGTGGCTGAACTTCTGGCGACGGTACCCTTTTCGACATCTGATGCATTTCGGGGCTCAAAGACCTCCAGTTGCGGCTGCCTAACTTTGCGCTCGGTACCGTCGGCGTACTTAACAGTTGCGACATTTGTCATGATTTGGCCACTGCGGTCGCGAGACCATTTCAGTGCGATCTTGCGACCTTTGCGCGCTAGCCACATCGAGCGGATAAGGGGAACTTCAACTGGTATGTCATCACCAGCGGGAGCCTCAGAGATGATTGTGCGAGCCCACAAGTATGCCACCGGAATATCCCCGCCAGCCCCCCGAGGAAAAAGCGAATGCAACCTTTCTTTGGCCTGAATCCTTGCCTCATTGATCCATTGTTCTAAATGCAACTGCAGCTGATTGCCGAAACGCGGGACATACTCCAAGACGACACGGTTAATGAGTACGGCCAGAGGGTTGAGGTCGCTCGCAATTGCGTCGGCTCCAACGCGAAGTGCTTCTAGGGGAATCGCGCCGCCGCCCGCGAATGGATCCGTCACCAACGGTTTAGTATCGGGAGGCCCACCCAATGCAGTATGGGCAGACAAGGTCAGAGCTCGACTTGCATCAAGAAAGAACTTGTTGGTCGATAGGTCCCAATTGGCAAACACGGCAATGAAATCCAAAAGGGAATGACGGAGGCCAGCGTGATCTTTTGCGTTAGATGGCACGTGAATCCTATCGATGTGCTCGCGTGCCATGCGCTGATCTTCAGAGAGTTTTCCATCGACCACGCGAGTGCGAAACTCTGTTAAGATTCCGAATGCATCATCGCGAAACTTTTGAGGGCAGCTGTCATCGGCAGGATCGGGCCAAAGCGAGGCACAGATCACCGCTCGACAAGCCGCCGGCGGACGAGCGGCCGGATAAATATGCAGGCTCGGAATGTGTCCAAGGCGCATATCCTTTTCTCGCCGAGCATGTTCGGATATGCGCTTGATGGGCAGGTCGACTTCAATGAGGCGCTTGGGATAGGAAATTGTCTTATTCATGCGGTGGCAGGTCTTTCGATTTCGATTCTGGCAACCTCTCGCTCAACGAGAATCGCCATTGTTTCCAGAGCAGAGCAGAGTTCCTCGAAAAGACGATCAAAGCGCGCCCCAAAATCCGGCTGTGCGTCATAGCCCGAGGCTTGAAGAGCGTCTTCCATCGGCTTTGGATGGGCATCCACCTGTCTGAAGCCGTTGAGCGCGCGAAACGGATCGTAAAGCTGGTCAGCCTTTTCAGGTGCGAACTTGTCACATAGCGCTCTGATCGCGGCGAGCGACCTACCGTCCGCGGGCGGTGTCAATCCAAATGCGCGAATGAATGCTCCAGGTCGATTTTCGACAAGGAGCTTGCGATAGATCTCCTTGCAAACCCGGGCGAATTCACGGCCATCGTTGGGGTGTGGCCGAACGATGTCTGTGCTGCGAATTGGATCGGCCATGCAAGCGAAAGGAGAGTCGGCGGAAATCGGGCTGATTGCGTCGCACAGCCGACGTTTGGCAGCATTCAATCGCCGGTGGAAAGCTTCTTGTTGCGGCGGACCGTCACCCATCGACGGGCGCGACCAGTTGGGATGAGGCTTGCCCTGGGACATCTCGCAAAAGCCCCGCATGTACTCCTGGTATTCGTGGTCCAATTCATGGAGATCCTTAAGGAAGCACTGAATCTGACCGTGGGAACTGTCCGACACATGGAGGTTTTGACCGCGCGGGAAAATAAGCCACATGCTGCCAGGGGCGATTGATTGAAGGCTCCATCCGCCATCGACGTTCGTCTGGAATTGGTCGAGCACCTGTCGCCGGAAAGAGATCACGCTCAAGAGAGGAACACCCCTGTCGGGCGTGATGGGGTCGCCGCGCTCGTCGAGGAACTCGACGGGGGGTTCTTCGTTGCGATAGTCGTGTAACTTGTAGTGAGAAGGTCGCCGGGCGGGTTCGATCAGGAAGTGCTGGTTGAAAATGGACTCGATGCTGGGGGACGCGACCACGTTTCTCCGCTCGAAATAAATGCTTCCGTCGTTGATGTCAACTGTGCTCTCGTGTTGTATGGCATCCAATCGGTCGTTGTTGAGGGTGAAATATCGCTGACACCATCGCCGGATGTATAAGGCCTTGCCGCGAGCCGCGAGGTAATCTCGGAGTCGGTCCAATCGAATCGTTAGAGTGCGGAGGCGTGCCCGATCTCCGTGGTCGTTGCGCACGAGTACGGCGTTGTCGTTGTAAGGATCAATCCATTTTGTGACGGCTGCATCAGGCTCGGGTTGCTGCACAAGCTCCAGATAGAGCGTCAGCCGTTGGGCCGGTTCGATCAGACACTTTCCATGCAAACCGTCCCAAAATTGATCAAAGTAAACTGGTTCAACGGCGACGACTCCATTATCCTCGCAATAGAGTTCAGCTTGCTCGCCTGGAACGTATTGTGGGGGATCTTCGTAACAATCGGTTTTGAAGGCATCGGTAATGCCACGGAAGTGCTCAAACTGTGCAGACCGGCATTTGTCATAGTCGGCTCTGTCGATGAGAAATGATTCTACCCAGTGTTGTGATTGCCAATAGCCTGCGGTCCATTCCTGTTGCGGTGCGTGCACAATGGGCGATTCCACGTAGAGCGTCACATTCGGTGGCCCGATGACGTTCTCGGCGCGAAGATCACGATGTTGTAGAAACGACATGGCGTCAAAGGATGGCTCAGCGGGTGACTCGCTCATGCCTTTTCCTCCGCGGCGATGATTGAGCGCGCATCGACCGCGTAATGTTCAACGGTTACGACGGGCTTCCACCCCAGCCGGGCCGGATTACGAATAATGTGGACCTCGGGCTTGGAGCCGCAGTTGTAAACGACGTATAGCCAATAGTCGTTCTTGAGCCGCTCTGCCGTCTTGTACTCGTTGGTGGTGAGAGCGACCTCGCCGACACCGGCGCGGCCCTTGACCTCGATGAAACGCACTTCGACAGCCGTCTGAGGGTCCTCCGGGTGCGGTCGGCGAGAGATCAGATCGAAGCCACGATTCTGTGCCTCGACGCTTTCCGCGTTGCGTCCATCAGCTAATTCATGGGCGACAACGGCCTGTACGGCGATGCGCTCAATCTCCTCGTCGCGCACCATCGGGGCCACGCCGGGTGAAGTACGCTCGGGGTGGGGAAGGACCCACGCGGAGCCGACGTGCTGTATGTCGCCGATTGTGCACTGGCATTCGCGGTCGAGGTCGGCAAGCCGGTGCTCGCGGCGGGCGTTGAGTTCCTCCAACCGGTCCTCCGACTGCTTCATGCTTGCGGCGAGCCACGGCGGCGTGGTGGTTAGCTTGGCGGCCTGCTCGTGAAAGCCCGCGAAGGTCAATTGCTGGCGATGGATCAATTCATTGAGACTGATTTCGATGTGACGGCGGATGGTGTCGGTTTCCTTCTTTCGCTGCGATGCGATCTCGGCCAGAAACGCGGTCAGGCATTGCTCGGTCAGCGCCTGCTCGCGGCGTTCGCGGGCAGGAAAGGTCTCGGCCGTCGAAGGGGCAGTGCCAATGGGGGCGAGGGCAAGATCAAGAAAAATGGTCGGTTGCCGGACCGAAAGTTGGCCATCATGGCCAGCCTGTACGACGAATAGGCGCCGGTGAAGTTCGTTGCCCAGCCCATCCTTTACTGACGCAGAGAACACGTCGAGGTGATAGGCCGTGCTGCTGTGCAGGTCGTAAAAGACCGAGCCGCGAGCCAGCCCCTCGCGGACCTGCTCCCAGAGCGTTTGGCGAACGGTCTCGAAGAGCGGATGGCCGGGCGTGACCCATTCGCAGGTGGGGTCTTTGGTGAGTAGCGCCTTGTCGAAAACGATTTGCTTGTATTCGTGGCCGAACTTTCCGAAGCGGGGTTCGAGCCTATCACCCATCGCCCACAGGTGGCGCGGGACGCGCCCGATGCGATAGAGGTGAGAGCCGGTAGCGGTTTCTTTCGGCAACAGCCCGACCACGGGGCTTGCCTGGACGAAGAAATCTTCAATGACTTCGGGAACAAGCCGTCGCTCGCGGGCCTCGGCTGACTTGCCGACGATTGCTGAGAGATTTAGCTCGCGCTTGGCCAAGCCTTCTAGCGTTGAATCGGTGATTTGGCGGAACCGCTGCGTATCGACTTCCCGAACGATGCGGGCCTTGATGCTCTCCTCGGTTTGATTGTGGAGGTACATCTCCCGGATCATCTTCTCCAGTTGATTCGCGGGAAAAACGTCACCGAGCACGTTGAAGACTTTGCCGGTGCGCAGCGGGTCGAGATCGTGCTCGATCTGCTCCAGGCGTTCAAAGAGCTTCTGGAGCACACGCCCTTCGCGAGTATTTGTCGCGACGAAATTGAAAATGAGGCAATCCTTTTCCTGACCGTAGCGGTGGATGCGGCCCATGCGCTGTTCGAGCCGGACGGGATTCCACGGGATGTCGTAATTGATCATGAACCAGCAGAACTGAAGGTTTATGCCTTCGCCAGCGGCTTCGGTGGCGACGAGAACCTGGGCGGATTCCCGAAACTCGCGCTCCGCGTGGATGCGGCTGCCAGGCGTGTCTCGGTCACCGATCTTCATCCCGCCGTGGATTTGCGTGACGGAAAGGCCCCATTCGGTGAGCTTGCCTACTAAGTAATCCAGCGTGTCCTTATGCTCCGAGAAGAGAAGGAGCTTCATTGTCGGGTCTTTGAACGCTCCCTGTTCGGAAAGGACCTCACGAAGCCGATTGAGCTTGGTTTCGACTTCACGTTGCTCTAGCACTCGGGCTTGGTCGATCAGCTTGGTAAGTTGAAGGATTTCTTCACGAAGCGCAGCGGGGTCAATGGAGGCAACAACATCCTCCAGCTCACCAAGGATCTCCTGTTGCTCGTCTTCAGGAAGGTCGTCGAAGTCGTCGGGCAGCTTCTTGGCAATCTGCTCCTGACGATAGGCTTGCGGGTCCTTGAGAATCTTCTCGCGTTTCTCACGCATCCGCTCAAGGCTTCGACGTGCGGCATAAACGCTGGATGCCAGTCGGCGCTGGAGCATGGCCATCGTGAAGCCAACGGCGCGGCCGGTCGTGGCGTTAGCGGCCTGAGCCTTGATGGATTGGTCTTCAACGTAGCGCGTGAGCGCGTCGTAGAGGTCCCACTCATCACTGTCGATCTGGAACTTTACCGTTTGGACGTTTCGCTTCGTGAAGAGCTTTTTTATCTGGCCGGTGTCAGGGTCGGGAAAAGTGACCAGCGCCTCTTTTATTCGTCGCAGATAAAACGGCGCCGAGTTTCGCTGCATCGCCTCTTCGAGGCTCTTTACGTCTCCGTACACGTCATCGTCGAGGAGTCGTAGAAATAGGCAAAAGTTCTCCGGATCGCCCTTGTGCGGCGTTGCCGTCATCAAAAGGTAATGATCGGTCATGGCCGACAAATGTTCACCAAGCTGATAGGCGAGTGTTTTCTTGTCGGCGCTGTATGCCGACATCTTGTGGGCTTCATCAACAATTATCAGGTCCCAATGGCTGCGAAGGAGACTTTCACGAGCATCGTCGACTCGCGACACCCATGACACGGACGTGATGACCTGCTTCTTTTCCTGCCACGGGTTCGTCCCATAGTTTGCTCTTAGCACGTCACCGCGAACGATCTCAAAAGTCTCGCGGAACTTGTCCTTGAGTTCGCGCTGCCATTGAAACGTCAGGTTTGCGGGCGTGACGATGAGGGTTCGACTTGCCAAGCCCCTGACTTTGAGTTCCTTGAGCAAGAGGCCGGCCATGATCGTCTTGCCAGCGCCCGGGTCATCGGCGAGCAAGAATCGAATGCGAGGGAGCTTGATGAAATAGTCGTAGACGGCTTCAAGCTGGTGGGGCAGGGGATCTACGCGGGCGATTGAAAGTGAGAAGTAAGGGTCGTACTCGTAGGCTAGCGTCAGTCGGAGGGCCTCTACGCCGAGCCGAAACTGCATTGGGTCGCCGTCAAACGGCGGCTGTTCAGGACTAATCTGAAGGGCGGCAAGTTGACTGGAGTCCAGGACCGGCTCATAAACGCGCCCCGAATCGAGTCCCTTCCCAACCAGCTTGAACGAACGGCCGAGCGGAGTACAGACGATCACTTGGACCGGCTCCGGGAAGAGAGCGCCACGTACAGTCGAACCTGGTTTGAGTGCGTCGATAGTCATGACCTTCAAATCGCGATCCGTTCCACTTCATCCAACGTGATCTCATCGCTCGTGCGGTCGTAGAGCTTCGTTGTTCGCGGCGACTCGTGGGCGGCGATCGCCTGGGCGTTTTCAATCGTGCCGCCGTTTTCCAGATACGCCGTGATTCCGGTGGCCCTAAACGTATGACAACACGTAGTTTGGGGCAAGCCTGCGGCCCGGGCGCGGCGTCGAATCATACGGAGAACGTCAAGCCTGTGCATGGGTCTTTCGGTGACGCGGCGGTGGCGGTTTACGCTGCGGAATAGGGGAGTTTTCTTGTCCCGGTTGATGCCGGCGGCTTGGATGTAGGCGTCTAAATAGGCCTCAGCGTTGTGGTGGGCCGGAACTTCATGGCGCTTTCCTCCTTTTTCGTGAAGTCGGACTTGCCAGCGTTTGCCGCTCTGGAAATAGTCCTCAACGCGCATGGCGACGACGGCGCCGACGCGGGCGAACGAATAGACCATCACGCCGATGAGCGCCCGGTCGCGTAGGCCGACGATGGTCTCTGTGTCGATGGAATCGAGCAGCTTTCGGGCCTGGTCGGCGGTTAAGACGGGTGTCTTACCGCGCTTTACGACGTGTTTGGGGCCGCGGACCGATGCTGCCGGATTGAACGGCACGACCTGGCCAACGACAAGCCAATCAAAAAGCATGCGGATCGCGGCGAGGTTCTGTTTGACGGATGGCGCCGCGAGCGACTTCTGAAGCTCCTCGATGTACGCGGCCACAACAACCGGCTCAATCGATTCGAGCCGCAAGCCGCGCGAGTCGCACCAATCAAAGAATGTGGCCACAGCCCGAGCGTATGCCAGCCGCGTATTCTTGTTCCTGATGTTTGCGGTGAAGAACTCGATGAACCGGCGACTGGCGCGCTCCCCGGCCTGGGCGACGATGGATGGAAGCGCCTCAAGCCCGATTCGGCCAAGCTGCTTTCTTGATGCGAGGGAGATTTCGCCGCTCATGCTCCTTCCGGTGTTAGTGGCAGTCGCGGGCAAGCTTCGGCTTCAAACAGCGTTACCGACGAAACTCCCCTGCCGCTCGATTGGCGTATCATAACGTCCTTTATGTTACACCGTCAATCCGGGAAAGGGGAACCGGATCAGGTCGCTCCAAGCTCGTTTTCATTCCAGAAGCGTTCGACGATGGCAAAGCCTTCCGACATGTCCCGCGTCGGCAGTTCTGTTTCTTTGGCCATCAACTCGAAATCTCTTTGCCAAGCCTCGGGCGGCTTGGGAAGTTTCGTCGGGAGCGGATGCGTGCCGCGGCGGTTAAACGTTAGCCGCAACGCTTGGCGCAGCGAGTCCGGGCTTGGCGGGTCTCGTTGGATGAGCATTATCAAGTCGATGATGTCCTTGGTTCTTGTGTTTGGCCGATCCGTCCAGGGAAACGTGTACGCATGGATCTTCTCGGCAAATTGCTGCGCCTTGGGTATCGCGAGCACCTCGGCGGGCCTGACGCCGGCAAACGCGAGCACGTCTTCGCCGATAAGCCGTTCCGGCTGGCCGGTCGGTACATCGCCAATGCCGATGTCGATATGGAATCGTGCGTAGGTCTTTCCGGCAAGAAGCACCTCGACCGGAAATCGACCGCCGCCCTGTGGTGCGCCCTGCAGCTCGTTCGATGGGCTGCTGATTCGGAATTGAAGGAAATCGCCAAGGTCCAGCTCTGCCGCCTCCTGGAGTTCGTCTCTTATGGCGTCAAGTCGCGCTGGTGCCGTCATGCCCGCGGGCGGGTCCGCGATACCCAAGTCAATGTCTTTGGTGGTTCGTGCGGTTGGCCGATAGCGAAGTTCCATGGCGTAGCCGCCTTTGAGAAGCCACGGGGCTGCTGGGCGCGCAAAGAGCCTGGCAAGCAGGCGCTCGATGACGACTTTCAGCCGCAGGGAGTTCATGGGCATGCCACGGGCCTTGGCAAGTGTCTTCAAGCGTTGCTCAAGTGAAGTGCGAAATGCCGCGGCGTTTTCAAAGGACTTGGCCACTGGTTGACCCTTGTTCGATGGTGCTTTGCTTAGGGTCGATTATCCACCAAGGCCAATACCCGGGACAGACGGTCGTTTTTCCCGTGCTTGGAAACGATGGAGTCGAGCGCTCGCCGTCTGACGAGGCCTCGCTCCAGGGCTTGGCGAACGGCCTTTTCGAGTTGGTCTTGGGAGGTGTAGTCGGCCACGTCGAGGAGGGTGCGGAGCGGGCCGGTTATTCTAAACCCTTCGCGTTCCTCGATGTCGCCGGGCTGAATGGCAGCCTTATGTAGGACGCAGCCGCGCGGGGCTGTTTTGCGAAAGGACTTTGGCACCGTTACGTGTGTCTTCGATGGTAGCACGTCGCTTAGCTCATGGAGTGCCAGCGCTGTTTCATGCGAAACGACGGCTTGGGGCCGATCATCCCGGGCGCGGCTCCAAAGGGTCAGGCGAATCAAATCATCGTGTTCTGCTGGCCGCACGGATGGCAGGCGATAGATTCCGTGGCCTACGCGTTCAAAATTCCCCGTATCAATATGGTAGACAAGATGGGGATAGTCATAGCCGGCCGCTTGGGCCTGTTTGGCCGTAAAATACCCCCCCTGCCCGTTGGCAACGGCGGTCAGGCGACGCAGGGCAGCACGGGCGGGCCGATAAGGGGTCATGCATAAACCTTAAAATAATTTGAAGGTTTGTGCAAGGCGCCTTTTGCGTATGAAAGTACGCTCAATGCGTTGATGGCATCGCCTCATGGTGCCAGAAGGCCCAACTCCACCATCGTTGGCCCCAGCTCGATAAGTAGCTGCTGAGCTTTCTTGATTTCGTCGACCGCCTCGGGCTTGTTGTCCCGCAGCCTTGGCTTATAGCCCCAGCGAGGCCGAGTAGTATCCATCGGGCGATTCAGGTGCTTGTTGGTAGCGACCTCTAAGAGTTTCTGAATCCCGTTTGATGTTGGCTCTAACGCGCCAAAGGCGCGCAGCCTGGATAGCGAAATAGCCTTCGTGTCGGCGGTCAGCATTTCATCGCGGTTCATGCCCGGCTGGTACTTGCCCTGTGCAAGGAATGGGGCGAGCAGCCGCTTCACTTCCGGGTCTTCGCAGCGTTGCCGATCCAGTGTCTTATCAGCTTCAAGATCGATTTGATTGCTCTTGGCTACCGCTTTCGCGTCTTCAAGCCGGCGTTCCGCAGCCGCCACCTGCTTGGCGCGGTCGAGTTCAGCCAAGAGATTCTTCTCGCGAATCTCCGCAAGCGCAAGCTTCTGTTGCGACTCGACGGCGATGCGCTTGAGCTCGACTTCCTGCTCGGCTTTCATCTTCTGAATCAAGACCTCAGCTTCTCGAAGCCGGTTTTCAAGCTCGGCCATGCGAGCCTTTTCGACCAGTATCGACTCCGATTCCGCCTTGGCCGCCGCCTCCCCTTTGAGGCGCGCGCGGTCCCAGAATTCCTGTTGTTCGATTTCGTAGGCATGAATGACGGATTCGAGGGACTTTGCCGCTTTGGGGTCTGTAAGTTTGGGTGCTCTGGACAGGGCGGCGTCGATCCAATCGTTGCGAACCGTGATTTGTGCAAGTCGCTGCCGAGCCCATGAATCGTGTTCGGCGGCGTCTCGCCGTTGAGAATCAGTCGGTGAAAAGCCCACGTTTTGGCTCGTCAGCTCGGCCTTGATTTGAGACAAGAGTGACTCGACAGCCTTCTTCCGGGCTGCGATTTCGCCCGCCGGCGCGATGGGGTCGTCCCTGTAACGCAGGAATGTCCTGAAGGCGATTGGGTCCTGGCCAATTCGCTTGCCGTCATCATTCGTCAGAAGTCCTTCAAACCGGGCCTGAAAAGCGGCCCCTTTGGATTCGAGTTCCACCAAGAGCTTGTTGGCCTCCTCGGCCGACGCTCCAAACTGCTCGACAAGCTGTCGCGTGCGCTGGGCATCAATCTGCCGGACCCGCTCTTGGAGCATGCGCTCGCGGGCCTCTGTTTCCAGTTCGCTGCTCCGATCCTGGGCGGCCGCCAAGCCAACGTAACAAATAAGCGTCGCCACGGCGGTGCAGGCGGTGAAAATCGTCTTTGAACGGTCACGATGGACACAGATTTCGCCGGACATCTACGAACCGCTCCCTTCCGACGATGGGCTTTTTCGTTCAAAACGGTCAGTCTCGACCATCGTCTTAATGTGTTTGATGAAATCAGATTGGCGGGGCAGCTTTGCGGCGCCCTGCTCAATCCACTTGATCAGGTCTTCGAGACGTTTGCGGTCGTCGGGAACAATGGTCCTGCTCTGAATCCGGTCGTGGATGGCGGCAAGCGTTGAGTGCGCGGCTTGAATCTCGGCCGGTCTGACCCGACCGTTTTCAAGGGCGGCCCAAGCATCGCGAACGGTCTCGTGCCGGACGATGGCCTCGTCCACCTCCGGGCGTGGACGGGTGGACTTCCCCGTGGCTGGGTCAAAGTCCGCGCCGGTCACGGACCTGAACTCGGCGTCCATGTCACTTGTTCGCCGGACAAGTTGGGCCAGCTTTTCGCTAGCTGCGGCATGGCCGGCCTGAACATCGCGGACCAGCGCGGCGGCCCGCATGGCGGTCAGTTCTCGACCTGCCCAGCGTATCCCCAGGGCTCCGGCCGCGATGACAAAGCTATACAGCACGGCCAATCCCAGTTTGCCCCCAATCGAAGCACGCCGAAGCGCCCCAAAAAGAAAGACGGCCTCGAAGGCCTCCCAGAATCGATCGGCCCGGGTGGGAATCGGCGGGCCGGGCTGTCCGACGGGTCGGGCGTTGTGGGTCCAAACCGGCGGGGCTTGGCCCAGGAGCCGAACCGCATAGCAATTTGGGGCGCCGGGCTTGGGGAAGATGGTAATTTGGGCAAGATCGCAATGCGCCTTGAAGCTCCCCAACTTCGCGGGCTCGATGTGGAGGAGCTCGTCCCGCTCGCAAGCCTCGATCAGTTCGTTGTACCAGGCGCGGCGGGTGGCATCTTGAAGGAACCTGTACGCCTCCGTCACGTCGGTTGGCACGTTGGGGTTCGGTCCGAACGCAAACCCGGCATAGGCGGACTCGACCTCGGCGTCGTCGGCATTTGGGCCTACGCCAAGGACTTCATAGAGCGTTCTGGGGACCGTTGGGGTCATGCCCGAGCATTCCAAGATGTCCGGAGATTCTGACCAGGCCGGGCCGTCCGCCCCGGTTTCCGAGCGGTGTTTTTT
The DNA here is from genome assembly GCA_003576905.1 of Planctomycetota bacterium. GTDB lineage: Bacteria > Planctomycetota > Phycisphaerae > UBA1845 > UTPLA1 > UTPLA1. The sequence goes on along the minus strand of QEVG01000018.1, from coordinate 23,081 downwards.
ACCCGTAGATTTTTCTTGACGCAATCATCACGGCAGCGTGGACGGCGCCTACAATACGGCGAATAGCTTGTTTTTTACTCGGGACTTCATGGTGTCCTGAGAATCGGTGCCCACTCGAATCCACCTGGGGCCATTCATGTGGCAATCGAGGATTGGCACCCGAAAGCGCCGCTCTTTGGAAAGTTGTTGTTCCGCGTTTCTCGCCTGTGCACGCCCGCCAGCAAGGCAGTGTGCAGAGGTAGGGAGACAATCTCCCCGTGAGTTTTCGATTAACCTTAAAAAACATGGAGGAGAAACCATGGAACAACAAAATAACACAACTCGCAAGTCGCGAGTTGTGTACTATCGAGCGGGCGACAGAAGGCCGGAATGGCGTGCGGTTGGTGATATCACTATCCACGCCCCGGAGCTGAAGCGCCCATTGCACTTGGAGAATACTGGTTACCTGATCGTCTTTGACGAGAAGGAATCAGCAACGGATCTTCGAAGCGTCGAGATCCATCTCCTTGAGGCTTACGGGCGAAGGCCCTGGATGACCGCGATAATGATCATTCTGACCCTGCTTGTTGGGATGATGTTTCAAAGTCGCTTATAGGCCTTCTGATTAGGTTTTTGGGAGTCGTGCCACACACGACTCCCTCTTTTTTGCGCTCGTCAGAAGAGCCATTCAACCGCGGCTGCACCCAAGAAACCCAGCGTGCATGCCAAGAGCATTTTTGGAAGCAATCGGAGCAGGTAGTACCAATGGCGATTAGGTCCGTAGTTACGCTCCAAAATCGTTAGCTGGCTGCGGATTTGCTGATCGCGATGATGCACGATTGTGTCCATGCCGCGACGATAGCACGAAGCGACGCGCGTGTTCAACACAAACTTGAATCGCTCCGGCGGGGACGGTATCCTGTTGAAGACAATTGATTTTTCAGCGTGCCCTTTGGAGGCTCCGACGATTGACAAACAGGAGCCCCCAAAGCTATTCCCCGGGAAAATCAAAAACACTGGGGTGCACGCAAAAAACGACAGCGGATCCCATTGGGGTCCGTTGTCTTTTTTACCTATGCGTCCTTGCCCGCTTTTGCGATCTGAAACTTGATTGCATTGACTTGATGGGGCGTCAACATATCGCCGCCCGCCTTCACAACGATTCCGGCATCTGCTGCGACCGCGATGAGTTTTCCGATGGAGATTTGAAACCGGCGGGCGAGGTCCACGGCCCGGGCTGGTTCTTCGAGCATTTGTGCAGAGAGCCGACTGGCCATCACGCGTAGCTGATTCTTTAGCTGCCGAAGCTCGCCATCGCTTTCCGGCAAATCGGTTCCAAGTGGTGATTCGTCCTGTTCTTTCTTGGCCGTGGGCAGCGGGGTTGACGGCGAGATTCCGAGTTCGGCGCGTCTGATTTGTGACGCCTCCAGCTTCGGTCTGTGATCGAGATAATATTCCTCCTGCGAAACGTTTTTGTGCGGCCACGGGGCGCCGATCATTTCGCGGAACCGTTTCTCCATGAACGGAAACATTCCCTGCACCAGTACCGGCACGCCTCCCGTATCGGTGTGTGAAAGGCCGGACGTGCCCTTGATGTGGACAAGCGACAACAACGGAATGTGATTGACCAGAGTGACCACTTCCGGGACGAGCGAGCAGACCATTTCCTCGGACAGGGACTTTGTTTGCGACTTTGATTCGCCCGTGCTCGTTCCTTCCGTTTTGCTGGTGGCAACCGTATTCCCCCAGCGTGGTTCTTCATAGAGTGTGTCGTCGCCAAGAACGCTCATGCTCGCTCCGGCGTGTCCGAAGGACTCTGATTCCGAGACGCCTTCGGACCGCGTGGAAGTATTCGATTTAGAGGTCGTTGTGGATTCGCTCGCTCGATATTCCTTCGACCGACCCGAGATCATTCGGAACAGCTCGATCACTCGTGCATCTTCAAGGGTGAGGCACTGCTTGAAGCTGCAATTTTCAAACAAGCTGCCGTAGAGATCTGCATCGCGGGTCTTGAGTGAGCTTGAGGACTGGTGGGCAATGATGAATCCAAGGCCGGCGCTCCGGGCATCTTCAAGCATTTCGACGATGTTCCGGGCTGCCAGCCGGTGAAACTCGTCGATTGCAACAAAGCACTGGACCTTGCGGCCATGTCGCTCACGCTGCGATGCCGTCTCCAACAGCGAGAATAGCATTAGCTTTCCAATATCGCGCGACAGAAGGGAAAGTGCGCGAGAGTCCAGGTGCACATACATCACTTCGCCCCGATCGAAGAATCGGTCGAAATCGACGCGCTGCTCGGGGTCGATGGGCGATCCGTCGGTGTGTACATGCATGGCATATTCGAGGGCGGCCAACGCCGCGTACAGACCGCGAGCGTCCTTGCTTTCGGCACTCTGGCCCCGCGTGGCTTTGCGGATGAATCCGATGAGTTGCTTCATCGATGTCGGCTTTTGGTCGTACAGAATTCGCATGAAGGTCAGCCGCTGCTCAGCGGTAAAGAAGTCAGAGCCATACCCTTCCGGGTAGATCATCGAAAACGCCTTGAGCAGCGTTTCCAGAAGCTTGAGCGGATACTTGATGGTTCGAAGAGAGTAGAGCGGGTCAAAGACCATGCTGACGTACTCAGGATCGTTCGAATAGAATCTCAGCTCCTGGTTCCTATCGCTGGCGAGTTGAGACGCGAGCGCCCGCAGAAATCGGTCACCATTTTGCTTCATATCGATGATGAGGATCGGCGGCGGCTTCTTCAGATCGCCGCGCTGGTCGGTGTATGCTTCGGAGAGTTGGAGGAGAATCTGTGCCAGCGCGTGAGTCGTCTTGCCGGAGCCAGAACCGCCCAGGATGTAGCTGTGCCGTTCGAACACAAAGCGAGGCACGAGAATTGGGCGATGCGTTTCGGGATCGATGCCAATGAATATCTCATCCCGAAAGTCCGGCGCCTGCTGGTGCAGCACCTGCAAGTAGCGGTCGAACTCACAAATCTGGTCGCAGTCGAGTATCGTTCGAAGTCTTCGCTGTTGAAGTATTTGCCACGCCTTTGGCCCTAGGCTTCGCCAATAAGCCTCGCGGTCAAACGGCCGAGTGTCGTGGGTCGGCTTGGCAACGATCGGCAAGGCCGGCGGTCCAATGTCCAGCGACTTCGGCTTGGCCGCCAGATAATCTTCGACCGGGCCAAGGTCAAGCTTTTTGGGCTTCTTTTTTGAAAACACTCAGCGAGTCCTCAAGGGTGTGGGCACCGGGGACAATTTCGACCATTATCTGCGCTGCGCTGACCAAGGTTTTGCCTTCCACATAGGAAGCCTGTTCGAGCTGGCTTGCAATTTCATTTTGGCGCTCACGATTATCCACCAGTACGGCGTAGGCGTAGAGTCGGTACTTGATCCACGGCCGGATTTCGCGAACGCGCAAACTGTCGGCCACCCAGCGGCGCGCCGATTGGATCACGTCCTCGGGTCGCGTGGTCGCACCGGGCACGCTTACGCAGTAGACACGTTTGGCGTAAGAGCTGAACTCCAGAACATGGTGGCGATTGGGCGAGGCCTGGACGCCGAAGATCTCGTAAAACTCGCCAGGCTCCAGGCTGATTCGCCGGCGCTGCTTAAGAAAGCAAAAGCCAAGGATGGCAAGGTGGGCTGCGATGGATTCTGTGCCCATCAGTAGTCCGCGGCGACGGTTGAGGTGCGCGGCGGTGGCGCCCCGGGATGTGAGCTGGTACATGGCTCGATTGCCGACCAGTCCTTTGTGCGAGGCGATCAGGTTGGCGCCGCGAAGGTCGTCGAGCGCGGATCTTGGATCATCATTGGCGAAGAATAGGTGGCCGATGATTTCCTTAAAGCTCAACCAGTGGCGGCCGATGTGCGCCAGAATCAGCCGGTCTCGATCGCTGAGGCTACCAGATTTCATAAGCCAATCCGTGCGTTTGGCAGAAGCCGTGGAATTCCTGAAGTTTACTCGCTGCGTATATTCCCCCCAACTCGATGACCGTCGGCCGCGACTCGCGATGAACCAGAGCATCCGGAAGCTTGGTCTTGGCTCCAAATCCAAGGCGGCGCAAGCCGGCCTCGGACGTCCAGGTTGCCGCCACGTCTGGCTCCGTTTCGAGTAAATGGAGGAACAGGCCAGCCAGCGACAGGTCGTGGCTGACTTCGCTTCGCCTGGGCCGGCGCCCGCCGTGGCCTCCAAGCTTCGTGCCCGCCGCCTTGGTTGCTATCAGGACTGGCGTTCTTCGAACTGGCTGCTGCCAGCGCGACGCCAATTGAGTCGCCAATCGACTGAACGCCGGTTCGGTACGACCGGGTTTCCACGAGGCCAACGGGGTCTTGAAGCTTAATTCGGGTCGAACAAGCTCTTCGTATCGTTCGATCAGGCCGGCCTGTTCCAACAGACGCAGCCGACGGGTTGCAAAGCGACCCGGGTCCCTCGTGGCCTCAAACCAAGTCCGCGCCACTTGGCCAACGGACAGCACGCGGATACGCCGGACAAGCGAGTCCAAAATGGCACGGTCCCGGTCGGTGATTTCCGGAAGGTTTTGCACGGCTTTCGGAACATTCTCCCGGGGTCTTGGTAGATTGAAAAGCAGTGCAGGTCTTGGCACGCAAGTCAAGGAAGCGGCTGGATTTGGGTAGAAGTTTCTGTGCGTTTCGTTCACCAGGTTGCGGACCGGGGATGCGGGTGCGGAAATGCAGGCGACGATTTGAAAAGAGCCGGGCGAATCAACGGCGATTCCCTGGCCGTGATACTAATGTGGTCTCAACGGCGGTAGCCGACCCTTTGCAACGCGGACCGCGGCGCACATTCCCCGCTCGCCTGCGGCGGCAATTTTTTCCCCCGCCCCGCCGGTTTCGAAGCCCAAAAATCGCCGAGCATACATGGTGCGTTCTTAGGGCCGGCGGCTCGCCCCAAGGGGCGGCCGCCGGTTGTTGTCAGTAGTCCTCGGGAAGCAAAACGGTCGTGGCCGAACGGTCTGCCTCGGTGATAATCCAGAACTTGCGGTCGTTTCGGTCCCGATAGGCCGACAAGAGTCGGAAGCCCTGGTCAAGCGATATTTCGTTTTCCGCCCAATCCTCGTGACCCACTTCGCCCCAGTCGCCGACGGCGTGGCGCTGCAAGGCGGCGTGAACGTCCTCGGAATTTAGAACATTCATCGCCGTCGAGGTTATTACCGTTTGCCCAAGTCCGAATTTAGCGTTCATTGTGGTCGGCCTCCCGCCCTGTCGTTGCCTTGTTCTTGAGCGAGGTCGCTTCTTCGTCCTGGTCAGTTTCCGGGGTGATTCCCGCAAGGTGGCAGCGGACGGTTTCCCGAGCGTCCATCAGGCGATCGTCACGAAGTCTGTCCATCAGTTCGAAATAGGGTTCTTCTGATGTCCGGCGCAAGATTTCGTACAAAGCCGCCCGAAGGTCTTCCGGCAGCGGTGTGGGTTTCAATGGCATGGGTGCTTCTCCAATAACCGGCGGTGCCCCTTGTTACGCCGGAACGTTTCGCCGCGGGAATACTGCCGGAGGCAGCTTTTTCCCGGAGGGGCCGGCTTTTTACTCACCCCGATTCGTAAAAAGCCGGCCCCACAGGGAAAAGGAGTTCTCGAATCGGGCGAAGCCCGATGCCGCTTGGAAGAAGGGACGTGCGGGCAGGAACTGAGCGTTCGAATGCAAGGAAGCGTGCCAGCTTTGCTGGCACGACCCTTGCCGAACGCGGCTCGGCAACCGATGGACTCGTTTTCTTGAAACAGTGAAGAGTTGGGATTCAGGTGGAGCTGTGAATCCTCTGGACAACCAATTCTTGTTTGAACCGAATCGAGCCGAACCCGAAGGCTTACGCGGCCTTCTGGGCGTGAATCCAGGAATGGGCGTCGTTGAGCGCCTTGGCCAGAATGAGAAGGTCGTCGCGGCCAAAGCCGTTCGACTCCTTCCAGTCCTCGCCATCCTTGTAGATCCGGGCGACGGTGACGTTGTGCATCACGCCGTTGGCGGTCTCATTTTTCCAGATCACCGCCTTGATGCTGCCATAGCGAATCTCGTGAACGGGTTTGTTCGACGCGTTCTTTGCCATATGCGTTTCTCCAACCATCGTTACGAGGATTCGATCAGCTCCACCTGATAATTGCGTTATGCGGGTATCCCCGGCGGATGTTGCATAGCAACATCATGAAAGGTGCGCTCTCATCAGACTGCCGTATTCGGCCGTCGTCGTCGGGGCTCATCGAGGGGGTCCCCGGCGATGGCGGCCGATGCTGAGCAGGTCCGAATCACCTGCCCTGCCCTTCCCCACGCTGCCGGATTGGACCCGAGTCGGAGGGCGCTCCGGCGGTATTTCGCGTGTGATAATCCGATCGGTTCGATTGTGACGCGTAACGTTGCGTGCCTTCGGAGGCTCCGCAGGCAAACGGCTTTCGAGCATCATGCATGTTGTTTTGACTGGCCATGATTCGGTCGCGGATGTCGGGAATGGAATACCGATAGGCAGCGCGAAAACGAATCAGCCGCACGCCTGCGGCGGCCAGGACTTGGTTCACAAAGGCATCGCGTCGCCGTCGGCCCGCCTGTTCGTGCGACCGGTCGTCCAATTCGACGGCCATTACGACCTGGGTCGTAGTCGGATCGCAAAGCACGAAATCGAGGTGTTTTTGGGATATGGCGCTAAATGGTCCGCGCCTATCGCGCCGGACCGAGCATGTCACCACGTCGGCCAGCCGCACTTTACACATGATGAGATAATGGCGTCCGGCAGCCATTCGAAGCGGTCCAAAAAACGCCGCCTCACCCTTGGACAGCAACGTCCCGCGGCCGCGATAGTCGGTGGCACAAGGTCGCAATGTTGCGCTCGATCGAGCCTGGCGCGGCCGCCCGCGGCCTTGAACCCTGCGTTTAGTTCGAAACGTGCCCCGCGGCAATCGTCGTGTCTCCATACGGCATCCATATCACGCAGGCGATTGCTACTCAAAAACAGTGGATTGGGCAAAGTGCCGGGAAGGGACGAAACTGGGAATGCTTCAAGCTGGGTCGTTACTTCAACATCTTGAAGAATTCGGGAGAGACATAACCCAAGATCGGGCTGCTTTGGTTGGGGCCGCCCGGGCGGCCGTTGAGTAGCCGCATCGCGGTGTTGACGCACAATCGGGTTTGTTAGGCGGCGGCATGTCCGACAGGAGCACCTTTTCTTACAAAAAAGCGTCTCGCACAGACGTTGGCTGATCTGCTAGAGTGCAGTTCACCCTGCTGTAAATTCAGTACGACATGCGTACCTATTCAGATTCAGTGACTTTCGCGCGTGCAACGACGTTTGCAGCCGGGCTTGTGCCGCTGGCTTTCCTCGCGATGATTGCTGGACGGTTTTGGAATCCCGCACCGGTAACAGATGAATGGGAACTTGTTCAGTGGGCTCGCCTGACCGCCGCTGGCCAATCACCACCAGTTGTCACTCTTGGTGAACACAGTCTCGTACTCCCCACTCTCCTGTATAGTGTCGTGGGTCCGTGGTGTCGCTTTGACAGTCGCGTTTTCATGTCTGTACAGCTTTTGTGCCTGTTCGCACTTTATGTACTATTGTTTATGCGGTTACCGAGGGACTACATGAATGCGGGCTGGCCAGCCGTACTGCTCGGAATGATTTGTTTTAGCAGTGGGCACTGGAACAATATTCTCTGGGGCTTTCAATTTGTTGTCGCCTTGACTGTGTTTTTTGTATCGGTGAGCTTGTGGTCATTGTCCGTGGCGTTGGATCACAACCGGCCTGTGTTGCTACCGTGCGCCCTTTTGCTCATGTACTTTGCAACACACACAAGTGGCTCGGGCATTATTGGCTGGGTTGCAGGGGTGGCAATACTCGCATTTTCTCGATCGCACTTAAGATGGCGTGTGGTCGTAGGGGTGGTATGGGTGAGCGTGTGTGTTGCGACAATGCCAGAAGTGGCACCAAACCCGGGGGCCCCAAGCATGACCACGGATATTATCCTAGGATTTCCCCACCTCGTTGGATGGGCGTCTGTGTCGCTTCTTTACGCGACCGACTCAATAGCGTACGTGACAGCCGCGCGACCATTACTGACAGTGGTTGGTGCCGGTGTACTAGCGTTCCCCGCAATCTATATTATAGCAGTGCGCCGACCTAATCCCTTTGTCATAGGTCTCTATGCGTTTGGAATAGCTTCAGTGGGCGGCCTTGCGCTAGCCCGGGGCTTCTACGCGCCTTATCACAGCTATCTAGCTTTACCATTTGTGGCTGCGGGACTACTAATTGTGATGGACGCGCTATCTTGCACAACTAACAAGTACGCGCACCTCCTGGGGCAAGCGACCTGCATGATACTGTTGATGCTGTATGTAGCAGGTACCTGTGCTGTCGCTCAAACACTTGGTCCTCGCCATGCGACGTACATCGACGGCATCGTAACCTACATGAAGCGATTTTCAGCGGAGCGTGATGCTCGTATGCCCTTTCCGCAGCCCGCCGGACAGCAATTGAGTGAGGAGATAGTTCTGTACTTGGCTGCCTCTCGCAATCCCATGTTTACGGAGGAGCTGGCCCTCAGCAAGCAAGCCCTTCGGGAGCTCCGACAACTACGAGCGGATCGCGCACAGCCCCTGGCTGACACTAGCGTTCAGGAGCTCGTACGAGGCCAGGACGGGGTCGTACTTGTTCGTGGCAGCGCCGAGGATGGCGACATCCCTGCATTGCTGCTGAATGGACGAATAATCCTTGGAATTATCGCTGGTATGTCAGCACAACTATCCGAGCCACGCGGAATGGACATGAAGTTCATGACCCTTGGATTCACTCACTCGGAGCTTCCATATTGCGTGCGAGTACGGAGGCTGCAGGGTGTAGCGCTTGTAATCCCGGCTCCTCAATGCGTGTAAGGATTGACGAGGGCGTGACGAGCGGCTGTTCTTAAGGGTCATCGACGGAGGAAGATAACCGTAACAATTGGAGGTACCTAGAACGGACTTACAAGCCCATCACTAACACGGTATCCTGGTGTTTTCGCGACACCCGGAGACAGGACAAATACTCGTTTGCGGATAGTACCAGGCTTTCCGGCTAGCACAATGTCGTTTCGGCCGTCTGAATTAATGTCCGCGTTGAGGCCAAATGCGAGATGCCCCATTGCACTCTCGCCGGCTATGACTCCACTTGTGAGCTTGTCGAGGGAATCGGAATAGATCTCGTACCGACCAGTCACGGTATGGTTAGAGGGACTTCCCACAAGCACGTCATGCACTCCATCGGCGTTGTAATCGCCCAGATTAGCGATGCTACGGCAAAACCCGTACCCCTTGCGCACAATAGACGCATGCAGCGTAATTGAGCCATTTCCATCATCATCGCCGCTAAATAGACTTAGGGTGTTGGTTGCGGCGTCCTGCACAGATTGCTGCGATGAGGACACAGACTCACACACTCCAACGTCATCGAACCCGTCGCTATTCATGTCAGATATTATTTGTGCCCCGAACAGGTCAAAATCCTGACTCTGTCGTGTGACGAGACCTATAACATCGCCATTGTCGCCGGAAAACACGACGACACGCGAAGCGGCACGGCCAAGCGCATCATCTATGCCATCGCCATCTACGTCTCCACCGGTTGCAAGGCCGACAAGACCATGGCCGACCCCAATGTACGTGTTCCTGATTAATGACCGTGTTGAGCCAGAACTCGCTCCAGCATAAAATGCGAGTACACCCTGGAGTGCATTTTGAGCGTCGCACACTCCGTTAGAATTGTTCGCTTTCCCTATAACGAAATCAGTGACGTCGTCGCTGTTGATGTCGCCGAGACCGGCCACTGAGATCCCGAATAGATCGTTAGCCGAGCCGGTGATCTTAAACAATTGAGTGGCGGCTGACTGAGAGAGAGTAAAGCCCTTGGCATAGCCAACGTATTGGTGACCGGGTGGTAAGCTCCCGCCTTGGCAATTCGGTGTGGTGTACCCTGTCGCGCCAACCAAGAGGTCTCTTGCGCCATCATTATTTAAGTCTGTAAACGCCAAGGACGAGCCAAACCGGTCTTCCTCATCCTCGCCCGCTATCGTGTATAGCAATGTTCCGGTGGCGCCGGAGTATATAAACACCGCGCCCGTACCGTCGTCATAATCGGGGTCCGAGATAGCAAACTCGATGATGTTGTCTGAATTGAGATCACGCAGGCCAACAGAGTCGTGACCGTAGCTCACACAGGTGTCGCAGTCTAGTTGAAACAGGCGAGTATCAGCGCGGGCGGTGTGAGGCCAACACACATGTGTAATTACGAGAGCCGCAAACAATGCCGCGTGTATAAGGCGGTTGGCGGTGCAATTAATGATCATATGGGCAAGGTCTTACATGCGTGGGGCGCATACGTAGTAAAGCGTTGTACGCAAAACTTTACCACCATACGCTGACAACAGCGCATGTGTAGTAATCGTGAGTCCCGCTACCGCCATAAGCCTGCTCGGTCCTAAACGCGAAGTACGCCGTACGCTTATTGTTGTTGCTATCGTAGCGGCTGGCGGCGGTCATGGCAGCAGCTGTAAGTTCCTTGTCAGCCTTAAGAATCCACGCCCGTCGGTACGATCCACCACCCTGCGCGAATGCACTGCCGTTCCAGTAGTATGGTACGCAGTTCGAGTATTCACAAGTGTTCTGAGTGCCAAGGATCTTGGTGCCCGTGATGTCAAGCATGGCGACACCAGCCGCATCGTCTTCAACAAAGACTTGCACTGTCCCCTCGCAGTACTTTAGTTGCGGCGTGGCGACAGCGGCCGATGTAAGCACAAGGAACGGGACGGTAAATAATAGAAGGATGCGTAGCATGATTGTTCTCATATCAGAAGAAGGCAAGTATGACCAAATTGACTCGTAGCAGAGCTGGAGAGGCGCGTCAAGGGGAAAAAGGGGACGCAAGCCTCACCGGGAGTGAATACATTATGTGCACACTCGATCGAGTTCGGAAGCCGATATGGTAATGTGTTCACGGTTCGGATGTAGTGTATGGAAAGGTGACTATTGGCGTTTCGAGCGTGCGGCTCGAAGCAAGTCTCCCTCGCGTCTCCATACCGCATCCGTATCACGCAGACGATTGCTACTCAAAAACAGCGGAGTTACTTCAACTTCTTAGAGAATTCGGGACCGACATCACCCATGAGCGGGCTGCTCTGGTGGGACCTACACGGGCGACCGTCGGGAATACGGTTAGAAACGTTTACGCACAAACGGCTGTTTTTGGCAGCCGACTCTTCGATGAGCGCCTGAACGCCCTCATCCGTGTACATGTCGAGATTGTGAACAACAAGGTTGCATCGACTGCAATGGCGGCGCAAGTTGCTTTCTCCCTCCAAGTCCTCGAAGCGAAGTCGGCAGACGAATTGGAAGTCTGTTTTTGTAAACGTCCGTGGGTGTTTCATCGGTTCGGCAAGACGTTATCACGGGTTGCGATTGGTAATCAACGTGAAGCGCGAGACAGCAAGTCGTGTACGGATTCAATGCTGAGTGGGTAGCAGAGCATCGCCCACTCCAAGTTGCTTTCTCATCCAAGCAATTCGGCCCAAGCCGTATCGCAGATGATTGAACTTGAGCGAAAGCGCAGTGGCTCGGGCCATTTCGTCGCTGGTGTGGGCGATTTCGCGGTCATAACGTGAAAGCGCCTCGGCGCCCTTTTCGACAATTTCTTGATATCGCCGCTTGTCTTCGGTGACACGCTGCTCCTCCTCAGCGAGCAGTGCGCGGAGTTTTTCGCGGCGCTTGGCCGGATTCTTCGGTAGATCCCTCTCGATGAATTGTCCGAGTGCCAAGTCCGGCTCGATCAGCTCAATTGGGATTGGCTGAGCATTGTCACCTTGCAGCAAATAGTGCCACGGGTGTCCCGGGTCGTAGCGGTCTTTGGGCTCGATGGTGCAATCGGCAACGGTCTTTCGTGCCCAAGCGTCCAGCGCGGAGGCGGCGGAGTCGCCGAATCCGCGCGCAAAGGCCTCCAGCGCCGCGGCGTACGCGGCCTTGAGTCGTGGCAGTTCGGCGTCGAGGTGCTCGCGGAGCTTGCGCGATGCCTCCGGCGACTTCGGCGTTCTCCCTGTTTGTGGGTCTTCTCCGGTGCGAAGTGAATCTTCGACGACCTGAAGGTCTGCCAGACGGGACACGAGTTCGCGGCCATGTTCTTCGGTCATGGCCCGGACTTCGTTCTCGTCAGGATTGATGGGGCCATCGGTGGTAACACCAAATACGCCTTGGTCAACGGCATTTTGAAGCGGGCGGGCGATGGGAAGTGGATCAACTTCCGGCACCTTAAGGGAAGCGAGCGTCGCGGTGTCAGATACAGTCTTGACCGTGGCGGGCTCGTGGAGGGCCGACGTAGTGACGGCGCCTTCGGGGGCCGGCGTATCGTCGGGCCAGACGAATTCTTGTTGGATGGCGCGGTTCATGCGTGCTGCATTTATGTTTTCCTCCTGTTATGGCTGCGAAAGAAAAAGATGTGCTCTTGCCGACCGAAGTCGGCATGCGATTTCCGGTGAAACGCGGCTCCTATGAAGCCTCGCTGATGGCTTCGAGGATGGCGGCGGCAGACTTCTGAATGAAGTCGAGCGACTCGGTGAGCGTTTCGCGGTCGCCGTTGTAGAGGCGGATGTAGTCGGAGCAGGCCGAGTTGGTGTCAAGGCCGATGGCCTGGGAGACGATGAACGCGACGGCTTCAGCCTCCGTCTCGCGGACAGTCTTGTTCGTCTCCTTGCGCCGCTCGGTGCGGTGGAGCATCTCGTGGGCGAGTTCGTGGACCAGCACCGAGAATTCCTCGGCGGGTGGGAGATCGGTGCGAAGCACGATGGTCCCGCCCTTGGACAGACCATCAGCCGTGCCGATGTCGCTGGAGTATTCGAGCACGATGCCGCGCTGGGCGATGAACTGCTTGAGCCGGTCGGTGTGGCCGTTCGGATTGCCGCCGACGCGGTGCAGCTCTGGCAGCGGCTGGCCGTCGGTCTGGCTGACATCGAAGACGTACACAGCTTTGAAGCGGAGAATCTTCTCGGCGTCCTCGCCGTCGGCCGCGTCGCCGTTGCCAGGCTCGGACTTCTTGCGGAGGAGCATCGGCGCGATGATCGCGATGCCCCTTTCGCCGGCCTTCACGTAGCGCCCCAGCTCCTTCCAGCGATTGAAGCCCGCGACCTGAGTCGCATCGGGTCGCTGCATGGCGATCATCATCACGTTTCCAAAGCTGTAGCGGTGGAAGCGGGCCATCGTGGCCAGATACGCCTTGAATGCATCTGATCCGCCCGCTTCGACGGCGGCGATGAGCTGATTAAGGGCTTGGTCGGCGAGTTGTTTGGCTTGCTCTACTTTCATGATTTGGACTCCGTGTTCGGGGTTTTGGGTTTCCTCACGAGCCGTGGGAAACCAAAAGCCCGGACCGGATGGACAAAAGCGCAGCGGGCGGTCTGCTCCAGGTCGGAGCGACTTGCAGCGGGCGTGACAGGCCGAAGCCGCAGGCGAAGAGCGAAGCGTGCCTGGCGCGGCCGATGCCGAGCGCAGACCGGCGGCGTTAAGCCGCGGAGCGGACCGAACGCGGAGCGGTCAGAAAGTGAGCAAGCCGGAATCGCCCGAAACAACGCCCGGGCTGTTCATCGCGCCGGGCGATGTGGCGAATGGTCAGAGGCCAAAGGTGGAATTGGATGATGAGCCGCAACGGGACAGACGGAATGGGTCGCCAAGTGAGACGATGCGGAGCGGTCAGCCGGCCAAATCTGCAAGCTCGGGGCAAATCACGTGAGTGGTCGGAGTGTTGGGCTGCGAGAGTCGGCGTTCCTCCCAAAGCTGAACGTCTGAAAGTCGGGCGTAGCGAATGCGGCCGCGCCGTTCGTAAGGCAATTCGCCGGCTTCCATTGCCTGGATGACGGTTTGGCGGCGCATGCGCTGCATCTTTCGAATCTGCTCAACGGAGAGCCAGTGGGTGAACGGTGTCACCTCGGGATCGGTCGGTTTCATATAGAGTAGACTATTACCAAAGCAGAAAGCCACAAGTGCACAACGAAACGTTGTATGCCTTCCCAGCGGCCTGTTGGGTATTGCTGATTGTGGGCAGCGCGCGGTCTAGTTTAGGTGGGCATGGTGATGAGACGCGGTTAATCAGATAAATCTTGCCGCAATTCGGCTCGGCGATCCTCGTCCATTGCATGCGCCAAGTAATGATCACGGATTCGCCGCAACATGGCAGCAGTTCGCGGCCACTTGCTGGTAACCTTGGTGGCGAATGCCTCGTATCGCTCTGCGATACCTCGCTCGCGCCTGCCACCGTCGTTGGGGTCCTTTGAATAGACTCCTTCGGAGTTGAATAGACCGGTGACGAGCCCACTCTCAAACTGGTCGCTTGCCAATTCCTCAATGAGGTTTCGAACGGCCTCATGTGGCCACGCTCCATCCGAACCAAAGAAATGTCCGCTGAGAACTTGGCCAATCGAAACATCTCCGACCGCTAAGCGCTTGCTTGTCTTGAGCAGCTCTCTTGCCTTCGTCACCCACAGACGAAGATCGCTGGAATCTAGTTTGTCGTCCGCTCCTAGTCCCGGCGGCGATCTCCAGGAATCGAGTAGTTCATAACCCCGACGAGCCCGCTCTTGTTCTTCATCTGAGGTTTCGATCCCGTCTGCACCCTCTTCGCGGAAGACGATTGCTACGACCTGTGCGAAGAACTCTGGGTTTCGGGAAAGTTCGCGATGGAGCAACCGTGGTTGATATGAATGCCGATCCAACGCCGGCAAGTATGCCCATTCGAGTCTTGCGATGCGCGGTTCATCAACTTTGCCAGAGTCCGTGGCGATCCTTAATAGGTCGCCGATTTCGTGCCCGGATAGACGGATACGCGCCTGGTTTAGGTCTTTGGCTTGAAGCATCTGTTCCAATGCTCGCACAATCAAGTCGGGGGCGAGGGCTTGCCGTTGCGAGTGGAAGGCAAACATCTGAAGCGCCGCATCGGGACGACCGTAGCGGAGCAGCGACTCTACGACTTTTTCAGTCAGCGGCTCTTCGACAAAGAATACGTTCACTTTTTTCCAGTAGTAGTCTTGACACTCTTCGGTAAGGGATTCAACGAGATTCAAAGCCTCGTCCGTGACGTTCAATAAAGTGCAGAACGCGGCCTTCTGCTGGCAGGACCAATTGACGCCTGCGATCTCTAATTTCTCTCTCGCCCATTGGAATCCGCGAGTGTGGGTTGCCTTGCCGATAAACCCTGCAATAAACAGGCGCGAAGTATCGTCGTCTTGGGTGAGATATTCTCCAAGTAAGCTGTTCTCGATATTGTCTATTATTCCTGTTCTGGCAAGTGAAGCTCCAACCAACGCGGGGCGCGGCGTCTGGCGAAGCAAGTCTCGAAGCCAATCCGGGTTTCGTGTGGCAATGAGTGATCGCAGCGCAGAGTCCTGTCTCTCAGCAACCAGCGTCTCGTGGGCCCGCCAATCTTCTTCCCTACCCTCCAAGAGCATGGGACGATCACTGAATAACCATGCGACGCGGTCTATTTCGTTGGCGGGGGTAAAGCGATTCAGAGTGCCTTCTAGAGCATCGACCTTCGCCTTTGGGAGTGCCCAATCTGCATCGGAGAACGATCGGTGATTTGAAATCAGGATGCGAAGCGCGTGCCAGATTGTTGTTGCCTCCTCCTGTGGAAGCTCGTTGGAATCGAGCGCGTCAAGGTTGGACTTAACCACGTCATGATCCGACGGGGGGAGTTGAGGCAGGCTCTCGATTAAGTCGGCCCATCGTCGGCCGTGATTACTCGCGTCGTCAATTAAGCGTTCGACAAGAGCCTTAATCGCCGCGGTGTATTCGGATCGCGGGACTCGAGGTTCTTCAGGCGCCCACTCTCTCCATTGTGGTTTTGCTGATGGGTGACCGACATCGTGGAATTTGGGCAGACAGCGTATCATCACTTTCCAAGCAACCTCGGGCTCCCTTTTTCGTAGGGCATCAATTGCATCAAGCCGTTGGCCTGGTGAAGCTCCCGTTTGCGGGTACCATGGAAGAAAGATTCCCTGAAGACTCGCTAGGGGTCGGTTGGCAAGCCTTCCACCCGGGTCAATTCGTGCAAGGGACGCGAGCACCAATGCACTTCGGGTCAGGTGCGTATCGCTCCAAGCAAGTATCTCAAGAGCCCAGAGTAATTCGGTATGTGGAGAAGAGCCGAACATGGGTTCATCGGCCTCTTCTTCGAATAGCTTCGCAAGTGGTGGCGAGTCGCCAGTTAAGGATCGCTCGGCAGCTTGAAGGAACTCATCGGGGGCGGCCTCGGCTAATGCTCGCAGCGGCAATGATGCCCAGATGCGCCAGTCCGTCGGTTCAAGGAGCTGTCGAACATACTTTGCTGCCGCACTCGAGAGCGAGAGGCTGCCAACCGTCGGAATACCCTCGCCACGAGCCCCCATCATGATTAGCGTGTTAGCTAGTCCCGTGTGTATCAGCCTGGAAAACTGCGGCTTGTGTCCCAGAAGCTCCGCATACCAACGCTTATCTTTTGCCAGATCAAGGCGCTTGTCATAATCGCCGAGGACTTGAAGAACGATCTTTTCAAATCGACTTAGGTGTTCGTTCGATACAAAGCGACCGAGAAGCGACCAAGCGTCCTCTTCGGAAGTCAAATACCATGCCGAGCCGACGCATCGAAGCGGCGGGTCATTATCGTTCATCCATCGTATGAACTCCTTGTTGACCTCGGTGAATTGCGCCGCTGCGATTTCGGATATCGCGGTACGGTCGCCTTCGGACGAATCAGACCAGCGCCCCAAAAGTAGCGCCGGGATCAGGGACACTGAATTCTCCGGTATTGCCCACTGTGGCTGGATTATCTGCGGAGCCATCGCCAGCTTTCGACGTAGGGACATAAGGCTCCGGCGGGCGAGTACGGCGAGGTCACCGGCCTTTTCCTTCTCGACACCCATGTCGAGTACTGCTTCTTTTGCATCCTCGGCCTTAATCCTGGGAATCTCGATTGCATTGGGAGATGTAGCATCGGCTCGGCCAAGCAAGAGAACTGCCGAATGTCCGCGTTGGGCCGCGCGCCCGATGGCCGTCGTGCTTTCAAAATCCTGGATGAGTATGATCCTGTTGTCGGACGCAGCGAGCCGATTCCAAGCGGATATGTCCTTTGCAATTACGGTGCGGGAAAGGATTTCAAGTTGTTGAACGGCTGGAAGTGCCATGATGGATGCGGCGAGCACCGCTAGCGATTCTTCGCGAGATTCGCCGCGCAAGGTAAGGTGACTAGACGGAGCAGCCATCCACTTCTGGATGGACTCCACAATCGCGGTTCGTCCTGCAAGCACGAGTGGTGCGGAGAGCGGCGGATTTGTGACGCCGGACCAATCTGCCCATAGGTTTGCAATGTCGTCAGCGCCCTCCGGATGTTTACCCAACAGAATCGAGAGCCAGACATGAACACTCGGGGCGGATTCGAGCCACGCTTCTAAGTCGTCGGCATCGTAGGCGCGGACATCCTTCCATTCTCCTTCCTTTTGACGAGCTACCTCCCATTCGCGCTTGTCGGCCCAACGCCTGGCTGTGACAAAGACAAAAGTGGAAGTGGCAGGATCAATACCCAATGGCTCGGCAGTGCGTTTTTCGTAATCTCCGTCTGCCTTGTCCTTTGCGTTCTTGTTTACGGTGAATTCCCATACAGACGTGTTATCAGGCACGAATGCGTTTCCCTTGGGGACTTCAACGATCCCATCCCAGCCGCCAAGTTGGACCGCTTCTCCTGCCGGAAGGCCCATGCGCTGGACGCGTTCGATTGTTGCATGCACCAAGCGTCGAACTAGCCGGGGAAGTGAATCTTGCGCGTCTCGGCGGTTTGCCCAAAACGTGAGATCTGTGGCGTTGACCAACAGTACAGATGCCATGGCCTAATCCTAGCACACTCGCGCGGAATCGATTAGCGCTCGCCTTGGCGCCGTCGCTAATTCGACTGGTCTTTTCGCCGGTAGGCCGCTGCCGACCGGACGCCGTTTACGAACGCTTCGGCAATCCGGTCCTCGAATCGTTCGCGCTCCCCTTCCCGGCCGCGCGCGTTTCCGGGAAGCCGGAGGCGTCCGATTGCATCGGCCTCTCGTTCGAGCGATGTCATGCAGGCGGCTAGGCCCTTGAGCATCGCGCGGGCAACGTGGCTGTTGCTAAGTCGCGTGCCGGTGGAGCGACGGTAAACCTCGACCAGCCGAGAAAAAGTTTCCTCCGTCGAAGGGCTGAGTACCAGCTCGCGCTTGATATTGGCAGGCTCGCCCGTGAGAGCACCTGCCGGATAGCTGGGCGTCGGAGCTGAAAAAACTGGCGGCGATTCGGTCGGCCGCGAAGGTGGCGGCACTGACACGACCGGCAAATCGCGGTTGGCCGGCTCGGTTGGACGGGCGGCGGCGGGTTGTGCCGGAGCGACTGCACGGATTGCTGCCTCCACGTCGAGCAGGCGCGCCACGGAACTGGTTGGCGGTGGATCTCGAAGCGGCTTGGCCATCCCCTACCCTCTCATGCGTTTGCAACGAGCGCTTCATCAGCCTCAACTTCGGGACCTTCGAGGTCAACAAGCATGGGCGGCGGAAGTGTTCCGGCGAGAAACGCGTCGCGATTGGTCACGCGATGTTCGACTTCCTGGGCAAGCCGCATGTACTGCTTGGCGACGGCATACTTGTCGTAGCGCGGTAGTTGAAAGAGCGTCTTTCCTCGGCCCGAGAGATCCGGCAGTACGACAGCTTGAGAAATGTAGGTGTCGAATCGCCGTCCCGGCAGGGCCGAATGCACGACGGTCTCAAGTTGCGCCCGAAGCCGCGTGGCTCGTCCATCGACATTGGTGAAGACGACGCCCAGAACTTCAAGTCCGGGATTTCGATGCTTTCGCACATCGGCGATGTCGTTGAAAGCCTCGGTGAGTCCGCCAAGTGAGAGCGGATGCGGAAACGCCGAAAGCAGGAACCACTCCGCCGTGGAATAGGCTGCAACAGTCGTGGTTGCCGCCGCGGCCGGCGCCGTGTCGAGAAAAATGAAATCATACTGTTGGCGAGCAAGCGCGATGGGTCGGTCGAGGATTCGAGTGCGGTCAACGTACTTTGAGAGCACGGTGTCGAGTTCCGAGAGCTGGGGCCTCGAAGGAATGAGGTGAACGCCTTTGGGCATCTTGTCGGTGATGGCGAGCGACTCGACGGTTTCGTCGGTTGAAAGAAGTTCAAGCGAACCAGCGAAGCTATTCTCCGGAACGCCCAGGTGTTTGGTGGCCCCTGCAGCCGGGTCGAGATCGATGACCAGGCTCTTGTGGCCTCGCTGGCCGAGTGCTGCCGCGATGTGCACGGTGTTGGTAGTCTTTCCGACCCCACCCTTTTGGTTGCCGACCGCGATCAGAATTCCAAGCCGTTTCCCTGTCGTCACGTGCCCTCCATAAAAAAAGTTCTCGGTGCGTTCGCGGGCATTCGGGCTTTCGGGCATGGCCGCATTCATGCTTTCCCGCTTTCCCGCCATCGCGCGTGCCCGCATGTCTTGGTCGTAGCGCGGGAATAACCCCTTGCACAAGATAGAAAATGACCCTTCCCGCAGGCCGGCATTCATGCACGCGGGCATCCCGGCTTTCCTGCATTCCCGCAAGCCAGCGTTCCCGCCTGCCCGCATTCCCGCATTCGGTCATGCGACGGTCAAGAGATTTTGTATTGTCAGGTACTTGGCGGTTCGGTACGCCTTGGTTCAAGAGACTTGAAGCATTGCTGGCGAATTGGCCGGCGGCGTGGAGAGTCGTGTACGATGGAGGACTATTTGGGCTAGCAAGCGTGTCCACAAAAGAAAAAAGCGACCAAATTGGTCGCCCTTTTCACGGCTTGAAATCGGAGCCGGTCGCCCCAACTTCCAAGCTACCAAAACTGTGACAGGTCCAAGGTAGCGCGGCGTAAAGGCTGCTGTCAAACCGTTTTCATCGCTGAACAGGGAAGGTGTTTCTTCACGGCTTGCCCCAACGGGCAGTGCGAACGCCCGTCGTGTGTTCGTCAAACGGTTGATTGGTTATGGCCCTCAAAGAACCCGCTGCACGGCAAAAACCTGCCGGTGGCTTCACCTTCGTTTCTGGAACCCTGCTTTTAAGCGCCTGGGCGGCCTATAGACGGGGCGATCTTCGCCTGGTTGACCTTCGCGTGTGGTTTGCTTGCTTGGAGCTAACCGCGCGGCGCTGCGGCGCTATAAACGGCCGCTTGCCAAAGTACCGAATTGAGGAAGTTCACCGGCTGATCGGCGGGGTAGGGGGTGAGCATGTACGCCGATCCCTCGGTCGAATCGAGACTGCTGGACTTCTTTCGTGGTCAGAGTCGGCAATCGTGTTTCCCAGGAGCGAGGCAGTCGCGGTCGGTTCTGACACGATGCTGCTTCTCGACCTCGTTCCCAATCACCGGCGCATTGTTCCGGTGCCACGCCGCATCATTCGCTTGATTGCCGGCGGAGCGCGCCGGGTTGTCGTTGCGACCATCCTCGGCCATCTTCTTCGGTGCCTCTACTATCGAGCAGGGTCTTGCCTTCCGGAAGGAACTTGCAAGTCGTCGTGGATCGCCGATGTCTTTGGTGTCAACATTCGAAACGTAAAGGCGGCGCGAAAGCACTTGGTTCAACTGGGCTGGCTGATTCCCGTCGTGACGCGCCAAACGGTGCTCAACCGTTTCGGCCAGCGGATTCGCGTGAACCTCGATTGGTCGAGAAACGACATAAGACCCCAAGGCAAACGATCACCCCTGCATGTGGTTTCCACAACCAAATCGCCACCCCCATATAAAGACAAGGAACTCTCTTCGAGAATGTACATGAACCAGAAACCCGAGAACGGGCCGTCTGGTGTTTCAACAGAACAGAACAGGGCAGGGAAGCCGACGATGCGCCATGTTGTCATGGCTGATTTGCTGGACCCGGAACGAATGATGGCGCTTCATCGTCATGCAGCCGAAAGTGGGCTTATCAGTCAATCGGTGTGCGATCGGCTTCGCTTTTTCGCGGCTGCCGAGCATGCCAAGGCGATTGGTACGCGAAATCCATGCGGACTATTTGCGTTCTTGGTGCGAAAAAAACTCTGGCATTTCATCACGCAGGATGACGAGGATGAAGCAACGCGAATCTTGAAGCGAAGTTCAAGAACGCCATCGGAAAGCAGGCGTCCAAGTGAGAATGTCGAATCTGGGTTGAAATCGCCAGAAGTTTCGGGTCTAAGTCGATTAGAAATCCGAGCCATCGTAGCTGCGAGTTTGGCATCTGCGGACGAACGACTTCCAGCCTTAAAAGCTTAAGCTGATTTGCGTCTACGTTGCGTAAAAACCGGTCCGGGAAGCAGTAAAAAGTCAGTTCCGCTGCCAGTCCGAAATCAGTCGGTATCCCGTTTGGGCAACTCGTCTTGCGCCTTATCTGGCAACGACTTAGGTTCGGCCTCTGAAGGATTCCCAAGCTGGACGTCGTGGGTTCGAATCCCATCGCCCGCTTTGAACGTAAATATCGCCGCCCTCGATAGTTCGAGAGACCTGCCGGCGTTCGGCAGTGCGGCCTGAAGCGCCAAATCGCGCGGTGTTACACCGCGCAAGCGCGTTCGGGAGGTCGCACCATGCCGGAGAACGTCAGGTTTCGAACGAAGATTCCCGCCTATCGCCGCCGCAAGGGCTATTCGCAAGCCCTAGTAACGCTGACGGATTCGACCACGCGCCGGCGACGCGACTATTGGCTCGGCGAGTACGGCTCTCCAGAAAGTCGCGAGGCGTATCATCGCGTAATCGCAGCGTGGGAGGCGAATGGACGACGGCTGCCTGCCTTTAAGCCAGTCGAGGCCGCGCTCACCGATCAGAACGGTCCCACGGTCACCGAAGTCGTTCGGGACTACTGGCGCTGGGCTGAAGGCTACTATCGACCAAAGCACATGCAGTCGCTTGTCGGGGCGCTTCGACTTCTGAAGCAGTACTTTGGCCATACGACCGCAGGCGAATTCGGGCCAAACAACATTCGTCTCCTGCGCGACGAGATGATCAGGGGAGACGTGACCGCCAAACCGCCTCGTATGGCGTGGTCGCGCAAGTACATCAACTCGCAGATGCAGCGTATCCGCCACGTCTTCAAATGGGCGGCTGCCCGCGAGTTGGTTCCAGCAAGTGTCCACCAGGCGCTGTGCACGCTGGAGCCCCTGCGCCGTGGTCGATCGAGGGCCCGGGAGAATCCAAAGGTCGGACCGGTGCCGGAGCATTTGCTCGATGGTGTGCTGCCACACCTGAACGATCAGGTCCGGGCCGTCGTCGAACTTCAGTTGCTAACCGGCGCTCGACCGGGCGAACTGCTCTGCCTTCGCCCAACCGATATCGAGATCGACGAGACGCAGGGCGTCTGGACCTACAGGCCCGAGGCTCACAAGAACGCCTACCGCGAAAAGGAGCGGGTGATCTACTTCGGTCCCAAGGCCCAGGAAGTCATTGGACCCTTCCTCGCCAACCGGCCGACCAATGCCTACTTGTTCAGCCCCGCAGAAGCTGAGGCCGCGCGACGCGAAATCGTGACAGCGGCGCGCAAGACGCCTCTGTCCTGCGGCAACAAACCGGGCACCAATCGACGGCATGACCCGATGCGCAAGGCCAAGGACCACTACACGACGACGGCGTATTGCCGGTCGATCCAGTATGCCTGTGACAAGGCGTTCCCGCCGCCGGCGCCTCTCGCCAAGCAGAGGAGAGAAACCGCCGGGCAGTGGGAGGCCCGCCTGAAGCAGGAGAAGAAATGGCAGGAGTTGGTTGATTGGCGGAAGAACCACCGCTGGCATCCGCATCAACTCCGTCATAGCGCGGCCACGATGCTTCGACGCGAGTTTGGCCTTGAGGCCGCCCAACTGACGCTGGGTCACGCCAGCGCCCAAATCACCGATGCCGTTTACGCCGAGCGCGACCGGGCGCGGGTGATGGAGATCATGCGGAAGATTGGGTGAGGGGACTCGACCAAAAAGAACGACCAGGGACCAGTGGTGACGTTCCTTGCGATTCGACATGGTCGGTCCTCCGTGCCGCCAACCCCGCCGCCCCGCGGTGACCTTCCCCCCAAATTCTGATCCATCGAGAACGAGAAAAATCTGCTAGATTTCGGTCATCAGACCCGCCCTTGGCGGGAGGAGTTTTCTGATGAAG
>QEVG01000064.1 GCA_003576905.1 Planctomycetota bacterium | reverse complement strand
GAATCTAGCCCCGCCTGGGCAAGGTCCAGCGCATTCCTTCCTGAAGCCCGTACGGCCGCGGCCGCCGTCTCGCAATGACGGCTGGCGTCGGAGAGCATCCGCCAGGCGTCGGGCCCGTGCCGCTCGACCAGTAGCCCGCAGGCGGCTTCGGCCTGAAGGAGGGCGTGGCGCGCCGATTCGCGCACCAAGGTCATGGCTTGCCCGGACCGTGCTTCGGCGCCATCCAGCGCCCGGCGGGAAAGCTGCCCGATCGACTCGATGTCGGCAACGCCTGCGGCCATGCGATCGCGGATCGTCGCCTCAATGAAGCCGATCACCTTGGAGGGCGTGCCGTGACTGCGCGCGACTTCATCAAGGAGCGTCTTGTCTTTCTCGTGGCCAATCCCCACGAGCACCGGCGCCGGGCACAGGCAAACGGCCCGGGCAATCTCGAGGTCGCTCAGCCAGTGCAGGTCCGCCACGGCGCCGCCCCCGCGGATCAACACCACGGCCTCGAAGTCGCCGCCGGCGGCGGCCCGCACTGCCTCGGCAACCGATCCTGAGGCGCGCTCCCCCTGGAAGACAGCGGCAAAGTAGGTGAAGGCGCAGATGCCGTGGCGCTCGAGCTGGGCCGCCTCCGCCCGGAAGTCGCCCAGCCCCGCGGCATCCTCGGGACTGACCACCGCCACCCGGAAAAAGTCGGTTGGCAGCGCCAACTTGAGATTCCGGTCGAAAACCCCCTCCTGCTGCAGCTGCAGGCGGATCCTGCGCAGCTTCGCCTCCAGCTCGCCCAGGGTGAAAGCCGGGTCCACGTCCTCGATATCCAGCGTCACGCCGCGACGGGGAGCGTAGCGCACGCGCGCTTGGAGCAGCACGCGGATGCCGGCGGCGAAGTCAGCGCCAGTGCCGCTGCAGAATTTTTCCACGACGCACCGGGCGCGGCCTTGCCAAATGGCGGCCTGGATCTTGGCGACTTCCTTGCCTGCCTCATCGTGCTCAATGAGGGTGAGGAAGAGATTGCCGTTCAGCTGTTTGAGTTCGGATATCTCGGCGCGCACCCAGACGGCTTCGGAGAAGGCTTGCTGGATGGCCTGCCCGATCCGGCCCAGCAAGACGGAGAGGGAAATACCGCTCGAGACGGCAGGCACCGGCGCCGCGGCCGCAACCGGTTCGGCGCGCACCGGCGGGGGCGGAGCGGCGGTTACGGCCGGCAGCCAGGCCCCGAAAGAGGAGATATCCAGCCCGGCGGGGATGTACCACTTGCGCTCATCCCCATCCCAGCGCGCGCCAAGCGCCTTGGCTTTGTCCTTTTGCGAGAAGGGCACCTCGAGAAATACGCGGTCGGCATTGGTCGGCATGCGCGAATCATAACAAGTCCGGCGTCTGGTGCGCGAATCAGGATGACATCAGCCTCGCCGGCCGGGCGCGTTCCGCCGACACGACGGTTTTGAAAATCCATGAGAGGCTGGTTTTACGACCAACCCCTGAAAGGAAAGAGATGAGACCGTGTTTCCTGAAGTCGCTCGCGCACGCCTTCCTCGCTACCGGCAGCCTGCCGGCCACCCTGGCGCTGTGGTGGGCCCTGCGCTCGTTTCGGCGCGGCCGCGCGGACGGGCTGCGCGAGATCGAGCAGCTCACCCGGCGCATCCGGCTGGGGCTGTGGGCGATCGCGGCCGCCGCCGCCGGACTGGCGGTCTGGGTGGTCAGGTGAAGCTAAAAAAATGTCCACCTCAGCATACTTGATAGAGAGGAGGGGGATTTTGCGAAGTGTCACACAACACCCCCCCCAAAAATCGCGGAAAGCCTTATCTGGCGCGGGATTCGGCGTGTGACATTTCCATCGGGCGCGTTAACAGGTGGGAGGCCGGTATTTCCGCCGGCCATCCGGGCTTGCGGGAGCGCCGAAAAGTCATTTCCGCCGGCCGCGTTACCAAGAGGAGGAGCAAAAATTCCCTCCTCACTTGTCATGAAGGAAATTTTTCAATCAAAAAAGGAAAGGAATGAGCATGAAAGCCAAGCAGAAAAATTGCGGGTTGATGGACTGGATCGACGACAAAACGGTGTTCAAGGCCGTGATGTTCGCCAGAAACCTGATCGGGAAGGGCCTGTCGCCCGCGACGGCCAATTACCGGGCCGCCAACTATTACCGTGTCTCCGTGTCGGAGGTGGCCAGGTACGTCGGGCAGCACGCTTCAAGGACGCGGTTGGCGAGGCAGCGTGGTCGCGCCTAATGGAAAAAATGTCCGCCCTCCCCTGATATATGGGGAGAGCCGCGCGGAATCCTGTGAGATTTCTTACGGCTCCTATTGCGCGTTCTTATAATTTTTTGCTATTATGAGTTTTCTAACACTACTAACGGAGGTTTCATGACGCCACAACAGAGGGCTGTCGAGTTCGCTTACCAGCGACTTGGGCAGCATCTGGCACCGGAGTCTCCACTGGGCTGGAGCAAGGTCTACGGAGAGAGGATCAAAAAAGCCAAGGATGCCAGCCAGGAGGACGCCCGGACCTATTGCCGCCTCGGCCCCGGCGCCGGAGTGCTGATCACCGAAAACGAATGCCTGTTCGTCGGAATGCGCCCGGATGTGCCCGCCGGCCGGCCGGCGCCGTACCGGTTCGACCCCAACTTGACCACGGCCGCACTCAAGCTGCGCTGTCTGTTCAATCCGCCGGAAGGCCGGTGGATGGGCCTCGCCTGGGGCAAGAAAAGCGTGCTGGAGGGGAACCTGGTGCTCAACACGGATCGCAATTCGGCGACGTTCCTCGACGATTCCGGCTACCAGCGGATCACCGTGCGCCCAATCATTCTGTCGGAAATGGCCCAGGCTGTCGCCGAGCAGGGCGTCAAGCAAACGGACATTGCCCGTGCGGCGAGACTGTTCGAGTCGGCCAACGCCAGTGTGGTGCTGGAGGACAAGGACCAGGAGAAATACCGGGAACTCGTCATCGGCAAGCCGTTGGGCGCGGTGCTGCGCAACCTGCGCAAGTACGAGATCCCGGTCGGCATCCTTCTGAAGTATCTGGCCATGCTGAGTGAAACCGTCATGCGAATCCCGGCGCCGGCCAGTGCCTATGCGGCCCACCAGACCGTGTGGAAGATCGTGGGCGGCGATCCGCGCCGTCGCGATTTCCTCTTCAAGGTTCGCCCATCGAAGCTGCCCGGCCAGGCGTTGTTGAAGATCCGGTCGAAGTCGGTTGCCGGCATCCCGGTTCTCCTGCCGCGCGCCGGCGGGCAGTACCGGTTCAGCCTGCTCATCAATCCGGTGCGCCGTTCCAGGGACGGCCAGCGCCCGATTGTGCGCGGCAGTGAAGTGCAACAGTGGCTCGCGGAACGCCTCGAGAAAAACGGCATGAAGCTGATCGATTGCCGGCTGGAGTTCTTGCCCTCGATGGAATTCGGCAAGAAGGGGCATCCGTGTCGGGTCCACGCCGTCGAGGCATTCGGCACGCTGTCCGTGAAAAACGAAGAACTGGCCGCGATCGCCATGG